>CALUYE010000001.1 GCA_944324945.1 Candidatus Gastranaerophilales bacterium
CCCTCAAGCATCAGGATACTGCGCTATGTGCTATATAAATCCCAAAAAATGTATTATATGTACAAGAAGCTGCAACAGCGATGAATTTAAAAATGTAGATAATTGTACATGCGAATCATGCAAAACAAAATACAACGATTCTCACTGTTCAAGATGTAATTCTCAAAGATGTTTACAATGTGATCAGGGATATTATTTAGATAACAACAACAAATTGTAATATATGCCCAAAAGGATACTACTGCCCCTCGGGTAAAATAATTGAATGCCCCAAAGGAACCGCAAACAATCAAGAAGGAAGATATACAACATGCGATTCCTGTATTAAATCAACAAGTACTATAACAGGCACCTACACTACATCAACAAAACAAACACTATGCTCATCATGCACCAACGGTAACTACGCTTCAATTGATAAACAAACCTCCTATTGTAACACATGCCCGGGGGGATACTACTGCCCAAACGGCAAAATAATTAAATGTCCGGTTGGAACTTATTCAACAGGAGGGGCGGTTAGTTGTATAGCATGTCCCGCAGGTTCCTATTCATCAACTCAAGGTGCAAGCACTTGCATTAAATGCTCTGCAGGATATTATTCTTTATCAGGGAAGTCGTCATGTAATATATGCCCATCTGGAACCTACTCAAATCAAGGAGCAAGCTCTTGTATCACATGTCCATCAGGATACTACTCCAACCAAGGCGCTGCATCATGCACCAAATGCTCAACCAAATACCCCAACTGCAAGACATGCAACAACACCCAATGCATCGAATGCGAAACAAACTACAAGTTATCTGATGATAAACAGAAGTGTGAGAAAAGATGCCCGAATAAAACCATTGAAATAGATGCAGGCGGGAAGAAACTCTGCGTAACCCAATACAACATGGGAGATCAACCTGAATTTCCGCTGACGGGGGTGAGTGTGGTTTCAGTAAATTCCAAATGCAGCGGAAGTGCTTGTTGCTGGCAAGGCAGGACAGCGGAAGGGTGTGATTCTGCTAACGGAGGTTATAGTGGTTGCAACAGGACTTTGTGTACACATTATGGTGCTCAAAGAGCCTGCGCTAATCTTCATTACGACAACAGAAGCTGGAGGTTGCCGACAAATGATGAAGTAGTAAGTTTTGCTTCTTATTCTATCAATAAAGGAGCTTCAGGATTAATGTTGTGTGATATTAGACAAGGATACGGATCCGCATGGTGCGACTTAAATACCAGCGCTTGCACAGGTTCTACATACAATCATTGCGAAGCAAGCTATGTATGGAGTAACAATGTAAGTGGTGATAATGCTTATTTTTGTCGCTTAAACAGCGGTTCCTGGAATTTAAGCAGTTATCCAAAAACATTTACCAGGTCTGTACGCTGTGTTACGGAATTAAAATAACTTTTAATATTTAATAACAGTTTTTAAAGGGAGCTTGTGCTCCCGTTTTTTTAAACGAAAAAGGGTGCATCAGTTGATGCACCCTTTGGTTTTATTTATGATTAAACGCTTGCTTTGGCTCTTGGGCCGGCGTTTATGATTTCTTGGGGCATGTTGGGATATTTGGAGGCGAAGTTGTCTGCAAACATTTGAGCAAGTTTGTTTGCTTGTTCGTCATACGCTGCCTTATCCGCCCACATTCCTCTTGCATCAAGCATTTCGTCAGGAACGTTGGGGCATGATGTCGGGTAATCTACATTAAACACGTCATGGTGTTTAAATTCGATATTATCAAATGATCCGTTTAAAGCGGCGCTTACCATAGCACGTGTGTATGATAATTTCATACGCTTTGCGCCTGATGCAGCGCTTCCACCTGCCCAGCCAGTGTTTACAAGATAAACTTTTGTTCCGTATTTATCAAGTTTTTCGCCAAGCATTTTAGCGTAAACCGAAGCATCCATCGGCATAAAAGGTTCCCCAAACAATGTTGAGAATGTCGGCTGAGGTTCTGTAACGCCTCTTTCAGTACCTGCCAATTTAGAGGTAAATCCTGTAACAAAGTGGTACATTGCTGCATTTTTATCCAATCTTGAAATCGGAGGTAATACGCCGAATGCATCAGCGGTTAAGAAAATAACAACTTTCGGTATTCCGCCGACTGAAGGAATTTGAGCGTTGTTAATATAATTAATCGGATAACCTACGCGGGTGTTTTCGGTTAAAGAACCGTCGTTAAAATCAAATTCGCGTGTTTTATCATCCATTACAACATTTTCAACAAGTGAACCGAATTTAATTGCGTTGTAGATATCGGGTTCATGTTCTGCTGATAAATTAATACATTTTGCGTAGCATCCGCCTTCAAAGTTAAATATACCGTCAGGAGACCAGCCGTGTTCGTCATCTCCGATTAATTTACGTGAAGGATCAGCGGATAGAGTTGTTTTGCCTGTTCCTGATAAACCGAAAAATACTGCGGTTTCGTGGGTTTGCGGATCCATGTTTGCGCTGCAGTGCATCGGAAGAACGTTCTTCTTAGTCATAATGTAGTTCATTGTAGCAAATACTGATTTTTTAATTTCGCCTGCGTATTGAGAACCGCAGATTAAAATTGTATGAGCTTCGTAATCGATAATGATTGCGGCTTCGGAATTAACGCCGTCAACTTCAGGATCGCATTTGAATCCCGGAGCGCATAAAATTGTATAATCGGGTTCACCGTAATTAGCTAATTCTTCTTCTGACGGTCTTATTAATAATTGGTGGATGAATAAATTTTGGCTTGCTAATTCGTTAATAACTCTGAATTTTTGAGTATATTTTTTATCTGCGCCTGCAAAACCGTCAAAAATAAATACTTCTCTGTTTTGTAAGTATGCTGCGATTTTGCCTTTAATTGCATCGGCTTTTTCTTTGCTTATGGGTTTATTTACTTTTCCCCATGCAATTTCATTGTGAACTCCTTGTGTATCAACAATAAATTTGTCTTTAGGAGAACGACCGGTATATTTTCCTGTTGTTACAACCAAAGCGCCGGTGTTTGACAATTTTCCTTCATTTAAGCGTAATGCCGCTTCGGTTAATTGTGCCGGAGTTAAATTGCGATAAACCGCTTTTGGGCCTATTATACCCATTTTTTCAATACCATAAGTTTCCATGGTTTTTCCTCCTGTAATTTAAATAATTTATTAAAACGATGGTGTCATTTTCGTGTCATTTTTACACTTTATAAATACAGTATAGCAGAAAAATAAATATGTGGCGCTTAAAATTTCTCTAAAGACATTTTAGTATCGTAATCAAAAAAGTGTAAATCACGCGGATTTATTGAAAATTCCACGCTTTCGCCGTACTTTGAATCCCCGGGCACTACTGCGCAAAATTCCGTATTGTCGTCAAATTTAAAATATAAATTTTTATGGGATCCTAAATTTTCTTCAAAAGTGATTTTTGCACTGAATTTAATTGTATTAAAATGAAAAATCGGGCTGTCCTGAGGCAGGATATTTTCACTTCTTACCCCCATTAATACCTTAGAAGCATTAAATTTATAAGGCATTATATCTTCACTTAAAGCAATGTTGCCAAACCTTATAAACCCTTCTTTTATTTCGGCAGGCGCTATATTCATCGGGTGAGTTCCCATAAATGTTGCAACAAAAATATTTTTAGGGTGATGGTAGATGTTATAAGGTGTATCTGCCTGTTGGATTTTGCCTTCATTTAATACAACTATTTTATCGCCCATTGTAAGCGCTTCTGTCTGGTCATGGGTAACATAGATAAATGTTGTTTTTAATTTTTTATGGAGTTTTTTAATTTCCGCTCTCATTTGAATTCTTAATTTAGCATCAAGATTAGATAAAGGTTCGTCCATTAAAAACACAAGAGGTTCGCGAACAATCGCGCGCGCAAGCGCAACCCTCTGTCTTTGCCCTCCCGATAATTCTTTCGGGCGGGCGTTGAGGTAATCTTCCAGTTTCAAAATTTCAACCGCCCTTAAAATTCTTCTTTCTATTTCGCATTTTGCGACATGACGCACTTTTAACCCAAGCGCAATATTTTCTCTAACATTTAAATGGGGGTAAAGAGCGTAATTTTGAAAAACCATGGCAATGTTTCTGTCTTTGGGAGTTATATCATTGACAATTTTATTTCCTATTATAATATCACCGGCATTTTGATGTTCAAGCCCCGCAATCATTCTCAATAAAGTTGATTTACCGCATCCTGAAGCACCTACAAGAACAACAAATTCACCTTCTTTTATTTCAAGATTGATATCGTTTAAAATTTCTTTTTTCCCAAAATTTTTTGATATGTTTTCTAAAATAACATTTGCCATAGTGCTTCCTCAATACTCCATCATCTTAATGGTAGCACAAAGGTAAGCATTGTACCAAAACTTTGTTTTGAATATACCCAAATGTCGCCTCTAAAGTCGGTAATATAATTTTTCAAAATGTTAAGAGTAGCCTTTAAGCCTATCGGACGCTTAACTGAGCCTTTGTAGTATGTGTCAAAAATATTATTTAATTCATCCTCGCTAAAAACAAGATCGGTGATTTTAGCCTCAAATAAAACATACTTCTGACTGTCAAGCGAATCGTTTGCTTCAAAATCACGCGTTTTTAAAAAATCAACCGGAGGATGCCCGATATTTAGCGAACATTTACCAAGATTGGAAAATCTTACAAATATATCCATTATACTTCTTAAAATGTATTCAACAATTTCGCAATCCAAAAAACAATCTCTTTGAGTTAATTCAGAATAATCAAGAGTGAAGATGATTTTTTTATCTTCAATATCTTTTTTATAGACCCGCTCAATTGATTTTATTAAAGAAATTAAATCAAAAGGCTTGTTTTGATATTGGACTTTTTTGGATTCGGTTTTAAAAAGCGCAAAAAGCTTTTCTAAATCATAGTTTAAATCTTTTGAATTTGTATTTATGATTTTAAGATATTTTTCCTGTTTTTCGGATAACGCACCCCCGATTCCATCCAATAGCGCTCTTGAAAAACCGCTTATTGTTGTAAGGCTTGAAAGAACGGCACCCGAAGAATCAAGAAGGAAGTCATTTTTTTCCGTTATTATTTTTTGCGCAACTTCATATCTTTCATTTATTACTTTTTGCTCTCTTTTATAAGCCGTAACATCTCTAATGCAGACATATACCCTGTCAAACTCCGTGTTTCTGCTTACAGTCATTTCAAGAAGAGCGGATTTTTCTTTTTTGGATTTCGGTATTGATTTAACCTGACGCGCACAGTCGTCTTGCAAAATGTCATTTAAAACAGCGGTTCCGTTTTCAACAAAATCGGAAAAATAATGCCCTATAATATCAAATTTTTTAGCTTTATATATTTTTAAAATTTTAGCATTAACATCAATTATTTTCCCGTCCTGTTCAAGTACAAAAACCCCATCGGGAAGCATATCTAAACCGGTTTGTATCTTCTGCGCTTTAAAACAATTTAACAAATTCATATCGTCACTTATTCGCTTATTAAAAACATGTCAATTCTATCATGGTTTTTTATCAAACAAAAGTTATACAAACTTAATTCTTTGTAATTATTAACAATTCGTGAAAATGCTTGTAAAATTTAAAATACGGTAAGGTGGCAATGATTTTTTTTGATATTGTAAAGAAAAAAAATAAAACAATTTTTTTAATTAATCGCGAAATTATTGATGATGGTTTTGTTGATTTATTTATAAAATCAATCAAAAATTTTTCCAATATCGGCTTAAATATGACAAAAGTTAAAACAATTAAATCAAAAAAATTTATCGAACTTTTACTATCAGACAAATTCAAACTTTTTAATTTAAGAAACGAGGTTTTAATTTATCTTTCAATAATTATCAAAAACGGATTTTTAAAATCATACTTAAATGAAAACGATTTTATTTTAAATAAAAGAGAACTAATGAGGCGGAAATTTTTTGTTACATAATACTAAAAAATTAACCAAAACAGTATAAAAATATACAAAAATCTGTTATTATGGAATTAAAAGAGGATTAAAATATGACTATTAAAAAATTAAGTGCAAGTGTTATGATTTTAGCTTTTTCATTGTGTCAAATTCCCTTGGGAGCATTTGCTTTTTCCTATCCTGACGGCGAAGTTGAACACATGCAGGCTACAAAACATTCAAAAATTGATCTTGTAAAAATAACACCTGAAGGCAACGTTATTCAAAAAGAAAACAATCTTATAGTTAATTTTGCACAAAATTTTAACTCCAAATACTACAAAGTCGGAGACTACGTCCAATTCACCTTTGACAACGATTTAAGAACACAGGAAGGTACGCTTCTAATCCCCTGTAACTCTTCTTTAATAGGAAGAATATCCTGCATCGAAAACCCTAAATGGTTTTCAAGAAATTCAAAAGTATATATAGAATTTACCCATATAATCCTTCCCGACTCCACGAATATCCCTGTAGCAGTAGGCATAGCAGGCAAAAAAGATTACTTACAGGAAGGCGCTAAAGAAACGGCAGGCAAAATAGCAGCCTATACCCTATCAATCGGCGGCGTAGGTTCAGGCCTAGGTGCTGCAATAGGCGTTGCCGCAGGTCATACAATCACAGGCCTTATAATAGGCGGCTCCATAGGAGGCGGCGTAGGTTTAGTCTCCGGAATAGTCTCCCCCGGACTTCACTACAAAGCCAAAAAAGGCGAATGCATAATGCTCGAAGTAAAAGACAACCTAAAACTACCTTGTCAGAGATAATTAAAGACTAGAATTAATCAATATACCCGAAATCCTTTCTTGCGATTTCTTTTAGTTTTGTTAGGGTTTCGGGGTTTGAGCCGCGGCAGGTCATGTTTGCAATTTTTCCGTTGTATTTATAAAACTGGATATTGCAGCTTGTGGCATTAATTAAATATTTTTTAACTGTCAATTCTTTGCAATTACCGCTTTTTAGTGCAGTAATTGCTTTTTGATAGTCGCTTCTGTATCTTTGTATGGGATTAAAAGAAACCGCAACCTGATTTCCGTATTCGTCTTTATAGGTACATTCATACACGGTTGCCAAGACGATATCAAAATTTAAAAAAAGTATCATTAGTAAAACAATAATATACCTTCTCATAAACATAAAATGCCACAAAAATTCAATATTAAACAGTTTGCTTATAAAAAGACATATAGTTTTATTATTTTAGACAATTTAAGATAAAAAAATTAACAATTAAGCAAATTAAAAAAATAAAAATACTTTATATAAATATCAAGGGATATTTATATGGGGAACTATTATTTAGCAACAAATCTGTTTAAATCTGCTGCAAAGCACATTAAGGCTTGCAGCAGAAGAAATGTTTTAAAGATTAAACCGAATTGTAATATCAATATTACAGGATTGAAGTTTGCAACATCACCAATTGGCGATACCGTTGAGTTATCTAAACTAAAACGGGCAAATAAAATAAAATTTTTTACATCTGATGAAATATTAGATATGAAACCTGATATGTTTTCTGAAATTATGAGAAAAAGGACTGATATTCCCGAAAATTTAAAAAATAATATTCTATCACCCGAAAAATTAAATCTTTATGATGAACTTTCAGAAACAGATATCATAAGGAAAATGCCGCAGGAAAAACGTGACAGAGCTTTCTCAAAGTTATTTAGCGAATTTAATTTTAAAATATCAGAGCCGCCTGCCCAGTTAGAAATAATACCTGCGTTGGTAAAAAAGGGCTTTGATATAGAAGTACTGGCAAATTTACCGATAACTAATGCTAATAAAAATCAGATTGAATATGTATTAAGCAGAAACGATTTAATATCTACATCTTGGGAAAAAAGAGCTGAAGAAATAATAAAAAGAGGGAAAGCACGTAATTTTAGAGAAGATTCCATAAAGACGGAATTGAATTTTAATAAAAAATACTTTAAAATAAACCAGCTTATAAATATTTTAAACTATATAGATAATAACAATGTTAAATATTTAGATGAATGTATAACATTAACCAATAATCCTTCTTTATTAAAATACTGGACAAAAGATTTTGCAAAAATAATTAAAGATTTTAGAATGGATAATTTTAGCATAGATATTTTTGATAGAATTTTTAGGCGTTCCCATAATTATGAATCAATAAAAAATATTTTGGGAGATGAAAAACTAACAGATTTAAGTGCAAGATTATTGGAATTTAAAAACTTTGAAAAATTAAAAGATATTGGTCTTGGTGATTTATCGCAGCTTTCAATTGATGAAAAAAAAGAATTATTAAACGGTTTTATATCGGCAATCTCACCAAAAGAAGCTATTTGTAGGAAAGAATATTCTCTGGAAGATATAAGATTGCTACAGTCTAAAATGAAAATTTTTAGAGAAATTGATACTACATCAAATGAGACTTTTATTAATTCTCATAAAAATATAATTAATAAGATTTTAGACAGCATTCCTTCTTCAGAGCGCAAAATTATAAATACCGCAATTGATACAAAAAGCTACAGAAGAGAATACAGACAAGCAAACCCTATACCAACTTTGGTTGATGATATTGAGTCAGTATTAAAAATAAAAGAAACAGAAATAAAAGGCAGGAAAATAAAAATATCTGCAATGGACAGGGATGTTGATTTTGGGATTGCAACACATAGAATTCCTAATGCAGAAGCAATTAAAACAATAGAAGCTTTGGAAATAACAGATCCCGATATGTTAATATGCGTAGGAACAAAAGGCGGCAGAAGAGATTTAAATTTCTCTGATGGAGGGTATGCTATAGCAGTAAAACCAAGAAGAGGGTCGGATTGGCATGTGCAAGCGAATAGTGATATTGATAGCGGAAATAATGCATCTAAAAATATTTATAATTTTGAAAATATAATATTGAATGCTTGCGGAAATCATTGCGGTTGTATTGATTTAGTGCCTAATCAAATAAAGAAAATTTTAAATTTATCTCAAAGAGAATATACGCAAAGAATGAAGTTTTTAAAAGACTGCACAACATTGCAAGAAATAGAGAAGATAGATTCCGAAATGGCAAATACAATAAGACAAATTATAAAAGAACAAGACTTGCATGAAGGCCTGATTCGTCCGGAACCTATGGCTGTTTTGGTAAGGTGCGACATAACAAAGCAAGAACTTAGCGAAGAAATCCTGGACTATTGCGTGCGCAGAAATATTCCTTTAATTGCAGTTAATGCCAAAGCAAAAATTCCTGCCACAATGTCTGTTCCTAAAATTATTATCCCTTTGTAATATTAACTCGCATTTAGTCATTAAATTTGCCTTTCAACCCAATAACAAACCAAAATATTAAAATGCATTACTATTTTGGCAAAAATAAAGTTTTTATATTATTGTAATAAAATTACAAGATAAAAAGAAAGCCTTTGAATGCTCTCTTTTAGAAAAAATAGAGACAAATACTCCCTTTCTTGCTGAAAAACAGCCAAGTGCACCTGTAAAATTTTGTATTAATTGTTTTATTTAGTTGATTTTCATTTTTACCAATACTAGTAATTTTATAATAGCCCCTTGTTAGGTCTTGCAAGTAGACCCGCAAAAGATAATATACTGTCCAACTAACTCTATTCTTTAAAGCAGTTTGTGTTGTTTGGAATAACTTCATGGCGCTCTTCTTCGATTAAATCTTTCAGCAACTTTATTTTCTATATCTCTCGGACGAAGCTCGCTGCCATTTTTGGTATAAATATCCAACACAGGATTCATCATTGTTTGAAAATCAGGTACATCCATATTTAACTCCTTTTTCTTAAACTCAGGGAAAAAATTTAAAATATTCATAAGAGAATAAATACATCCCGAACAAGCGTAAATAAAAAAAGCTTTCTTGTTTGTTGGAAAGCTTTTAAGTGCGCGCTTGGAGGGATTCGAACCCCCGACCTTTTGGTTCGTAGCCAAACACTCTATCCAACTGAGCTACAAGCGCATGGTATTGGGTTTAGTAATCAATTCTACAATGTAGAAAAATAAATATCAAGTTAATTCTTCGGGAGGATTGTTTTCTTCTTGATTCGGGTTTTGCCCTTCTTTTGCTTCTTCTTCCGGGCTAAAAATTGAATTTTCTTCTTCGATATTTGGTTCTGATACAATTTGAGCTTCTATTTCACTTCCCTCATTTAAAATTTCTTCTTCAATTTTTTCTTTTTGACCGTGGTATGGTTCTCCAAGAATTAATTCTAAGTTATGATTTGCTTCTTTATGGTTGTTATCTATATCTATTGCTTTCTTGTAGAATTTAATTGCCCTTTCCATATCCCCTATATTTTCGTAAGCAAGGGCTATATTGTAAAGAGTGTCTGCGTTATCGGGGATATATTTTAAAACTTCGCTGAATTGTTCTATGCTTTTTGCGTATTCAAGCTCTTTTGTCAGAGATATTGCGTATGCAATTCTTGCTTTTATATTCATAGGATCGATGTTTATTGCATTATAAAAAGCAATTTTTGCATCTTTTATTGAGCCTGTTTCATCATAAGCGCACCCAAGGCCAAAATAGTATAGAGAATTTTTCGGATCTATTGAAATTGCGCGTTTAAAATATGAAATCGCATCCTGGAAGCTTTTTATATAGTAGTTGCATTTTCCTAATTGGAAATATACTTCGTCATTTTCTTCATCATACTTTAATGCTTCAAAAAATTTATCAAAGGCCTGGCTGTAGTTGCCTTTTTCAAACATATCCTGCGCCCAGAAGCAGATAAGTTTTGAGATATATTTAATAATCAACTCCTCTTGTTCGGAGGGTAGTTCGTTCATCAGATTATTATACAGTGCAACCCCTTTTTGGTATTCTCCTGTTGTTGTATAGGCTTGAGCAAGGGTAAAAGCAAAAGATGTTTCTTTCGGATTCAATAAAATTAAATCTTTAAGTTTATCAATCGCTTTTTTAACTTCTCCGTTTTTAATCATGGCGCTGCATAATTCGTTTTGGTGGTATAAGTAATTTGTGTTTGATTCGTCTTCGAGAGAAATGATTTTTTTATATGTTGCAACCGCTTCACTCCAATTTTCCAGAATTACGTGAAGTTTTGCCACTTTCTCAAGCATTTCAAAATCATCTCCTACGATTGAAATGATTTTTTCGTAATATTTTAAACAATCGCTCCAGTATTTGTTCTTATAAGCTAAATCCGCAAGCAGCATTAAAATTTCAAGATTATCGGGGTCTGATTGGCTTATTTTTTGATATTCCTCGTAAGCTTTTTCGTTATTTCCGTCTTTTGTATATAGATCCGCTAAAATATATGTTAATTCTATAATTCTTTGTTCGTCAAGTTCGGAATCAATAAGCAGATTGTACATTTCTATTGCTTTCGGATAGTCAAGAGCTTCTTCGTATAATTTTGCAAGAGCTTCAACGGCGTTCACATTTCCGCTGTCATAGACCATTATTTGTTCATAAAGCTCAATTGCTCTGCTTTTAGGCCCGTTTTCACAGTAATAACGTGCTAATAATTCCTGTGTTTCAATATCATAAGGCGCAATGGATAAAATTGCCTCATAGTGCATTATTGCCATCTGCTCATCGCCTGTTGCCATTAAAGATTTTGCAAGAATTCTTCTTAATTCCGCGTTTCCGTAATTTTTTGCAAGTTCTCTTTGGGCGTATCTTTGAAGTTCACCATGCATTCCTTCGTCATAAAGCTGTTTGCACCTTTCAAGTGCGTTAGGCGAGGGCGGTTTAGGAATAGCGGTTTCGTTTTTTACATCCGTTGCATTGAAAATAAACAGCACATAAACCCATATTATAACGCCGACAAATAATACTAATCCTATAATTAAAAGAACGTTCATATAAAAATTATACTATGTTGTTTTAAAATGGCAACAATGCTTTACCTTTTTATTAATTCCCCGAGTTCTTCGGATATTAAACGCATGGCTTTATTTGTTTTGATTTCGTCTTTTAATTTATCGTATTGATACATAATTGTTGTGTGATTTTTTTTGAATTCTTTTGCTAAAACAGGATAGCTCAATTCAAGCATTTCTCTTGATAAATAAATGGCGTATTTTCTTGCGTTAACCACTTCTTTTGCTCTTGCGCAGGATAGAACATCTTCTTTTTCAACGTTAAAATATTTACAGCATGTATCAATAACATTATCAATTGTTATTTTCTTTTTCTTTGAATCAAGCTCTAAAAATTCTTTTACTTTATCAATGCTTAATTCCACACCTTCAATTGAAGCAAGTGCGCTTGCTTTATTGTATGCGCCTTCAAGTTCTCTTATGTTTGTTGAAAATTCCTGCGCCAAAAACAGTGCAACATCGTCATTTATCGGAAAATTTGATAAAATGCTGTGGCGTTTTACAATCTGCGCTCTTGTCTCAAGGGAAGGAATAGTGATATTTGCTTCTATTCCCCATTCAAAGCGGCTTTTTAATCTGTCAGGGATTAATTCAAAAGCGCTCAAAGGGCGGTCTGAAGCAAAAACGATTTGTTTTCCGGCATGATAAAGCGCATCAAACGTGTTAAATATTTCTTCTTCGGTTCTTTTTTTGCCTTCAATCCATTGAATGTCATCAATTAATAAAACATCAACGTTTCTGTGCATATCTCGGAATTTTTTCATTTTTTCGTTTAAATCGCTTGCGTTTTTGCAGGTGTTCAGGGTTTCAATGAGTTTGTTTCCGAACTCTTCCGCTTTTGTGTATCTTATTTTTAAATTGGGGAAATTTTTTAAAATTTTATGTCCTATAGCTTGCATTAAATGGGTTTTACCTAATCCTACGCTTCCTGAAATAAAGAAAGGGTTATATTTCTGCCCCGGTGCCTCGGCTATCATTTGAGCAATTCTATAGGGAAATTTTGAATTTTCTCCTTCGACAAAATTTTCAAATGTATATTTCAAATTTAAGCCGCAAAAAGAGTGCATTTGAGCTAAATTTTCCATTTTTTGAGCGGTTTGTATGTGCTCTTTTTGATTAGTTGTCAGTTTTTGTTTTTTCTTTGGTTTTACATTCTCATCAAAGATAAACCTAACGGCGCGCTTAAATCCGCAGGCTTCAAAAAAGGCTTCTTCAACTTCTTTTAAGTGTTTGTGTTGAAGAAAGTTGATTGCAAAATTTTGATTACTTTTAATTAGAAATATCTCATCAATATTTTCAAAAATAGGGATTGCAGGCTCAAGCGATTCAACCCAGACGGGCATCGGTAGTTTTTCTTTTAATATTGCAATAAAGTTATCCCAGGTTTCCTGTTCTTTTTTGTTTTGAAAACTGTTCAAATCCGATATTCCTAATCTCGACTAACCATACAAAGCATGTATTTTTAAGTATTTTACTATAAAAGTTATAAATGGTAAAACATAAATTTAAAAATATATACACAATTGCAAAAATTGCATTTTAAGTATATTATATATACATTAATTTGAAAAATAATAAGGAATAAAAATGTCATCTTCTCGACAGAACATAGATATTTCAGACGATAATAATTTAATCGAAATAACCAAAAACACTAGGATAGATAATACTAAATTAAAAGCGGTCATAAGAGCGTTTATTGCAAATATCGGAATAGCTCTTGTTAAATTTATCTGCTTTGCTTTTACAAAAAGTTCCGCCATGCTTGCAGAAGCAATTCACAGCAGTGTTGATTCTTTTAACAGCATCTGTTTAATGGTAGGAATTAAAAGAGGTTCAAGACCTGCTGACAGTGAACATCCTTTCGGATACGGTTTAGAAGCTAATGTATGGGCTATGTTTGCGGCACTTTTGATGCTTTTGGGTACTTTTGTTGCTATTTATAACGGTTTTGATAAATTAATAAATACCCATGATATCAGCGACCTTTTAAAAAATTATAACTACGTTGCTTTTGCACTTATATGCAGTTTGTTTTTTGAAGGTTGGGCGGTTACAAGCGCAACAAGCGCGGTTGTAGCAGAGGCGCAGGTTGTTGAAAAAAATCCTCTGAAGCGATTTTTTATATCCTTAAAATACATAAGAAAAATTCAATCACCGACAACAAAATTTGTCTGGTATGAAGATACCGCAGCGTTTTTTGGCGTATTAATAGCGCTTGTTTCTTTGAGTATTGCAAAATTTATAATGCCCAAAGATTTTGCTTATATCCCTGATGCTGTTGCATCGATAATAATCGGTGTAATTTTATTATTCCTTGCTTTTTATTTAATTAAAAATAACGTTAACAGCCTGACAGTTCAATCGGCACAGCCCAGAGTCGAAGAAATAATAAGAAAAACGGCAAGTTCAATCCATGGAATAACAAAAGTTACGGAATTAAAGACAATTGACCTTGGTACATCGGGTCTTGTAATAAATATGGCAATCGAAGTTGACCCCCAAACGCAGATGAAAGATGCCGATGATATTGCTCAGATGCTAGAGCGTAAAATTAAAAAGAACGTTAAAAACGTAAATCACGTTACAATTGAATTAGAAGCGCATGATGAAGAAGATAATTGGGAAGAAAAGCTTGATAAATTAATTAAAGAAGGCGAAACAATAGGCGCTATAGATTCCCATGAAGCAAAAATGCTTTCTAACTTCTTTTCTTTTGCCAATGCGGTTGTAAGAGAAATTATGATACCGAGAACTGAAATTGTCTTTATAAATTCTCAAGCATCAATTGATGAATTATCGGATATAATCATTTCCTCGGGACACACAAGAATTCCCGTTTATGAAGATAATATAGATAATATAATCGGCGTAATTAATGCAAAAGATGTTTTAAAAGCAATTAAAAATAATAATATAACTCCTGATTTTAAAATTAAATCTTTAGTAAGAGAGTTGTTGATTGTTCCTGAAAATAAATTTATAAGCGATTTATTGTCCGATTTAACTTCAACCAAAAATCAAATTGCCGCAGTTTTGGATGAACACGGCGGAATAGTCGGAATTGTTACAATTGAAGATATTATTGAAGAAATAGTAGGTGAAATATACGATGAATTTGATAAAGTCGAGACACCTGAAATAGTCAGAATCGATGATTGTACATTGAATGTTTCATCAAAAACAGATATTAAAGATTTTAACGAAAGGTTTGATCAGGATATCCCCGATGAAGATTTTCAAACAATAGGCGGTTATGTTTTCGGGCTTTTAGGAAGAGAACCTGAGGTTGGAGATGTTATTGAAGATAAAAATATTACATACACAATTTTAGAGCTTGACGGTATCAAAATCACAAGAATAAAAATGCAAAAGGAAACTCCTTTTATAGACAAAGAAGAAGCGGAAAATAAAGAAATAAAAGAAGAATTGAAGGAAAAATAATGAAACTGGCTGTATTAGGCCCGGGGTGCTGGGGTCTTACGATTACTAAATTATTAAACAATAATTTTGATGAAATTTGTGTTTGGGGAAGAAAAGAAGATATTACCCCGACTCTTCAAAACGAAAAGCGTCTTGATTTTCCCTTGAAAATACAGCTTGATAAAAAAGTGGAAATAACAACGGATTTAAAATATGCGCTAAAAGATGCCGTTATTATTCTTCTTGTTGTTGCAACGGGCGGGATAAGACCCGTTTGCGAACAAATTAAAAAAATAGGACTTGATAAGAATCAAATTCTTGTAAATTTATCAAAAGGTATAGAATTGCCTTCTTTAAAAAGAATGAGCGAAGTAATTTCAGAAGTTTTACCCGATATTAAACTTGCGGTTTTATCAGGCCCTACTTTGGCTCGCGAAATTGTTGAGGGACATCCGACTCTGGCTACCATTGCCTCAAAGGATGAAAATGTAGCTAAAGAAGCTCAAAAATTGCTGAATGTACCATCATTATTCAGGCTTTATACAAATACGGATGTTGTGGGGGTTGAACTTGGCGGAAGTCTTAAAAACGTTATCGCAATAGCATCGGGGTTTGCAAGTGCCATGGGTTTGGGAGATAATTTAAGGGGTTCTCTGCTAACGCGCGGTATGGCAGAAATGGTAAGAATAAGCACCGCACTTGGTGCTAAACCTCAGACCCTATACGGTTTATCAGGCATGGGAGATTTAATTGCCACAGCCTCAAGCCCTTATTCAAGAAATTATACGGTAGGCTCCATGCTTGCAAAAGGTAAAAAAATTGATGATATTTTAAAAGAATTAGGTTCTGTAGCTGAAGGTGTTAAAACTTCGCGTGCTCTGTGCGAGCTTGCTGATAAATTAAACATAGAAGTTCCTGTTTCAAGAGCGATTTATGAAGCCGTTTATACTGATATTACGCCAAGAGAAATTTTGGAAAAATTAATGAATCGTAAATTAAAACACGAAGATTAATTTTTATTAATATCATGTTGTATTTTTTTTCATGTTTTAGCTATACTTATATAGCTATGTAAAATAGCGGTAGTATAACAATAAAGGAATAAATATGACAATCAACTTGAAAAACAAACAGGAAATCATCAAAAAATTCGGTAAAAACGAAAAAGACAGCGGTAACATTGAAGTTCAAATCGCTATGTTATCTCAAAAAATTACCGAATTAACGGAACACTTAAAAACAAACAAAAAAGACTTTCAAGCAAAGCGCGGTTTGCTTGTAATGGTCGGTAGAAGAAAAGGTATGCTTACATATCTTAAAAACACCAACCTTGAAAAATACAGAAATCTAATCAAAGAATTATCAATCAGAGGTTAAATTAAAAGTTTTCAAGTTAAAATTAAAAATGCTGCAAGAGTTATACCTTGCAGCATTTAATTTGGTAAATATTTTAGTAGTTGCTTCCAAAATAAGGGTTAAATTTTTTCTCGTAACCTATTGTTGTTTTATCGCCATGACCCGGGTAGACGGTTATGTTATCATCAAGTTTAAAGAGTTTTTCTTTAATGCTTTGTTCGATTTCTTTAATGTCTCCTCCAAAAAGGTCGCATCTTCCGATTGAGGCTTTAAATAATGTGTCTCCCGAAAACAGATTGTCTCCTATTAAATAACAAACACCGCCTTTGGAGTGTCCTTTTGTGTGGATTACTTTAATTTCGCTGTTTCCTATTTTTAAATTTTTGGTGTCATCATTGATAAGCGCATCAATACAGGGGACTTTAATTTCTTCCACTCCTGTCATGGAACATTGGTTTGCAACCTGATTTAAAAGAGGCATATCGTCTTTATGCATTAGAACTTGAATTTGAGGGAATTTTTCTTTAAATTCAGCCAAACAATAAACATGATCGAAGTGCCCGTGGGTGATTAGGATATATTTTAAATTGATGTTTTGTTGTTTGATAAAATTTAAAATCTCATCAACCGCACAGGTGCAATCAATTAAAACTCCTTCTTTTGATTCTTTATCGTAAACAAGATATGTTGTTGCGCCAAAAACTCCGTTAGGGTATGATTTTATTTCCATAATTAATACTTTCTAAATTTATCCTCACAAAAGGATTTTAACATATCAAGCTTATTTTTCATAAAAATTTTAAAGAAATGATAAGGGGATAAATCCTGATAAATTTTATAAATTATTGAGCGCATAGTATCATCAGGCATATCAAAATGTCTTTGTAATTCTTTAAGATATTTACTTATATATTCTCTAACCTTTTCTTCCTCTTGGATTTTCAAGGCGTCTTTATTCTCTTTAAAAAAACTTCGCATAATAATACACCATTTATAATATATAATTTTTAAAAAATTATTTCATTGGATTATTTCACAATAAAAGCTAATATACACAAGTTTACATTATTGTGTTAATATCATAAATGGAAGGAGAATTTATATCTTAGCGTTAAGGTTGCTATGTTTAATTCGGGCAGAAATTTGAATTTTAAAAATTTATTATCAGGCATTATTCTTGTTTTATTTTGCCTTTTTTGCTTTGCGCCCAAGGCATGTGCAATTAGAATCGGATTAAACGAAGGAATTAAAAGAACTTATGTCGGAAGTTCGATGAATGCTTCGTTTTTTGATGCAACAACGGGTAAGCTTCTTTTTATTTCGCGCTCTTTTTTCCCTTACCCTGTTAAAGCTTACGGAGATTCAATAGCAATAAAAGTAAAAGGAAAATATTACGACTGCCAGACAAATGCCATTTTTATCCAAAACCCTCAAAGCAGAGGTTTTCTTGCAACAAAAAGAAAATGGTACCGCGGTGATTTAATCGTTTATAATTTTGACGGGAAATTAACAATTGTTAATTCTCTTCCTTTAGAAGAATATTTAATGGGCGTTGTGCCTGCAGAGATGCCTTCAAGATGGAACCAGGAAGCCCACAGGGCTCAGGCGATTGCTGCAAGAAGCTATGCTTTGGCTAATTTAAATAAAAGAGCATCCCATGGCTACGATCTTAAAGATACTCCGCAGGATCAAGCCTACGGAGGAGCAAGCAGCGAAACAAAACAAACAACAATTGCCGTTTTGTCTACCAAAGGCGAAGTTTTAACTTATGATAATAAAATAATTCCTGCCTACTACCATGCTTCATCAGGCGGAAAAACAATTCCCGCAGGTGAGATTTGGGCGCATGATTTACCTTATATACAATCTGTTGACAGTTTTGATAAAGGAATCAAAAAAAACGGACACGGTGTCGGTATGAGCCAGCATGGCGCCAATAATTTAGCCAACAAAGGTTTCAGTGCAAAACAAATTTTAAATTATTTTTATAAAAACATAAGCTTTGCAAGATTAAAAGAAGAAGATGAAGAATAATCTATCTTACTTTATTTTCCTGCCCTTTTAATAATCTTTTTATGTTTTCGCGATGAAGATAGATTATATATAAGGCAGCTATTGTTGAGTAGATAATGTAGCATATCGGGTTTTTAAATAAATACATTAAAATCGGAGCCAGAGCTATTGCAATGATTGAACCTAAAGATACATATCTTGAAAAATACGTTATAATTGCCCAGATTACAGCAATTAATATACCGACTAAAGGATTAAGGGCTAAAAGCGTGCCGACACCGGATGCTACCGATTTTCCTCCTTTAAATTGTAAAAATATTGGTTTTGAATGTCCGATAATGACAAAAACGGCACTTACAACGGCATAAATACCGTAAACATCGTTACATAAAATTTTGGCTAAAATAACGGGAATCGCTCCTTTTAAGGCATCCAAGAGCATAACAATAAAAAACCAGTTTTTGCCGAGAACTCTTTTAACGTTTGTGGCGCCTGTGGAACCTGAGCCTATTGTTCTTATATCTTTATCGGTTTTTATTTTAACTATTAAATAGCCTGTCGGGATTGAACCGATTAAGTATGCGATAAGTGCACAAATTAATATTTTAAATATGATTATTAACGTTGTCATTATTTATCTCCCTTTTGTCTGTACGATACTACAACAGGCGTGCCTTTAAAGCCGAAATTTTCTCTTATTTTCTTTAAAAGATATCTTTTGTAATGATCTTGAATTAAATCTTTGTTATTTATAAAAATTACAAATGTCGGCGGTTTTGTTTTGGCTTGCGTTGAATAGTATATTCTTAGCATTTTGCCTTTTATGGAGCTTGGTGGGTTGAGCGCATAGGCTTCATTAATTACCTTGTTTAAAAGCCCTGTTGAAATTCTTTTCGAGCGCTCAAGTTGAATCATTTCTGCCGTCTTGAATATGGAATCCAGTCTTTGACCTGTTTTTGCGCTTATGAATATCTTTTGGGCAAAGTTTAAAAAGGGCGCGTCTTTTTCAATTTCTTCTTCAAATTTATGGGTTTGAACGTTTTTAATTAAATCCCATTTATTAAAAGCTAAAATTAAACCACAGCCTGCTTCCTGGGCGATTGACGCTATTTTTTTATCCTGGTCTGAAAGCCCTTCGCTGCTGTCTATGACTAAAAGCGCAACATCACACTCTCTCACTGCTCTGATTGCCCTGTCGACCGCAAACATTTCAACGCCATAGTCTACTTTTGATTTTTTGCGAATCCCTGCCGTATCAACAAGACGGTAAATTTTATCCTCAAAGATTACTTCTTCATCAATGGCATCCCTAGTTGTCCCTGATACATCGCTTACTATTGCTCTTTGTTTTTTTAAAAGATTATTTAAAATAGAGCTTTTGCCTGCGTTTGGTTTACCTACAATTGCAATTTTTATGGGTGAATTTTCATCTTCTTCGGTTTCTTTTGTGTTTGAAGGCTTGATATCTTTTGTTATAATATCAAGCAAATCTCCGACTCCGCCATCGCCGTGGAGTGCTGATAAAAGATGCATATCATCAAACCCTAAAGCCCAGAACTCGTTTGCTAAATCTTTTTGATGGATTGAATCAACCTTATTTACAACAAGCAAAACTTCTTTTTTTATTTTTCTTAATTTGTTTGCAATATCGTAATCGTAAGGATTTAAACCCGATTTAGCATCAACGATAAATAAAATTAAATCCGCTTCATCAAGCGCTATATCAACTTGTGAGTTGATATTTTTTACAAATTCATCTTCGTTATTTTCAACAATACCGCCCGTATCAATTAAAATAAATTTTTTATCCTGCCAAACAGCATCAATATAAACCCTATCGCGCGTGATATTAGGCATATCATCAACAATAGAAAGCCTTTTTCCTGCTATTCTGTTAACTAAAGTGGATTTTCCGACATTGGGACGCCCAACAACGGCGATTAGTTTTTCTTTCATAGAAAAATTATACTATAAACCTTGTTTAAATTTTTTATTTTTTTTAATAAAATTTAATATTTTTATCTAAAAAGGTAAATATTTTTATAGGTGCGTTTTTAAATATTTATAGCATAAAAGGTTAGATTGTATGAGCAGTGAAATTGGATTAAGTCAGGCAAACTTAGAAGTATTGAAAAAAATTTATAATCAAAACAACAAACAAACGCAAGCACAAACCAAAACGCCTGCTGTGGATAAATTTGAAAAAAATACAAATTCTTCTGCTATAGAATTAAATACTTATCAAGCCCCTGCTAAAAGCAATATAAGTTTTGGTTCAAATTCAAAATATAAAATAATAGCTGCTTTATCGACAACTCTTGCTCTTGCCTGTGCAATAGGTTTAATTGTAAACGGGAGAAGAGTAAAAGATTTTGATGCGCTGCAAAAAACAATGCAGAATACAACAAACCAATTGATGGATACAACTCAAAGACTTCAAGATACGCAGGCTAAAATCATTGAAGATCAAAAAGCCATACAAGAACTGGAAGAAGGAATTGAAAAACTAAAAACCAGAATAAGCGATTTTGCATACGACGGTAAAAGTTTTGAAGCATTAAAAAGTGAAAGAATAGCACATTATGAGGAATTAATAAAAAATCCTAAATTGGACTATGATCCTTTGGATCCTCCTGCTGATATAGAATTGTATCAAAAATATTTTGTAAAAAAATTGCCTTTTGTTGGCTTTGAAGAGTCCCAAGGTGATATGCAAGCAAGCAATTATGCGCAAAGCTTGCTTGAAAAATTCAGAAAAACTTTTAATTTAGAATTACCTCTTAACTCAAATGCAAATACGCAAGAAGAAATTCAAAAAGCATGTATTAAAAATGAGGACTTGCAAATATTTAAAATAGGTGAGATGCAGCCTGCAGGCATGAAGCTTGAATATGGTACAAGAACAATGTGGTCCGATGAAAAAATTTCAAGAGATATATTGCAGAATTTCTTTGATGCTAACGGACACAACCTGGATGGCGTCGGGATTTCAATTAAAAAAACGGGACAAAATTATAAAGTAAAAGTTTCCGGAAACGGACTGTACGGGCTTGATTCATTGCTTGAATTGGGTTCTGGAAGCAAGATAAAAGAAAGTCCTTATAACGCAGGAGGTTTTGGTGAAGGCTCAAGAATTTTTGTGGCAAATTTGCTTGGCAGACAAAAAACTTCAAATGTTAAATTTTCATGTGCGGATTGGCAAATAGATTTTATGCCGCAAAAGGAATCTATTGTAAGAAAATTGGAAAGATTAAAAAAACCTATCAATGGTAATTATATTGAATTTGAAACATCAGATAAAGGACTTGTAGAATCTTTAATTAAATCTATTGATTATTTTAAACATTCAAAAAATACGGATTTTCAAAATTTATCTTTTGATAACAAGGATTTTGGTTTTAAAATTTTAAATCCGGGTCAAAAAGGTAATTTATATTTAACCCAAAGATTTGAATACAATAAAGAAGGACAATGGGAAGGCGGGGTTGAAGGTTTAAATTTAATCTTCAAGAGAAAGCCTGACTTGGAAAAATATAGAGAAATCACGGGAAACAATTTTTCAACAGGCAGAGACAGAAATTTTATATCAAACAGCGATGTTTATAATTTGGTTAAATATTTTGCTTCGGATTTATCGAATGAAGATTTAATCAAGGCAATTTCAAGCACAAAAGCGCACTGGGAGAAAATTCAGTATGATGATAATACGGCTATTAAAGAATTTATAAACGCTTTATGTGATGTAGCGGAAAAAAGGCATATAGGAATAGATTTTAAAGATATAAAACTATGTAAAATAGATGAATACGGATGCGATGAAACGATTTGTCAGTTTGTAAAGAGTATGGGCTATAAACTTATAACTTCAAAATTAAAACTGGATGAAGTCGGTATGGATACTGCAAAAGATGTAATGAAAAAATCATCCGTTCATAAAGCACTTAATCCCGATGAATACGAAATTAAAAAATTAAAACTATTGGAAGAAGCAACTGATGTTATACAAAAATCAATAGAAGCTACACTGCCAAATAAATTAAAAGACCTTTTCAGGGACTGTAAAGATGCACTTCGCGCAGATATGCCGGCCGATGTTTTTTCTTTTGTCAGGGCATTAGATAAAGAATATAAAGACAGTGATTTTGTCAAAAAGTATATAAACTTTCAAGAAGTAGCACTTGACGAATTTAACAGGGACTTAAAATTATTCCTCGAAGATGAAGTTTTAAAACTAACAAACAAAGATATTGCAAAAGGCAGATGTCTTGCAAAGGCAATATTACATGTATTGAAATATGGCAATAATGACGAACTTTTGAAAAAATATGCAACTCAAATTCAAAATCTTGACATAATTGCACCCAAGGATGTGCGCAAGCCAAGATATATATTTGACAGATTTAATGAAATTGCAAATAATACCTTAGGCGAAGCAATAACGGATATAAGTAATGAAAATTTCAGACTCCAATACATGGGACACTGGGTTGATAAAACATATTTTGATGAAGCTTCATTTTTTAATTTGTTAGCAACCTGGCTCCATGAGATTTCTCATAAAAGCGGAGGAGACGGAAGTGCTGAATTTACATATAAATTAACCGATTTAATCGAAGCGCTCACAGAATCCTCCACTAATTCTTATCAAACAAGAATCGAGCTTGCTGCGATTCAGGAAGTATTTGATAATTTAAAACGTTAATTAATCAACAATAGCGCCTTTGGGTACTACTGTGATGCCGCCTTGTGAAACGAAAAATCCTCTTTTTAAATCTTCTTCTTTGTTGAAACCGATTTCCGTATATGGCGGGATTTCGACATTTTTATCGATGATTGCACGGTTAATCTGGCTGTGGCGTCCTATTGTAACATTTTCCATCAAAATCGAATCGCAAACGCTTGAATAGCTGTTGATTCTTACTTTTGGAGATAAAACACATCCTGAAATAACGCCGCCTGAGATTATGCAGCCTTCAGATACCAAAGAATTTTTAGCAACCCCGACGCGTTCTTCTTCATCCCAGATAAATTTAGCCGGAGGCATGTTGTAATTATATGTCCTTAAGGGCCATTGAGCGGAATATAAATTAAGCTCGGGGGAATATGCAAGCAGATCCATATTAGCCTGCCAATAACTGTCAACATTACCTACATCTTTCCAATACCCGCGCTCAGCATCGGTAATACCCGGGAATTCGTTGTCGCAAAAATTGTAAATATAAACCTTTGAGCCGTTATTTAGCATATTAGGGATTATATTTTTGCCAAAATCGTGCGAGGAATTTATATCAAGAGCATCTTTTTTTAATTCTTCAACGAGTTTATTGGAATTAAAAATATAATTACCCATTGAAGCAAGACATTTAGTGGGGTCGTTTGGTATATGGCGCGGAGTTGTGCGCGGTTTTTCGATAAAACCCGTTAATCTCCAGTCATCATCAACCTCAATAATCCCGTATTCTCCCGCTAATTCGATAGGTATTGCAATGGCGGAAATTGTTAAATCCGCCTGTTTTTTGATATGATAATCAAGCATCTGGCGCACATCCATTTTATAAATATGATCACCGCCAAAAACGCAAACATAAGAATAATCTTCATCCGTTATTTGATTAATGTTTTGATAGATGGCATCAGCTGTTCCTCTATACCAGCTTCCATCCGTTCTCATTTGTGCAGGAACCAAATCAACGTATTGATCAATTGAAGACGATAAATCCCAGCCTCTTGAGATATGTTTATTTAATGAGTCTGATTTATACTGGGTTAATACTTTTATTTTGTAAAAACCCGAGTTTACAAAATTATTCAAAACAAAATCAATGATTCTATATCTTCCTCCGAAAGGAACCGCAGGTTTTGCTCTGTCTTTTGTTAAGGGAAGAAGTCTTTTTCCCTGGCCGCCTGCTAAAATCATTGTTAAAACTTTGTTGTGAAACATATTAACACCTATCTTAATATATTATAATTTTATTTGTAATTATAATTAAAAGCAATAATTCAAATATATGTTTTAATTGGGAATTTTATATTTAAAAAGGCTAATATTTAATTAGCCTTTTGTTTTAATTTAATTTTTCAAAGTAAATAATTTTATTGTAATCTTTTCTTATTTTGTTTGTTTTTTCTTTTTCTTTGGCGTATCCAAGCGTTAACATGGTGATTAATACATCGTCTTTGGATAAATTAAGAACTTCATTTACTTTGTTAAATATTTCTTCTTTAATTACCGTTGCTTCGTTAGATATGGCGCCAATTACGCAGGAATCAATTCCAAGCTCTTTTGCTTCAAGCATCATATAAGAAACAGCATAAGTAACCTGTTCAACCGAGCGCAAAAGCACTTTATCATCTCCTAAAAGCGAAGGATATAACATTGGTTTTGTTAAGATTTTTTCTATTGCACTTTCCGCTAATCCGTTATTTGATAAAACTTTTGAAAATTCTTCTTTTGACCAGCCGTTTTTATCCGCAATAAAAACAATAACAACGGGGGCATTTTTAACATGAGGTTGATAGCCTGATAATTGCGATAATAAATCTTTGGTTTCATTATTTTTAACAACAATAAATTTCCACGGTTGGCTGTTCATCCAGGAAGGGGCCAGGTATCCTGCTTTTAGGATTTTATTTAAATCTTCGTTTGGAATTTCTTTATCAAGATACTGTCTTATACTTTTTCTTTCTTCAATTAAATCTAATAACATCTTCCCTCCTTTTTTCTTTATTATACATAATTTTTTTAAAAAAAGTTAATTAATTCAATGTTTAGTGTGATATTATAATTAAAAGGTATTAACTATGGTAAATAAAAAAACGGATATTAAAATAAGCGCAATAGTAAAATCTCAAAATTCGGATAAATATTTGTATGAAACGCTTGAATCAATTAAAGATTTAAATGAAATTATTTTAATTGATTATAATTCATCCGATGACAGTGTTGAAATTGCAAAAGAATATAAAGCTAAAATAATCTATCGCGATAAAAACGATTTTTCGGATCTTGATTTTATTATTTCAAATGCGCAAAATGATTGGGTTCTTGTATTAAACCAAAATGAAATTGTGCCTTTAAATTTATTAAATCAAATTGCAAATTATATAGAAAACCCAAAGAAAAATAAAAATGTCGTTTCGATAGGCAAAAAAAGTTTTTATTTAAATAAAGAAATAAAATTTTTAAAAGAAAAAAGAAATTTAAGGCTTTTTTTGAAGGATTTTTGTACTCTTGAATACGATTTTTCAACAAAATTGAAACAAAAAACAAAAATTCATTGTATAAACAAAAATTTAAAGAAAAAAAACGAATACATATTGAATTTTATTGATAACAATATTTCAAGAAATATTGAAGAAATTATTGAACAAAATAAAAATTTAATAAAAAATTCCCCTAAAACAAGAGCTTCGATTGTTTTAGGGCCTGTTTTAAAATTTTTAAAAAATTATTTTATAAAAGGTGCGATTTTTGACGGGAAATACGGATTTTTATTTTGCAAATTAAAATATATCAAAGATTTTACCCTTGAAGTAATGATTCTGGAGCGTAATTTTAAAGGAGAAAAATATGATATTTGACAGTATTGAAAACGCTTCTAAATATTTTATTTTAGGAGAAAGAATAAAAAAGGGGTTTGATTTTTTATTAAATACGGATTTAGAAAATTTAAAACCGAATAGATACGAGATTGAAAACGATGAGATATTTGCAAACGTACAAATTCTCACAACCAAAAATAAAGAAGATAAAAAATGGGAAGCACACAGGAAATATATTGACATTCAATACCTGATTAAAGGTCAGGAGTGTATGGGGTATGGTTTGTTGAAAAATTTTAAAACAAGTGTTGAATACGACGATAAAAACGATATTGAATTTTTATCGGGGGATAAATTTAACTATATTAATTTATCAAAAGGAGAATTTGTAATATTTTATCCTGATGATGTACATGCGCCTGTGTTAAATGTAGATGAAAATAAAGAAATTAAAAAGGTTATAGTTAAAATAAAGATTTAAATATTACCTATATCCATGGGTTCGTATTTTTTGCATCCGTCTTTTTCGTATATTGAAACACAGTTTTTGCCGTTGTGTTTGGAATGATAAAGAGCGGTATCGGCTGCATTAATAAGTTCTTTCGGGTCTTTTCCATCTGTTGTATACTGGGCTATACCTATTGAAACAGTAGGAGAGATGCTTATTTTATCGTTTACTACAACAACAATTTGAGAAATGCTTTTTCTTATTCTTTCCGCGATAATGCAGGCATCATCTTTATTTGTTTCAGGTAAAATAACAACAAATTCTTCTCCGCCATAGCGCGCGGGGATGTCTATATTTCTAACGGTTTGCTGAAGAATGTTTGAAATTCTTCTTAAGATATTATCGCCCATAAGGTGCCCGTAGGTATCGTTAACGTGTTTAAAGTTGTCTATATCAAGCATCAAAAGAGAAATATTTCTTTTATATCTTTCGCATCTTCTTATTTCGTTTTCAAGCAATGTACAGAAGTGGCGGTAAATATAGAGTTTTGTCATACCGTCTTTTGTTGCAAGTTCATATAATTTTGCATTATCAATAGCAATTGCCGCCTGGTTTGCAAGCGATGTTATGAATTCGAGGTCTTTTTGATTGAATAATTTATCGTGTTTTTTGTTTGTAATGTTAATTACCCCTATGACTTCGCCCTTTGCAATTAAAGGAACGCAAAGAAGAGATTTAACATTAGTCATAAATTCTTTTACAATATAGCGGGGGTCTGCCGAGCCAAGATTTGTAATTATCGGCTTACGCTCTAAAAATACGGTTCCTGCAATACCTTCGCCGATTCCTATTTTGGCGCATTGAACCGCGCCGTTATTTATTGCTTCTTCAAGTTTTTTGTCTTTCAGGCCGCTTACAATTCTAACCTGCAGGGCATTAAGGGTGTAATCATAAAGCATTAAAGAGCCTTTTTCGGCATCAAGCGTAATCAGTGCTTTTTGAATAATTACCTGCAAAAGCCTTTTTAAATCGTCAATAAAATTAACCGCCTGCGAAATGTTATAAAGAATTGAAATGTTGTGAAGCGATTTTTGTAATTGTGCGATTTCTTCATTTTTCTTAATTTGCCTGTGGTATTTTCCTATTATGGGTTCAATGTAGCTGAAAGCAGAGTTAAGATTTTCAATTGTTGCTTCATCAATCGGATTATCGGGATTTTCTTTAATAAAGCAATAACAGATTGGGATTTCTTTGCTGAAAAATACTCTGACATAAGTAGGATCAAGAAAGGCGATGTTGTTATATTCTAAAAATGATTTATATAAATGAATTCCTTTATCGTCTTTCATTTTAACAATTCTGGAATTGTTTGCAGCATCCCAAAAACCCGATTTTCCTTCTTCGGATTCGAAAAACTCATTGTCTCTTGTTTTTTCGTTGGTATAAATACATTTATAAAATTGATTTTCAAGAAGATAGAAAGTAATGTGGTTTGTTTTTGTTACTTTTTCGCAGTATTTTGCAAGTTCGTTAATAAGGCTGTATACGTCGTCTGTTTGATTTGCAATTGTGCTTACATCAAACATCATGTTAAGATATTTTATATGTTTTTCTAAATTAATGTTTAAATTTTCAGACATATAAAAACACCAACTTTCTAAAACTATAATAAATTATAAACGTTAAAAAAGCAAAAAAACACACCCGATTTTATTTAAATACTACGTTTGGAGGAATAATGAGCGAAATATGCAAAAACTGGACTTCTTGGCTAAAATCAACAAGATTTGCATACATGGATGAAGAACAATTAAAGCAGACTATGGCATGGTTAATTTCCGTTAGAGACGAAATATTAAATTTAGCGGATTTAAAAGAAAATCAAAAAATTGCCGATTTCGGCTGCGGTTCAGGATTGCTTGCTTTCGGAGTTTTAGAAAGGTTTCAAAATAGGGTTGAACTTATTTTTTCGGATAAATTTAAAGACTGTCTTGATGAATGTAAAAAAATACTCAATTCTTCCAATACTTTAAATAACGCCTATTTTTTGCAATCCGACATTACGGATATCAAACTCAAGGATAACTATTTAGATAGAGCTTTAACGCGCTCTGTTTTGGTTCATGTTTTGGATAAACAAAAGGCATTTTGCGAGCTATATAGGGTTTTAAAAAAGGGAGGATATTATTGCGCGTTTGAACCAATAATATCTCAAAATACAAGATACAGCGAATTAACAAATCAAGATGAGATAAGCGATTATAACGATTTTAAAAAAGCCGAAGATGAGTTCATGGAAGCAAAAGATGATCCTTTGGTTAATTTTAACTCGGATTCTTTAAAAGAAAACATGGAAAATGCGGGTTTTAGCGAAATTAATCTTGATATAAAAATAGTTTCATCAACTTATACTCCTCAAAAAGAAGCGGTTAAAACCTGGTTTAATATTCCTCCTGCCCCCGGACAGAGAACCATGAAAGACAGGTTTTTGGATTATTTTGATGAAAAAAAAGTAGATAATTATATTCTTGAAGTGCAAGAAGCACTCTCGGGAAAAGAAATAAATATAAACAGCAAAACTGCACATATTAAAGCGGGTAAATAATGAAAGTTATTAAAAGAAAATGCCAGTCATGCGGAAAAATTCTTGAGCGTGATAACTTAATTAAAATTACAAAATTACAGGATAATACACTCAAAATAAATCCAAAATCAAACGAGCTTGGAAGAAGCGCTTATGTTTGTAAAAATCAGGAATGCGTTATAAAATTAATAAAGAAAAAAAGATTAAAAAATGCACTCAAAACAACAAACATGGAAGAAATAGCGCGTATTGAGCAGGAACTTTTAAAATTAATTTAAAAAATTAATTCAAAATAATCAAGAAGTTTTACAAGATTTTTTTCTTGAATTGCATTGAATATCGCATTTTTTATATTTTCAAGCTGTTTATTTTCAAGCCTTTTTAAACAAGACGGGATTTTAACATCCGATGTATTCGAGCAATTGCAAAAACCTTTGTTTATAACAAGAAATTCCCTGTACGCTTTTAGAATCGGGATATATCTTTTATCAGGCTCATATAGTCTGTTTATATAGTATTTAGTATCGCGCGGGAACTGGTTTTCAATAAAATCAATCAAAAAGTCAAGTTCGCCCGTGTATTCTTTTTCGCTGGAGTTATCTCCAAGAAGCTTATTTCCTTCTATTTCGTAGTTTTCAAATTCGGAAATATAGCTTGCCCACAGCAAACACCCCATATAAAAAGCAATGTTTAATTCAAGATGTTTTTCAAGTTTTGATGCAATAACTCTAAAATTCAGCCTTTTAAGTTTTTTATCGGGAATTGAATTAAACATATAATACATATATCCGACCTGTCCTAAAGATTCAATAACAAGAGGGGCAAAGCCGGGGTCAAATTCAATCTTTTTATTTTTATCTTCCATACAATTATTCTATCAAAAAAAATTACTTAAAAACAAAAAATTTCAATATTAAAAAAGAAATAAAAGCAACGGGTAAAACAAGAATTGCCTGAGAGAGATATTCATTCAGCATTATTTTATTTACAAGAATATTTAAAATTAAACTGTTTAAACCAAAAGTAAATATATAGCTTGCAACAAATTTAAAAATTAATCTGTTGTTACGGTTTTTAAAAACAATGCCTCCCGTTGTTTTAAAATTCCATAAAACACCCAAGACATACTGGAAAAATAAAGCCAAATTTGCACACAAACCGATACACACAAAAAAAGCGTATAAAAGATAACTGACAAGAGTGTTTATAAATCCGACAAAAAGGAATTTGAAAAACTTTTCATCAATTTTTTTAAAAATTCCCCACATAAATTTTTTGTGAATATAGTGAAAATACAAAGAAAGCATGGCTTTTGTTTTGCGATAAGCCATGCTTTCTTTTATGGTTTTTATAATTTTAACCGACATACTCTTTAACTTCGGCAGGTGTAGCTTTAGCGTCAAGCTTGATGCCGGGGCCCATGGTAGTTGCAAGGTAGATTGATTTTAAATATGTACCTTTTGCAGCTGAGGGTTTTGCTTTAAGTACGGCGTCAGCTAAAGTTGCGAAGTTTTTCATTAAATCTTCCGTAGAAAATTTCATTTTGCCAAGGGGTACGTGAATCATGCCTTGCTTATCCGCACGAAATTCAACTTTACCTGCTTTAGCATCTTTAACTGCTTTTGCTACATCAACCGTAACGGTTCCTGTTTTAGGGTTGGGCATTAAACCTTTAGGGCCTAAAACTTTACCTAATTTACCTAATTTAGGCATCATATCAGGTGTTGCAATTAATGTATCAAATTCAAACCAGCCGTTTGAAATTTTATCAATAATTTCTTCGCTTCCTGCTTCGTTAGCGCCTGCTTCTTTTGCTGCGGGAACTAAGTCAGCTTTTGCGATAACGCAAACTCTTACGTCTTTACCAAGACCTGCCGGTAAAACGGTTGTGGATCTGATTTGTTGGTCTGCATGTTTTACATCAATCCCTAAACGCATATGGCATTCAAGGGTTTCGTCAAATTTTGATGTAGCGCTTGCAACTTCCTGAAGTTTTTTAATTGCTTCAAGAGCGCTTGATGGTTGAGTGAAACCTTCCATCATTTCGTTTATTTTCTTTTGTCTTTTGGTTAATTTAGCCATTTTTTCTCCTTTTGTGGTGTTTAGCGGTAAAATTAATTACCTCCCATCATAACTATTGTGCAACGGTAACGCCCATAGCTCTTGCAGTACCTTTAATCATTTCAACGGCAGCTTCAAGAGTTGTTGCGTTAAGGTCATTCATTTTAATTTTTGCAATTTTTTCAAGCTGTTCCTGGGTAATTTGTGCAACTTTTGTTTTGTTTGGAACGGATGAACCTTTGGGCAGATTTAATTCTTTTTTAATTAAAACTGCAGCCGGAGGTGATTTAACAACGAAATCAAAGCTTCTGTCTTCATATACATCAATAACAACAGGAATAATATAACCTGCTTGAGAAGCTGTTCTTTCATTGAACTGCTTGCAAAAATCCATGATATTTACGCCTTTTTGACCCAATGCAGGACCAACCGGAGGCGATGGATTTGCTTTTCCGGCTTCTATTTGAAGTTTGATTTTGCCGGTAATTTTTTTGTTTGATTTTGGTGCCATTTTTTTCTCCTTTCGTGGTAATTGCGGGTTTATTCAACCCTTCCACCAGCACATTATACTTTTTGAATTTGTTTATATTCCAATTCGACGGGCGTTTCGCGTCCGAATATTGAAACCATAGCTCTTAATTTAGATTTATCGGGATATACTTCGGTTATATCTCCGATAAATTCCGCAAAAGGTCCTGAAACAATGCGAACCTTATCGCCGACTTTAACGTCAAGTTCGATTTTTGCCGTTGTTTGTTGTCCTCTGTGTATAATCTTTTTGATTTCGGAATCTTTTGCAGGAATCGGTTTTTTAGCTGTTCCTACAAATTTTGTAACCCCTGCCGTGTGTCTTACGACATACCAGGAATCATCGTCCATAATCATTTCAACAAGCACATAACCGGGGAAGATTTTTTCTTCTTTTTTTGTTTTTTTACCCGAGCGTACTTGAGTGATTGTTTTTTGGGGAACTTCGATTCTGAATATTTTTTCACCCATGTTCATATACTCAACACGTTTTTCAAGGTTAACTTTTACCTTGTTTTCGTATCCCGAGTAAGTATGAACAACATACCATCTTTTCTTGGGCGCTTTTTCAACGTTATGAGTAGCTTCTTTGCTGATATAAATGCTTTCATCAGGATTTTGCTCAGTAGATGAAGCTTCTTCGTTTAAATTTTCGTTTTCTTTTTCTGACATTTTACAACCTTTACTTAATTAGATCCAAAAGAGCTTTAAAAATTATATCCATAAAATAGACAACTAATGTAAAAAATATTACAACAACAAGAACAATGCCTGTTTCAACAATTGTTTGCTGTTTTGTGGGCCAGGAAACTTTTGACCATTCAGCCTTAACGCCTTTAAAGTACGTAAGCATTTCCTGTTTGAAATTATTTTTGTTTTCTTTTTCTTGAGACATTTTTTACTTTCTTGGTTATTTTTAAACCGCGCCCTGAAGGACTCGAACCCTCGACATCCGGTTTTGGAGACCGACGTTCTACCAACTGAACTAAGGACGCAATTTAGCGTACAATCTGACTATTTTGTTTCCTTGTGAACAGTGTGGTGTTTGCAAGTCGGGCAATATTTTTTAAGTTCCATTCTTTCTTTGTTGGTTTTTTTATTTTTTGTTGTGGTGTAATTTCTTTCTTTGCAATCTTCACAAGCAAGGACAACCATTTTGTCGTTTTTACCTTTTATTCCCATTTTTTCTACCTTTCTTGGGCTTTTATCTGAGATATATCTTCTTATTAATAGAATGTCCTTATTTTGGGACATTCTGATTAATTTTATATTTGTATACTTATTTTAACAGGAACAAAAAAATTTACAAATATTTAATTTTCAATATTTTACAGATTCTTAACAATATTTATTTTGTTATATAATAATTTCATTATGAAAAAAGTATTTTTTATTTTAACGGCTTTATTATTAATAGCACAAAACGCTTTAGCTATTGAAGAATTAAAGGATGTCGGAATTGCAAAATATGCGGTTTTAGAGACTTTAAGAGATGATGTACCGATAAGAAACAAAGATAGTGAAAACGCATTAAGAATAACGGAGTTATATAAAAACAGCATTCTTTTTGCGGATAAACAAAATAAAGATTATTACAGAGTTGAACTTGATGATGATAAATATGCCTGGGTTAACAAAAAATATGTTGAAGTTCAGGCAATAATCCCTGAAAAAAGATTTGAAGATATTGAAAAAATAACTCATAAATCAAAAAAAGACAGATACATTTTTAAAATCAATACAAATTCAAGAAGCGCTTTTGAATTTAAACAAAACGGCAATAATCTTGATTTTACGCTGTATGATGTTCATTATGATCCTGATTGCGTCAATTTTAAAAATAAAGATTCTAATTTTAAACTAAGCGATAAAATAGAAAACGAATTTAAAATTAACTATTCATCAAATAAGCCGCTTTTCGGCTACGGAATAAGCCCTTATGAGGAAGGGTACATTTTAACAATAAAAAAACCTCCAAAAATCAACCCCAAAAAACCTTTGAAAAATCTTATTTTTACGCTTGACCCCGGTCATGGCGGGGATGAAGTCGGTGCGTGTGCTTTTGGTCTTGAAGAGAAAACAATTAACCTTCAGATAGCTAAAAAATTAAAAAAAGAACTTAAAAAAAGCGGCGCAAAGGTCTATATGACAAGAAAAAAAGATAAAACAACGGATTTATATTCAAGATGCGCTTTTGCTAAAGAAAAAAACAGCGATATTTTATTAAGCATTCATCAAAACAGTCTGGCTAATAAAAAAGATGTCGAAAAAAAGCACGGTGTCGGTACATATTACTACCACAACCAATCAAAACCTTTAGCTGAAAATATTTTAGACAGTCTTGTAAAAGCAACGAATTTCAGAAACGACAATGTTAATTACGCTTCTTTTGTTCTGACTAGGACGACTTTTCAACCAAGCGTTTTAATTGAGTGCGGTTATTTAATTAAACAGGATGAAGCGCAAAAACTTAAAGATAAAAAATTTCAAAAAATTATAGCCCGCGCAATTGTTGAAGGGTGTAAAAATTATTTAAAAGAAAATTTTAATTAATCTCATCTTTTATTTTAAAAGAATAAACAAGAGCAACAAGGCTTAATAAGAAAAATAAACCGAAAACCAAAATGTATGATTCGTTAGGATAAATTAAAACCCCGTTTTTATTAACGGGTTCAAAAATATGCATCAATACACCCGATATTTCTCCTAAAATACCTACTATCATAAAAAAGTTAAAACTCTGAATTGCAACAGCGCTTGCCGAAATTTCATATCTGTTTAAAAGATGAAGAGTATAAATTAAAAGAGGAGAAATGCTTCCTATATATGCCGTTAAAAGGAAAATAAGCGCTATTATTTTTGTGTGGATATCTAAAAATAGAAGAATACAAATTGAAAGAGTGGATAAACTTGAAAAAATACCGACAATTTTAAAAATAATCGCCCTTTTGTTTCCGATTGCTCTTGAAATACAGGCGGTTAAAACACCTGCAAAAGCCGAAACAACCGCCATTAAAGATAAAATAAGGGCTGATTTATTCACTCCGTAATAACAAAAGTCCTGCAGGAATTTTTTCCCTATAACGCTTTGTAATACATAATACAACCCGTAATTTATTCCGCCGAAAATGTAAATATAGATATTTTCTTTTTTGGTTAAAATTTCCTTAAACGGTTCAATTGAAAACTTAACTTCTTTATCGCAATGCGAAGGTTTGAAAATAAAAAGTATAATTAAATAAATAAGCCCTATAAATAAAGTAAAGTATCCAAGATACGCAAACGCTTTTTGCCATCCTGTTATGTTTATTAAAGAAACCAACGGCGCATTTGCAAAAATCCCGCCGCTATAACCGACAAAAAGCATATAAGATACCGCAAGAGAAAAATTTTTATCTTTTACATATTTTTTAACTTCCCTGATTGAACTTAAATAAAAAGTTGCACTCCCGAATCCTAAAAGTGCTCTTGATAAATATAAAAAGAAAAAATTATCACTATAGGGAAACATTAAAGCACCCGTGCAAAATGTTACTATTCCGATTGCCGCAACCCTGAATCCTCCGAGTTTATCAACACAAATTCCTACAACAAGCTGGGTAAGTGCATAAACATAACAAAAAACAGCACCCAGCATAGTAATCTTAGGGGCGGTTGTGTTTAAATCTCCCTGCAATAAATCAAAAACAGCCCCCGGAATTGCAACTCTTTGAACGTTTGCAAAAAAATAAAACGATATTGCTATAACTATTAAACAAAGTCTTAAGTAATGTCTTTTTTTTGAATCCATAATCCCCGTGTGTTATTTTTTAAAAATAAAAAATACAGCCAAAATTATAAATATAAAGCCTATTAAATAATTCCATTTAAATTGCTCTTTAAGGTAAAAAATTGAAAACAGGCTGAATATTATTAAAGTTATTACCTCCTGAATTGTTTTTAACTGCGCTGCATTATATACTTCATAACCTATTCTGTTTGCGGGAACCTGAAAACAGTATTCAAAAAAAGCAATAAGCCATGACGTAATAATTACAAACAATAGCGCTTTTGAACGGTATTTAAGATGCCCATACCAGGCAAACGTCATAAAGACGTTTGATATTGTTAATAAAATAATAGGACTTAAATATTTAATCATAATATTATTTTATAACGAAAATTTATTCAAACACCATTTCGTATAAAATATCTGCTTTTTTATCTTTTGAATCAGGCTTATTTTTCCATAATTTTATCAATAATTTTGCAGGTAAATCTTCAATTTTTACCGTTAATTGTTCCTGATAAGGCGAATAGTTGTTGCAGCCTTGAATTTTTTTACAGGATAAACCTTTATGATAAAATCCTTTAATATTATAAGGCTCAATGGAAAAATTATTCTTAATGTTTTTAAAACTTATATTTTCGCAATTTTTGGCATAAATCCAATTATATCCTAAATCTCTCGCGTTTGTTTCATCAAAATGTAAAAAAGTTTCAACAAAATCGGGGTTTATTGTATAAAAATTTTTAATATCAAAATGAATTGAAATTTTATTTTCTTTTTTGCTCCAATAAACAGCCTTCGGATAAAAATAATCATATTCGCTGAAATTTTTCGCATCTCTTAAAGAGCCCAGATCGGGAGTTATTATGCTTAATAATATTTCAGGGTTATTGATACTTATTGAATGTCTTGAAGGGCCTTTTGAGATATCTTTACTTTTATTTATTCCGTATTTTGCAATTTCTTTTGCGCTAATCCAGGGAAGCTTGTCTTCAATTTTATAAACTTCAGGGTTGGGTTTATAGTTTTTTATTGAATTAAAAATTAAAGAATTTTCTACATACTCTTTTCTCTTAGCTAAAATTTCATCTTTTGTTTTATAAGATAAATCTTCCATCTCTCTTAGGGGGATTTTTATTTGAAAATCATCTGGTTTTTGTTCTTTGTGACGGATAATATATTGTTTTGTTTCATTTATTTTTTCAAGACTGTAATTACTTTGATTTTGAATTTCTAAAAATACAAAAGGCAAAATCACAACTATAATAACCCCTAAAGCTTTAATAATATTAAGAGGCGGTTTATACAAACATTTCGGACAGTGCTTTTGCTCTTTATTATATTTTTCATTGCAAACAGGACATATTTTAATGTTTTTATCTTCCATATTAACCAAGATATCAAATTTAAAAAATCAAAACAATCATTTATTTGTAATATGTTTATGACAAAAACTTATTTGTCATTATAAAAAAAGTATGCGTATAATTATATTATTAAGAATTAGTACCTGAGGAATTATGAAAAAAAGTTTATTAGCGATTTTTTTACTGTTATTTCTATCATCACCGATTGCATTTGCCATAACCGAAGGCAAAAATATCGACGTTACGCCTGAAATGATTAAAGAATATAAAGATGTAACCTTAAGCCTTAATGTTATACGTGCACTTGAAATGCTTAAAGATACAACAGGCAGCTATTCAAGAGAAGCAATTTTAGGGAAAAATTTAACAAACCGCCCTGTTAAAATCGAATTTTTAAATCTGGCTACAATTAACCCGATTTACTCAAATTTTGACGCTTTAGGCTGGAAAAAGAAAAAAGATTTATATATTTATATAAACGAAAAACATAAAGATGCCCCAATAGAAGCACTAAGCGCAATTTTAGCCCATGAAGCAATCCATCAGGACGAATATAATTCTCTAAACGAAGAAACATACGCCTGGACGCTTGAAGCTGCCGTTTGGACACAGCTAACGGAAGAAAATCCGGCATTAGAAAAAATTTCGCACCCTCTTGTTGAGCGCGAAAACGTCATTAAACAACTTTTTGTGCGCGGAGACTACACAAGCAAATATATCTACAAATTTGTTGTTACAAACAAAGGATACCAAAACTTGCCCGAGCGCTCCTATGGTTTCGAAGAACTGCTTTAATTATTTTCCGTAAGAATTAATATATCTACTTGCAAGATGTGCAAAATAAGACATTCTAAACTCTTCCGACGTGAAATTTTCAACAATAGCCGGAATAATAACCAAAAACATATACACTACAAAACCAAAAAATACAAGACTTAATAATTCTAACATCATTTAACCTCTTTTATCATCCTACAAAACCATAAACGGAACTTTCCCAAAAATCTTTACAACTTCCCCCCAATAAATTAACAATTATTTACAAAAAATTAATAGATAATCAAAAAGGCGGCCCGGGCCGCCTTTTTGATGTGTGAAATTGGGTTTTATTTCATTAGTTCGCCGACGGCTTTGAATACTGCCATGCGGTTTTGGGCGTCTTTTTCGGCTTGGGCGTATAGGGCTTCTGCGGCGTCGGGGTTGGTTTTTAATAAGGATTTATATCTTCCTTCGCTTCTTATGAAGTCCTGATAGCTTCCTTTCGGATCTTTTGCATCCCAGCTGAAGGGCTGTTCAAGCGACGGATTATATCTGTATAAAGGATAGTATCCTGCTTCAACGGCTCTTTTTTGTTCCGTTTGTGTTTTTGACATATCGATGCCATGGGCAATACATGGAGCGTATGCAAAAATTATTGAAGGACCGTCGTAGTTTTGTGCTTCATGGAATGCTTTTAGGGTTTGATTTCTGTCAGCTCCCAGTGCAACTGAAGCAACATAGACATATCCGTATGACATGCTCATAAGACCCATGTTTTTCTTGTATGTCTTTTTACCGCCTGTGGCAAATTTGGCAACAGCACCTGTCGGAGTAGATTTAGAAGCTTGACCGCCTGTATTGGAATATACTTCGGTATCCAATACAAGAATATTGACGTTTTTATTTTGTGCCAGAACATGGTCAATACCGCCGTATCCGATATCGTTTGCCCAGCCGTCGCCGCCTATAATCCATATTGATTTATCGACAAAGTAGTCTTGAAGTTCGCGTACTTTGGATAAATCAGGACAATCGACATTTTCATATTTTTTCAAAACTTCTTTGACATTGTCCTGTGCTTTAATTGCTTCAGGGGTTTTGGAATTGTCAAAGTGGCTCATTGCTTCATTTAGCGCCTCTTTAAGGTCGGATGGAGTTTTTTCGTTTTCCAAAACTTTTTCAACATATAGTTTTAATGTGTCTCTGTTTTGATCAACCGCCAATCTCATGCCGAAGCCAAATTCAGCGTTATCTTCAAACAATGAATTTGCCCAGGCAGGGCCTCTGCCGTCTTTATTTGTTGTATATGGAATAGTCGGGAATGTGCCCGAGTATATTGAAGAGCAGCCTGTTGCGTTTGCAATTATTGCGTTTTCGCCAAATAATTGTGAAACAAGTTTTACATAAGGAGTTTCGCCGCAGCCTGCGCAGGCGCCCGAGAACTCGAACAACGGTTTTCTAAGCATTGCGCCTTTAATTGTTTGAGTTGTATTTTTACCCATAACGTTATCGGGTAGTTCATCAAAGAATTTTTCATTGATTAGCTGGCAATCAAGTTCTTCTTTTTCAATTGTTGACCAGGTAAGAGCGGCTTTATTGGGAACTTTTGACATCGGACATTGATCAATACAAACGCCGCAGCCTGTACAATCTTTGCAATAAACCTGAACTTTGAATTTTTCGCCGTTTAGATTTGGTTTAGCGTCAATTGCATTAAACGATTTTGGAGCATTTTCCATGTCTTTTGCTTCAATTAATTTTGTTCTAATTGCGGCATGAGGACAAGCAGAAGCGCAAACTCCGCATTGAACGCAATTTTCGCTGTTCCAGTGAGGAACTTTAGGAGCAATTGCACGTTTTTCTAAAGATGCCGTACCGACAGGAATAACCCCATCACAGCTCATTGCGCTTACAGGAATTTCATCTCCTTTTTGGCGCATCGAGGGTTCTATTATTTTCTTTGCAAATTCAGATGCGTTATCATCTATTAATTTAACATCGTCAATAGCACAAACACCATCCAATGAAGCGGGAACTTTAACTTCTTCGCAGGCATTAATTGCAGCATCGATTAATGCTAAATTCATATTAACAACGTCATCGCCTTTTTTCTTAAAGGTCTTGATTGTCATTTCTCTCATGCCTTCAAGAGCTTGTTCAAAAGGAATAATGCCCGATACTTTAAAATATGCAACCATCATGACTGTATTTGCGCCTTTTCCGCGAAGTCCCGGTTGTTCTTTTATTAATTTTTCGGCATCTACGTTATAGAATTTAACTTTTTTATCTATAATGGTTTTTTGCATATCACGTGTCAGATGTTCAAAGGCTTCTTCTTTTGTGTAGGGTGAATTTAGAAGGAATGTTGCCCCTTCTTTTATTCCTTTTAGCATATCATATCTACCTATATAAGAATGAGCGGAACAAGAAACAAAATCGGGAGCCGTTATTAAATAAGTTGATTTAATGTGTTCATCGCCGAATCTTAAATGTGAAACCGTAACACCGAAAGATTTTTTGGAGTCATAGGCAAAATAAGCCTGAGCGTCTTTATTTGTGTATTTACCTATGATTTTTATCGAGTTTTTATTGGCTCCAACGGTACCATCGGAACCCAAACCCCAGAACATACAGTTTGTCGTGCCTTCAGGTTCGGTTACTATGTGTTCTTCTATTTTTAAAGATTTGTTTGTAACATCATCTTCAATACCTACGGTGAAATTATGGAATCCTTCATTTTCGCAGTGCTTATAAACAGCTAAAACCATTGAAGGAGTAAATTCTTTGGATGATAAACCGTATCTTCCGCCGATAACTTTAATTGATTTATCATAAAGCGCTGCAACAACATCAAGATATAAAGGTTCTCCGATTGAACCAGGTTCTTTGGTTCTGTCTAAAACGGCTATTCTTTTTGTTGTTTTGGGTAATGCTTCATTGAAGCGTTTTACATCAAAGGGTCTGTATAATCTTACTTTTACAAGTCCGTATTTTTTGCCTCTTTTTGAATTCAAATATTGGATTGTTTCTTCAATTGTTTCGCAGCCTGAACCCATTGCAACAATAACATCCGTAGCATCCGAAGCACCGACATAATCAAACGGATGATATTGTCTGCCTGTTATTTTGGCTACTTTATCCATGTATTCCTGAACAATATCGGGAACTTGGTTATAGTATTTATTAACGGTTTCTCTGCCTTGGAAATATACATCGGTATTTTGAGCGCCTACTTTACAAACCGGTTTTTCGGGGCGAAGGGCTCTTTGTTTGAATTCTTCTATATATTTAGGTTCAACTAAACTTTTTATTTCATCGTATGAAATTTCTTCAATTTTATGAACTTCATGAGATGTTCTGAATCCGTCAAAGAATTGCAAGAAAGGAACTTTTGCTTTGTATGTTGAAAGATGCGCAACCAAAGCTAAATCCATTTCTTCTTGAACGGAATTAGCAGCTAACATTGCATAGCCTGTATTTCTGCAACCCATAACGTCGCTATGGTCGCCAAAAATCGATAACGATTGAGCAGCAAGCGCACGGGCTGCAACATGGATAACTGATGGCAGCATTTCGCCCGCTATTTTATGCATAACGGGAATCATTAATAAAAGACCTTGAGAAGCGGTATATGTAGAAGTCAAGGCACCTGCCGCAAGTGAACCATGGACAGCTCCTGCAGCACCTGCTTCGGATTGCATCTCGGCAACTCTTACTTCTTTGCCCCAGATATTCTTTTTGTGTTGTGATGACCATTCATCAATCCATTCTCCCATTGTGGAAGAAGGAGTAATGGGATAAATTGCAGAAACTTCACTTAGTGCATAAGCAACGTGAGCTGCTGCGTAATTACCATCAACAGTAATTGTGTTTTTAGCCATATACTTTCTTCTCTCTTTCTAACTACCTCACAAACCTAATTATAATTATAGCGCGAACATAAATCAAAACACAAAATTTTTGGCTTTACTTAATAAAAAGTAAAGCCAAAAATAATATTTTATTTATGCAATTATTCTAAATCCAACAGTTCAGTTGCTATTTTTTGTGCATTTTCTTCCGATTCGGGACTGATTTTTATTTGATTTGCAAGAAATTCAGGATATTCTGACATAGCATCTATATCAAACTTACCGTCTTTACCTTCATTGTCAAATTCATCAAGATATTGATAAAAAGTTTGAAATTCCTCTGCATCAATATAATTATCGCCGTTACCCATTTTTTGATCTATTACGTTATACAATTTTTGAGCCAAAATATATGCGTCTTTTATATAGCTTACTGCGTCGTCTTTTGAAATTTCACCGTTTTTAATTAACGTTTTAACATTTTCAATTTCCAAACCCATCTCATGTGAAAAATATTCATTAAAGCTTACTTGCTCGTCATTGTTGCCATCTTTTGCCATAAGCTCCCCTTGAGCAAGTTCAAGAGTTTGATTGTTGTATTCTTCTTCGTTGTTGTAATCTTTTCCATCCATAAAATCAAAAGAACTTCCCGTAAGCTCTTTCATACCTTCATAGTCATCAAACGATACTTCGCCATTAATTACTTTTTCCATAAGAACTTGATGCTCGCCTTGCCATTCGTTTAATTCCTGAAATAACGAGCCATCATTTTGTGCTGCGGATGCTTTTTGTTCTTGTGATTCTCCTGTTGCACTTTCAGTTTGAGCTGATTGAGCCGTTTCAAAAATAGAAGTTATATCAGGCAAGTTTAAATTGCTACCTATAGATATAACATCGGGGTTTTTGATATTGTTATTTTTTGAAATTGCATCAACCGCTTTTTGAATATCGGCATTTGATTTTAAGTTTTCACCGTAAGTATTTTTAGCAATATTCCATAAATTGTCGCCTGATTGAATTGTGTAGTTTGTCATAAACTCTTCTTTCTTTATAAAAAATCCTCTTATATTATTAATAAAAATTTTTTGCCCCGTAAATTGCCGATTTTAAAAAATTTTCTTAATAATTGTTAACAATTATACTTGTATCTTTCCAAAGACCAATTAAAAATTATAAGATATAAAGTTATAATTCCACAAAAAGGAGAAAAATTTTATGTTTGTTGAATTAAATGATAATAATTTTGAAAACGAAACAAATAACGGTCTGAAGCTCGTTGATTTTTATACAACCTGGTGTAAATATTGCCAAAATGAAGAAAATGTTTTAAAAGAATTATCTGATAACGGCTTCTGGATTGGAAAGCTTGATTGCGATAAATACCCTGAAATTGCTAAAAAATATGGAATCAGCGGGTTCCCGAGCTTTATTTTATTTAAAGAAGGAAAATTAGCGGCTCAATTTGCGGGATACCACACAAAAAGCCAGCTGTTGAACAAATTAACAAGTTATTTGTAAATATTTGTAACATTTTAAAATTTTTTTGCGGAATTTCGTAAATTTTTATTTTCAAGAGCATTGATTTACATGAATATAAATCTTTAATTGGAGAACACACAATGACAATTCCGCAAACTCAATTAAGCAGCTTAAACGCAAATTATATTGCATCTTCTAAAGCAACAGTATCAAAACCCCAAAATACAACAGCTGAACCCTCTTCTAAAAAAGATGTTTTTTGTGCAATAAAAAATCCAAACAATTTATCAAAAGCAGCAATAGCTTTTTGTGGAGCAGCCGTAGTTGCAGGTATTGTTAATATAATAGGAAACAGAAGAAATACAAAAACAATCAACGAATTATCAAGCAACGTAAATCAATTTCTCGGTTCGATAAAAGGGGAAATGGCTCAAGTTTTTGAAAAAATGAAAAACGAACTAAAAGATGCTCCGATGGCTCCTGATTCAAAAATTTTGCAGCAAATTGAGGATTTGAAAAAGGAATTTAATAAACTTAGCGAAAAAATTAACGAATTTTCTTCAAAAAAAGACGGAATCGATACGGAATCCCTTAAAAATCTTGACGATTTAAAATCAAAAATTATAAAAATGCTTGAAGATAATTTCAAAGCACAAAATAACCTTTTAAACGAAAATAAATCAAAAACCCAAGAAGAATTACAAAATTCTATTGCCTCAGTTTTAAAAGATTTTAAAGAAGCACTAAATGCGCAAGCTTTAATCCACGGCACAAACCAAAAAGAAGCAATGGAAAAACTAAACGCTCAATTTCAAAATTTAGAATCCATAGAAGAAAAATTAAAAGCATATTTTTCAAAAGAAGCATCGTCTTCAAAAGATTCAATGCTTGAAATACAAAAAGCAATTGAAGAATTAAAAGAAACCTTACAAAAACAAACAATAGAAATTCCTTCCAAAGAAGAAATCACAAAAACGCTAAAAGATATAAAATTTAATAAAGGCGCTGCATATAATCTTGACGGTACATTATTCAGCGGAATAATATCTGATACAAAAAATAATAAAGAAATCAAACTAACATATAAAAACGGACAGATAATTGAAGCAATAGCAGGCGATGTTAAGAAAACCTATAAACTAACAAAAACCCCTAAAGAAACAGCAAGAATTATTACAATTACAGATTCAAGCCCTGTTACAAAAATTTTCAAAATTCTTAAAACCAAGAAAAAAACAACCATGAAAGAATATAGAAAATTTATTAAAGACGGAATAGAAACAAAATCCCAATCGCGCCATTTTGAACATGACGGTAAAAATTACATAAGGGCTTCACTTTTAGATTATGAACAAAAGAAAAATCCGATATTATATTATGGAACTCTGGGACAGAAAAACGAACGCATCTTGTCAAGCGATGAAATGCCAAGAAGATTTAAAGATAAAGCTATTGAAGATGACGGATACAAATGTTATTCATTATTTACGGGCGATGATGCAGAAAAAAAATCCAGAAATGTTTTTGATATTCTAAATTCCAAAGAAGCAAATAAACAAAACAATGATTTAGAAATAGTTTTTGCTAATCCGGGCGAAACAAAAGGATTGGAAGATTTGGATATTGTTGATCCCGCGGATTTAGAAGATTTATTAAAACCAAAAAATTAATCAAATAAATCATCCCAAAGACTGACTTTGAAATTGCAAAAATATATGATATAATTACAACGTAATAAGCAATAAAAATCTTGTTTGTGTTTTATATAATTGTGTTGTAAGGAGAAATGCTTATGAATTTGACAAGTTTGAATTTAGCCTTTAAGTCAAGCGATTTAACTTCCCCCAGAGCTTCTTATAGCGCTAAAGTTAAACAAAATTCGCAAATTGCCCAAAAAGAAACCGAACCGATTTTAAATCCGGGCACAAAAAACATTCAAACATCAAACCAAATTTCCATGCAGGGAACAAACCAAGGACAAAAACTCAACGTCATTGCATAGGATTAATTAAAAGTTACTAAATATGTGCAAAAGTTTTTATAATTTTTGCACATATTTTTATATTGGAATTTAATGCAATTTTTAATAAAATTTTTAAATATCCCCGCTTACTTAACTTTGAAATCAATTTTTCACGGTTATCAAAAAGCATCTGAACAATATCTGAATAAAATTTTTCATTTTTTAAAATGTAATCTCTGTTATTTTGAAAATAAGAATTATGTTCTCTAAATAAATAACAAAATAAAGACACAAAAACACTTTTGCCTAAAAGATTTAAGATTGATAAAACAATGTTTTCGGCATCCTCCTGCCAAAAATTAATATCAGGATACAAATTAAGAATATCAAGCACCTCTTTTCTAAATAACGCGCAGCGTATATTAAGGGCATGTTTTTTAAACGGGGTTGGGGAATTAGTGCTGATTTTCAGCGAAAAATCATCTTTGTTGTTATATAAATTTTGAATATTTTTATAAAAAATTTTATCCGCCAGCTTATACATTTGTTTGTGCGCGGGATTCATAGACGAAAGCTCATCTTTTTCATTTATTTTTGAACCGTTTGAATAACCGTAAAGCACAGATTCATCAATAAGTGCTTTTGTTAAAATTTTAAAATATGAAGGAAGTAATATATCATCGGCATTTAAAAAACAAACAAAATCTCCGCTTGAAGCCTCTAAACCTTTCAAAAAAGAACCGAACTGCCCTAAATGAGTATTTAAATCAATAATTGCAGTATTTTTTGCGGCAATTTTTCTCAAAATTTTAAAATTTTTTTCATCCGAATTATCATTTACAATTATAATCTCAAAATTTTTATAATCCTGATTTAAAACACTGTTAACACAATCTTGAATATATTTTCCAAGATTGTAATAAGTTATTATAACCGAAATTTTTGGCTCTATAGCTAAAAAATCTTCCCTTGACATAAATATATTTTAACATATCTTGAATTTTTTTAAAAAAAGACTTGATTATTTTTTTTGTTTAATTTAGCATGATAATTGTTTCAAACAACCCACGGGGGTTTAGCTCAGCTGGTAGAGCATCTGCTTTGCACGCAGAGGGTCAGGAGTTCGAATCTCCTAACCTCCACCATAAAAAAGAGCCTTTCAAAGGCTCTTTTTTAATGCTTTTTTGGCATATTTTCAAAACACAAAAATAAGGTAAAATAAGTATAAAAGGGACCAAAAGGGGACTGCTTAAAAAATTTCTTTATTTTAAAGGGTTTCTGAAATCAAACAAAATTAAAGATTACACAATACTTTTTGCGGTAAATGCAGTCAATCCCAAATAACACATAAATTTCAGGATTACCACCTGCAATAATTGCGCTCAATGCCAATGTTTATATAAATATTGGTCTATTTTACTATGCCAAATTTTTAAAATCGAAAACAATATTAATAAATTACACAATTTTGCAATCCCAAAACCCGCTTGCACCAATCGAAGTCAAGAATTTGGGAGCACGTTTTTATAAAACAGTTTATTATAAATTTGCGTAATTTAAAAAATAAAAAAGGAGCAAATTTATGGAAAAATTAGCAATAGCTTTAGTGATTTTCATTTTTATTTTTGGTCTTATTGAAGAAGCAAAAAATCGGTTAAACGGTTACAACGACAATGATGATTACTATGAAGAAGATAATTATGATGACAACGACAATTGGAATAATAATTATTCTTATAATCAGCAAACTTACAACAGTCCACAATTTGACAATAGCTTTATTTCTCGAACTCAACCACCTGAATATCATCATAAAGATACTAATGAATACAAGATGTTGGTGCGAGTCAAGGGAAGTAAATATGCAAGACAGGAAGAAATTACCATAGAAGCACACAACATATCTGAAGCTCGACAAAAGGCTAAAAATATGGGTTACGACATTATTAGAAGTTAGGAAAAATATGAACAAAGAAGAATTAAACAAAATCTTAAAATATTTTATAAAAGGTTCATTAATTACAATAGGTGGTCGCCCTGCTATGGGCAAAAGAATATTTGCGCTGAATTTAGTTGAATTATTTTGTAAAGAAGGGCATAAATGCCTATATATAACAGATTACAATAGACAAATAATTGTAAAAATGTTATTAAAAATTGCTGCAAACCTAAATGACAACGATAGTTTAAAGGTGCAAACAGAAAAATTCTCACAAGCAACAAAAGAACTAAACAATTGGAATTTAGTTATTAAATCTACAGAATTTTGCAGAATAAAAGACATTAAACAAATAATACAGAAATACAAACCTGATTATTTATTTATCAATATGCACATTAACAGCAAAAATATGTTAAGTTCTGAAAAATTGAGAGAAATATTAAAGTATAATAATTTAATAATTTTTAAACTGGTAAATACTCGCAAGGAACCACACAACACAACAAACTATTATCCAAAAATTATGGATTTACAAGATAAAAATCTTCCAAGATACTCAGATGCAGTCTTATTACTCTATCGTGAAGATTATTATAATTGTGATATTTCAGGTGATAGAAAAAATATTATTGAAATAATTCAGGTAAAACCTGAAAATAATTTAATCAAATTAAAATTTAACAGAAAAACTGGAAAAATCGGAATATAAAAAATCACAAATTTAAAGGCTCCATAAAGAGCCTTTAAATTTATTCTGTCTTCCAATCAATTATATCAACATTGTTTGCCCGTAAAAAATTATTACATTCTTCAAAAGGTTTAAAATTGTCATCCTTAAAGGCTGAAATCTCGCCATTGCAGATAGTTTTTTCACAAGCCTGATGATTATTTGACGGATGAGAAGAACGCAAAATTTTAATAAATGGATATTTTTCTTGAAAATCTACTTCCTGTTTATTTCCTTTATAAGCTAAAACTTCTATTTCGTTTGCTTTTTTACCCCACAACATAACTACTAAAGGTTGTTTGTTTTCAATCTTAGTTTCAAGAAGTTTAGATATTACTTGATTTGTAAAATTACGCCAAGCATTTATATGAAAGTCTTTATTATCAGGCGCAAAGGTTAAAGCAGCGTTTAGCAACAAAACACCCTGATTTTTCCAAGCTGACAAATTTGAATAAGTGTTTTTAATTTCTGTTTCATCTTCAATTTTGCGAAAGATATTTGACAATGAATCCCTTGTAGGAATTTCACCGCTATTATAAGAAAATGCAAGTCCATGAGCTTTTGTCTCATCAGGGTAGGGGTCTTGTCCGAGAATCAAAACTTTAACATCTTGAGGTTTTAATCTCTCAAATGCGTTAAATATATCGCTTTGTTTTGGTCTTATACATTCACTGATACATTGTTGAATATCTAATGTAAATAGCTTTTCTAGCTCTTGTTTTGTAAACCATTCATTTTTAATTAAAACTTCTTTAAGAGCTTCCATAATTTCCCTTTCTTCCGTTTAGAACTTATAGGCTTAAAACAAGCATATATTATTACTTGCATATACATCTTAACGCATCACAGTAGTAAAAGCAAGCCTATTTGCAAACTTTCGTGGTCTGTATGTGAATGGTGAAATCACATATTATTAATCAAAAGAGGGTTCAATGGAAAATAATCTGGAAATAAAAAAATTATTAGGTCAACGAATTAAGGAATTACGAACAAAAAGAGGGTTCACACAAGAACAACTAACAGAAAAACTCAATATAGGGCAAAGAACACTGTCAAAAATTGAAAGAGGTAACTCCTTTGTTTCAGCAGAAACCCTAGCTAAATTGTTGACCGCTCTTGATATTAAAATTGACGAACTGTTTAATTTCGGATACTTACAAGAAAAAGAACTCTTAAAAGAAGAATTAATCAACGCAATTCGCGATGAAAAAGTTGATGTTGAAACATTATATCGCATTTATAAATCATTGAAATAACAGAAAATATTTATAGCAATAAATTTTTACAAAACTTGACAATTATGCAAATTTTCATTTTCAAACTACCTTAGCCCTGAATAGTTTCCTTTTTAAGTGTCAATACTCTTCCCGTAAACCCTTGTTATGACTTATTTTGGGGTCTATTAATTTTTAAATTATGAGTTATTCTAGACATGTAATAATTTAAAGTGAGGTATTGAAATGAGCACAGAGAAAATTCCAGTCCTTAAAACAATAAAAGAAACTTCAGTAATTGTTGGGCTAGCGCGCTATCACTTAAGACAACTTGTAAAACAAAATAAAATCAAATTTGTAATGGCGGGCAAAAAGTGTCTAATCAACTTAGACAGCTTAATTGATTACTTAAATAAAGGCGAAGTTAAAACAGAAACAGCAAAACAAAACGAAACTGTAAACAAAATAGAAAGGTGGTAGTATAGTGGAAAAATTTGATATTACGGCAAGTTTTGATGAAATTTTTGGCGAAACTACACCAGAATACAATAGCGAATCTGCTACAGTCATAGCAAGAATGCAGGAGCTCTTTCCGGAATTATTTGACATTGATTGCAATTATAATGATGAAATAAATTGCAACACAAGCAAAATTACCAATACCCCTAAGCTCATCGAACAGACAGTTCAAACAATAAAAAAACGTTATCCAGGAGTCACAACCGCATATATAAAAAATGTGATTAACGCCATGGTAAGTCAATATACAACAATGAAACGCATAAAATACATCGAAGCTAATAATTGCGATTCTGCCTACCCCAACTATTACGCTATTAACTTTATGCCGTCTGGAGCAGGCAAAGATAGGGTTTTGAAAGATTTAAAAAAATTTTTCTATTGCTATCTTGAAAAAGAATTCAACTTTGATGTTGAAACATATCTACGTAACCGAATACAAAAAATAGAAAAAGAAGCAAAAGAAAAATACCCAAATAACGAACAGGAAAAACAGAGAAATTCTTACATAAACACAAAGGAAATAGACATAGATAAACCAACGCTAGAAACTTCTGACGGCACGCGAGAAGGAGTATACCGCGACGCAAAAGCTCTTAAAGAAGCTGGATTTGGAAGTTTAACAATTGTACATTCGGAATTTGGTCAATTATTAAACAATCCAACACATGAGCAGGAACAATTTTTAAAATTATTGTTTTCAGGTTATGACGGCAAAATTACATCTAAGAGCATTAAAGGCGAAAAAAAGAAAGAAGATATAACAGACATCCCCGTTAACCTCCTTGTTCATTCAGACCCTACCTTATTTTGTAGCGATTTAAAACAAACTTTCAATAGTATGCTTGAATCAGGTGTGTGTCGTCGCTCCTCAATAACATTTGCAGATAAAATTGAGTCTTACGAAATGCAGCAAGACCCCAAAAAAGCCTTAGAAGAACAAAGGCAGTATTTTAGAAATTTAGCTATTCTTGGCTATAAACTATTTATGGTGCTTGAAAAGGTAAAATTTGGAGCACAGTTCAAAATGACAAACGAGGCTTTTGAAAAAGTTTTGTATCCTTATATGTTAGAACTAAAAGCCCTTATGGATAAAGAAGAAAATTCTTTGATAAAAAAAGAAATTATGTCGAGAGAGTTTAAGGCTATAAAATTATCTTGTAACTATGCCTGCATTAATCACCCGAATGAACATTTTATAAATACCGAAGATATGAATATGGCTATTTCCAATATCGAGGAACTTAGCAAAGATTTTTACAAATTTATAAGCTATGCACCAAAATATGAAGATAAATATGATAGAGGCTTTAGATTTTTCCTTGAACACGAGGGTATAAGCTTTAAAAAATCAGAGCTTATTACAGATTATCGCCAACACTTTGGAATTTCGAGGGAAAAATTTAAAAATTGTTTTGATGAATACATGAAAGTTGTAAAAAGCATTGCAGTTTCAAAAGGATATTTGCTAAATGAAATATTAATTAATCACAACTCAGGCAGCAAATTTACACTAATCCCTCTAAAAAAACAAAAATTAAGCGACTTTGTAACCCCGCTAGAGGATTTACTTTAAGATTAAATATCTTGCATTAACGGCTAAATCGGTCATTACCCATACAAAAACCCTTGTTAATACTGACATTGGCGGCATTTGCCGCAAAAGAAAGGAAAAAATGCAAAAACTAGAATTATTAACAGCTAAATACGGGCAACCTGAAAAAAAAGTTGGAAATCAATACTATTGGCAATGCCCATATTGCAAAGAAAACGGCAAAGATAACCACAAGGATAATCTGCAATACAATTCAGTCAAAGATGTTTTAAGTTGCTTTGCCGACAAGTCTCATACCTCTAAAATTTTACAAGATTTGAAAATATGCAAAACCACAATTGGTTGCACATCGCCACTGCAAATTGATTATAAAAATTTATTCACGCCAGAAAAGCAAAATGAATATAAAACTTATTTAAAAAGATGTAATCAGGAATTACTAACAATATTTTATAATTCATTGAAAGATTTAAAAAACACCAGAGGCATTGAGCAAGAAACAGTTAAGCGGCTCAAAATTGGAGTTGATAAAAATAAGCTCACTTGGGTTTTTCCAACTTTTGAATACACAAGCGAAAAAGACAGAAATATTATCGGCTTTGAATACAGACCATTAGACTTTAGCAAACAAGGCTTGCATAGAGAAAAGGGGACACCCACAGGACTTGCAATGATAAATGCCTATAAACAAGAAACTGAAGCAATAGTGGTAGTTGAAGGATATTTAGACGGTTACGCTCTATGGCAACATCTTAATGAAAAAGGACAAAGTAATTACTACCATATCGTTACCCCATCAAACGGAGTGAGTGCATTGCCCAAAATTATTTCACACATAGATTTTTCAAAATATAAAAAATTCTACTTATTTATTGATAATGATGATGCAGGAAATTTTGCTGCGAGTGAAATTCTTGAACAATATCCAATGTTTGAACGGATAATTTTAAACTGTGGCTGCAAAGACTTTAACGAACACTATTTAAAATGTATAAAAGGAAATGGTTAAAATCATCTCCCTAATTACAAAACTAAGAAAATGAGGCTAAAAACAATAAAAAAGAAAGATAATAAAAATAAAAAAAGGCAAAAAATGGCACATTATGAACAAATTTCAAAATATACATATAGATTAACGGTTTGTCAGGGCTACAATTCCAAAGGCAAAAAATTACGCAAACGAAAAACGATTAAGCTAGACGAAACATTAACACCCAAACAGATAGAAAAAGAGCTTAATCGTCAAATGGTTATGTTTGAAAAAGCAGTTAAGGAAGGCAGATTTCTTGAAGGTGAATCTATAACTTTTGAAGAATTTACTAAAAAATGGTTAGAAAATTATGCAGAACTTAATCTTGCTCCTGCAACAATAACATCATATAAAAACAAATTAAAAAATAGAATAATACCCGCTATTGGACATATTAAAATTGGAAAATTACAGCCTGTGCACTTACTTGATTTTTATAAAAATTTGAAAGAAAGCAATATTAGACAAGACGGATTATATTCACCTACGAGCAAGTTAAATGAATTTTTAAACCCGCTTTCAACAAAAGAAATTGAAATTGCAACAAAAATTTCATTTAAAACTTGTAAAAAACTAAAAGAAGGAAAAAATGTAAATTATCAAACAGCAGAAAAATTATGCAAAATATACAATCTTGAAATAAATAAAATGTTTAATCAAGCCATTAAAGAATTTTTATCAGAAAAAAGCATTCAAGCCCATATTAATTTAATTGGTTCAATAATGTCAACAGCGCTTAAATGGAATATTATTTATGATAATCCAGTAAAAAGAATTGATACAAAAAAACAAAATAAAAGAAAAGCATGCTACTACGATGATATACAAACAGCAGCCATGCTCAAGGAATTAGACTCTGAACCATTGATATTTAAAACAATAATATACTTAGCCTTAGATACTGGAATGAGAAAAAGCGAGCTTATGGGTCTAAAATGGGAAGATATTGATTTTGAGAAATCAACTATTAATATCAACAAACAAAGACACTACGTACAAGGTTACGGGACCATTGAAGATAAAACAAAGACAGAAGCAGGAAACAGAACTGTAACAGTATCAAAAATAGTTATTTCACTTCTTAGAGTGTATAAATATGAACAAAATAAAAACAGGTTAAAATTGGGAACCGCTTGGATTTCAACTCCATATGTATTTGTACACGAAAACGGCAAAGCTATTAGCTCAAACCTGCCATATAAATGGTTTGTTAATTTTTTGAAAAGACACAACCTTCCAAAAATAACATTTCATCAATTGAGACATACAAACGCAAGCATATTAATTGCATCAGGCGAGGATATTGTAACTGTGAGCGGACGCCTCGGACATGCTGATAAGAATGTGACATTAAATACTTATTCGCATATGATTAGATCAAGAGAGACACAGGTTGCAAACAAAATGGAGGAATTTTATGAGAAAATAATTGCCTACCATTAGGTAAGAGTACTAATGTTTTCTATTGACTTAGTTAATTTATCAATTAATTTTTGCGAAAATTGTTTAAGATACTTTATATAATCAATAATTTCTTCTTTTGTAAAAGTAATAGAAGTGTCATTGTGCAAAATTGTATTTCGTTTGTATGTTAGTTCATTAACTTTGGCTTTAAAATCAATATTTTCATCTTCCATACCATCAATTGTTTGGACTTTTTTAACAATAACAACTTCATCCAGAATATTTTTAAATCCAATTCTTTGAAAAAGTTCATTTATTGCCTTCTCTCCGTGTTTACCAAAATTAAATTTGTTGTTTATTTTAATTGGTTTTGCATTAATATCACTTTTCCATAAAAGAGCCAAATCTCTCATATTTTCAGAAATAAATTTTCTCTTATCTTCTTCGTATATTTTTTTAAAACAAGTTTCAAATTTTTCAAGGACTTCTTTTGTATGATGAATTTTAATAATTTCAGGAATAAACCCCACTGCTACATTATCATTAAGTAAGGCAGTATACTCAACAATGACATTTTCCAAAAAAGCTTCAAATTTAGAAGTTAAAAGTATTAATGCAGCCTTTAAATATATGTTGCCAATTAATCTGCATTTTACCTCTTCCTTTTTAGAGCGACGAATTAATACAATTACTTCCCGAAGTGCAATATGAAATTTATGCAAGCTTTCAAAATTAATAGCTACTATCATTTAATATACTACCCATTTTGGTCATCCAACCTCCTAGCCTATATTTCATGCGCCTTGGTTCAGATGTACCAACAGTAATAGAATCTTCAAAATCCTTGTTTTCATTTACACAAGTTTTCAGTGCATTTAAAATTTGTTCTTTGTGCTCTATTAATTCATCTATATGATATTGCTCAAAACTAAGCATAATAAAATCGTATATTGCCTTATTTATCCACTTATAAAATTCTCCATTCGCTTCAATTCTTTTGAAGGCATTTTTGCCAAAAATAGAATAAACTTTGTCAATTGTATCATTAAATTTTTCTCTCAACTGGTTTATTTGATATTCTGTCATATTTTTATTTTTATCCATAAAAGTATTTAAAAAAGTTTTCATGATGCCTTTATAGCCAGATATTGACATTCCTTCTTTATCAAAATTTTCAGATAAAGCAAAATACCTTAAAATTAATTCAGCATCATCCATACGCTTGTGAGGTTCAGTTAAATTTAGAATTTCTAATAATTTTTTATTATAGCGTAAATCCTTAATTAAATCATTTAAAGAGCCTCTATAAAGACAGTTCCTTAATTCTTGTTCAGTCAGTTTTACAGAACCCCTATTTAGCCTCATAAATACATCATATTTCATTTCTGGATGAGATTCTTTTGTAATTAAAATTATACGCAGTGAGCCATTGTCCAAAATGCTTTTTGCATTAGGATTTAAACTTTCATAACTTTGTTTATTCAACTCTTTTAGAGAATCTAGCCCTTTTAATTTGAATTTTCCTTCATAGAAATTTTTAAAACTTGTTAATCTTTGCAATCCATCAATGATATTCCAACTACCATCATCTTCTTCGGCTACATAAATTGGAGGTATAGGAACATTCAATAATACTGATTCAATAAGCTGAGATGCAGTTTTATAATCCCATACTTGCGAGTATCTTTGAAAATCTGGCTGAAGAAAAATGCGCCCCTTATCTATCATTCTAACAGTATCTTCTACACTTTTATCATATGCCTGGGTGCGTATCTTTCTTAATTCTTTTGGAATTTGTATTGTATCTTCGTAACCTTCACTATACTCAACAACATTATTTTCAAAAATTTCAAAATCATTATTTTTCTGTTCTGTATTTTCTATATTTAAATCAATATTAAAATTTTCCATGCTCATAACACTCTCATTGCAACCAATATAAAATTTTGTAGACCAATACTCTTATAAAAATTAACATATAAATAAAATTTTGCAATATTACTTAAAAGTTGAATACAATACAAATTGACAGCGATATATAACATTTTCTGCTATAATCAAAACATGAAAAATAAAAGAATATTATTTGACACAAATATAGTTATCCAAAGAGAAGACCCTAAAGTTTTGTCTCCAGATTTCATCGAGTTAAATAAAATCATAAATGACTTAAATTATAAAATATTTATTCATCCACTTTCTATTGCTGATATCAATAGAGATAAAAATGAAGAAAGAAAAGCTATAAGTTTATCCAAAATAGCAACCTATAGCAATATAGAAAAGTACCCTGATTATAGCCAAGATGAAGCTTTTAAATCTCAGCTTAAGACTGAATCAAAAGAAAACGACTCAATTGATAACGCATTGATTTATGCTGTCTATAAAAATGCTGTAGATTTATTAATTACTGAAGATAAAGGAATTTTAAACAAAGCAAAAAACTTAAATTTACAAAATAAAATTTTAAATATTACAGATTCCATAATTAAATTATCACAAGATATTTCTTTACAACAAATCCCTCTTCTTTCGTGTTTTAAAATAGATAAAGGATGGAACATTGACCTTTCTGATACCATATTTGATAGCTTAAAGCAAGAATATTCCGATTTTTCTGATTGGTGGCAACGTTCAGTATGTAGAACACTAAGGAATGTTTATGTTTATTATTCAAGAAATGATCCGAATAGAAATAAAATAAAAGCAATATTGATAATGAAAGAGGAAGAAAAAGAAATAATTGATTCAGAACCTCCAATAATTTTAGAAAATGTTTTAAAAATTTGCTTATTTAAAGTTGATGTCTCTACCAGAGGGATGAAACTAGGTGAACGTCTATTAAAAATGGCATTTGAGCAAGCAACTATTAAAAACATTTCTAAACTTTATTTAACTCATTACACAACACCAAATGAAGATAAGCTTATTGAACTTATACAAACTTACGGATTTTACTTTTTAGCAAAAAAGAAAAATGGTGAAGAAGTTTATTACAAAGAAATAAAGCCCAATAAAAGCATAAAAATTACTTCAAGAGAAGAAGCTATAAATATTAATACACAATACTTTCCAAGCTTTTACAATGGCGAACAAGTTTCAAAATATATACTTCCAATTCAACCACATTTTTTTGACCGACTTTTCCCTGATTATAAAAGACCGACACAAGAAACTTCTATCCAGTTACAATTAGATATAGGTATAAATAAGTACACAAGCGAAGGGTTTTCTATTCAAAAAGCATATATATGTAATACACCTGTTCATACAATGCAAAATGGAGATATTGTATTATTTTACAGGACCTTAGATTACATGGCAATATTAACACTAGGCGTTATAGAAAAAGTGTATTATGATATAGATGATGCAGATAGTATATATAAAATAATCAAACGCAGGACAGTTTATTCAATAGACGAAATAAAAAAAATATGCGAAAAACGAAACAAACCTGTTATAATTTTATTTAAACATAATTTAAATTTTAAAAAAGAAGTGTCTTATGATTTTTTAAGAAAAAATGATATTATAAGAGGCTCTATAATATCTGCAAGACAAATAAAAGAAAATACCTTATATAAAAAAATTATTCAAGGAAATATAGATGAAAGTCTTATTATCAATTAAGCCTAAATATGTTAAAGAAATAACCGAAGGTTCTAAATTATATGAATTTAGAAAAATCATTTTTAATAATAATATCAGCACAATTTATGTATATGAAACCGCCCCAACAAAAAAAATCGTCGGAAAGATTATAATAGATAATATTATAGAAGACAGTCCCTTAAATTTATGGCAAAAATTTAAAGATAAAAGCGGCATTACCAAGCATGAATTTTTCGAATACTTTAAAAACCGAGATAAGGGATATGCAATCAAAATAAAAAAATATGTTAATTATAAAAAACCAATTGACCCTTACAAAACTAAACCCAACTTTATGCCTCCGCAGTCATATATATATGTAGAAAATATTAAAAGCTTGTTATAAACTTGTTTAAAAATTTATGGGACTAAATAAGGGACTAATTCTACAAACAGTCCCTAAAAGATATTAAAAATTACCAAAAGAAAAAGTTTTTAAATTAAATAATACTAAAGGTTACTAGATGAAATTTAAAAATACAAAATGTATTTTTTAGAGTTCGAATCTCCTAACCTCCACCATTAAAAAAGACCGTCTTGTACGGTCTTTTTTTGTTATTATTGTTATCGTGTATCAGAGATTACGAGAGAAAGTGTCGTGAGTTTGAGATTTAAGTCGGAAGGCTATCTGGACAAATGGCTTGTTGCCATTCTTGATATAAATCGTTTAATTTATATCTCGCATTCGCAGGGCTTGTCGAAGGCAGTTTATAACATTGGTAGTTTTTTAATAATTTAAGGAAATATTTTTTGAAGGCTAAATATGCTTTATTGCCGTTTAAACAGATGCATTTTATATTCGGAAATTTTTCTAATAATTCAGCAATATTGTTTGGTATTTCATTTTGAATATTGGAATCAAGGCTGCCATTCCGTTCGCAAGATTGAATAACATCCCAAAGTGCAATTTTATTTTTTAATAAAATTTGTAGTTTATTTTCATAATATAAATTTGATAAATTATCGGCATTGCAAATTTTCTCCATTATTTTCCAAAACCTGTTTTGCGGATGCGCATAATACTGTTGTTCACACAAAGATTTTACACCGGGTATAGAGCCAAGTATTAAAATCTCGGATTTTTCATTTATGCTTGGTAAAAAACTTTGACAGGTTTGTTTTACGGATGTTTTTCTTATTTTATTCTGAATATCGTTGTATATTAAATCATTTAAAACAATTCCATTTTCACTCATTTTTTTGAGCTTGAAAATTCCCGTCAAATTGTTTATGCAAATAACTTCTCTTATTAAACGAGTTTTGTTAATTCCAAGTTCATCTGCCAATTTTTTATAATCGGAAAAATCCGGATGTTCAAGATAATAATCAAGAATGCGAGCCTGAAGTTTATTAATATAAAAGCTCTTTCCATTAAATCCAAATGTATATTCAATATTCTGAATTTCTTCTTGTGGAGTTGTTATGATGTTATCTGTCGAGTTTCTTTTTTGATGTCTTAATCTTTTTTCTCGTCGTTTTTTTCTTATATATGATAATTTCAATGATTCAGATAAAACTTCTAAAACTGCATTGGAATATTCACTATTTCCTATTTGGCAATCAATCATATTTAAATAATTATAAAAACATTCTGCTTTTTTGGGGTATTTTTCTAAAAAATCATTTATAAGTATATTTCCTTTAAGACTATTGCACTTTTGACAACAGACAACAATATTTCTTACTTCAGTTTGTCCATGTGAACATCTTGGAATAATATGATCATTTGTGCGCTCTTCCATTGGCATAACTTTGTTACAGTACACACAAATACAACTCAGATGTCTTAATTTTTGTAAGTTAATTATACCTTCTCTATAAATGCTTGATTTTATTGCATTATATCATAATATTAAAATAAAAAATAAAAGAGGTAAATTATGAATATTCAACATAAAATTAATAATAAAAAGCCTTTCTTCTAATAAAAGAAGAAAGGAGGCTCAAAATGAGCAGAAGCAGAAAACGACCATATATTCAAGCAGCTGCGGATAAAAAGAACAAAACACGGTTCAACAGAATTATTCGTAGAACAAAAGAAGATATTGGCCAATATTGCGAATATAAAAAACATCACAATTCTTGGGATATCTGCGATTATTTAATATATGAACCGATTAATCCCAAATTTTACAGAAAGTAATTATCAAGTCGAGGCTTAGCGTCCTGGCTTTTGTTTTTTAAGGAGGTAATATGGTATCGTCATTAAGATATACGGTTAACAAAAATTTTGGAAAAATATGCTACTTACATTATTTTAAAAGGATGATAAAAGACTATGAGTCAGGTAAATGGGATTTTGATATCAGAACAATTGTAAAAAATATAAAAGTTGATATCCCTTGCCCAAAATATATTTGTAAGCGCGGGTTTTCAAAACGATTATGTTTGACAATATTAGATGATAACCTGTTTATGAAAGAATTTGAGAGATATTTGGATGGTTATATCCGCCCAATTCAGGTATTAAGAAAAAATCTAATTTTAGCAAGGAGAATTTTTGTTTCTAAATATGGTTATTTTACAAAATACAATCAAGATTGTGCATTGGCTAATTATAAGTGCAAATGTTGCAAAAGCAAGCAAGAATGTGATTTGTCTAAAAAATTAAGTAAAAAAGATGACCATATATATAAACTTACAAGAATTGCAGAAATACTATACGGAAACTTAAATCACGGACACTGGGCAGATTTGGTTGAATAATATTTGCACTTGAATGATACTAATAAGTTTGTATGGCTTGAAATTATTATCATGCAAAGTTAAATTGCAAATGTTAAATAAATATTAAAGTCAGGAGTCCAAGCCTCCTAACCTATAAAAACAGACTATGAACACTTTTTTTAACAAGCAATGTGTCATTATAATGCACCAGAGATTTTAAGAAAAAGTGTCGCGAGTTTGACGCTATTTAAGCCTTTAATCTCTTTAAGCTTGTATTTTGATGCAATTCAATCATTGTTATCTCATATAAACAATAATATATCGTTCTCAATGAGTTAAACATCAAGCAAACAAGCAAACTCTTTTAAATATCATTTAAAATTATTGTTAGGATAATTTATAAAATAAGCGTTTTCTATGTCAGTATCTTGTCCTAAGTTTCCGATGATCGAGACGATGTTATACAGTTCCTAAATCTTCTATTGCGCTCTGCAAAAAAATAAATTACAGTAGCTGCATAATAAGCCCGCTCAACTATTTTTCCTAACTTCCTAAAATCTTTTTGTTTAATCCGGTATTTTTTACATTTACTCATACAACCTTTTTAGGTGTTGTATTCATCACCTACAAGCTCGAAAGTCAAGTTAATTTTAATACAATAAGTATTCACTGCAAGGTTTTAATTCTAATTGATTTGTTATTGTTGAATAATACAAATCATAAAAATTAAAATTTTTTTTATTATTACAATGATTTAGCATTATTTTAATTATTTTTCGTTTATCTTCTAATGAAACCTTCCTGCCAAAAATAAGCCCCTGTAAATCTTCTATTTTATAATTGACTTTTCGATTTTCTTCCTTTTCGTATGCAGGATAAATTAAATCTTTTAAGATAATACGTTGTTCTTGTTCGTATTCCCAATTTTTAGATTTTGTGCAAATATAATCTTCTGCCTTTTTATGGTACTCATAGTACCATTCTGAATGATTTTCGTATTTTTTTAAGCAATTACTATATCTTGTTTTATCAAAATTACATAACCAGAAATCCTCAATTATTTTTTTAGGTAAACCACCTAATGAAGCAAAAAAATTTACTTCCGGATATGTATTTGCATATTTAACTTCTAATATTTTTCGTTCACAAAAGGCTTTGTATATTTTATTACTTTTAATATCACCACAAGCAGAATATAGGGTTAGACATTTTTTACCATTAAACTCTTTTGTTTTGTAAATTAAACAAATCCCGTTTTCTGAGTTTGCATAATTTGACCACATTGGCTCATTCTGAAAGCTATTTGTAAAACAAGCAACACAAAAATTATTATATAAAATCTTTTTAATATTTTTAATATAAACCTTTGGGAACTCAAAATAGATTAAGTCTATATTATAAGTGTCTTTGTCTTTATATTCCTTGTTTAAATATTTTTTAGTTTGTTCCTGTTCTAATTCTAATCTATATATTAAATTTAAAATTTCTTTTTTATCAGATTTATTTATAAGATCAATTAAATTAGAATATTCATTGCAATATTTTAACGATTCATATATTTCTTTATATTCACTATCTTTGACCCGATCAATATTTTTATCAAATTTTTTAAATTCAGCATCAATAACCAAATATGCAAATTTATGCAACTTAGTCAATATCAATAAAATTTCATCAATTGAATACTTCTTGCAGGATTCTGCTAATTTAATTGGAACATTATATATATCTAAGCAATTAAAAAACTCATAATAAATCGATTTAAAAGTTGTTTTCATTTCCAACTTATCACTAACATCACTTGCCAAAAATACCGGTAAATAATTTGGATCAATTTTCTTTTCTCTATTCCTAAAATGTATATCATAGTAAACACTTGATAAAACGTATAAATAGTGCTTAAAAAGACCTCGAAATGCTATTTCATCCCCTTGCCAAAATATATTCATATAATCTTCCATTTGATCGTTAAGTTCATCTGGTTTGGCAAAATATATTTCTAAATTTTCAAGTTCTTGGAAAATAAATAAATTATTTAATGAACGATAACGGTATAAATATTTAGTCATATATATCCTTTTATTTAAATTGTAACCTAAATTAAAAACAGAGGGGAGGATATCCCCTCTGCCCAATCGTCATTTATGTATTAAATTTCCAAGATTGTTCTTTATGTGTATTATGTTCATCTTCTGAGCTAATAGAAGTTTTGAATTTAGGATGATCATCACCTTTGGTTCTATTATTGCACCATTGTAGTGGTTCTAAGTTACTCAAGTCATCGCTACCATCTTTTGACACAGGAAGTTTATGGTCAATTTCCCAACCCAAATTTGTATCTGAAGATGTTTTACCATAATCTTCATACTTTATCCAAGCACCAGCAAAATCTTTTCTATAAATGTTAGAATTGTATCCTGGTACTTCTTTAGCTTTTTTCCAAACTTTGAGTTTTATGTCCTCAGACCAATTTTCATTATAAAACATTTTAAATATCTCCTTTAATTTTGCATCACAAATTAACCACAATATCCGAAAGCAAGAAATTTGCTTTTGTGACAATTTGTAATATAATGTATTTACAAAAAAATTTTTTAGAGTGTTTTGTTATTGGATAGCAATATTAAAACACTTTTTTTGCCCCAACCTCCATACCCCTATTTACATTTTCATACTTTCTACTCCTTCCTTCTTAATAATACTGCTTCAAACAAACAAGAAACAGGCTGGACTTTGGCGACAATATGATTTTGCAGGGGTTTGTTCCATATAATTAGAATGTTTAAATAGTTAAGAAAAAAGACGGTGAAATCCGTCTTTTTGTTTTATTATTCAGTGAATATTAATATGATACTTATGATACTTGTTAATTAGAGTAATATGATATATAAAAGTCTTTTATATTATTAGTAGCTATCTTTATTACAATAATAATGCTATAAAAAAAGAGATTATTGTTCAATATTATTTATTCAATATTTTACAAATATTTACAATTAATATGATAAATTTTTAAGTTTTTGTGGTTTGGTATTGGAAAAGAGTTCTTTTTGTATCGTTGGTTAAATATTACAGGAATAATATTATAAAAAAGAAAGAGATTGCAAGGTTGTTTAAAGAAGGTTTTGCAAATGTTTACAAAAAAAGGAGATACCGTATAAACCGTTATTGATTTTGAAATCTGCAAGACATGCACCGCAATAGTGAGGTTTCATACAGTATTCATGCACATTTTGTCATGCTTGTGTTAAAATTAAATATATAAAATCGGAGTTTAGTTTTGAAAAACATAGATAAATCATATATTCAAATTCTGGAAAATTTGAAAAATGAAATCAAAAATGCTCAAGTAAAAGCGGCTTTATATGTTAATTCGGAACTTATAATTTTATACTAGAATATCGGTAAAACTATCCTAAGCCAGCAGAAAAAGGCAGGGTGGGGTTCAAAGGTTATTGAAAATCTGTCAAAAGATTTACAAAATTCATTTCCCGATATGAAAGGTTTATCCGCAAGAAACCTGAAATATATGCGCAAATTTGCACAAGTTTATCCTGATTTTGAAATTGTGCAACAGGTTGTTGCACAAATACCATGGGGACACAACGTTTTTCTTTTGGATAAAATTTCTGATTCAAAAGAACGCATCTGGTATGCAAATAAAATCCTTGAAAACGGCTGGTCAAGAAGTGTTCTGGAGCTGCAAACCGAAAGCGGATTATATAACCGCCAAAATAATGAGTATAAGGTCAATAATTTTCCCTTAACTTTGCCCAAACCTCAATCCGACCTTGCATGTGAATTATTAAAAGACCCTTATAATTTTGATTTTCTAACAATTTCGCAACAAGCAAAAGAAAAAGAACTGGAAAAAGGCCTGATAAATAACTTAAAAAGATTTTTGCTTGAGCTTGGTAAAGGTTTTGCCTTTGTGGGAGAACAGTATCATCTCGAAATTGCAAATCAGGATTATTATTTGGATTTACTGTTTTATAATGTTCGCCTGCATTCTTATGTTGTATTTGAGTTAAAAATCGGTGAATTTTTACCTGAATATGCAGGTAAAATGAATTTTTATTTGAATGCCGTTGATGAAAAAATAAAAACAAAAGATGACAATCCGTCAATTGGGATAATTTTATGTAAGTCAAAGAACAAAATTATAGCTGAATACTCCCTAAGAGATATGACAAAACCTATTGGCATTGCCGAATATACTGTTACAAGAGCAGTGCCTGAGAATTTAAGATTAAATTTACCTACAGCCGAAGAATTGGAAAAAGAGTTTAAGGATTAAATTAGAAATTTAATGATTTATATAATCGGAAACACTTAAAGGATTATATTTATCTTTGAATACTTTTCAAGGTATTTAGCTTATTGATTCAGGGTAAGAATATTCAATTGAAAAAGCCTGCAAGGGTTGGGGCTTGCAGGTGTGGTATGGGTGGGATGGTTTAGTGTTACCATATTTTGTTGATGTTTTGAAGGAATATTTCGTCGTATAGGTAGTATTGAGTTAGGGTTGTGTGGAGTTGTTGTCGGGTTTTTATGTGGAGGTTGGGATTGTTTGTCAGTATTTTAATTATGTGTTGGAGTTTGGTTGTATTTATTGTGTAGGTTTTGTTTTTGTGGTTGATGATGGTTGTTTTGGGGAGTTGGGTTTTTGGTTTTGATATTTTTGGGGAGAATTTTGGGGTTATTTGGGTTGATTTTGGGTGGGATGAGTCCATGGTTTTTTGTCTTCCTTTCTTTTTTGTTGTTGTGTGTTGTTTTGTTGTTTTTTGTTTTTATTGTTTTATATGGTAAATATTAGTATGGTAAATTTTTAAGTTTGGGTGGTATGGCATTGGGGAGGAGTCCTTTTTGTATCGTTAGTTAATTATTACAGGAATAATATTATGAAAAAAAAGAGGCTGCAGGGTTGTTTAAAGAAGGTTTTGCAAATGTTTGTGAAAAGAGAATTTATTGCATTTTTCAAGAAAAAAGACGGATTTCGCCGCCTTTAATTGTATTATTTAGTGAATATTAATATGATAACTTATTAATTAGAGTAATATGGTGTCGGAAAAATCCTTTTATATTCTTCATTCTCCCTTGTTTATTACAAGATTAATACTATGAAAAAAGAAACCACGTTTCAATATTTTCTATTAAACATTTTACAAATATTTACAATTTTGTTTATTATTTGAATGGAAAGTTGAAAATAATAAACTCATCCCTTACAATTTACTTATTTTATAATTTGTTTCCGTAATAAAATTGATTTTTATTTTTGATGAAAATTTAAACAATTCTTCTGACATAATTTCATTTCTCTCGTCAAATTCGTTTACTTTTGCATTATTAATCATATCATCCGAAACATAATTTTGCGTTGCAATCGGGCTAAAACCGTCAAGGCCTGCTATATTTATTTCCTTTATATTTAAAGAGATAAATATTTTAATCAGCATTAAAGCTACATTATCAAACATTTTTGAATCGTTTATATATGATGAATAGTTCAATATTCTTGCATTTTTTGGAGGGTTCGGTATGTTTGATGTTATAAACATTTTAGCCTTATAGTTATTTAAATTGGCAAATCTTTTGATATTTGTTAAAAATAAAATATCCTGTCTGTATTCTTGCGGAAGGAAATTGATTGAAATTATAAAAGGATTATTTTTCTTTATAAAAGTATTAACAATTTCCTTTTGAGATTCCAGTGTTTTACCGGGGGCAAGAACCAAAATCATTCTTTCTTTTGTAATTTCGCTCAATTCCTGAAGGGCTTTTGCGTCATCTACGATTTTAGAAAATTTGTCTAAATATAATTGTTTTATTAAACTGGTATCGTAAGATGCTTTTTTGTTTTCAGGGATTGACTTTAGGAGATTATTTATAAATTCAACAGGAACCGTCTGTTTATCAACAAGATATTTTGCATAGTTGGGATGACAATGATTGGTTGCCGCAAGATAATAAGGAACCGAATAACCCCAAGGAGTTTTTGCAAAAATCGGACTTATTTGTTCGTCGATAATTTTTAAAATCGGAATAATGTTATAACTCCCGCGATAATTATCGTTTATATACTGTACAATAAGTTCGCTGCACAAATTCCCCGCGCCGCGCCCCATGCCAAACAGTGTTGAATCAATAATAAGTTCTCTGTCTTTGCAAATTTTCATTAAACATTGAGCATTTGAAAAAGATAATTGCAGATTATTATGAGAATGAAAACAAAGAGCAATTTTTTCATCCAAATTATTATCTATAAGATAATACAAAGACAAAATGTCTTTTTCTTTCATCGCGCCTGTTGTATCAACTATTGTAAAACCAATCGGTTTTATTTTATTAACTTTTTCAATTAAATTAAGCAATTCAAAATATGAATAAGTGTTTGTATGCATAGGATTTACAAAAATTTTATACCCTTTTGAAATTAATTTTTTACAATATTCAACAGCCTCATTCGCTTCATTTTTCTTAAAGACAATTCTAAAAAATACATCCGAATCTTTGCAATCGGGAATAGAATCAATCGGAATCTCGCCATAATTAATCATTAAAGTATATTTAGTTTTGACGCTACTGTTTATAAATTCTTTTAAATTATCAACTTCTCTAAAAAAAGTTTTATCTTTTAAATAATTGTCTTTTTTTAAAAATCCGCACTCTATATAATCTATATTAGACAATACAAGATTATCAACAATGGTTTTAATATTCTTAAAACCAAACTCCCAATTATTAATATATCCCCCGTCGCGCAAGGTGCAGTCCAAAATTTTTATGTTCGACATTTATTTCATCCTATATTTTTTGTACATAAATTCCGCAAATTCAAAATCTGTTTCATTATCTATGTCAATCCCTTCAATATCATCAACCTGATAAAAATAAGGATTTTCGCCGACAAATGCTCTCGTTTTTATCATGGTTTCTTTTGATAGAATATTTATTGCCGAATTAATTGCAAAAATATCAGGCAAGTCCTGACTTTTAGGCTTATTGCTTTCGCTATAGTTCAAAGGTTTACCGTCTTTCCACAAAAACATTTTTATTAAATTCACGGTATTGACAGAATCGAATTCGCTATTATTTTTGTAAATTTCAAGACATTCAATTATTGTTTTATCCGAAATCATCGGATTAGTCGCATCAGCAAACAAAATAATATCAGAATTGCAATTTTGAGCCAAATTAACATATACTTCATTAATCGATACGGTATTTGATGCGTAATAACTGTCTCTTTTTGCCGTTTCTGCACCCAAATTTTTTGCAATTTCCAGCATCTCATCACTGTCTGAATTTACTATTATGCCGTCAAGTTCTTTTATTCTTAATAGTTGTTTTATTTTTATTTCCAACAAATTACTATCCGCAAAAGGTTTAATATTTTTATTTCTAACCCTCTGCGACCCCGAGCGGACAGGTATCAGTGCTTTTATTATTTGTTTCATAGTAATTTTTCCTTATCTGATAAAAATTTTTTATAGCATTCAAAATATTTTGGATAATTTTGCAATTCTAAATCATTTTTTATAAACTTTACCCCTCTTTTTCTTATTTTTGCAGGATTCCCTGCGATTACCGAATTATTTTCATCGAATTTTTTTGTAACCACAGAATTGCAGCCTATTATGTTATCGTCTGCAATTGAGGCGTTTTTTAATATCATGCTGTTTTCGCCTATCCATACATGATTTCCGATTTTTAAAATTGTATTTTTATCTAAATATTCACCCGTTTCTATATCAAATATAAAATGCGGCAACTCCCCTGTTCTTATTTGTATATTTCTTGAAAAAGTACAATTTTTACCGATTCTAATACACGAATTATGCTGAAAGACAAGCATTTTAACATCTACCATTGAAGTTAATTCATCAATAAACACTGTACAATTATTTATCGGCACATGATTTTCTATATTTACAAGCAAATTTTTTATATTATACGGCTTTTTTATGATTACCCTATTGTTATCTCCAAATATTTTTACAAAAATATTAAAGTCTCTTCCAAATTCACTGCCGCCTTCTATTTTTATTTCATTGTTATTTCCACGTATTTTATAATGAAGATTAATCTTGGAACCCTTGCTTATTTTATTATTCTTACCTTTATTTTTATTAAAAATATTTTTAAAAATACGCACTATACGCCTTCCTTTGTATAAATATCTTTAAAAATACCTCTCAACCCAACGGGATTCACACTTATTATCTCTGTATCAGGATAATGTACTGCTGCAAATTCTTTTAATTCTTTCCATTCTTCAACAATCCGTCCATAAACTCCATTTAGCATAGACTTTCTATCAGAATCAAGCACTACTCCATCGTAATGACCTACCGGCGCGCTATCGCAGCCTACTATATACACTTTTGAAGGATTAGTCCACAATATAAATTGCATTGCAGGCAAAGCTATTGTAGAAAAATTACCCAACGGTTGCGTCGATAAATCAAATGCAAATTTACTTTTTTTCATTACCCTGTTTTTATATGTGTCGGTCATAAATCTTTCATGTTTTATGGTTGCGACAAATGACTCAGGAATTTCCAGTTCTTTAAGACCATTTTGGGTCCCAAGAAATTTTATACAGTTATTACCGTTATAATTACGCAGTTCCTCTGTTATATGAGAAATGCCTCTCCAATCTTGAGCAAAAATATAATCAAATTTTACTTTTTCAAACAAGAAGGCTCTGTTAAGAGCAATATGAACAGCTTCTTTTATAGGATTGTATTTAGAAAGCGATGGTCCTGCACCGCAAAGCACTATAACTTTGCCTTGATAAATATTTTTGTATTTCGGAAAAACTTTCTGATGCAAATAAGCTGTCGTTATATTCTGCTGAAAAATTTCAGCCAAAAAACCCAAATCCTCTTGGTTTAAATGTCTTTTATATTTAAGCTTAAATGATTTTCCTAAAAATGTTACAAGTTTATGATTAATATCATTATTCTTTACAGAAAAAATGTTTTTTAATTCAAATCTCATTTACTTTTCCTTTTTTCATAAATCCAAACTTTCAATTTTAAATTTGCTTTTCTTTGAAAACAACTTTATTCCTAAAAAATAGTATTCCTTTTTATCTAAGTAGTGTTTTATTTTAAAAAGCTTATGTTTTTCTTTATATAAACACAATGGTTGGTAATCTATACCGTTTTCTTTTGCGAATTGTTCGGCTCTTTGGATGGCTTGTATTTTTTGATTTCTTTTATTCTTGTCTTCTTCTTTTGTATTTTTGCTTCTTATTATTGATTCTCTGTTTTCAAAATAATGGTATGAAGTTTTTGGAACTTTTACTATGGAATCAATTCTTGTTGATAGCTTCATAGTGTATTCTATATCTTCATAAAAAGAATTTTCGATAAAGTATAAATCTTTAAGTATTTCTTTTTTGTATAATTTTCCCCATACAACATACCAATCAGGCGGTACTATTAAGTTAGCCGTGCAATTTTTTATATTAGTTAAAAATATCTCTTTTTTGTTATTTAAAAAGTAGTAGCTTGTGTTGTTTCGTCTGTTTTTCATAACGCAGGATATGGCGCAGTCGGCGTTGTGGGTTTTGATTGCGTTGTATAGTTTTTCAAGGTAGTCGTTATCTATCCAGTCGTCGCTGTCGATGAAGGTTGTGTAGTTTCCTTTTTGTATTTCAAGACCTCTGTTTCTTGCGGCGCCTAATTTTTGGTTATTTTGATTTATTATTATGATTCTTGGGTCTTTTGTTTTGTAGTCTTGAAGAATTTTTAGGGATGAATCTGTTGATCCGTCGTTGATGCATATTATTTCGATATTTGTGAATGTTTGGTTAATTATGGAATCCAGGCAGCGGGATAAATATTTTTCGCAGTTGTATATTGGGATTATTATTGAAATTTCGGGGTTTTGCATTTATGCTTCCTCTTTTAATCTATCAATAATTTCATTGTATTTTTGAGATACTAATCTTGCGGCCGCAAGGGCGTTTAGACCTTTGTTTTTATTGTTTATTTTAGATAAACCGTATTTTTGTGTATCTTCTATTGTTATTAAAGAAATATCATAAGAAGATACTACTTTTATTTTGGTGTTGTTTAAGATGGCGTTTAGCCAGAACCAGATGTCGTCATGCGTTGGGATTAGGGACATGAATTCTTGTTTATTTAGGACGTTTGGGTTTAGGGATTTTGGAGGATATAAAACACCGCCGCAACCTGTTTGAGCGTTTTTATAGCTGATATCCTGATATTTTGTCCAATAAACTTCGCTCATTTTTTTAGCGCAGATTGTATTATTTTTTATGTAAAATCTTTTTGCCCTGTTTGTGTGAATGCAATCGGGATTTTTTAAGTATGAGTTATAAAGCTTTTCAACGGTATCAAAAGGATAATAAATATCATCATCAAAGGTTATTATGATATCGTTTGGAAATTCAATTAAAGACGGGATTAGTTTTTTGTAGGATTTAATATCTTCGCACCACTTAATATCCAGTCCGAAATTTTTAAGTTCCAGTAAATCCTTGGGAAGTTCTTGTTCTTTTTTTGGGAATTGTTCGCTAGCAAGCCATAGAATAACTTTATCGGGTTTTAGGGTTTGGTTTAGAAGGGTTTTAATTGTTTTTGAGACTGAGTTAATTCTATCGGGGAATGTTGTAAGGCTTAGGATGATTTTTGGTGTGCGGGGGTTAGTGTTATTTATTCCTGATTCTTTAAGATTAATTTCAATAACTTTATTTGACAGTTTTTTTCTTATTCTGAAACCTAAAAAGTAGATAACAAGGTGGTTATCAAAATTATTAATTGAAAAAATTTGCTTTTGAATAATTTTTAATTTCTCAAACATCTTTTTAAACCTCAAAACAGGATTTTTGCGGGAATTTATTTTCAAGAATTTCTTTTATTTTTTCCCTGTCTTTATTTGTTGTTTTTCTTGAATCGTTTATGCACATCAATTTTGCTTTTGAATTTTTAATTTTTTCGGTTGTTTTTGATGAGATTGTATAGTATTGCGCAACTTTGGATTTTCTTTTTATGTATTTATCGATAAAATTTAGGCCCGTGTTTTTAAAAATTGCTTCGCCTTTAGAGAAAGAATAGTAAGAAATTATCATTCTTTGCATATCGGAAAAATCTCTAAAGCGGTTATTTAGAGTTTGATTGAATTCGTTTTTAAATTTTTCCTTGCATTCCAAAAACAGACTTTTCCTGTAGGGGTCAATGTTATGATAAGGAAAGTAAGGAACATCAACGCAAAGGCTTTCTTTTGCGAGTTTATATGCGCGATAAATTGTATAACCGTAGATGTGTTTGTAGTTTTTAAATTTATTTATTTTTTTATCAAGATAATAAACAGGCTTCCCATCCTTAAAGAAAAATTCAAAATCTACGCTGTCCCAAAAAAGCATATCGTCATTTGCGTAAATAAAATATTCGCTTAAATCTTTTATATCGCAGATGGAATTCTCAATCGCGCAGGAATTAAACAAAGGAAGTTTATTTGAAGGGATAATTTCTCTATGATCTACTAATCTTATTTTTTCATTATCTGAATTAAGCCAGGAGGGTTTTTGATTATCGACTACAATAAAAATTTTGTTAATCCAGGGGGCATATTTTTCTATTGAACGAAGGGAATATTTTAATTCGTCGTTATTAAAAAAGCGGCATTCATCAGTTGCATCTTTGTTTAATTTTGAAGATGACGAATCGTATTTTGACTTTTTTTCAAGCCACGAAGCATCTTTATCATCAACCCATGTGTATACTATATCCGTTTTAAACATATTGTTCGTAAATAATTTTCAAAAGAAAATTATTTTCTTATTCTCCAAAAACATTCAAACTTCGATTTTTATTACCGAATTAACTTTATATTAGCACAAACAACGAGCCTTTGTAAATTAAATTCAATTATTCAAAAGTGTTTTATTGTCTTTTTTACTATAACTATATATACAATGTATTAAAATTAATTTTTTAATATGTTTTAACTATGAAAAATAAATTATTGATTTTAACTCTTATTTTATTAACTTCATCCTGCGCTTTCGGCTGGACAAACAGATATCCGAGCCTGAACGGAACAAGATATCATTACAACAACAGCTATCGCAATAATTATTATAATCCCTACGGGTCATATTACAATCGTAGTCCTTATTATCGGTATAATAATTTAAACAATTCAATAATAAAAAACATGAATAAAATAAGGTTAAGAAACAGAATAAGAAATAATCTTTTTTCCCTGTTTAACCGAAACAACAATAACTACTTCGGAACAAGAGTCTATAAAGGAGCCTATTACCCGAATAATTCATACAATAACGGTTTTTTAACGGGTTACAGCACGCCCATAAACAGCTCTGCACTTAATTTGATTCCTAATTACAACAACAATATAAAAAATTCAACTTACTACAGCCCCACAAATAACATGAAATTAATGCAAAATCCTCTAAGCGGGCAGGAGTTTTATTTTAATGACGGAAGATTTTTTAAAGATTTAAGAGGGATAGATTCATCAACCGGAGTCAAAATCATTTACGATTAAATTTATCGGCTTGATTAGCGTTTCTTTGAATCATAATTTTATCAATTAAATTCAAAATTTCAAAACGTCTGTTAACCCATTGAGGTTCTATTGTTGTTTCACTATAACCCGTTCCTGCTATTCTTTGAATTGTGCAAGTAGGGGGAAGGATTTCTAAAATATCACAGACGGTTTCGCAATACTGCTCCATATTCATCAAATAAAAAGGATTTTTATTATATATTTCATATAAAGGAGCGTCTTTTAAAATTGTCAGCATGTGGATTTTAATTCCGTCAATATTTAATTTGGCAAGTTTATGTGCCGTATTTAGCATATCTTTTTTTGTTTCATTGGGAAATCCTAAGATAATATGAGCGCAGACCTTGATATTTCTTTTTTTGGTTTCAATAACGGCTTTTTTAAAGCATTCAAAATCATGCCCGCGGTTGATTAACTTTAGGGTTTCATCATTAGCGCTTTGAAGTCCGTATTCAATCCAGGGGTATTTATAAGAAGAAATTAAATCAAGTTTTTTGTTGTCAACGCAATCAGGGCGGGTACCTATTGAAATTGAAACGATTCTTTCATCAAAAAACACACTGTCATATATTTCTTTTAATTTTTCAACATTTGCGTAAGTGTTTGAATAAGATTGAAAATACGCCATAAAAGCCTGCGCTTTAAATTGAGCGGATAATTTATCCATGCTTTTTTTAATCTGTTCTTGAATTGATAAAATTTTATCGTTGCATCTTGAATAACTTCCTGTTTCATCACAGAATATACAGCCGCCTTTTGATATGGTTCCGTCTCTGTTCGGACAATAAAATCCGCCATCCAGGGTGATTTTATAAACTTTTTTGTTAAAAGTTTCTTTCAGATATTGGCTTATGGGGTAGTATCTTTTTTTATTTTCCATAGTTTTAACAAATAACGAGACTTAATTAAGTCTCGTTATAAGATTTTACACTTTTCTTTTTCTTGCTGCTTCAGATTTTCTTTTTCTTTTTACTGAAGGTTTTTCGTATCTTTCTCTGCGTTTGATTTCAGATAATATACCTGCTTTTTGAATTTTTTTCTTAAATCTTTTAAGAGCTGATTCAATGCTTTCGTTATCACGAACTCTTACTTCGGGCATGTTTTTCACCTCCTTCAAGGTTTTAGTCTTTAGCATTTTAAATGCTATCACGGGCATGGACTATAGTCAAGCATGATTGTTAATTATCCTTAACATTTGCCCGTGCAGATATATTCAATCCCGCTTCTTTTCATTTCTTTGGGATTGTATTGATTTCTTCCGTCAAATATCAAAGGGGTTTTAAGGCTGTTTTTTATTTTATTTATATCGATTCTTCGAAATTCGCTCCACTCTGTTATCAAAATAAGCGCATCAGAACCTGATAGCGCATCATAGGAAGTTTTTGAATATTCTATTTTGTCTTCAAAAATCAATTTTGCGCTTTGCATTGCTTTAGGGTCATAGGCTTTTATTTTTGCTCCTTTTTTTAACAATTCATTAATTATTGTAATTGAAGGAGCCTCTCTTAAATCGCTTGTTTTGGGTTTAAATGAAAGCCCCCAGAGCGCAAATGTTTTATCTTTAATATCGTTATTAAATCTTTTTAAAATTTTATCGATAAATTTATATCTTTGTTTTTTATTAACCTCCTCAACCGCCCTTAAAAGCTCTGTTTCACAATTATTTTCTTCCCCTGTTTTAATTAATGCCCTAACGTCTTTTGGAAAACAGCTTCCGCCATATCCAAGCCCCGGGAATAAAAATTGATTCCCTATTCTTGAATCGGCTCCCATACCTCTTCTTACCATTTCAACATCAGCCCCTGTTTTTTCACACAGCAAAGCTATTTCGTTTATGAATGATATTTTTGCCGCAAGAAAAGCGTTTGAAGCATATTTTGTCATCTCTGCGGATTTTATATCCATGATTATAATTCTGTTTTCTTTTCTGAAATACGGCGAATACAATTCCTGCATAATCTTCAAGGCTTTTTTGGAATCCACTCCGATAATTACTCTATCGGGGGATAAAAAATCGTCAATTGCATTTCCTTGCTTTAAAAATTCAGGGTTTGAAACAACGTCAAAATCAAAATTTGTATTTTCTTTTATAATTTGCGCAATTTTTGAAGATGTACCTACAGGAACCGTTGATTTATCAACAATTACCCTGTATCCGTCCATAACACATGCTATATCTTTTGCCGCTTTAAAAACATAGCTTAAATCAACGCTGCCGTCTTCTTTCGGGGGAGTTCCCACTGCTATTATACAAATTAAAGAATTTTTAACGGCATAATTAATATCATCGCTATAAGAAAGTCTTTTTGCTTCAATATTTGTCTTAACAAGTTCTTCAAGCCCTGGTTCATAAAGAGGCATTATTCCTTTATTTAAAAGATTTATTTTCTCTTTATTGCAATCAACACAAATTACCCGATTGCCCATATCCGCCAAGCACGCGGAAGCCACAAGCCCCACATAGCCTGCGCCTATTACCGTTATGTTAATTTTTTTGTTTTCTATATTATTTTCATCCATAACCAATCACACCCTTTCAAAACAAAAACAGCAGCTGTTTGTTTCTTTTCTTAAACCTGTTTGTTTTGTTAAAATACATTCTTTTTTTATAAGTTTCAGATTCTCAAGCGAAGAATTTATTAAATTAATATATTCTTCCTGTGTTCTATAAATTGCACTATAGTTTGTTTTTAATTCATCGGAATAAAAATTCTTTAAAGTTAATCTTTGATTAATTGTGCTTATTGTTTCCTGAAGATATATTTTTGCACCTTTGTTTATTAATTTGTTGATTGTTCCATAAAGAATTGATAAATCATCATCATTCATATACATGCAAATACCGCACATAATAATAAGATTGTATGGCAAATTGAGTAAATTTAAATCTAAATCGGGAGCCTTTAAGAGATAGAAATTTATGTTTTTAAAATTTTTATATTTTTTATGCGCAAGATTAATAAAATTAGAACAAAAATCAATTCCGTCGTATTTTTCAATGTAATTAAAAATGTTATCGACAAAACGCCCGCCCCCGCAGCCGATATCCAAAACATTGTATTTTTTATTATCAAGAAAAGAAATTAGCTCTTCTTTTTCTTTTTCATTTCTTAAGTTATGACTTTTAGTATCCAGTCTGTCATTTAAAAAAACGGCATTTAAGAGGTTTGCTTTTGATTTTTTCTCATAAAATTCTTTAACATCGTCTGAATTTATATCCGTTATTTTATTGTAAATTCTTGTTTCTTGCATTTTCTCTGTTTTTCTTTCTTATTTTTTTTACTTTTTGTTTTTTTAAACCTTGCCAGTTTTCAACTTTAAATATGTTATCTTTTACGCTTATGCAATCCGTTTTATTATCAAAAGGAGTGTTTCCTTTTTCTTTAAGGTTAAACCTTTTTGTTCTTGCAATTAAGACAAGAGGCGGGGTTTTATCAATTTTAATTAAATTAGAAGTGTATGGATTAGTCGGATTTTTTATAACATCTTTTAGCGCAATATATGGTACATCTGCATTTGTCATAAATTCATCCGAAACTTTCATATCCCCTCTTTGATTAAAATCTTTTACAAGCAATAAAGCATTGAATCTTGCTATATTATCTTCTATTTTTTTATTCAAATAAGGATTTTTTAAATTTTTTGCCCCATGGTCTGAAACAATTATGATTCTTGTGTTATCATAAATCCCGTTTTCTTTTAAAAAATCAAGATATTTTGCAACAAGCCTTATACAGGCAGCGTTGCTGTGGTAGTGAATTGAAGAATATCTGTCTAAGTTATAAGGGGTTTTAATAACGGGCTTAAAGGTTAATTTATAATCGGGATACTCCAAAAAACAGTCCGCATTATGGGTTAATTCATTGTTAATTATCGTAAAAGTCGGATTTTTGGAATCAAACCTTGTTATTTTATCAAGGAAATAAAGTGATGAATAGCTTGCAAGAAGGTCGTTTGTGTATCTTATTTCTTTTTTATTTAAATTAAGATAATTGTTATTATCAATTATAAAATCCCTTAAACATAAAGGCGCAATCTTCATAAACGAAAAATAAAGTAAATTCCGCTCTAAATCGTATAAAGAGCTTTTATCATGCGAAAAAGAGTATTTCTTTTTATATAAAGAAGAATATTTGCCCATTAAATTATCGTATTTTATTCCTTCTTTTAAAAATAATTCCTTCGGCGTAATATATTGAAAATCTCCCCAGGGGGTATCGGTTATTGTTGTTTCAAAACCGTTATTTTTAAATATTTTAGGAAGCAAGAGGATTGATTCGTTGTATTTTTCTTTTAAAGATTTATTTAAATCCAAATCCATATTAAGAGGACTGTATTCATACCCGCCCATCAAAGCAGGGTATGCAAGCCTTGTGTAGCAGCCGAAAGAAACAATATTAGGATAATACACAAAACCTTCAAAGTGTTTTTTTAAGGAAGGTTTTTCCTTAAAAATCAAAGGAAGATACGAACCTATTGCTTTATCAATAAAAATAATTAAAACATTTTTATTATTTTTGCTAAAGTTATAAAAAGGTTCAAAATTCTCGCTTTGAAGGGGTACCTTTTTACCGAGATTAATAATCTCTCTTGTATCATATATCCCAATTACAAATACCGCCAAAAGAAAAATAATAAACGTTTTTTTAATTATATCTCTTTTTTTAAGAAGCAAAATAACGGAAATTAGAATTATAAAAAATAAAATAAAATAATAAGAACCTGCTAAAATTTTGCTTCCTATGTGGGTCGTAAATTCAAGCGTATTTGTAACCTCGCCGTAGGGATATTCAATATAGCAGTAATTAAATACAAAAAAGTAAAATAATATAATTAAAAAAGAGGTTAATAAATTCCTGTATTTTTCGCAAGAAAACGAATATACAACCCATCCCCAAAAAACAAAAATCCCGAATGTTTTAACAAGATGATAAAACAAAAAAGGAAAAGGGGTTATATAAGGATAAATATAAAAAAACTTTGGAGGGGCGCTCGATAAAAGATTCCAGGGAATCAAAAGCCCGACAAACAGCCACAAACAAATACAAACAAGAAAATAACAAGTTTTTAAATCGGTTTTATCGGTGTTTTGTTTTTTAATAAAGTCGCTTAATTTAATAAAAAATAGAGGTTTTTTAAAAGAAAATTTAATTTCTTTTGTTAAGATTATATTTTTTATAAGCGAAAATAAATTGTTAAAAGTCCAATATAAAACTAACGTATAAGGAGCATTGTATAAAACAACAAGAAAAAACAAGGATATAACCCATATTTGTATTTTTTTTGTGTTGTGCTTATTTACATAAATAAGCCCTGCAATAAGATTTATCAGAGTCATTAAAAGGGGCAGAAGATTTATTTTAATTTGTCCTGTTTTTAATAAACCATCAGGATTTGAAGGTAAATTTTGAACAAAAAATAAATAAGCCGCAACAAAAAATATCATCTGTAAAATAAGGCTTAAAGTTCCTCTAAGAGCGTATATCGGATGATAGTTATTTTCTCTATAGTACGCAGCTAAGAGCATGTGGCGCTCTTCGCCTTTAAAATTTTTCTTTATTGCATCTGCTTTTTTCTTTAATTTTTTTTGAATTTCATCATTTTCAATCTTTAATTTATCGGCATTTAAATACAAAGGAAGCCACAAAAAATTAACAATTACACTTAAAAAAATTATTGAAAATGTTTGATTAAAAGAACAAAATTTAAACAAAAAATTATAGATAATTTCAATTAAAACATAAATAGGGTTTATTAAAATTTGAAATAGTATATCTAGCATGATTTTATTTCCTCATATTTTTCCAAAATAAAATCCACAGCCCTTTTTGCGCTCTCACCCCTGTAAAACCAGGCGATATCTTTTGCTTTTTGAATTTCTTCTTTTAATTTTAATTTTATTTCTTTGTTATCTTTAATATTTTCAATTAAAGATACAATTTCGTTTATATTTTTATTATTTATTTCAAACCCTATTTTTTTCATCACCTCATAGCGCCAGATTGGGCCTTCTATATCACTGATATCCAAAATATCTCTATTCATATCAAAAGTTGTATATAAAAACGGTTTGTCAAATAAAAACGCATAATCAAACATTACCGTTGAATAATCTGTTATTAATATATCTGAATTTGCCATGGAATAGATATTGTCCAGGTTTTTATCCCAGATTACGTTTTTATTATTTTCATATTTTTTCTGAAATTCTAAAATCATATTTTTTTCAACAGTATAAGACCTCGGATGCGGTCTTATGATTATGTCCCAATTTGTTTTTATGAGTTTATCGATAATATTTGAATATTTATTAAAAATTGAATTTTCTCCCCAGGAAGGCGCTATTAAGACCGTAAAATTCTCCGATTCCCTTTTTGGAATTGTTTTTAATTTTTCTTTCAAAAAATCCATGTAGGTTGAACCTACAACAACTAAATCTTTCTTTTTTAAATTTCTTTTTTCTTCAAGCTCGCGAATTAAAGGAATTTGAAATTCGCCGTCGCACAAAACGCCATCATAATAATCAAGAGAAAAAAGGCGATAGTCCATAGAAGTTGTAATCCCATGGAAAATATGAAGATAATATTTTACAAACTTAGACCTTTTAAGCTGCAAAACATCAAGCTGCGGCGTTGTCATAAGGCATATATCGGCTTTTAAAAAAGCAAGATTGATGTATGCTTCGTTATTTTTTCCTATATATTTACCTTTAACAAATTTATAATCACACTCAAAAAACGGATCGTCTTTTGATGAAGTATAAAATAAAAGAGGAATCCGCCTTTTTTCAAATTCGTCCGCAATAGGCTTAAAAACGCTGAAATACTCACTGCCATCCGAATATATAACAAAAGGATTTTTAGTTTTTGATAAATCCGTTTTTTTAAATAAAAATCTTTTCAAAAAAATTACAAAAGAATAAAGAAGAAAATAAATTGTTGTAACAAGAGCCAATATTAAAGACAACATCATACTCCCAAACCCGGGATCAATATATGCAAAAGCAGGAGTATAGGCATAAAAAAGCAATAAAAAAGCAATAAAAAATTTAATAACAGTCTTCATAAACTATATTATAAAATCCTTTCTTGAAATTTCAAAATATTACAAAAAACAACATGAATAATTAAGATTATTAATATTGGCGCAAAGTCTTTTTGTATAAGGTTTTGTACAATTTTTTACGCCTATTTTTAAAAAATAATTATTTTTTTATTAAAAAAACCGATTTTTTTAAAAAAAGGTTAATAATATAAGTGTAGCAAGTAAGAAATATTGAAAGGACGAAATTATGAGATTCTTAGTTAAAAAAACTCCCGATAGTTTTATAAAATCGGTTAATGATGATATTTGTTCAATTCTAAACAGACATTTTGATTCTTTGTATCCTCAATACGATTACGAAGAAGAAATGGAAAAATTATCAATTCCCGTTGAATTAATTGATAAAGAAAAAGAATACGATATTAAAGCCGAATTACCCGGTGTTAAAAAAGAAGATTTGGATATAGAAATTGAAAATAACTATATTACAATTTCAGCCAAAAAAGAAGAAGAACACCACGAAGATAAAAAAGCTTACAAAAAATCTGAATTCAAATACGGCGAATTTTCAAGAAGCGTTTATCTTCCTCAAGAAATTGATACGGATAAAACAGAAGCCACGTTTGAAAACGGAATATTAAGAATTAAAGCTCAAAAAATTTATGAAAACAAAAATACAGCTAAAAAAATCACCGTAAAATAATAACTTATTTGGTATTTTTCAAAAGGAGTGCAATTGCACTCCTTTTTTGTTGTGCAAATTTATTTTTTTACGACTTTTATATAATTACCCTTTTAAATTTGAGGCTTAAATGAACGTAAATCAAATAAATTTTCCAACATTTCAATACAATAAAAAAACAAATCCAAAACCCGAAATAAACAAAAATATGTCTGATTCATTTCAAAAATCAAACATTTCTTTTGGTATGAATTTTATGGATTTTTTATCAACCATAATCGATGCCATCGATTACGAAGAAAAAGAGATGGAAATTGAATGTATAATAGATGTTTTTTCGGATAAAACAATCTCAAGACGCCTTAAGACAAATAAATCAATAAAAATGGATGAGATTTTAGATATATGCGGACTAAACAGTGCTTTTAACAAAGGGCTGTTTAATGATTGCGGTATATCTACAATAGGGCAGTTTGACAGTTTTTTAAAAATTTATCATTCTAATCCTAAATCAAAAGAAATTTTTGAGCGCCAGAATATTGAAGCTCTTCAAATATACGGAATGTTGAATCGAAAAGATGACTTTGCAAAATACGGCGAATTGTTGCTTTATTTATTTTGCGAAGAAGAAGAAAAAAGGTATCCAAATTATTCAATCCTTAACAAAACAAGTGATTTTTTAAAGGATTCTTCTATTGGTAATCTTGATGATTTTGATAAAAAATATTCATACCTTAAACCCTACTTTGAAGATTTTTCAAATATATGGGATATTTCAGATGCAATTGAATATTTAAGAGAAACACAAAAAGATAAGCTATCAAAACTTGATGAAATCTTGACTCAAACAAACATCACTTCAAAACCCGCAAAAGAAATTTACCCTTCAATTTACGATATTATAGATTATACATATCTTAAAAACAAAAAAAGCCTCGAAGGACTGGAAGATATTATAGGTTATGCGCTACAGCAGGCGAAAATAAAACCGCAAGTTCTAAAACAACTGTCTTGTTATTACGATTTTCAAAATCCGAAAGATAAAATTGATTTCTATAATTTCTTAAAAGAAAGCACAATATCAATCGAGCAATTAAATAAACTTGGAGGCAAAAGCCCTGTTTCAAACAGCGACATTACGGCAAAAATCAAAAACAAAAATGCTGTTTGTCAAAAAATCCAAAAAACACAAAATTTAAACGAAGAAAAAAGTTTTGAACTTTATCAAAGTTTTTCAGACATTTTCTGTGCGCTGTATGACGAAAACAATCCCGATTCTAAAAATATTGAAACATTTTTAAATGTCATTAACACTTTTTTGTTGACAAACACTGATTCATTTTTAAACTTTTATAATAAAGCAACTTTTAAGAAAAAACGCTCGCTTGAAGCGGATGAGATAAGAAATTTTGTTGATTTATTCAAATATCATAGCTCAAAAGATTTATTAAAAGAAGCAAAAGAACGCGATATTTCGGCTTTTGAACTTTTAAATAACGAAAAAGAAACATTTTTATCAATAAAAGATGAAATTGAAAATTTCATAATTTCCGATGAAACCAATACATTCTTAGGTAAAAGCCCGCTTGAAATATATAAAGATTTCAGAGCTTTAATTAAACAAGACCCCAAAAGTATTTCAAAAATACTAAAAGGTATAACAAACACAAACATCCAAACCCCGCTGGACTATGAAAGAAAAACAAAAGCAGTAAATAATTTCTCGCATTTTTTTAAAAACAGACAGGATGTATTTGAATTTTTTGCAAAAAATTCAATAACGTTTGACGGAAGTGAAGATGATAATTCATATCAAAAAAACTGTCTTGAAATTCTTGAAATTTTATACGATGGCAAAAATCCGCAAGCTTCTTTTAATAAAATTAAATTTTATGCAAAATCAGGATTTTTCAAAAAATCAAAAGACGATTTAGAAACATTTTTAAAAAACACTCAATACAACAGCAATACAAGAAAAAGAATACTGGATATTATATACCAAACAAAAATACCATCCGTATTTGAATTTGAAAGATTTTGCGATAAATATAAAACCCAAAATTCTTCCCTTGATGATTTTCTTGATTATCTATCAGAATTACCTCAAGAAACAAGCTTTTCATACAATGCATTTATACTTGATTTAATTCAAAAAAAATTGAATGCCTTAAATATACCCCTAAAATTAGATATTGAAAACATAAAACGCATAAACACCACAGAATGTACAACGGATGGCAGAATTACAAATTCCAAACTGATAAAAATATTGGATGAAATCTATTCACTAAAAGAAACTAATTTCTTAGCGGATACAGGTATTAATAAAGATTCAAAAAATCAATACTATACCTCCTTTAGAATAGCAAAAGAAATTGCGCAAAACGCAACAAAAAGCGATGAATCTTATCAAAATTTAGTTAAACTGTTAAAAATCGATAAAGAAGGTCTTGAATTAAACGATGACGCCGGTCTTGCAACCTATACAAAAACAATTGCTCAAAAACTGCCTGATGAATTCATTGACTTTGTTAACTCAAATGAATATCTTGATTTTATAAAAGACAAACAAAACCTTCCCTATGTGTCGCTTCATGCACGCCTTCGCGCAATTGACAGATTCGCACTTAACGAGATAGATGATATTAAAGATTTATATAAAAAAGATTCAATTGATAAATTAAGAAATTTATTTAAAACAATTTATACTAAGACGCCAATTGGCATAGAAAGCTCTGTAAATAAAAGAATAACCGTCGATTTTGATAATAACATCAGAGCAATTTTTGCCCCTGAAGGAGAATTAATTACGGTTATACAAAAATAAAAAATGACCGAAAAGAAAACTTTTCGGTCATTTTATTTATTATTTATTGAATTATTCAATAATTTTATCTACAACTCCGGCACCTACTGTTCTACCGCCTTCACGGATAGCGAATCTCATACCTTGTTCAATAGCAACAGGGTTGATTAATTCAACTTCCATTACAACGTTATCACCGGGCATTACCATTTCACCGTCAAATTTGATTGAACCGGTAACGTCAGTTGTTCTGATATAGAATTGAGGTCTGTATCCGGGGAAGAAAGGAGTATGACGTCCGCCTTCTTCTTTTTTCAATACGTATACGTTTGCAGTGAATTTTTTGTGAGGTGTGATTGTACCTGGTTTTGCTAAAACTTGACCGCGTTGGATTTCGGTTTTATCGATACCACGAAGCAATGCACCGATGTTATCACCTGCTTGACCTTGATCAAGAGATTTTCTGAACATTTCAACACCGGTTACTGTTGTTTTCTTGGTTTCGCCTAAACCTACAAGTTCAACTTCGTCGCCAACTTTAACAACGCCGCGTTCAACTCTACCTGTAGCAACCGTACCACGACCTGTGATAGAGAATACGTCTTCAACAGGCATTAAGAACGGTTTATCTAAATCACGAACAGGGTCAGGGAAATATGAATCGATTGCATCCATTAATTCCCAAATTTTGTCAACCCATTGATCTTCGCCGCGTTTAACTGCAGGGTTAGCTTGAACAGCTTCCAAAGCTTTTAAAGCGGAACCTTTGATGAAAGGAATGTTGTCGCCGTCAAATTCATAAGAAGATAACAATTCTCTAACTTCCATTTCAACAAGATCTAATAATTCAGGGTCATCAACCATGTCGCATTTGTTTAAGAATACAACTAAGTTAGGAACACCAACTTGACGAGCAAGCAAAATGTGTTCACGAGTTTGAGGCATAGCACCGTCTGTTGCTGCAACTACAAGAATAGCGCCGTCCATTTGAGCAGCACCTGTAATCATGTTTTTAACATAGTCAGCGTGGCCCGGGCAGTCAACGTGAGCATAGTGGCGTTTTTCTGTTTCATATTCTACGTGAGCAGTAGAAATGGTAATACCACGTGCTTTTTCTTCGGGAGCAGCATCGATTTCATCGAATTTTTTTGCTTCTGCTTGACCTGCAGCAGCCATACAACCTGTAATAGCAGCCGTTAAGGTAGTTTTACCGTGGTCAACGTGTCCAATGGTACCTACGTTAACGTGCGGCTTGGTTCTTTCGTATTTTTCTCTAGCCATAAGATAAGTCTCCTTCTTTCTTATTTTAATTTTAATTTGTTTTGTTTGATTCAATTATTTTATTTTAAAAAATGGGCAGAGGTGGATTCGAACCACCGTAGTCTATCGACGGCAGATTTACAGTCTGCTCCCTTTAGCCACTCGGGCATCTACCCATTTTAATTATTTTTTTAAACGAGTTTTGTTTAGATAAAATTTCTGAATATTCAATTGTCAAATTACAATTTTATAAAATTGCCCTTGATGAGATTTGAACTCACGGCCTCTCCCTTACCAAGGGAGTGCGCTACCCCTGCGCCACAAGGGCATGTTTTAATTGTAGTCCGTATGCCTTTGATGGTACGGTTTATATGAGTTACATCAATGAACAATTTTGGCATGCTGCCGCGTTATCAAAAATAGCCGATGATGGGACTCGAACCCGCAACCTACGGTTTACAAAACCGTTGCTCTACCATTGAGCTACATCGGCATTTTCCAATAATACCATACTATTAAGAACATAAGAAACTGTCAAGCATAATTTTTTTAAATATTTGAAACATATTTACACTTATATTTCACAAAATAAAATATTTGTTGTAATATAAAAATATTATTATATTAACACCCATATTGGATTATATTTAATTTACTGTTATAATTATTGAAAAAGATAGAGAAAGTTTATTAATGCAAGTGGCTAATGCTTTAAACAATCAAATAAGAATACTTTTTAACCCCAATATAGAATCATTCAGGCTTTTTGATTTTTTGATGGTTAAATCAAGCGAAGACAGATACATTGCGCAAATTATAGAAATTTATGACGATAAATTTGACGCTTCGCAAAATGTTGCAAAATTAAAACTGTTCTATAAAATTTCAAAAGATAATGAAGTTATCCCTTATGATAATTTCACACCTAACAAAGAATGTGAAATTGTTAAAATTAAACAGGATGAAATAGAAAAATTTATAAACAACAATAAAAAAACGTTCCAATTTGCAACAAACGTTAAAAATTCAGCCCCGCTTAATTTGCAGTATGATTTTTTCAATAACGGAGCAATTATTTTAGCCGACAAAATCGACAACGCAAACAGCATCTCTCTCAGCCTTGCAAAACAACTGTCAAACGAAAAAAATGTTGTAATAATTGATTCAACGGGCATTTTAGAATTCAATAACATACCTAAAATCAAAGCATCAAAAGATTTTAAAATCCCTCTTAACTATACTACAATCGATTATGTATTTGAAAAATGTCTTGAGGATGCAAGCTTGGAATTCCAAGCAATCGCAGGCGACATTTTAAACGAAATTAAAAAATTTGCAAAAAGCCAGTCCTTAGGCTTTATCCCGTTTAATGCTTTTATTAAAGTTTTGCTTGAACAGTATAAAGCAACGCCTTATCCCGAGCTTAAAGTTTTAATGGTTAAGCTTAAAAAATATCAAATGAATGATATTTTTGCAAAAAACAAAAAAGATATCGAAGAACTTAACAATTCAATAAGCAAAAATAAAATCACGATAGTTGATATCTCGATTACGGAGTCAATGTGGCAAAAAGCTTATCTGGACTATATAACGGATTCAATTGAAGATAAAATCTATTTATTGACAAGAATTAACGACGAAAATTGCGATGCGGATTTAATTAATAAAATTTATAACAATAAGAAAAACATAAATTTTATTCCAAATGTTTCATACAATTACAAAAAACTTCCGACATTAATGCAATACTGCAAAAACTACATCCTGCTTCCGAGTTTATATCAAAGAAGCGACTTTTTGGATGCTAATTTTGCACTTTGTAATTTAATTACGGATGGGTGCGTTATTTTTGGTGAAAATACGGATAACTTCCTATACATGATAAAAAATTACGAACCTGAAATTCCTAAAGAACGTAAAGCTTATCGAAAAATTGCACTTTCTCTTTTAGATGAAAACGAAAAAGAAGAAATAAACGATATAGATAATCAAAGAGACTATTTTGAAGATTTCCAAAGAGAAATAGAACAAATAGATTTAATCCCCAATGATTCATCAAAAGAAAAAGAACCCGAAGAAGAACAAGAAGTTAAAAATAAACAAGATGAAGATGATAAACAAGATGAAGAAGAGAAGGAATTTGAAAAAGTCGAAGATTTTAAAGGCGAAATAACAAACGACGAAGACGAATTTCAAAATCTTTCAAACTATAAAGAAGAAGATACCGAAGAAAAAGATATAACAGAAAAAGAACCTGAAGAAGAAAAAGAAGAAATCGAAAAAACCTTCAATGAAATTCCAAAAGGTTCGGATTCCGATGAAATTTTTAAAGAAGAAACCCAAGAAGAAATTCCAAAAGATAAAGAAGAAAACAAAAGAATAAAAGAAGAAGATTTAGAAGATGAAATAATTGATCTTACATCTAAAACAGAAGAAAAAAGTGAAAACTTAGAAATAAAAGACGAAAATATTTCATTTGACAATATGGAAACTATTGATTTATTATCCGATGCAAAAGAAAAAGAAGAAGAGTCAAAAGAAGAAAATGAAAATAATTCCCCAACAAATCAGGACAATTTAGAAATCGATTTATCCGAAGACGATCTTGACTTCTTTCAAATCGCAAAAGAAAGTTCCAACTTAGCGGTTGAAAATGAAGAAAAACCGCAAGATATTATGGTTGATGACGTTAAATATAAATCGCACAATCAGGAAGAAAACGACAACATCAAAAAAGACGAAATAGAAAAAGAAGAGCTGAATATCGAACTTGAAGAAACCCAAGAAAACGATATTGACTTAAATGATGTTGCTCAAAAATCAATAGATGAAAGTTTTGAAGAAATAATTTCAACAACAAATTCAAATTCATCTCAAACAATAAATCTATCTGACGATAAAGAAATAAACATAGAAACGCTTGAAGAAAATACAAACAAAGAAGAAAAAGAAAGCCTGCCCATATTTAAAGAAAAACAAGAACAAAACAACGACTCTCAAACATACAAAGTCGGTGATATAATTTCTCATAATAAATACGGCAAAGGAAGCGTTGTTAAAACCATGAAATACGAAAACAGACAGCTTCTGCAAATTGAATTTGAAACATCAGGCAAAAAACTGCTTGATCCTAAAATTGCAAACGTTAAAATAGTACAAAAAGTATAGCCAAAATAAATGGGTGATGAGAATAAACAATTTGAAGCAAGCCAGCAAAAGCTGAGAAAGGCACGCGAGCAGGGACAGGTTGTAAAATCAAAAGACTTATCCGTCGCAATTGGTATTATTGTAATGTTTAGCGCAATATATGCCATCTCACCAATTTTATGGGGACAATTATCCGCCCTTTTTACGGCAATTTACGAACAAATTCCAAACAAACATCTTGATGACATAGGTTATAGCTACATTTTTATAAAAACCGTTATACCTACCGCCATAATTCTCCTGCCTATATTATTCCTTGCTTCTTTTGTCGGGATTTTGGGCGATATGGTACAAATAGGCCCTCTGTTTACCACAAAACCCATGGAATTCAGTGCAGAAAAATTCAATCCTACGAAATATTTTAAAAATCTTGTAAGCCCTAAAACTCTTTTTGATTTATTTAAAAATATAGCAAAAGTTGTAATACTTGGTATTATCGGCTATATGGTCTACACTTCCCATTTTGAAGATATCTTAATGCTTGCTGCGGTTGATAATCATTTTGCCGTTTTAATACAATTCGGCGCCCTGGTTTTAGATTTCGTAATTAAAGCGGGAATTGCCTTTTTAATAATAGCTGCAGCCGATTACGGGGTTACAAAATGGAAATTTTTGCAGGATCAAAAAATGTCTTTTAAAGAAGTAAAAGACGAATATAAAAACTCGGAAGGCGATCCTAACGTTAAAGCGGCCCTAAGACAGCGCCGTCAACAGCTTTTACAACAAAAAATGATGGATGCCGTTACAACCTGTGATTTTGTTGTAACAAACCCGACTCATATAGCTTGTGCCATTAAATATGACGCTGAAAAAATGGAATCACCAATGCTTGTTGCAAAAGGAACGGAATTGTTTGCGCAAAAAATTAAAGAAATAGCACGGGCACACTCAATTCCCGTAATAGAAAACCCGCCCGTTGCAAGAGCATTGTTCAGATTTGTCGAAGTAAACCGCCAGATACCTCCGGATTTATATAAAGCAATAGCTGAAATTCTAATCTTTGTATACAGACTTAAAAAGACAACCAAAATCGAAAAAGAACGTATCGAAAAAACTGCCATCGAAAAGGGAGATATTCAAGCACAAAGAGAAATTAAAAAAGACAAGGAATAAAATCCTGACTTTTTTTAAAAAAACATTAATAAATTTGTGTCAATCTCCCTTAAATGTATGAATTTTTAAAATATACTTAAATTTTTTTTTAAGTTATTTTGTAATTTTCCGTAAAATTAAGAAGGGGAAAAGGTAAATTATGTTTAGTCCGCAGATTCAAAATTATATAAATTCTTCTTCTCAAGCTCAGGCTTTTTCAAGGGTTAATGAGCTTAACCGTTATATAGACAGTTTTTACCCCAGGGAAACTATTGAAGCAGATAAAAAAGATGTTTTCAGAGAAATTTTAGCTTCATCCGAAGCTCAAATACCGTCAAACAGCGTATTTAACACAAACACTGCCCCCAAAATAACAAAAGAAAAACTCTCCCCCTTGCCTTTCGGTTCACTCTCAAAACCCGTCAGCGTCGAAAAAACCGAAGTCAAAAAAGAGACCTCTTCTCTTTCAAATACCGTATCTAAAACAAAAGATGCGATTATGGACTACATAAAAGAAGCAAGCGAAAGACACGGCGTTGAAGAAAAATTAATAAAAGCCCTGATTAAGCAAGAATCAGGTTTTAACCCTAATGCAGTTTCCTCTGCGGGTGCGCTGGGTCTTATGCAATTAATGCCGTCAACCGCTAAATATTTAGGAGTTCAGGATGCACTAAACCCGAAAGAAAACATTGAAGGCGGGGTTAAATATTTAAAACAAATGCTTGATAAATATAACGGGAATAAAATACTGGCACTTGCAGCCTATAATGCAGGCCCCGGAGCAGTAGATAAATATGACGGGGTACCGCCGTATAAAGAAACCCAAAATTACGTAAGAGCTGTTTTAAAAAATTATTTATAAAGAGGATTTAAAATATGAACACAATAAACAAACTTGAATTTTACCAAAAAAACAATATTCAGCCTATGAATCTCACAGGCGGAATTTCAATTAACGAAGGGGTAGGAAACACTTCAAGCTTCAAAGATACCATGGCAAACATGATAAATGAAATGAATGAAATTACAAAACAACCCGAACAATTAACCCAAGATGCCATGCAGGGAAAAGCGGATATCCATGATGTTATGGCTGCTATTGCAAAAAGCGAACTAACCGTACAAACCGCAACTACAATAACAGGGAAAATCCTACAAACGTATGAGAAAATAATGCAAATACAGATTTAACCTTAACTTTAATGGAATATGATAGTATAATTTTAATAAAGAATAACACACCAAATGGAAAAATTTGACCTAAAACAAATACTTGAAAATAAACCTCTTTTATACACAATAATCTTTTGCGTTGTGTGTGTCGGTGTAATGCTTATTCTTATGCTTTTTACAATAGTCAGTGTTAATTCTTCAAGCGCCAATAGCGAAGCTAATCCAAACAAACAAATTAAAACCGCTCAAAAAGTAATTAAAAACGATCCTGTTACGCTTTTTACAACGGAAAATGCAGGAAAAGCCCTTGAAGTTCAAGCACTTCTTGCAAGAGAACAAATTACCGCAACAAAAGTGGATAACGGTTCAAAAGTAAGCATTGTTTTGGAAGAATACACAAAAGATGAAAGAGACAGAGCCCTTTTGGCGATTGTTAAAAGCGGATTGATTGATGAGCACACGGGACTTGAAATATTTGATAAAGGTGATTTTACATCAACAAAAGATGATAAAAAAATTAAACTCGTAAGAGCGATAAATGGTGAACTTGCAAGGTTAATAAGAAAAATTCCCCCGATTGAAAACGCACAGGTTTTTATTTCAATACCCGAACAAACATTCTTTGCTCAAAATCAAAAACCAATCACGGCAACAGTTCAAATAACCATGCCTTCAGGCGAGAGATTGGATAATATGAAAGTTAAAGCAATATCTAATCTTTTATTGGGTGCAGTTCAAGGGCTTAGCGCCGACAATATTTCAATAACCGATACAAACGGAACGGTTTATAATTCAATAATTGGTGCATCCGATGATGCAATTGCAAAACTTGAAGAAAACGACAAATACATGCAATCAAAAGTCAACGCTCAGCTTGATAAACTGTTGGGAAAAGGTAATTATATTGCGACCGTTTCAACTTTCCTTACTCAAGCACCCGTTGAAAAATCAAGCATCTCCTATAATCCCGATGAAAAAACCGCTGTTTCGCAGCAACAATTCAACGAAAGCCTTGGAGACAACCACAACGATTCAACATCCACAGGCATGAACCCCGTTAGCGTATATGTACCATCAGGCGTTAAAGGTTCGATTCAATCAGGTTCATCAAGCCAGGATAGAAAATATTCAAGAAGTGCAACGGAAACTCAATACGGAGTATCTAAAACACAAATAAACGAGTATCACTCGGCAGGTGCAATTGAAAAAATATCAATAGCAGTCTCAATTGAAGAACATGCCATGCCTGCAAATATGAGTATGTATGAATTAAAAACATTAATTGCAAATGCTGCAAGCCCGAAGGTAAATGTTGAAGATGTTTCAATTGCTTTTGTTGAATCAAGCAGCCTTGTTTTAGCCCCCGATAAAGAAAACGAGCTTCCACAGCCCGCAGAATCCGGAAACCCGTGGTGGGTAGTAGGTGCTATGCTTTTAGCAGGACTTGTTTTGGGTATAGGTCATATAGGTAAAAAAGTTAAAGACGAATCAAGGAAACAAGAAGAAGAGCTTGAATATTTAAGACAGGTAGCGCAAAACCAGGAAAAACAATTAAAAGACGTTACCGCTCAGGCTTCCAATTTAATTGCAGCGCAGGAGGAAATGACACAAAACTTTATTGAACAAAAAAATCAATACGCACTTGCGCTTGAACAGGCAAAAAGCGCAGCTCAAGCTAACATGCGCCAAAATGCAAGAGGAAATTTAACCGATGCCATAAATGAACTTGAATCCGATTTTAATTCCATGGATGAAAACGAGGCAATAGAAAAAATTAAAAACTGGATTGAAAATGCATAAAAAGGAAAAGGGTTACTGAGTGAAATGCCGACAGACATTAAAAATTTTAATTGCAAAGAATTTTCACAAGACCTTGCCCAGCAGGCAAGCCAGGTAATCCCTGCCGATATTTCCGAAAACGACAAAAAATTTATCGTAGAAATCATTTTGCGCTTCTGCCAAATGGCGGGAGATGCTTTAATTAACGAAAAAGATTCTAAACTGACAGCGCAGGAAGCAAGCCTTGTAACGCAATTTATAGGCGAGTGGATTTTTCATAAGTCAATCGATATCATAAGAGCACAGATTGAGCCGCAATACAGAGAAGGAATTTTACAAAAAATTGCTTTTACTGTTTTTGATATTGCAAAAAAAGCAATAGAAAACAAAATCCCGCAGGAACAATTGATAAATCTTGTTGAAGCGCAGGTCAAAAAATGCTTTACAAAAGCAATGAACGATATGAAAGAAAGAGGAATTATAAACGAACAAACCCAAAAAAACGCCCTTTCTCAATCGAACATTGATACTATGGCAATTGAACAGGTTGAAGAAGAAACAAGACACGATATAAGCTGTATGAGCGATAAAAAACTTATAAAACTCGCTTCTTTTGCTATTCTTATCAGAAATTTCCCCATGGATAAATTAAAAAATGTATTACAAAAATTTGACAAACCAGAACGTGATGTTTTGATTAAATATTTAAAAATGCCTGACCTGGAAGAAAAATTAGATTTGAGGGCTACTATGAAATGTTTCGAAGAAATAAAAAACACCTTACCTGAAGTTGTAGTAATAAGCTATGACAAAGCTTATTCAAAGATGTGTAAAATTATTAAAAATTCGCAACGTCAGGCAATTTTAGATATGATAAAAGATGAAAGGTCAAATATTAAAGAATTTGTTCTTTCATGTTATGACAAAAAAAGAAAGAAAATACCCGCCTATATAGCGGATACCATATCTAAATATATAGAAGAAAACGTTTCATGATTATAAGAAAAAAAAATATTAAAAATAAATCAACTTCAACAAAAACATCTTCAACGATTTCTCAATCGAAAAATATAATCAAAAAAGAAGATGTTATTTTGGATATTGAAAAAGCCAAAAACACAAACCAAAATAACGACCTTATCCCCGAAGTTAAAAAAAAGACAAACAATATAGTTGAAGAAGAAACGTTTGAAAAAATAGATATCTCATCCATTGAATTTAAAGAAAGAATTGAAAGAAGGCGCGGAGACAGACGCAGAGGCTACAGAAGAATTGACGAAAGATCGCTTGTTTCAAGAGCACAGCAGGAAGCGCACTCAATCAAAGAATTGGCGGCAAGAGAAGGTTATAAAAACGGACTTGAAAAAGCCCAAAAAGAAATTGAAGGAATTAAAACTTCGCTTGGCGAATTTTTAGCTATGAAAGATACAATGTATGAAGAATTTTATCCTCATATACTTGAGATTTCTCTTGAAATAGCAAAAAAAATTATTAAAAAAGAAGTGGAAATATCAAATGATGTTTTAAAAAACGTTATAGCATCGGCGCTTGATGAGATGAATTCGGATGTTCAAAAAATAACCGTCAAAGTAAACCCCAAGGACGTTGAATTTGCAACGGCTTCATTGCCCGAAATCCTTGAAGCCAAAGATAAAGGAATTAAATTCAGCGTAGTTGGAGATGAAACAATTGATACAGGAAGCTGTTTACTAAACGCCAATAACGGCGTAATTGACGCTAACTTTAAAACGCAGCTTTTAATACTTCAAAACGCTTTTGGAATTTACAAAGGAGGGGTATAATTGGCAGCAGCACCAAGACAAGCCTCAAATCCAATTTCAGAAATTGCACTGGCGGCGTTTGTCATTGTTCTTATTTTAATTTTGCTTCTTGAAATGCCCAACTGGGTTATAAATTTTTCAATAAGCTTTAACATTACTCTTGGCGTTGTATTGTTGATGATTTCACTGTATGTAAACAAGCCCCTTGAGCTTGCCGCATTCCCTTCAATAATACTTATCGGAACGGTTTTCAGGCTTGTTTTATCAATCGCATCAACCCGTCTTATTCTTGCAAAAGGAGACGCGGGTCAGGTAATTGAAGCGTTCGGACAGTTTGTAACAGGCGGAAATATGGTTGTAGGCGGTGTTATATTCTTAATTATCACTGTTGTACAATTTATGGTAATAACAAAAGGTGCCGAACGTATCGCCGAGGTATCCGCGCGTTTCGCTCTTGACGCTATGCCCGGTAAACAAATGACGATTGATGCCGATTTTAACGCAGGGTTAATTTCACCCGAAGAAGCGGTTAAAAGGCGTGAAGATCTGCAAAGAGAATCAAGTTTATACGGTTCAATGGATGGTGCTATGAAGTTTGTTAAAGGTGATACCATTGCAGGTATCATCATTACTTTTATCAACATCATAGGCGGATTAATAATAGGGATTTTATTAAACGGTATGAGTGCGGCTGATGCCGTTTCAAGATATACAACATTAACAATAGGCGACGGTCTTGCTAACCAGGTTCCCTCTCTTTTAATGTCAATCTCGGCAGGTATAGTAATGACTCGTGCAACAGGAGGCGGGGTTGCACTTGGTTCTGATTTGGCCGTGCAGATTTTATCAAAACCAACAAGTTTATTTTTGGCTTCGGGTTTTTTGATTTTAATTGCCTTGACATCAAGCATAACAGGACTTCCATGGTTTCCTTTTACGATATTTGCAATTATTTTAATTTTGGGAGGCTTATCCGTTCTTGTAAACCAAGATGTTCAACAGCAATTAGGACAATTGGATGCAGTTAAACAAAACATGCAGGATCTTGTTAACCCTAATAAAATGTATGAAAGATTGGGCGTTGACGTCTTATCGCTTCAGGTAGGCGCAGGGCTTTTAATCATTGCAGACCCCGAACAAGACGGACAGCTTCTTGCAAAAATTGCCGCCCTTCGTCAAAGAGTAACGGACGACTTAGGATATATCATTCCAAACATCAGAATTATGGATTCTTCTGCCATAGGAGATAACGAATATTTAATTTCAATCCGCGGCAATCCTGTTGCAACAGGAACCGTGTATCCTGGTAAATTAATGGTAATCGCCGATCAATACGATGCTTTAGGCAAAAAATTGCCCGAAAATGCTATTGTATCAACAGAACCAACCTATCAATCAAGAGCCTACTGGCTAAATCCGCAGCACATAGGCAAAAACGATAACATCCAGGCGGTTGATGCCGTGGATGTAATTGTAACACACCTGCAAGAATGCGTTAGAAAATACGTTGATGAAGTAATGACAAAAACGGATGTTTTAAAATTAATGGAACTTGTAAAATCGCAAGACCCGACACTTGTTAATGACCTTGTTCCGACAATTATCTCAACATCGGATTTAAGAAAAATATTTGTTAATTTAATAAGAGAAAAAGTTTCCATAAAAGATGTCATTTTCATTTTTGAAAGATTGTGCGACTATGCAAGATTTTCAAAAGAGCCCGATATTTTATCCGAAAGACTAAGGGCAGCCCTTGGCAGACAAATTTGTCTTTCTAATGCAAATAAAGAGAAAGTTTTATATGCGCTTACTTTATCTCAAGAATGGGAAAAAACGCTTGATGACAGCTGCCAGAGAACCGAATTAGGCACAATGTTTTTATTAAACCCCATGCAGGTGCAGGAATTAATTGAAACCACCGCAACCACCCTGATGAGAGCTCAAAGTGCCATTGGTGTGCAGCCTGTTATATTATGCTCTCCCCGCATAAGACTTCCCCTGTATCAAATGCTTGAACGCCACATCCCGACAATTGTCGTTATATCCTACTCCGAACTTATAACCGATATAAGAGTAGAAGCAATTGATACCATAGGAGAAGGATATTAATGAAAAAAATAATAATTTGCATCATTATATTTATCGCTGCTTTTTTAACGGGTTCTTTTTTTATATACAAAAATAACAGTAAAATCATTATTAAAGAGCTGTCTTTTGAAAAACACTGGTTTGTTTTATATATTCAAGATAAAAATACAAATATTATATTTGATACGGGGAACTGCAGAAAAAACTTTCTAAAAAGCCTGAAAAAGAACAATGTAGATATCAAACAAGCAAAATACATTTTGATATCGCACAAAGATTATGATCATTCAAACGGTTTGCTTGATTTAAAAAAAGGAGACTTATCGCCAAAAACAAAAGTAGTGATAAATAATGATGTCTTAAAAGGAATAACTGAAAGTTACGGAAAAGACACAATAAAAAATATAAATATAATCAATCCTGTTGATAATTTTTACATAAATCGAAATATTATTTATACAAAAACGCTTTTAGGTATAGCTGAAACACATGGAAAACAATGGGGAATTCAAGAATCCTTCTTAATTATAAAAAAACACAATAAATTAACAATAATATCAGGATGTGCACATCCGGGGATAATAGAGATGGTAGAGTATGCGAAAAAAATAACGGGGTGTGATAAAATTAATGCCGTAGTTGGAGGACTTGGAGTAATCGGGGAAAAAGAAGCGCGGTATTTAAATGATACAAAAGCGGATATTTATCCGATACACTGTACGGAGTATAAAGAAGGAAGTTTGTTAAAAGTAAAGAAAATGCCATTAGTTATAAAATAGATTAGTTTAAATACTTTTCAACAAGATTTATTAATTCTTCCTGTTTAAAAGAACTTTTTTCTATATATGCCGCTATTTTTGTTTTTTCGCTCTCATCCAGATGATTTTCTTTTGGTTCCGAGCTGATTACGATAATCGGAGCTTTTTCGTAATCTTCCGTCTGTCTTAATTTTGATATAAATTCAAAACCGTTCATATTAGGCATTTCAACATCAGTTATAATTAAATCAAATTTTGTTTGTTTAATTTGCTCTAAAGCAGACTTTGGTTCTGATGCACTATGAACATCATAGCCTCTGTTTGAGAGAATGTTTTTCTGTAAAATTCTTGTAGTATAAGAATCATCCACGATTAATATCTTGTATTTTGAATTATCCTGCGGTTTTGAAATGTTATTTTTAAGAGAAATTCTTGCAAGAATTTTCTTGGAATTTATGGTATTTATTATATCTCCGATATTCAAAACAAGGCATGCGTCCCCGCTTGCCAGAGTTGTAACTCCTGAGATATATTTTATTTTATATAAAGGCGGAGCTAATTTTTTATGTACAATTTCCTGATCGGATATTAACTTTTCAACAACAAGCCCGACAAGCGTATTATCAGTTTCTATAATAGCAAGGGTGAATTTTGTCTTGCCGCGGTAGTCGCTTTCAAGATTTAAGATTTGCGAGAGGGTGTATATGGGTATTGCACAATTATTATAGATGAAATAGTTGTTGCTGTCTTTTCTGAATATATCATCGCTGTTTATTCTTGCTATATTTTTAATAACGGATGTTTCAATTGCGTATAATTGACCGCCTTCTTGAATTATAAACACTTTTTTGGTGGCAATTGCTGCAGGAAGCGTAATTCTAACCACTGTTCCTTTATTCATCTGGGAATATACATCAACCCTGCCTTGCAGCTGATTAATTTTTGTATTAACGATATCAAGCCCCAAACCTCTGCCTGATAATTCCGTAACAAAATCTTCCGTTGAAAAACCGGGATAAAAAATTAAATTAATCAATTCTTCTTCATTTATAACACTTATTTCTTCAGGGGTTAATAATTTTTTTTCTATTGCTTTTTCTTTGATTTTTTCAATATCAAGCCCTCTGCCGTTATCTTTGACATCAACTATAACTTTATTGTCCTGATAAATTGCGTTAATTTCTATTCTTCCTATGGGATTTTTACCAAGACTCCTTCTTGTTGCGACATCTTCAATACCATGGTCAATAGAATTTCTTATTATGTGCATTAAAGGAATTTTTAATTCCTCAATTATCGTTTTATCCGCAGTAACGTCGGATCCGTTTATTATTAAATCTATTTTTTTATTTTTTTCTTTTGCAATATTGTGAACCATTCTCGGAAAAAGCTGAAATATCGTAGAAAGAGGCAAAACTCTCATGTTTTTAACCATGGTTTCAACTTCGTTTGTTGTAGAGTTTAATTTTGCTTCGCTTTCCTGCAACTGCTTAAATAAATTACCCATTTCTTTAATAAGCTGTGCTATTTTTTCACTGTGCTGCTCCGCTAAAGTGCTCAATTGCTTATTGTATGAAATTATTTTTCTATAATCAATGCCATTTTGAACCAAAGGGTTAGAAAGGTATTTTTTATCAAAATATTTTATATAATAATCCATTTTGATAAAATTTTTCTGCCATTCGATTAAATCGTTATTTATCTGTTTTGCAAGCACAAGCTGCTCATTTGTTTTAATTTTTGAAACAATAAGTTCTTCTATCTGTCCTACAAGATTATCAAGTTTAATTGAATCAACTTTAAGAGTTTTAATTTCGGTATTTGTAATGTCTCTTAAAATATCTTTCTGGCTGAATTCTTTAATATGTTCGTTTGTATGGTGATGTTCTTTGTGTTTAAATTCGGACATTGTTCTTATAATATCCGACTTTACAAAAGCTTCTTTTATTTTTTGTTCTTCAAAAGGTTCTTTTAAAACTTTAATTATCTCTTTTAAACCGTTTGAAACATCCTGCGGCAGAGTTGAATTTTTTGTTTTGTATGCCTGAATTGTTTTTTTAATGTTAAGCAGTATGTCTTTTTTTTGTTTATTTGTTTCTTCCTGTAATAACTTATTTATAAATTCCGATACTTCATTGTAAAAATCACAATTGATTTCAAGAAGCGGAAGCTTTTCCATAATTTCTCCAAAAGCTTCATTTTCAACTAATTCAGCTTTTTGAATTTTGTTTTCTTTTAAAGATATTTTTTGTTCTTCTTTAATTTTATTTTCTACTTCTTCATAATAATCAATCTTTTTAATATTTTTCTTGTTTGCATAATCTGAAATTGAAGCTATAAAAGAAGTTATGCTTTTATTTAAATCAAGAAAATCCAATTCTTTATCTTTTGAATTTTTAAATTTAACAATAGAATTTTTAATATCCTGTGCCAAATTTAAAAAATTTGAAATTTCATTATCGTTAATGTTTGAAATAAGCTCGCAAAAATAATTTATAAGCTTTTCAATTTTAAATATTTCATCATATTTTTTATTTAATCTTGCTTTTGAGATTACGTACAAAATCTTTATTATTATTTTTTCAACCTGATAAAATTTTGATAAAAACTTTTTTTCTTCTTCGCTATACTCGGGTTTTCCTCCGCGCTTGAAATCATCAAGAGCTTTTTTTGTGGCATTTTCAAGCTTTTGCAGGTATGAATTTTCTTCAGGGCTTATATATTCCTCTTTTTGAGAAACGGTATTATTAATAAGCATCATAATAAACCCTAAGCATTCAGAAATAACTTCCGTTATATCAGATGTAATTTTAATTTTATTTTCTTTTATTAAACTTATAATGTCTTCAATTTTATGAGCTATATTCTGTATATGGTTAAACCCGAGCATTCTGGCTGAACCCTTTAGAGAATGCGCGTCTCTAAATAACTGAATAGCTAAATCGGGATTGTTGCCGCGCTCAAGCAATAATAACTTAGAATCCATCGAAGCAATAATCTCCGAGGATTCCTGTTGAAAAATATTCAAAATTTCATTTAATTCTTCCTGTTGAAATTCCATCGATTCACACCTGTTTGAAGAATTATACTATTGATTTTATATCATTTGATACATTTTCAATCTGTTCAAAAATTACGTCGTTTTCAGAGGTTATTTTTTTGTTATCTTCAATCATCTTCGATATTTCTTTAATATAATCATTGGAAGATTTTGAATCGTCATTTATTCGATTTGATGAAATTATAATTTCTTTCATGTTTGATGAAATTTCATTCATCGCATTAATTAACTGTTCAATATTTTCGCTTATTATATGTGCAAGCTCCAACCCCGATTCAATTTCTTTTGTTCCTTCTTCCGTTGCAAGAACCGTTGAATTTGCCGTTTGTTGAATATCGTTAATTAAAGAAATAATTTTAGTTGTCGCCTGTTTTGATTCATCCGCAAGTTTACGAATTTCGGATGCTACAACTGCAAACCCTTTACCGTGTTCTCCCGCGCGCGCTGCTTCAACTGCGGCATTTAAAGCAAGCAGGTTTGTCTGCTCCGCTATATCTTCAACAAGACCAATTGTGGATGAAATTGATTGGACAAAATCAGACAATTCAAGAATTAATTCCGCAATTGTTTGGATTTTGTGTCTTATTGCAAACATTTTTTCAATATTTGTTTTAACGGCATTGTATTCATTATTTGTAAAATTAAGAGACTGGGTTGTCTTTTTTTGGGTTGAATCGGTTAAATTTTTCATATCGGATGAATATTTTAAAAGATTATCCATTAATTCCTGAATATTTCTGATTTTGTTTGTTGAAATACTGTTATTTTCTTTTTGCGAATTATTTTTGTTTTGAATTGCGTTTATATCTCCGAAAGCTTTTTCAAAAACAGTCATAATTGTGTTATCAATGTGCATTTTTTCGCTTCTTTTGTTTACTTCAAACAAAATTAAAAAAGCAACAAAAATCAACAATAAAATTGCCGCAAAATTATAACTTCCGATATTATAATTCTGTGTTATGAAAAATATACCTCCCAATACCAAAAAAGAAAATACGGAAGATATTACCTGGCTTTTTATAAGCTGTTCGCTGATGTTTGATTTGTTATTATTTACTTCTTTTGACATATTTCACCTTTTTATAAAAAATTGTATAATTTTATTATAGTGAATTTTAACAAATAAGTTAAGTTATGATGAAAAAAGTAATCATAATAGATGATAGTATTACCCAACTGAATTTAATAAAAACGGCATTTGCGCAGGAAGGTTGGGAAGCTTACGGTGCGCAAAACGCAAAAGACGGCTGGGAGATGATTTATGATGCTGCACCGGATTTAATTATAACTGACGCAATAATGCCTAAAATCGGCGGTTTTCAGCTTGTAAAAGCAATAAGAGAAGAGGAGCTAATTTCTAAAATCCCTGTAATAATATACAGTGTATTATCCGAAAATAACGCAAAATTTTATTTAGGCAAAAATGATAACGATTATTTTTTCAAAAAAGATGAAGATATTAAAAAACTGATAAAATTAGCTAATCAAGTAACGCAAGAACATGAAATAACCGAAAGCGAAAAAATAGAAATCCTGAAAGCGGGAATAAATAAAATCCCCATTCAAAACCAAGACGTAAAACCAATAACAGACGATATCTTTGAAGAAGAAATTGAAACTCAAAAAGAAGAAATACAAATACCTGTTGAAAAAATTGACACTGATAAATTAAATGGAGAGCTTAAAGAAATATACGATTTTTCTTTAGGTGATGATAAGCTTTTAAGTGAATTTTTCTCAATTTTATATCCTTATTTAAAATACGATTTATTTCTTGTTGATATTTATTCTCCCTTAAACAAAAAAAATACCCTTTACTTTGATATAAGAGATATTATCCTAAGTCCGATATTTCAAAATAAAATGCTTGAAAAATATAAAGGAGAGGATATCGTCTTATTTAAAAACTATGCTCCCAATTTAAAAACAATAGTATCCGAAGAAGAATTCTTTTCAAAAATAGAATTTTCCTTTGAATACCGCGATATAGATATAGCAAAAGTTGCATTTTATTCAAAAGAAAAGCAAAAATGGAGCGATGATGAGGAATTGGAAGGAGTTAAAAATGCTTTTTATAACTTCTTTAAAGCAAGATTTATAAATAAAAATCTTTCCAATCAAAACCAAAAACCCGAAAAAAATAAATACTCTTCTTCAAAATTTGATTTTCCTTTTTTAAACAAAACGGAAACAAAAAAAGAAAAAACACAGATGTATATTGCAATAATCGAAATAATGAATTTTGATAATATTGAAGAAGAATTAAGCGAAGAAGAACTCGATATTATCAATATGAAAATATCGGAGAGAATTATTAAATGTCTTGATATAAACGAACAAATTTATAAAAACGCAAAAGACGAATACATTATAATGATTATTGCACTTGATGAGAAACAGGCGTATCATAAACTAAACTACATGGCAAATATGATAAATTCAATCTCCTTTAACGGGTACGATATTAATGCAGTAATAGGTGCATCAAACTGCATTATAGATAATGTGTTTGATGTAACGGAAGCACAAAAAACAGCAAGGCTTGCCCTTGATTTAGTTACAAAAACGGAAAAAGTAGTGATTAAAAATGCAGCAAAACAACCTTCAGATACAGACTAACGGCTTTTTAAGCGAAAAAGAAGAATCCGAAAACAAAAATTACACGATATTCGAGCTTGGCGAAAAAAAATACGCCATTGAAACTAAAAACGTGCTTGAAATAAATAAAATCATGGAATTTGACTACCCTAATAAAATGCCTTCTTATGTATTGGGATTAATTCAATTTGACCAATCTCCCATAGGAGTTATTGATTTAAGAGAAGTTTTTAAAACAGACAGGGTTGTTTATGATTTAAACGCAAAAATAATTATAGTTCAGATAGATAAAACAAAAGAAAATATCGCTTTTATTTGCGATAGGGTGCTTGATATAACAAAACTTCCCTCAGCAAAAATCCACTCCATCCCCTATCAGGAAAACGGCTCCATATATAACGGATTATTTATTGATAAAGGTGAAAATATTTATATTTTAAATGTCGAAAATATTTTAAAATATATAGATAAAAACCTTGCAAAATACGAATATCAAAAATCTCCCGACAATTATTTCGTAAATGATGAAAAATCCTTAAATGTTTTAAGGGAAAGAAGAAAATTTACAAAAAAAGTAAAACAGGACGTCCAAGCACCAAAACCCTTATATGATATGGGTGTATCGTTTATGATAAACGATGTTAAATATTATATCAACATGGCATCTGTTAAAGAATTTTATAAAGTAAACAATTCAAAATTCATCAAACTCCCCTCAGTACCTGAATACATATACGGTCTTATAAATATAAAAGGTGAATATATTACCGTATTAGACATAAGGAGCTTTTTTAACAATTCAAATACAATGATTAAAGAAAAATCAACAATAATTATCATAAATTCCAAAGAATACAAACTCGGGATTTTAGCCGATGAAATCTGCGAGAGCATGAATATTGATTTTGAAGAAATCATACAAAACAAACTTCAAAAACAAGAAGAAAACGTAAATTTAGAATTTGTAAAAGACGGCGAAATATATCAAATTCTTGATATTGATCAATTATTGAAGGATGAAAGACTCACAATCTGTTAGTTTTTGTATTGCAAATTCGTTCGTTTTAACAATGTTATTATAAATTTTAAGCAATTTTTCCATGGTTTCTTTTGTGGTTGTAATGTCTTTTGAAAAATCTTCTTCAATCAAAGGAAGAATTAAATATGAAAATCTTGCTAAATATATTCTCCAATCCTGATTTTTTTGATAATTCAACAGCATATTAAGAGAATCATTATGTTTTTTCATATATTTAAGCGCATTTGAAGTTATTACTTTTTTTGTTTTTAATTCGTTTAAAAATTTTTCGCAATATTTTTGAACATCTTTTGCGTAATTATCATAAACATAAAGCCCTTCAAGATGTTCTTTGATTTTATTCAACATAATTTCTTTTCTGTATTTAACAGTGCAGTTTGAAAGTTCATATTTTTCAATTTTTTCACTGTTTTTAACAGCATCACTTAAACAAACGTTCTCAAAACCGTTAATTTGAGCACCGCCCGTTGATGAATTAATCAGTTTTATATCGGGTTTTTCTTTTTTGTACCTTTGCGCGACTTTTTCAAACCATTCCACAAAAAGCGCGTACCCTGCCTGGGTTGGAAGGTAGGTGTTATTTTGAGATTTTATCGTATAAATATTTTTATTCAAGTTTGCAATATATTTTTTTGCATATTTAAAAACAGCATCGCTTGTTTTTCCGAGTAATTTTTGCGCGTATTTTTCAAAATCGCGCGCTTGAATTACGTATTTGTTTTGTTTTTCATCAAAAACGCATTCCAAATCTTCGTATCTGCTTCCTTTTGCATAACACTGCCCGTCTTTATATGCTAAATCCTGCCCGATTAGAATAATCTTGTCAAACCCCATAATATACGCGCAATCAAGAGCAGTGTATGAAACAGTTCCCATGGTTTCAAGATTATCGTCTATTTCAAGCCCGCTTCTAAGCCAGCCGTTTAAAAAATTATTTTTTGAAATATATGTTATTACCTTTTTTGCTTGAATATCGTATTTTAAATAATGGCTGAAAGGTTCCAATATAAGATATGAATTTGATATATCAATGTCTTTATATTGATAATCGGCGCCCGCTGCTTCTATATCTATTATAAAATCCGGTTCTATTCCTGAATTTATAACGTATTCCATTGCAACATTCACGCAAAAAATAACGAATTTATCTTTGTTATTTTTTATTGTTTCGATATTATCCTTTAAAGAAGGCCCTGCTGAAATTATAAGCGCGGTTTTGCCCTTATAAATATCTTTATATTGCATAATATAGGGAAGATTTAAAACTTTTTTTAAATTTGCATAAGTATTATTAAGCGCCTGGGGGGCTTTTTTGATAACCGTATTAACGTTTGCGCTGTGCTGACCTTGAGATGTTTGAATTGTTTGAAGTATTTCACTAAACTCATTGGGGAATATTTCTTTATAACTTTTTGTATAAATGAGTTTCATTTTGGATTTATTATCCGTATTTTCAAGAACATATTCAGCTAAAGTTTCTTTATCGTTACACAAAAAAACATTATTTTTATAAAGAGAATCAATTTTTGCTATGGATAAGACATAATGAATTATATCAAGAGCGGGTTCATAGACAATAATTTTAGATTTTTTAATTTTATTTGAAATTTCTTCAACAACAAAGCCCAAACCAAGACCGAATATAACTCTTATTGAATTTTCTTCTTCATCGACTTTAGAAGCAATATCTTTTGCTTCTTTTATTGCTCCTTTTTGAGAATGCAGGCAGCATCCGCGATAAACAAGATTATATTCGCCTTCCTGCGTCTTGCAAATTTCTAAATTTGATTTTTCTTCTTTGAACATTAAAATCTTATTAGCAAGATTAGAATCGTATTTTTTAATTAAGTCTATATTTTCTTCAAGCACTTTATTTTCCATAGTCAATATGGTAGCATTAGTTAGGTGGTTATGGCAAACGTTAAAAATAAAACTAAATTTTTAATATTACTTATTTGTTTATTTTTTAGTGTTTTTGTTTTGTTTAATCAAAAAGCAAACGCGCAGGATGATTTTGATACAATATATGAAAATCTTGAAGAAGCGCCTTTTGAGTATATCTTTGGAATTGACCCATATCAATCGGATGAATATACAAAATATATTTATTCTCCTTATCCCCTTTTTCGAAGCGGGGTTAATTTAATCTTTAAATCCAAAAAAATTCCTCCGGGATATTACCTTCTAACCCCGAGAGAGAAAGAAGGAAAAACGTATATTCTTTTTAAAGAAAACGGAAAAATAAGCTATGTAATACCCGTTTATAAAACTCAAAATGTTTATGAAGGATTTTATGAAGATAAAATTCCCCAAGCCCAACTAACGCTTACGCAGAAATCAAGAAATAAATTCATGGATTTTATCGGCAAAAAATGGGGAAAAACAAACAAAAGAACACCTATCCCAAAAGCTTATATCGAATTTAATGATGCAGGAATATACTGGGATATGATATTATATTATGGGGATAAAAAATATTACCTTATTTTTAAAAAGGAATAATTAATGAAAAAAACTTTAATACTATCTTTAGCAATTCTTTTCTGTTTGAGTTTATTAAATACAACTCCTTGTTATTCTTTTGAATTATTCAAAAAAACAAATAAAACAGAAAAAGAAATAAGAGACTTTTTAAACGATTACAATAAAGTTCTCGAAAAGAACGATTTAGTTACACTTACTCGTTTTTACGATAAAGAATATAAAAACGATGACGGGTATAACCTTGAAGAATTAATAGTAATGCTTGATAAAACATCAAAAGCTTTTGATGATATCAAATACGATACAAAAATAAAAAGAATAGATATAAGAAAAAACTGCGCAGTTGTTCATTTAGAAGATAATACAAGCGCTAAAATATACCCTTTAAAAAAACACAAAAACAGAAGCAAAGTGGGAATTCTGGACGGCAAAAGCACAAGCGTTATGTATTTAAGGAAAAAAGACGGCATGTGGCAGATTGTATATGACAGCGTCTTAAGCGAAGAAACATCCTTAAAATACGGCGTTGCAAAAAAGGTGGATATGGATTTAAACACCCCCGAAACAATTGAAAACGGAAAAGATTACGGGGTCAAACTTGAAATGAAAACCCCCAACAGAATGATTGCAATAGCATCTCTTACAAACGAAGAAGTTAATTACCCGCCTGAAAAATATGAAGAAAAATTCAGAAGAATACCCTCCGAAGGTATTTTGGAAAGATTAGTCAAAGCAAACGATAAAAACAAAGACGAATATGCGATTGCTTCAATCGGCTTTACTAAAGTTTCCCTTAACAAAAAAGAAAGAAGGGCACGGATTGAAATTTTAGGCATGGCATATTTAATGAAGCGTGTTAATATGAATAATATCGAACCTGTAAATGAAATTTTGGAGAAAAAATAAGTGTTAAAAGATAAAAAAGCTTTCATTTTTTATTTTTTAATGAGTTTAATTTTAACTGATTTTGGAAATCAAATAAAAAAAATAAGCTACCTGTATAACTTTGATAATCCGCTGTTTTCAATTGTTCATGTAAATAACACAGGGGGTGCTTTCAGCTTATTTCAAAATCACAGCACAATTCTAGCCGTTTTCGGGATTATAATTTTAATATTTCTTATATATTACACCATAAGACATGTTAAATTCAGCGATAAACTCGTTTTATTATCTTTAACTTTATTCTCTTCAGGAGTTTTGGGAAACGTAATCGAGAGATTAAAATACGGTTATGTTATTGATTATATAAAATTAAATTTTATCGATTTTCCGATATTTAATATGTTTGATATTATGATATGCACGGGATGTTTTTTATATATCATTTTTATTTTATTTTTCCAAAAGGAGAAAAATGAAAATAATTCTTGAAGATGAAAAATATATAAAACAAAGAATAGACAGCTTTCTTGCGCAGTATTTCAAAAATGAATTTGCAAGAAATAAAATAAGCGCTTTTATTGAAAAAGAAGGAATTTTAATTAACAACAAAATTCAAAAAACTTCTTATAAGCTAAAATTAAACGACATTATAGATTTTCCTCTTGAAAAATTCAAAGAGTTTATTGAAATAAAAGAAGAATTAACCCCTTGGGATTTTAAATTAGAGGTTATTTATGAAGATGATGATTTAATTGTTATAAATAAACCAAAAAACATGCTCACTCATCCGACTAAATTCGATAGAAAAAACACCCTCTCAAACGCTCTTTTATACCACTGCAAGGGTAAATTATCAAATATCGGAGGAATGGATAGATTAGGAATAGTCCACAGATTAGACAAAAACACCGCAGGTTTAATCATAGCCGCCAAAACAAATGAAGCGCACGAAAATCTTGCTTATCAAATAAAAGAAAAAATTGCAAAAAGAAAATATTTAGCAATTGCTTTAGGAAATTTTAAAGAAAAAGAAGGAACAATAAATAAACCCTTAATCCATTATCTTAAAGACAATGTTAAAATGATTGTATCGGATAACAACGAGGGTTTAAGCGCAGAAACAAAATATAAAGTTATTGAAGAATTCAAAGGCGCAAGTTTAGTTGAACTTGAACTTAAAACGGGAAGAACTCATCAAATAAGAGCGCACCTTTCATCAATTAACCATCCTATATTTGGAGATAGTCTCTATGGCGCTAAAAGCTTTATGAGGAACGAATTTTACAATTTAAAAACCCAAGAACAGCTTCTTCAATCGTATTATCTTTCTTTTATTCATCCGAAAACAAAAGAAAACCTTGAATTTCAATTAAAAGAAGAAGAATTCAGCGAAGATTTTATTAAAGTATTAAATTTTTTAAGGAGGACAAAAGATGCTTAATATAGGAACTATCAATCTTGAACTTTTTGACTTGGGCTATATTGCTTCAGGCTTTATTTTTGCTCTTGTTATTTGTTCTTTTTATATTTCAAAATTAAAAAAAGAAATTAAACAAACAAAAAGACAATATGAAAAAAAATCAATAGGCATGGATGATTCCAACATGAAGGTTAAAACCCTTGAAAATAAAATCAAAACCCTTGAAACAGCTCTTAAAAAACAAATGGAAAATAAATAAGGAGAAGTAACCTTCTCCTTATTGTTGCTTTTTATAGTATGCGAATTTAGGGATTTATTCTTCATTTTCTAACAATACCGAACCTGTTGTTTGTAAGAACGGATTTGTTGCTTCGTTAAGTTTAGGAATTTCATAATCCATTATTTTATTTGCATAAATTCCTGCATCTGTTGATTGACCGATAATTTCCAATTTTTGCAATCTAGTCGGATTATCAATCAATTTTCCGTTTTGATAGTATTGCGTTTCGATAGTATTTTGGACTTTTTCGTTGACCGTTTTTTGAACCTGAACTTTTTTTACTCCGGTAAAACTTGAACCATAACCTGTTCCTGATTCACTTAAGACCTGTCCATTGTTTTGGGCTGCATCTTTAGAATGCTTAACTTTACGGGTATGCGTTGTATGATTAACACTTGAAGAAGATTTTACCTTTCCTGTACTGTCAACAGAGCTGCTGCTTTCGCTAAGTGTATTGCCTTTGGCGTCTATTTTTTGAGCATTCTTATATGTTGTATCACCAATTTTTGACTCTGTTGTAACAGTAGAACTGCCGTTTTTAGCGTAAGTTGTAGTTGTTGTTGTATCTCCCTGTGTCGTTGAAGTTGAAATTGTTTCACGGGTTCCGGGTCTAAACTTATTAACGGTTACTGTATTACCATTGGTAACAGTCTCGCTAATCAATTCGCCATTTGAATTATAGGTTGTTTTTATGTTGCCGTTTGTGATTTCATATCCGCCTTTTACCTTAGTAACGCCTTTAGGTAAACTATCGCCTTTTATTTCTATTCTTGTTCCATTGTTAATCTGTTCTTGAATAGAAGCAGCTTTTTCTGCCTTAGCCGTTTCTCTTCCGCTTTTTGTAAATTTTGCTTTTGCGCCATCTGCCAATTTTTCTCCTTTAGTATAAAGCGATTTGGCTTTTTCGCCGGCTTTAGCCGCAAAATTATCAATTGCTGCTTTGGCGTCCGTTCGAAGATTTCCGTTTTTGGCTGATTCAAATACGCCTTTTCCTTTATTTATAACCTTTTTAGCAGCATTAACAGATGCTTGTGCAACTCCTGCGGCATTTGATGCTGTTTCAGATATACCTTCCCTTACTGCAGTTCCTACTATTTCACCATTTGAAGCTCCGTTTGCTTTCGCTGCTTTTACTGCGCTAACCGTCGTTGAACCTCCGTTTAACTGCGTTTTTAATTGACCTGCGCTGCCTTTTAGAGCTAATGCCGAAGCTCCCGCAGTAAATGTACCTTCGCCTACCGATTCCCATGCGTCTTTTGCTTCAGCGTCCGTTGTAGCGCTCAGTGCGGTTGATACACCTGAAGCAACCGTTGAAACGCCTTTAACCGTTCCATAAACCGCCAAACCTCCTGCTATCACAGGTCCTACAACAGGAATACAGCACGCGCCGATAACGGCTGCAGTTTTAAAGGGATGCTGAACCGCACCTTTAACCATGTTAAGTGCTGTTTTACCAACACCTTCTATAGTATTTCCTATTACTGATAAAATTCCTATTTTGCCGTCGTCGTTGCCGTCGGTGCAGGTATTTCCTTTTGAAGATACAAAAGTATCCAGGTTTTCTTCTTTGTTTGATGAAACACTATTGCCCTGGTATCTGCTTGATGAATTGTTCAGGTTTCTTGTTTTTGAATAGTAAAAATCCGATCCTAAATTACTGTAATCAGCATTTAAATAAGATGACATGACTCCTCCTGTTTTTAAAATATAACTCCTTAAAATTAAAAAGTATTTTTTTATAAAAATATTTACTTTTTAAAACTAAATTGTTAACTTATGTAAACATTAATTAAATAAATATCCTTTTTTATTGCTTGTATTATTATTAAATTATGATTAAAGCAGTTATTTTTGATATGGACGGAACGCTTTTAAATACCCTTTGCGATCTTAAAATCAGCACTAACTATGCTCTTGAAAAATTAAACATGCCGCAAAGAACTGTTGATGAAATTAAAAATTTCATAGGCGACGGCGTTAGAAAATTAATCGAAAGGGCGGTAAGTAAAAACGCCGATGAAAAAACGATAAATAAATGTCTTGAAATTTTTAAAGAGCATTATTCAAAAAATATGTACAACAATACAGCCCCTTTTGACGGAATAATTGAACTTTTAAAAAGTTTAAAGCAGATGAAAATAAAAACAGGGGTTGTTTCAAACAAATTTGATTCGGCAATTAAGGAATTAACAAAAAAATATTTTAATAATTTAATTGATATATCCATAGGCCAAAGTGAAATAATTCCCCCAAAACCCGATTCTAAAGGAATATTAAAAGCAATGGAATATTTAAATATAAAAAAAGAAGAAGTTTTATATATAGGAGATTCCGATGTTGATATAAAAACGGCAAAAAACGCCAAAGTTAAATCAATAGGAGTCTTGTGGGGCTATAGGGATGAAAGTTATTTAAAAGGTGCCGATTATATAATTTCAAACCCCTCTGAAATTTTAAAAATTATAAATTCCATAAACCGATAAAAGTATTTTTCTTTACTTTAATAAAAAAAATATTAAAATGAAATTATGAAACGGGTCATATTGTTATCATTGTCATTTTATCTTATATCAGGCTCCTGTTTATCGTTTGCGCAGGATTTTTTGGATGCCGATTATAATTTTATTGACAACGCCTTTGAAGGAATTACCCCCGTAACCGATAAACAATTTGACGATACCATAAACAGATTAACCCCCCAGCCTGTTGAAAACACTTTTTGGGGAAGATTAAAAACATTTTTATTTGGAAGAAAATATGGAGTAGAACCCGCTCCTAAAGGGCAGGATAAAGAAATTGACTTTGGCGGGGAACAAAAAGCAATACAGGATATTAAAAACGGAATTTACTATATTAAACTAATCGTTTCAATAGTCGGGGCCAATGGGGATGTTATACCTTTAGGTAATTATAAAATTCAACAAAAAAAAGAAAACGAACAAAATATCTTGGTTTTTTCACAAGGTGAAAAAGAGTACGGATATTTAAAATTAAGAGATTTTAAAGATGAAAATCCTCAAAATGACAACGCTGTAACATATTCAAGAATTGATATAATTAATGAAAATATAATAAGAGTTGTTTATTCTACCGTAAGCGCAACGCAATGCGCTTATGCAAAAGTTTACAGTGAATAACTTTAATACATTTCACCCATACCGAATGTAAAGAAGCCCGAGCCTCTGTCTACACCGGCAGTATTTGTGATAGGAATACCATAGTCAAGATTTATGGGGCCTAGGCCGGGTATAAATACTCTTAAACCGATACCTGCCGATATTGCATAACCGGGTTTGTCGTATACTCTTGTACCGACGGTTTTATTAAATAAAGTACCCGCGTCAACAAAAGCGGCTATTCTTAAATTATTTAAGAATGAATTTGATGTCAATCTGTCAATAAACGGTATAGGCATTCTATATTCCGCACTTGCCATCATAAATCCATCGCCTACACCGACTTCAGATATATTGAAACCACGTATATTATACGGGCCGCCAAGTGAAAATCCCGCAAAATCAGGCATATTTCCATGTAAATTACCGCCTGCACGTCCAGTTAAGACGATTGAAGATTTCTTACCTACGGGCATAAATTTCCTTATCATACCGTGCAGTTTACCGAATGTTGAACCTGATATACCAAGATTTTCTTCAAAGACTATTCTTGCTAATACCCCTTTTCTTGCGTTAATTGCACTGTCTCTTGTATCGTAAGTCAAAGCGGGAGTAATTTTGATATAAAAACCGCCGTCTAATTCTTCAGCCCGTCTTGACCAGGGGATGCCCGCTGCAAGATATTTATTTCTCATCTTATGACCATCACCCTCATCAAGCGTTACGCTTTCAACGCCAAAACCGATTGAACCTGAAAGATTTTTAAATGTTGTAAATTTGCGCGATATTGTAGCATCAATACCGAACCTTTTTTCAATTGCCAAAGGAACTTGATAACTTCCGTAGTATCTGCCGAAACCTCTTATTGCAAGAGATTGATTTTCGCGCTTAAACATGGGTTCTAAAAAGCTTATTTCACCTTGCAGATTCGCTTTTGATACAACGGAACTGTCGTTCATCAAAATACCCGTACCTGCAAGTAAATTAAGATTTAATTTTTGTCCCAGACCTCTAAAATTATTTTCGCCGAAGCCGACCGAACCAAAGAAACCTGAAATTGAATCTATACCTACACCAAGAGAAATTTTACCCGTTCTTTGTTCTTCAAGTGCAACATATACATCATACAGTCCGGTTCTTTCATCTTTTTTCAATTCTCTTTGAACGTCTTTAAACGCCTGCGTTCCCATTAATCTTAAAATATCGGAGCGCATGGTATTTTCGTTATAAACACAACCGGGTTGTAAGAATATATTTCTTTTAACGATATAGTCTTTTGTTTTATTGTTACCGTCAACTATGATATCCCCGATTATACCTTCATCAATCTGAAAATAAACATAACCGTCAGGATCGTCCGTAACCTTTTCAACGCGCGCTAAAATATAACCTTTAGCTGAATACAATTCCTGTATTTCGTTTATTGCATTGTTGATACTTAGAATATTCTGAGGCAAACCCTTATATCTATCCAGAATTTTCATTATTTCATTGTTTGAAATACTGTTATTTCCGACAATTCCAAAACCTGCAACAGGAGGGTTTTCTTCAACAATAATTCTTAATTTTACGTTATTTTCATCTATTTTAATAGGAAGTGCTCTTAAATTTTGAGTGAAAAATCCCGTGTTATAAAGCGTTCTTAAATCGTTTGAAACGTTTGAGCGTATGTATTGATAACCTTCTTTAGAATCAATTTGTTCTTTTATATAATTTGCATCGAGCAGGTTATTACCCAGTATTTCAACTTCTTTAATATAAACAAGATCGGAATCGTTTATATACGTTTTTTGTTCGACTTCGTCTTTTGTGATTGCTTCTTCGCCTTCGGTTGTTTCTTCAACTTCAAATACTTCATCATCCTGTTTATTTAAATTTTCTTCCTTTTTCTTTCTTTTAAAAAAGTTCAGATTAAATTTCTTTTTCTTTTTTACTTTTTTTTCTTCTTTATCGGGCGTTTTTTCAAGCTTTTTATATTCCGTATCAACTTCATCTTCAAACATTGAAAAATCGGAAGTATCCAGAGGGGCTTCTTCAAATTTCAAGCTTTTTTGCTTTGTTTCTTCTTTATTTTTATCTTTTTTATGGAATAAATTTTTAACTTCTTTCAGTCTTTTAAATTCTTTAATGTCTATAGCACAATATGCCTTTTCTACACCGGTTAGAGACAAAAAGACCAGAAGAATTAAAATTTTTATATAAAATTTTTTCATTATTCTTAATATAGTATGATAATTATCCAAGTATTATTATAATATCTAAAATTCTTTAAGTCCAAAAAAAATTACTAAAACCCAATATTTGACGTATATAATTAATTAAAAATGTTACAAAAATTATTAATATAGTGTCATAATATCATTATTTATATCATAATATTGATTGGGGAAACATAAAAACCATGCAGATTAACAAAAATCATAGAGAACTTATTGAATCCGTCATCAGAGAAAATACAAAATTTAAAGGTAATGAAGAATTATTAAATTTGTTCATTGAAGCAATTTATAAAAAATCTTACCTTATTATGGATGCAATAAAAGATATGTCGCGCTTAAGGCGCCATTTACTTATAATTTGCGATTCGTGCATGGAACAGGTGCTTAAAGAAAAACAAAAATTTGATGAAATAAAAATATATAAACAGATAGAAAAAAAACAACGCCTTGAAGAAAGCATCGTAAGCGTTAAAAAAGATGTCCTAAAAGAAGAAAATGTCGATGAGGCGTTAGAACTTGAAAGAGCCAAAAAAAATATCATAAATTTAAAAGAAGAAATACAAAGAAGTGAAAAATATGACAGCGTGGATTCTTTAATAGATCCTTTGGAATTTTGTCCTCAAAAAAGAATATCAGAGCACACCTTGGCAAAACTAATCAATATTGTAAAAGATATTGATGAAAAGAATCCGCAAAAAAATTATTTTGAAATATTTTCTCTAAGATATATAAAAAAATTTAACCAAGGCGAAATTGCAAAAGAACTTAAAATTTCTCAAATTGAATTATCTAAAAGATTTGTCGAACTGGTAAAATTAACAAGGGAATATATCTAATATTCTTCCGCTTCCACAAATTCGCAATTTCTTTCAGGTTCAACGCGATAAGCCTTAATCGGAGGCTTTAGTTTTATTTTTCCCATGGTTAATTTATCAACCGTATCTACTATTTCATCGGTATAGTTAGCATACGCAGCCGATATCTCACCTCTGTCATAAGCATCCTGAACATCTTGCAGATATTGTTCAAGTTTTTCTTTAATGTTTGGAATTGTTTTTTGCCAGTCGTCAAAATAAACATTTGCTTTTTGTTCATTGCAGTTTGCACAGTCGCAAATGTAATTATCGGTTCTGTTTACTCCGCCTTTAGACTTTGGATGAAGATGTTCCGTTGTAGCTATGGATCTCATAAAAAATTGTCTTGCAATTGCTTTTGAGGTTCTTTTATCTTTTGAATATTTAACAAAGAACGAGTTTGCATCGTTTGTTGATGTCGGAAGTTTTTTTACGATTTCATCAATTCCCTCTTGTACTTTTTCATTTGATGTAATGTTTGAAACCGCATGGATAAATTCTTTTCTTTTGAAATCTTCTTCACCTATACCGTAAATTCGATTTTTATATTCATCAAGTATATTTTTAAAACGTAAAAGTTCTTTTTCGTCTTCAATATTTTCTTTGCCGTATTTTAGTAATTCATTTACGACTACCATCTGTAAACCTATAAGATTTTCCATATGCGGCTTTCCGTTAAGTTCGATAAGTCCCGCTAAATCCATGTTGGGATGTTCAACGGCCGATTTTTTAACACAATTAACAACTTCTTGAATTACAGGGCGGTATAGACTTCTTTTTTCACCGTTCTCCCAATCATAAGTTAAATTTCTTTCATCCTCATAAAATTCAAGAGCTTTTTTCAAGTCCTCGCCTCTTTTAGAAGCAATATCACAGGCATAAGCTTCCATTTGATTTTTATCTATCATAACTTGCCCGCAGATTGGACATCTTAAATTTTTAATGTCTTTAACTTCAAAATTTGCTTCAGAACAGCCTCTTTTCCCCCTAAAAGAGACTTCATTTATCATAGATTTTTCAAACACATCATTTTTCATATCCGAAAATAAAACAGGTTTTGATACATTTTGATATTTTGAATTTTGGTTTATATTTTTTATTGTATTTATTTTTATTATATTAAAATTTAATTTCATAGAGAAGTTTCATCATATATCGGGTTTTGTTTGATTAAATCAAGCGCCTGCGCCACTTTTGTTTTTAAATCAGAGTAGTATGCAGTGTTTGGATATTTATTCGGATTTTCAAGAGCAAAATCACAAATTGCATCCGTTCTGTTTAATAAAGAAACGCTCTGCGAGATTATTTTATAAACATTTCCTTCAATTGCCTTTCTGTTGTAATCGTCTAATGCTTCGTTTGTTTTTTTGTTTTTGTTCTTTTTATTTTGATTTGTTTTTTGAAGTTCCGTCAATAATTTAAAGTTTTGTATTGAATCCCTTCCGCTTTCATTTAATAAAGCCCAGATATATGTTATATATCCGCCAAAAACATCCGACTTAATTATTCTGTCTTTTGAAATACGGGATTCATTTTCCCTTCTTAAAACGCCTGCTTCATACTTTTGTGTTTTTTCTTTGATTTCTTTAAATCTTTTGTAGTATTGAACTGTTTTATCTCGATAAGGAATCAAAAAATTTAATTTATCGGCTATAATTTTATTTATATTTTCATCAATTTCTCCTGTCTCATAGGAAGCAATATAACCCATAATTTGACATAAGTCAAACACGTCAACATTTTTTAATTGTTCATCGTAAATAAGCCCCGCAAGCAAAAGAGGGTTGGAACTTTGAGATTTTATTAACATTTCGCCTTTGGGAGTAATTTGAATTTTACCTGTTTTTCTGTCGGTTTTAATATATTCCAATTTTTCAAGAACATTTTTATATTTCATAAAATTCCCTAAAAGGTTATTTTTATCCTTTTCTTTTCTGTTTGATAAAAATATTTTTAAAGAATCGTCAATTAAATCTTCTAATCCCTCGTCGCTGTCATTTTCACTGTAATATTGAGCCAAAGAAGTCCACTCGGGAGAAAAAGCGCTTTTGATATTATTTGAACCGGATTCCAAAAGTTCGAATGCCAATTTTTTAGCGCTTATATTTATTTTTTCTTCAATTTCTCTTTTATCATCAATCTTTGTTAATACTTTTAATTCTTTAGGAGTATTTGAAAGATTATACAATACAACATGCCCGATATTATCAATACCGCGCCTGCCCGCTCTGCCTGCCATTTGATGAAAATCGCTGGCGTTTAAAGGCGTATATTCGATTTCATCGGTTAGAGGGTTATACTTTTGATAAATAACATCAGAAATAACAACCGTTCTTGCGGGCATATTTATTCCCGCAGACAGGGTTGATGTTGCGCTTACAACTTTTAAAAGTTTTCTTGAAAACAATTCTTCAATTAATTTTCTATACTGCGGTAATTTTCCCGCATGGTGATTGGCATAACCTGATAAAATCGCTTCTTTATCAAAATCATCCCCTAAATATATTCCTTTTTGTTCGTATTCATCAAGAATTTTTCGAATTTCTTCTTTTTCTTTTTTTGTTGTTAAATCAACCCCGCTCTCTTTTAGAGAAGCAATAACATTTTTTGTTTGATTTCTTGACAATTTAAATATCAAAGCAGGAAGCATATCTTCTCTTTTTAAATCTTTAACTAAAGAAGCAAAATCATCCCTATGATAAGAACAATCAGGTTCAGAGATTTCTCTTGTTGACCTGTCAAGCAACAATTGGGTCATTTCTTCCGCTTTTTCTTCTTTAATTTCAGGATATATCTTTGATATTAACTTTTTAAAATCTTTTTCATCCAAGGATAAATTTGATACACTTGAAAAATCTTCAAGCATTTTTTGCGCAAGCAATCCGTATTCATCATCATCAATTACAACGCTGCCTTCTATATTATTTTGAGCTTTATATATTATCTCAAGCGCTCTTTTTTGTTTATCCGAAAGATTATAAGGATTTAATTTTGATAAATTAACCTTATAATTTTCAATATCAATGAATTTTCCTGTTTTATCGCTTGAATCGGGATTTTGATTATTTAATTTATGAATATGCCATTTTAAGGGAACAAACCTTTCATCAGGGCTTATTTCAACTTTTTCGACCCCTCTTATATAATTAATTTTTTGAATCCAGGAAGCAACATCTCTGCTGTTTCCGACAGTAGCCGAAAGAGCCAGAATTTGAACATCTTTTTTGGAAGAATTAATAATTGAATTTTCCCAGACGTTACCCCTGTCAAAAGAACCAATATAATGAACTTCATCAAATATAACCGTTTCAATTGAATCTTTTTTAAGATGGGGAACCTGATTGTTGTATATTTCAGCGGTCATAATTTGAATCGGGGCATTGGTGTTAATTTTTATATCGCCCGTTAACAAACCTACGTTTTCATCTCCGTATATTTTCCTGAATTCTCTCAACTTATCGTTAGCAAGGGCTTTTAGAGGAGTTGTATAGATTGTCTTTTTACCTTCAAGTAAATTTTTTGTCATAATATAATGCGCAACCGCGGTTTTGCCCGTTCCCGTGGGTGCACAGTATACGACGCTATCCCCTTTATATAATTTTTTAGCACATTCAAGCTGACTTTTATCGGGCATAAGTTGATATTCTTGACCGTTTGCAAGAGTAATAACGGGAAGTTGAAAATAATTGTCCTCAATTGTTTTATCAAAATTTGCTTCTTTTAGAGGATTTAGATAATGGGTAAAACTTATATTTGTGTTTTTATCGTAAATTGAATTTATTTTATAAGGATTTTGCGCATTATTGCTATTTTTTACAATTTTTTTTGAAAATTTAGCGTTTCTGTTTTGCAAATTAATCGAATTTATAGGCTCAATCATAACTTCTCCGGTGTATTTATAAATTTAAAACACGTAAATAAATTCTTTTGCTAATTAATTTTTATTATATAATTTTTTTATGATTACGAGATATTCAAGAAAAGAAGCAGCAGATATCTGGGAACTTGATAATAAATTTTCCTATTATCTTGAAGTTGAACTTGCGGTTATTAAAGCACAGGTTGAACTGGGCAATTTTAAACCCGAAGTTTATGAAAACATTAAAAAAAGCGCAAAATTTGACGTTAAAAGAATTGATGAAATAGAAAAAATAACACGCCATGACGTTATTGCTTTTTTGGAAAATGTTAATGAAAATGTCGGACGTGAATTTTCTCCTTATATCCACAAGGGCCTTACTAGCTCCGATGTTATAGATACTGCTTTTGCGCTTCAGATTAAAGATGTTTCAAAAATAATCAATGATGATCTTGATAAATTAATTGCGGCAGTTAAAAACCTTGCTTTTAAACACAAAAATACCGTTTGCTTAGGCAGAAGCCACGGTATGGGAGCGGAAGTCATAACATTTGGTTTTAAATTGTTAAATCTTCTTGATGCGCTTCAAAGAGCCAAAAAAAGGTTTAATTATGCGCTTGATGATATTTTAACGGGGCAAATTTCAGGCCCTTGCGGAACATATTCAAATATTGATCCGAAGGTCGAAGAAAAAACCTGCGAGATTTTGGGCTTAAAACCAGCAAAAATCTCAACGCAAATTATTGCCCGCGACAGGCATGCCTGCTATATTCAAGCAATTGCATTAATAGGAGCGGTTATTGAAAATTTCAGCGTTGAAATAAGACATCTTCAAAGATTCGAAGTAGCGGAAGTCGAAGAAGGATTCTCAAAAGGACAAAAAGGCTCATCTGCCATGCCGCACAAGAAAAATCCGATTTCAAGCGAAAATTTATCGGGTCTATCAAGAATTTTAAGAAGCAACACAATTGCTGCTATGGAAAATATCGTTCTTTGGCATGAAAGAGATATTTCTCATTCATCGGTTGAAAGAATAATCTTCCCCGATTCCACAATATTAATCGATTATATGTTGAATAGATTTTTAAATGTTATTGAGAATCTTCAAATAAAAGAAAAAAATATGATAAATAACGCCCATAAATATGGCGGAATAATTTATTCTCAAAGCTGCCTTCTAAAATTATTGGAGCACAACCTAACAAGAGAAGAAAGCTACGAAATTGTCCAAAAAGCAGCACTTGATGCTTTTAACAATAACGGAAACTTTAGAAAAAACATGGAAAAATATCTTAACGAAGAAGAACTGAAAGAATGTTTCAATCAGGAAAAATACCTTAGAAACATTGATGTTATATTTAAAAGGTTTGAATAAACAGGTGTTTAAATTTTTATTTTTTTAATATATAATATCTGATGCTAAAGTAGTGTGATAGGTGGATAATGTATCAGGAATTATTACAAAAAGCTAAAGAAATAAGTAAAAACGCCTACTGTCCTTATTCGAAATTTCAGGTAGGCGCCTGCATCCTTTATGAAAGCGGAAAAAAATACGAAGGATGCAATGTTGAAAATGCAAGCTACGGGCTTTCTTTGTGTGCCGAGCGAAATGCGATGTCAAGCGCTGTTGCTAATGGAGAAAAAACTAAAATTAAAGCGATTGCGATATATTCTCCAAACCAGAAAAAATGTTTGCCCTGCGGCGCATGCAGACAGTGGATAGCAGAATTTGCAATAAACGATAAGGAAACTAAAATTATTCTTGAAGACGATAATTCTACTCCGCTTGTTTTGAATCTTGAAGATATATTTCCCTACGGTTTTAAATTTGAATAAAGAAGTTTAAATAATAAAACAGACGAATAGGCTGTTATTCGTCTGTTAAAACTTGTTTTAATTCAATGTCGGGTTTTCCCAATACTCTGACCAGTTCTAATACTGATGCTTTCATCTGGCATTTTTGGCTTGAGTTGTTAAAAAAGTCGGTATAAAAGCAACCTTCGCAATTGCACCCTCTTTTATAACATTCGATTGCAGTCTGTGTCCATCTTCTAACTGCAGTAACTCTGCCAAAATCTCTACTTTTTAACACTTTATGAACTCTCCTCAACTCTAAAATTATAGGGCAAAAAAGTCTCTTTTCCTTACTGCCCCTTAGCTTTAATATAATTATATCTTTTCAGTCTCAATTATCAAGCAATTTTTGGGCAATTATTACGACTTTTTACAATCATGGTAACTCCCTATAGGCTTGTATTTCAAGGATTACACCTCTCAAAAACCATGATATATCATGGTTTTTGAGACTTCTTACATGGCTAATCCATGATTGATGCATGATTTGGCGATTATTAAAAAAAATTAAGCTGTAAATAAATGTAAATAATACAACAATTTTTTATTTTAAGGCATGCCTCATAAAAAAATAATCAAAAAAATGTACAAAAAGAGAATGTTATTTTATCTTACTTATTGCAAAATAAAATGTCATTTTAAAAAGGAGAAATTATGAGATTCAGTATTATTAAAAGAGAACCTTCTTATTTTTTTGAAAATATCCATGAAGATTTAAACAGATTTTTAAAAGATACATTCGGAGATATTGAATACAGCGATAAAAATCTGTCAAAAATGTATCAACTATTCAGACCCGCAGTTGAAATTAAAGAAAAAAAGGACTGCTATGATGTTAAAATAGAACTTCCAAACGTTAAAAAAGAAGATATTGATGTTGAATTATATGAAAATTATATTGTAATAAACGCTCAATCAAAATGTGAAGAAGTTAAAGAAGATGAAAACATCAAAACTTCTGAATTCAGATACGGCAAATTTACAAGAACAATACCTTTTGAAAATCAAATTAACACGGATAGTGCAAAAAGCGAATTTAAAAACGGGGTTTTACATATTCATTTAGCAAAAATGCACGAAGATAAAAAAGACGAAGTTAAAAAATTGACCATAGAATAATTTAAGGGGTGAAATTCCCCTTTATTTTAAGGTTTTGACTGCCCTGCCTATAACCTTCAAGGTCAAGGGAAATATACTCAAAACCGATTTTTTTAAATTCTTCCATAATTTTTTTTCTTGTTTTATTTTCAATTAATTTTTCAAATTCGTCCTCTAAAATTTCAATCCTTGCATCTTTTTCCTTTAATCTCACTCTAAACTGGTAAAATCCGAGATTATAGAGTATTTGCTCCGCTTCTTCAATCATTTTTAATTTTTCTTTTGTAATTTCATCGCCATAAGAAATTCTTGTTGCAAGACAGGCAAAAGAAGGCTTATTAAAAGTTTTTAGGTTTCTTTCTTTTGATAAAATTCTTATTTCTTCTTTGTTTAATTTTGCTTCTTTTAAAGGACTTAAAATTCCAAGCTCTAAAAGCGCTTTAATCCCGGGGCGATAGTCTTTCATATCGTCAGTATTTGAACCTTCAAGAATATTTTTAATATCATATTCAAACGCTTTTGATTTAATTTTTTTAAACATTTCTTTTTTACATAAATAACACCTGTTAATCGGATTATTTTTATATCCTTCAATTTCAAATTCATTGAATCTGATTATTTCATAATTTATATTCTTTTTTTTGCAAAAATCAATTGCCCCTTTTGATTCTCTATCAGGAAAAGAATTTGATAAAACAATTATTGCAAGTACATTATTTTTTAAAACTTCAAAACAAACATCAAGCAAAAAAGTCGAATCAACACCAAAAGAAAAAGCGACAGCCGCTTTCTTTGTTTTTCTTAAATAATTTTTTAAATTTTCATATTTTATATTAAGTTCATCATCCATAAAAATATAATAAAACAAAAAGTCCGCAATGAAAAACTGCGGACTTTTCGGACTTACTTATGAAAAAAATTATTCTTTTGTATATTCAGCATCAATTACATCATCATCTTTTTTATCTTCGGATGAGGAAGAATTGTCTTGGGCTTCTCCCGATGCTTGTCCTTGTTGAGTTTCTTGTTGAACTTGTTGATAAGCCGCTTGAGAGATTGCATACATTGTTTGCTGTAAATCTTCAGATAATTTCTTTAATTCATCATTTGATTTATTTGTATCAAGCGCTTCTTTCAAGGCTTTCTTTTGTTCTTCAAGTTTTGTTTTATCGGAATCAGAGATTTTGCCTTCGAAATCTTTAACGATTCTATCAGCCGCAGAAATTAAAGATTGGGCATTGTTTTTAACTTCTGCTTCTTCTTTTTTCTTCTTATCGGCTTCAGCATTCATCTCGGCTTCTTTAACCATTCTGTCTATATCTTTGTCAGACAAATTGGATGAATTTGTAATTGTGATTTTTTGTTCTTTATTTGTTGCTTTATCTTTAGCGGTAACATTAACGATACCGTTAGCATCAATATCAAATGTTACTTCAATTTGAGGCATACCTTTCATAGCCGGCGGTATTCCGTCTAATCTGAACATACCTAACGATTTATTATCGCTTGCCATGGGTCTTTCGCCTTGAAGAACATGGATATCTACCGCTGTTTGATTATCATCTGCCGTTGAGAAAGTTTGAGATTTCGAAACAGGGATTGTTGTATTTCTCGGTACAAGCGGAGTCATAACACCGCCAAGTGTTTCAATACCCAATGTTAGCGGAGTAACATCCAATAAAACTATATCTTTAACTTCGCCCGCTAAAACACCTGCCTGAATTGCAGCACCAACCGCAACAACTTCATCAGGGTTAACCGATTGGTTAGGTTCTTTTCCCGTATATTCTTTAACTAATTGTTGAACGGCAGGAATACGTGTTGAACCTCCAACTAAAACAACTTCGTTAAGGTCTGATTTGGAAATTCCCGCATCTTTAATAGCGCGTTCAACAGGAGTTTTGCATCTTTCCAATAAATCATGCGACAATTCTTCAAATTTAGCACGAGTTAAATTAATATCAAGGTGTTTAGGGCCTGTTGCATCTGCCGTAATAAACGGAAGATTAATATTTGTTTGAACAACGCTTGATAGCTCGCATTTTGCTTTTTCAGCGGCTTCTTTTAATCTTTGCATTGCCTGTTTATCGTTTCTTAAATCAATTCCTTCGGTCTTTTTGAATTCATCACACAACCAGTCAATGATTTTTTGGTCAAAATCATCACCGCCAAGGTGTGTATCGCCTGAAGTAGATAAAACTTCATGAACTCCATCACCGATTTCAAGAACGGAAACATCAAATGTACCACCACCAAGGTCGAATACCAAAACTTTTTCCGATGTTTGTTTTTCAAGACCGTAAGCTAAAGCAGCCGCAGTCGGTTCGTTTACGATACGTAAAACATCCAAACCTGCGATTTTACCTGCATCTTTTGTTGCCTGTCTTTGAGCATCGTTAAAATAAGCAGGAACGGTAATAACGGCACTTGTAACTTTTTCTCCAAGATAAGCGGAAGCATCATCAGCCAATTTTCTTAAAATCATAGCCGAAATTTCTTGAGGAGTGTAGTCTTTGCCGTCTATATTTTTCTTATAGTCTTCACCCATATGACGTTTGATTGAAATAATCGTATTATCAGGGTTTAAAATAGCTTGACGTTTAGCCAATTGCCCAACCAATCTTTCGCCGTTTTTTGCAAAACCGACAATTGAAGGGGTTGTACGAGAACCTTCAGCGTTAGCAATTACGGTAGGTTTACCCCCCTCCATAACCGCAACTACCGAATTGGTCGTACCTAAGTCAATACCAATTGTTTTTGCCATAATTAATATATCTCCTTTTTTTTAAATATTTTCTCTTATATATCTAAGTTATCACCGTTTTTTAAAATCATTAAAAAAATAAACAATTTCTTAATTTTTTAACAATGAACATATTTTCATTTAATTTATACTTTATTTTTTACTGTTCATTATTCTTCCATGTGTTTTATGGCATACTCAAGTGCTTGCTTTACTAAGTTGTTTAATGAAACTTCTTTATTTTGTGCAATTGTATATAATTTTTCTATCAGTTCCGCTTTTAATCTGAATGTTTTATTTATATAGTAGGATTCTTCTATTTTAAACATACGATGCTATATTCTCTTTGATTTAATACATCATATCATCATGTTATATCAACATATCATTAATCACAACTGCATATAATATGACAAATTCATATTATAATAAGATAAAATCAAAATTTTTATAAATGTCCGTTTTAATTGTTAATTTTGATAAAGTAAAAATTCTTCAAGGGCTGATATTTTTAAGGTGTTGAAGTCGGGCATTTGGCCGCACCAGATGTTCATAGCATAACATGCCTGCCATACAAGCATATCAAGCCCGCAGATGAACTTTTTGTTGTATCTTATAGCTTTTGAAATAAGTGCGGTTCTTAAAGGATTATAAACAATATCATAAATAATTGCATTATTTGGAAGTGATTCAACCTGTTTATCATCAAGAGGAGAGTTCTCTTCATCAAAATTTTTCATTCCAAGAGGAGTTGTATTAACAACTATATCAACATCTTCAAGGCTTTCCATCAGGCTTGTTTGAATTGAATTTATTTCAATTTTATCAAACTTATTTCTTAAAATGTCAACCGTTTCTTTTGAATTAATAACATTTCTTGTATAAAAATCAATCTTTTTAATCCCGAGCTTATATAATCCAGCGCAAACCGCTCTTGAAGCTCCGCCTGTTCCGATAATTGCCGCGTGTTTATTTTTTAAATCGTATTGTTTTAATGGTTCCATAAAACCGTCTACATCGGTATTATAGCCTGATAACGACATATCGTCTTCAATTTTTACGGTGTTTACGGCACCTACCATGTTAATATTTTCGTCAAATTTAGCCAAAAACAATGATACAGGAACTTTATGAGGAATGGTAACATTAAAACCATAGTATTTATTCGCTCTTAAATATTTAATTCTTGAAATTAAATCTTCGCTTTCGGTCGGCAAAAGTTCATAGCTTCCTTCAAGCCCCAATTGTTTAAAAGCGGCATTATATAAAACAGGGCTTAAAGAATGCCCTAAAGGATAGCCTATGAGTGCTAATTTGTAGTTTGTCATTACTCTTCCATGTCTCTTGAATATTTACAATTTTTATTTGAGCAGGCAATTTTATTGCCTCTTTTTAAATATTTTTTAACAAGTAAACTTCCGCACTGCGGGCATTTTTCCCCTCCGTTAGGTTCTGCCCAGAGTGCAAATGAGCAATCGGGATATTTTGAACAACCCCAGAAAAATGTTCCATATCTTGATTTTCTTTTAACAAGTTCGCCGTCTCGTCCCGCTTTTTCGCATTCCGGACATTTAACGCCTGATGATTCAACGATTGAAAATCTTTTTTTGCATTTATCGTTTAAACACTGGTAATATTTGCCGTAAGGCCCTGTTTTTATTACCATATCGCCGCCACATTTTTCACATTTTTTATCCGTCGGCTCGTCTTTAGGAATTTCTATTTTATTTCCTTCTCCTTCCATAGGAAGTGCTGTTTTGCATTCAGGGTACCCTGAACAGGCTAAAAATTGTTTGCCGTAGCGTGATAATTTAACAACCATTTTCCTGCCACAGTTTGGGCAAACTTTATCTGTTTCAACATCAACTCTTTTCATATTTTTTTGAGCTTCATCAAGAGTTTTTGAAAACGGTTTCCAGAATTCATTTAAAAATTTAACGCTATCTTGCTTGTCCTCTGCAATATCATCAAGACTTGCTTCCATTTGAGCGGTAAATTTATAGTCCATGATTTTTTCGAAATGTTCGTTTAATTGTTTACAAACCGCTCTTCCTAAAGGAGTCGGTTTCAGGGATTTATTTTCAATTTTTTCAACATAATTTCTCTGTTGAATTTTTGTAATAATCGGAGCATAAGTTGAAGGTCTGCCGATTCCGTATTCTTCAAGCTGTTTAACAAGACTTGCTTCCGAATATCTGGATGGAGGCTGGGTGAAGTGTTGTTCTGAATTTAATTTTTTCAAATCCAAAACATCGCCTTCTTTTAAATCAGGAAATTTTTTTGCTTCTTCAATTTCATCCGATTCGCAATAAATTTTTGTAAAACCGTCAAAAACAATTTTAGATGACCCCATTTTGAAAATATAATTATTTGCTTCAATATCAACGGTTAAATTTTTAACTTTAGCATTTGTCATCTGAGAAGAAACAAATCTGTCCCAGATTAATTTATATAATCTGTATTGTTCACTTGTTAAATATTTTTTAATGCTTTCGGGTGTTTTATCGATATATGAAGGACGAATTGCTTCATGCGCATCTTGTGTGTTTTGTTTTTTCTTGGCGTATACGTTAGGAGTTTTAGGGTAATATTCGTCTCCGTAATTTTCTAAAATAAAATCACGCGCTGCGCTTTGAGCATCGTCTGAAATTCTTGTCGAATCGGTTCTCATATATGTTATTAAACCAACGGAACCTTCGCCTAAATCAATACCTTCATAAAGCTTTTGAGCTATCTGCATGGTTTTAGAGACGCCGTAGCCTAATTTTGAGCTTGCTTCTCTTTGAAGGGTTGATGTGATAAAAGGAGCTTGAGGCTTTCTTGTGCTGTCTCTATGGGTAATTTTTGAAACCGTGTATTTTGCGTCTTTAAGATTTTTTAATACTTCATCGACGTCTTTTTTTGTTTTAAGTTCTAATTTTTCATCTTTTCCGTTTTTTATTATTCTTGATAATTCCGCCGAAAAATCCATTTTGGATTTATTTAAAATCGCTTCAATTGACCAGTATTCTTTTGGAATAAAGGCTTCTATTTCATCTTCTCTCTCACATATCATCTTAAGCGCGACAGATTGAACGCGACCTGCCGAGAGTTTATAATTTTTCATTTTTTCCCATAAAATCGGGCTTATTTTAAAACCTACAAGTTTATCAAGTATCTGCCTTGTTTTTTGGGCTTCAACTTTTAGCATATCAATTTGATGATAATTTGCAACCGCATCTTTAATCGCATGGGGCGTAATTTCGTTAAATACTATTCTAAATATCTTATCCTCGGGAAATTTTAGACACTCTTTAACATGCCATGCTATAGCTTCTCCTTCCCTGTCGGGATCTGATGCAAGATAAATTTTATCTACCGTTTTTGCAATTTTATTCAGTTCGGTTATGATTTTTTTCTTTTCCGGGATTACTTCAAACACGGGTTTAAAATTATTTTCAATATCAAACCCGAGACCCTTGGAAGCTAAATCTCTGACATGACCCATGGAAGCCTGGATTATAAAGTTATTCCCTAAAATTTTTCCAATGGTTTTGGATTTTGCCGGAGACTCTACTATAACAAGTGTTTTTTCTTCTTTATTTTTAGTTTTAGTATTTGCCATTTTTATAACCTAGCCGAGTTTATAATATTTATTATTTGCCTGTTTAATTAAACCTTGTATTTCTAACTCTGTCAATATTACCATAACCGAAGCTACATCGATATTTGTTTTTTGCATAATTTCGTCAAAAGTTTTTGCTTCAAGTGATAATATATCATAAATTTCTTTTTGATTGTCATTTAAACTATCGCAAGAAGTCTTCTCATCCTGAGCTTTAATTTCCCAATTAAGAACATTTAGAATATCCTGCGCGCCCGTAGTGATTGAGGCACCGTTTTTAATTAAGTGATATATTCCTTCGGTATTGGGGTTTAAAATGTTCCCCGGAATACACATAAGCTCTCTATTGTAATCAAGTGTAAGTCTTGCACTGATCATCGCACCCGATTTTAATCTTGCCTCCGCAACCAGTGTTCCTTTTGACATTCCCACAACAATCCTGTTTCTTTGAGGGAAATTAGAAGGCATCGGTTTTGTCTTAAGCGGATATTCACTCAAAACAACACCTGACTTTTGAATTATATCATAAAATAAATTTTTATTTTGTTTCGGATAAATTATATCTAAACCTGAACCTACAACAGCTACTGTTTTAATATCATTTTTAATCGCACTTTTGTGCGCCTGGGCATCAATTCCGTATGCAAGCCCCGAAACTATCGTTAAGTTTGTTTTTCTAAAGCAGCTTATAATATTATCAAGAGTAATACATGCTTCGCTTGATGCGTTTCTTGAACCTACTATTGCAAGATTGTATTGATTATCCAGTAAATCGATATTTCCTTTATAAAAAAGCGAAAGAGGAAAATCGGGAATTTCTTTTAATAAAGGAGGATATTTTTCATCTTCATAAGTTAAAATTTTAACATCTTCATCCAAAAACGCTTTTTTAAAGCATTCGTCAACATCTGTTATATCGCGCCTTATAATATAATCTTTCGGATAATTTAAATTATATTTTGCACAAACTTCCATCAATTCTTCTTCGCTTATTAAAAAAGCGCGCTTGATATCGTAATTAAAATATTCAAAAATTTTTGCTTTCAATAAAGGACGCGCAAAAATATAGCTGAAGGCAGCATAATATTTTAATTTTTCTTGGTTATTCAATTCGATTTCAGGCTTGTTTTTTTTCATGTTTTGATTTTTCAATTTGTTTAATTTCATTTTTAACAGCTCCGACATTAAATGTCAAACTGTCTTTGTGTTCATAAGCCAATTCAAGAGAATCTTTATAAGAATCAAAATCTTCATTTAATTCAAAAATTTTTGCCATAAGATAATATAAATCCCCGTTTTGAATATCATCTAAAGCTTTGGTTAATATTTCCGTTGCTTCATCAAGATGCCCCTGTTTAATTAAAATTTGAGCAATTAATTTATAAGCCTCAGCGTCTTTTGGATTTTTTTCTATTGTCTTTTTAAGCATTAAAACTGCATCATCCATCCTGTTCAATTCCCAGTATATCTGAGCGATATTAAAATAAGCCCAGGAATAATCAGGAGATAATTCTAAAACTTTTCTGTACTCTACAAGCGCAAAATCAATCTCGCCCGTTTTTTTATATTCCCCGGCAAGGTAAAAATGGGCAAAATAATCGCTGTAGTTATATTCAATTGCTTTTTTAAAACATTTTATTGCGGTTTTATGGTCGTTTGTTTTAGAGTATAAAATACCTATTGAAAAAAAAGCATTTGAATCTTCGTTTTTATAATAAATTACTTTTTTAAAGCTCTCCATAGCCTTATCTATCTGCCCTTTTATTTCATAAACAAGAGCAAGGTTATACAAAAAGTCAGGATCATCAGGCTTTATTTCAACAGCTTTTTGATAGGCATAAAGAGCATTATCGTAGTTTTTCAATTTTTCCCAGCAAATCCCTGTATTAAAATATAAATTAGCGTCATTGGGAAAAATTTTAAGTAAATATTTTATGTGCGAAAGCGCAACTTTCTCAAACCCCAAATCAAGACAGAGCATAATTAACTCTCTTCGCGCCTGAAAATTTTCAGGGTTTAGTTTTATTGTCGTTTGAAGATTATCAAATCTTTCAATATCATTCATCTTCTTTGTTTAATATTTTATCCAAATCCAAATCAATTACTTTACCGTCAAATTCAAGAGTAACTTCTTGTTTTTCTTCTTTCTCAAGTTCGTCTTTATCCTCATCTTGAATAATTTTTTCAATGACAAGCTGTGCCATATCCAAAGCTACTTTTTTCTTTGTCTCGGGGGTACATTTTTCAAGCATTTGAATAGCGGTTCTAACCGTTGTATCTATATCATACCAGCGTGAATATCCGCGTTGTATTCTTCCGTCTTCAACCGCTGCCATAATATCTTCAACATTTTCATACTGATTGTCCTGAATATTGTGTTCAATAATCACTTTAATCAAATTTAGGGCAACCGCAATCTGTCTTTCATCCGATGAATTTGCCAGTGTGCGCATGGACATGGAAAGCACAGGGTCTTTATCATACCATCTTGAAAAATATTGATTTTCCATTTATTAACTCCTTAGATTAACTATTTTTAAATATTACACCATATCCTGCCTGCGGATATTCCCAGCTTATTGCTTTTTTAGGGCATGCTATTTTACATGCGCCGCATTCAAGGCAATTTTCATACCTGACTATTATACAACCCGTTTCAGGTTCCAATTCGTATACGTCTGCGGGACATATAAAAGTACAGGTTTTTTCGCTGCATTTTAAACATTTTTTTTCATCAACTTTCAAATGTGTTTCACTAGCACAATTATACTTGATTGTACTCAATTTGTCTTGTATTGATTTTTTATTATCTTTTTTTTCCATAATTATTTACCCGACAACATATCAAAAGCGCATCTTGAAAACGCCTTGATGTCTTTTATAAGTTCACTTAGGCTCCTGTCTTTTATAAAATTAAACAGGAATTTTTTAAACTGCGAACTTTTAGAATAACAGTTTGCACTTGTAACAATTTCAAAAAATTCTTTAATTTTATACGGATAATAATAAGATAAAGAATTTGAACGCGAATATAATTTATGAATTATATTTCTGTATGTATACAAGTCTTTTAAAATAAAAGATTTTGAAAGTTTCTTTTTATAAACAGATAAAGTATTAACACTGAAATCGTTATTGTTTAAAGCGCATAAAGCAGCCTCTCCCGCTAATTTGCCGCTTATCAGGGCATAATTTGTTCCTTCAAAATGAACACTGTTTATAAACCCTGCGGCATCTCCCGCCAATATTGCCCCCGGTACAACAAGCTCGGGCATTTTATTAAAACCTGTCTCGGGAATTAAATGCGCACTGTATTCAATTGTTTTACCGCCTTCAATTAAAGGAATAATATCAGGGTGCGATTTAATTTCATCAATTATTTTATTAATATTTAATTTATTTTTGGATAAATCCGCTAAATTAGCTCCGACACCAAGCATTATTGTATCTTTAAAGGTATATAAAAAACTCATCATAAAAATGTTTTTATATTCTTTAAGCCCCCCGAAATACATTTTGCAAACCCCGTTAGAATTATCCTCAGACAAATTGAACCTTGATTCAATTACTTTTTTTTCAAGTTTTATTGTTTCTTTAGCGGATAAAATCATATCATAAGGCTTAAAATCATCTCTTAGATTTAATTTTCTTGCCAAAAGCGAATTCACTCCATCGGCAATTATGCTGACAGGAGCATAATATTCTTCAAGAGAAGTCTTGATTCCCGTAACATACCCGTCTTTTATTATTAAATCTTCGACAAGAGTATTGGGGATATAATATACTCCGTTTTTTTTGGCAATTTCTACCATCCATTTTTCAAGATTAAATCTTTTAATTGCATAGGCATGACGCGAAGAAGAATTTTTATAAGTCATATCAAACGAACCGGTATCGTTTAAAAATGACCAGGTGTAAGAATTGATTATTCTTTCATAGGGAAGATAATCAACTTCATTACCGAAAACTTCCCTTAACGCGCTATCGTAAACAGCACCGCCATACATATTTTTAGAACCCGGATGCTCACCTTTTTCAATAAGCACAACCTTTTTACCCCCTCTTGCAACTTCAAGAGCGGCAGCAATACCGCAAGGTCCCGCGCCTATTACTATAACGTCCGAATTGTAATTTATATCCATAATATTAATAATACAAGCTATTTTTTGAAAAAACAATAGAATAAACAGTTATATACAAAATATTCACAATAAAAACTCAAATAATTAATTTTTTGTTAATAAAATTAATTATTTTAAAAATAACCTATATGATAGTATGGTAAACATAAAAATTAATCAGTATAGGAGGATATTATGATTAAACCTTTAGCAGACAGAGTGGTTATCAAGGTTATTGACGATGTTCAACAAACATCAGGCGGAATTTTTATTCCCGACAGCGCAAAAGAAAAACCCCAAAAAGGCGAAGTTGTAGCTGTAGGCTCAGGTAAAACCTTAGACAACGGCGAAAAAGAACCCATGGAAGTAAAAGTGGGTGATATTGTTCTATTTGCAAAATACGCAGGAACAGACGTTAAAATAGACGATGTTGAATATAAAATTATCTCCATAAAAGATGCTTTGGCAATTTTAGGTTAATAAAAGTATTGTAATAGTTAGAAAGAAGGAAAGTTATAATGGCTAAAAAAGTAGTATTTGATACAACTGCAAGAGAAGCTTTATTAAAAGGCGTTAACGCAGTAGCAGACGCGGTTAAAGTAACACTTGGACCCAAAGGCCGCAACGTTATTATTGAAAAAAAATTCGGCGCTCCTCAAATCGTAAATGACGGCGTTACAATTGCAAAAGAAATAGAACTTAAAGACGGCTTAGAAAACGCAGGCGCTCAACTTTTAAAAGAAGTTTCATCAAAAACAAACGATGTTGCAGGAGACGGAACTACAACCGCTTCCGTTTTAGCACAGGCAATCTTTAAAGAAGGTATCAAAAACCTAACAGCAGGCGCTAACCCGATGGGTATCAAAAGAGGTATAGCAAACGCAGTTAAAGTTGCTCACCAAGAAATCAAAAAAATGTCAAAATCAGTTGATTCCAAAGAAATGAGAGCACAGGTTGCAGCAATTTCAGCAGGAAACGACAAATTCATCGGCGATTTAATCGCAGACTGTATGGAAGTTGTAGGAACAGACGGCGTTATTACGGTTGAAGAATCCAAAACTTTCGGAACAGATAAAAAAATCGTCGAAGGTATGCAATTTGATAAAGGCTACATCTCACCATACTTCATTACAGATCCTGAACGTATGGAAGCTGTGTTGGAAGATGCCTACGTTCTATGCGTTAACAAAAAAATCAATCTGATCGCAGACCTTGTTCCCATCTTAGAACAAGTTGCACGCGACGGAAAATCATTACTTTTAATCGCAGAAGATGTTGAAGGCGAAGCACTTGCAACATTAGTTGTTAACACAATGAGAAAAGTTTTAAGAGCAGTTGCGGTTAAAGCTCCAGGATTCGGCGACAGAAGAAAAGCAATGCTTGAAGATATCGCTATCTTGACAGGCGGTCAAATGTTTACGGAAGAACTTGGTATTAAACTTGAAAATATCACGGTTCAAATGCTTGGCAGAGCAAAACGCGTTACCGTTACAAAAGACGAAACAACAATCGTTGTAGGAGATGAAACAAAAGCAGCAGTAGCTGAAAGAGTTAACTTAATTAAAAAACAAATAGAATCTTCTGATTCGGATTACGATAAAGAAAAACTTCAAGAAAGAGTTGCAAAACTATCAGGCGGCGTTGCCGTAATCGAAGTAGGCGCAGCATCCGAAGTTGAACTAAAAGAATCCAAATTAAGAATCGAAGATGCATTGAATGCTACACGTGCAGCTCAAGAAGAAGGTATCGTCCCCGGAGGCGGCGTTGCATTATTAAGAGTTCAACAAGTTCTTCAAAAAGAACTTGAAACAAGAGCTTTCGACAGCGATGACGAAAAAACAGGCTTCAAAATCTTAACAGCTTCACTTGACATTCCTCTTGTTGCAATCGCAAACAACGCAGGCGCTAAAGGCGAAGTTGTAGTAGATGCAGTAAGAAAACACGAAGGCGCATACGGATACGATGCTATGACAAGCAAATACGTTGATATGTTTGAAGCAGGTATCGTAGACCCCGCCAAAGTTACAAGAAGCGCACTGGAAAACGCAGCTTCGGTTGCTTCAATGCTTTTAACAACAGAAGCAGCAGTGGTTGAAATCCCCGAAGAAAAAGCCCCCGACATGCCAATGGGCGGCGGAATGCCAGGCATGGGCGGCATGGGAATGATGTAATTTCCAAAACACATTAACCCATAAAACCATACAAAAAAGGCGCCACCGGGCGCCTTTTGTTTTACAAACTTAAATAATAATCTTTTAGAATTTTTGTGTCGGTTTCGATGTTGGGGCTTTCGCAGGTTAGGGTGCCTTTTATGTTGAATTTTTTCATTGCGCGGAGTAAGTCTTTATAGTTAAAGTCGCTTTCTTCAAAGATTAAATGATTTTTCTCGCCCTTATCCGTGTATTTAATTCCTGCAACATGACCGTGGAAATTATTCAGTGCTATGTCGCCTAATTCTTCTCCAAGGTGTTCTAAAATGTGGCAAAATTCATCATAGGTATTAAATTTACCGTTTTCTCTTGCATGGATGTGGGCAAAGTCGATACAGGGAAGAATTTGAGAAAAATGTTTTGATAATTCTATTATTTCGTCCAATTCGCCCCATTGGCTTTTTTTGCCTGTTGTTTCAGGGCGTATCCAGATATTATTGTCTTCTTCTTTTAGAGTATCAATAATTATTTGATGTCTTTCAATCATTCTTTTCATTAAAGTTTTTTTATCATCCCCGAGATAAAACGCTGCATGGTATGTTATTGAATAGGCTCCTAAATCTTTTCCTGCGCGTGCAGTATCGAGTACCCTTTTTATGCTTGCGGAAATTTTATCATCTTCTTTTGCATTTAGATTAATATAATAAGGGCCATGGTGAGTTATTATTTTGTCTTTACGATTTAGGATGTATTCTTTTGTTTTTTCGCTATAGCGCACGCCATGTACAAATTCAACTTCAAGACCGTCTAGATTTAATTCGTCCAGTTTTTCAAAAGCGTTTGAGTAATCTTTTGCGCAAGATGGGATTCCTGCTGTTAAAAAATATAATTTGTCCATTTTGTCCTTACCTATTTTAAAAATTCACTGTCTTTCGGGGAAAAGGTGTTGTAAAAATCATCACACGTAAGTATTCCCCATGTCCCCAATTGAAATACGTCAAGCGCAAGTTTTCCGCCGTTTGCGCAGATTATAAAATTTTTATTATCCGCTTTATCAATGCGGCCGAAATCTTTTTTATCTATGTTTGACTTTTCTTTTATATGGGCTTTTAAAATTTTTAAATTTGTGTTTCTGAATGTTGTCCAAACCCCAAAAAAGGGATTAGAAGCGCGGATTAATCTTTCTATTTTTTCAATTTCGCATCCCCAGCTTATTTGAAAATTGCCGCCTACTCTCGGAGCTTTAGTTGCTTTAATATCTTTCTTTTGTGGAATTCTATCAGGCATTTTGCCGTTCTCGATTTCTTTTAAAGTTTTAATTAAGGCATCCGAGAGCATGTATGTTGTTCTGTTGAATAATATACCCATGGTTTCCCAAGGCAGTATTTCAAATTTTTCCTGATAGATAATATCGCCTGTGTCAAAATTTTCATCCATAAAATGAAGGGTTATGCCTGAAATTTTTTCGGCATTATTTATAATATGAAAATATGGCATAGCGCCTCTATATTGAGGCAATAATGAAGGATGGCAGTTAATATAGCCAAGGCGCGTTGTTGATAAAAATTCTTTGTTTAATTTTATATTATAAGAACAGCAAACGCCAATATCAGCGCCATAGCTTTTTATTTTTTCAATATAGCTTTTTTCGTTTGGAGATTCAATAAAATCGACAAGATTTAAATTTTTGCTTTTTACAAAATTTTTAAAAAGAAAATAAGCATCGTTACTTTTTTCGGGAGGTACAACCGCTGCTATGTCAAAATTTTGTTCCAATAAATTTGATAAACAAACGATTGCCATATCAGGAATACCTACAAATACGATTTTTAATTTACTTTTCATTTTAATTCTTCCATAAATCTTTATTTAATATTGCAAGAAACGGTATAATTTCAAGACGTCCTATAAGCATTAAAAAAATTAAAATCCATTTTGTAAAAATATTCAAAGAAGCAAAGCTTCCCATAGGCCCTACTATTCCAAAACCCGGGCCGATATTACCTATTGCGGTTGCAGCGGAGCTTATTGCAACAGTAATATTTTTCTCAATTAAAATTATTAAAAATGAACAAGATGCAAAAATAGCAAAGTAAAATGCAAAAAAAGCAACAAGCTGAGAAATTACATCGTTTGCAACCGTCATTCCTTCAAGTTTAATAGGATAAACTGCCTGCGGGTGAATAATTTTATTTATTTCTCTTTTTAAATATTTAAAAATAAAAACCCAGCGGATTATTTTAATTCCGCCCGAAGTAGAAGCAGCGCAGCCGCCTGTAAAAAACGCCATAAATAAAATTGCTTTACTTGCTAAATCCCAATTAACATAATTATCGATTCCAAAACCCGTTGAAGTCATGGTTGTAACTATTTCAAACGATGCATTTAAAAACGATTTCAGTGCGCTTTGATGAGAATTAAAATAAAGGCTCGCTGAAAGAAATAAGGTCAATATCGCAGCTATTAAAAAATAAGCTCTAAATTCTTCGCTTTTTAAAACCGGGGTTATTCTTTTATTTTTAAAACTTCTATATATTAAAATATAATTCATGCCCGCAATAAAAGTAAATATCGTAATGCACACGCCAACCCAATTATTGTGAAAATCGGCTACACTGTTTGGCAAGTGCAAAAAACCGCCCGTTGAAATTGTGGATAAGGAAGTTAAAGTTGCATCAAAAAGATTCAATCCCAACAGTTTTAAAACTATAATCTCCGCAATTGTAAATGCAAAATATATTCCCCATAGCCAGCTTGCCGTAAATCTTATTCTCGGAGTCGCTTTATCTTCAACAGGAACGGGAGCCTCCGCATAAAACATCTGACGCCCTGCAACCGCAATTTTAGGTAAAACCGCAATAAATAATACCACAATTCCCATACCGCCGAACCAATGGGTTAGAGAGCGGTAGAAAAACAAGGTTTTCGGGTATAAATCGTAATTCTGAATAATAGTGGAACCTGTTGTTGTAACTCCCGCGACAGCTTCAAAACAAGCGTCGCTAAAGGTAAAATTATAAAAAAGATAAGGAATTGAACACAAAAAAGCAAAAAAAACCCACACGAAAAGAACCGCAACAAGGGATTCTGATTTTTTTATGTTATCTATGTCTTTTTGGGGAACTTTTTTTAAATTAAGCAAAATACCTGCAAAATATGATAAAACAGCCGTAATTAAAAAAGGCGGAATTTGATTGAATTCTTTTAGTATAATTGCCGCAATAACGGGGATTATAAATATTAAAGCAATATATTTAGAGCTAAGCCCCATAAGGTTAAAAATCAAATTATAGCGCATTGTTAAAATATTCCTTAACCTGTGTTACATGTTCAGATTTTGTAAATATTAATAATATATCGCCCGGATGAATCTCTGTGTTTCCTTTCGGGATAATAACTCTTGAACCTCTTTTAACTATTGCAACAACACAAGGGTTATCTACTTTGATATCACACAGGGGTTTTGTTTTAAAATTATTTTTCAATTGAATTTCTAAAATTTCACCCTGGCCGCGCTCAACCGTAGCAATTATTCCTGCTCTTGAATCGATGATTCTGTTTTTTATCTCATTCACACAGGCTTCTCTTTGAGAAATCGCAACATCTACTCCCACACGCTCAAAAAGGGCTACTGTTGTATCCTGCGAAACTCTTGTTATTACTTTTTTTGCACCCAATTGTTTAGCCAAAAGAGAACATAGAAGATTTTTTTCATCGTTATTTGTAATTGCAACAATTACATCGCATTTTCCTATTTCTTCTTCTTCCAATATCTCTAAACTTGTTCCCGATGCGTTTAAAACAAGTGTTTTCTTTAATTCCTGAGATAAAAATTCGCATCTTTCATAATTATTATCTATTAGTTTAATTTTTGTATGGGTTTTTTCAAGTGTTGCGGCTAAATCAAACCCGACCGTGCCGCCTCCTATAATACCGATATTTTTGACTTTTTCATTTTTTTCAAACAACTCCCCTGCCATAATATCAAGCCCCACGGGAGTTCCCATCAAAATCGCTTTATCATTCAGTAAAAATTCACTGTTTCCGTTCGGGATAAAAAGCTCTTCATTTCTTACAATACCCACAACCAAAACTTCAGAGTTAAAACAGCAATCTTTCAATTTTTTATTTAAAAGTTCAGAATCTTCATCAATTCTGTATTCTAAAAGGCGCGCTCTGCCGTGTGCAAAATTTTCAACATCAACCGCTTTTGGGACTGTAATTATTTTAAATATTTCCTGAACAAGAAGCCTTTGCGGCCATATAACGCTTTCGATACACTGCGCATAACTTGATTTATATTCGTCTTTAAGATAGTTTATGCTGTCAAGAGAGTCTTTTTTATTAACAAAACAAATAGTCTGAGCGTCTGAAATTTGTTTTGATGTAAGGCAGGCAAGAATATTTGATTCATCGTCATTTGAACATGCAATAAAAACATCAGCATCTTCTATCTCTGCTCTTTTAAGTTCCTGAATATTCAGCGCATCCGCGCAAATTACCCCGACATCAAGCCTTGAGAAAAGTTCAAGATTTTTTTGAATTGAGTCAATCACAATTACATCATGATCTTCAAAAAATTCCGCTGCTATTGCTGATGCTGTTTCGTTTGCTCCAAATATTATTATTCTCATCTAAAACCCCTTAAAAAGGAAACTTTGGCATCGAAAAAGGCATTTTCATTTTTCCTTTTTTCATTGAATTTTTAAAACCGCCCAAGCCCTTCATCATCTTTTTCATTGTTTCAAATTGATTTATAAATGCGTTTAGTTCATTTATATCCATGCCGGCGCCAAGGGCAATTCTTTTTTTTCTTGAAGCATTTAAAATGTTTGGATTTTTTCTTTCTTCAGGCGTCATTGATTGAATAAACACTTCAATTTTTTTGAACTGCTTTTCTCCTTCATGAGAAATTTTTTCGGAATCATCTTTCGATATTCCCAAAGGAAGCATGGATAAAATACCCCCAAAAGACCCAAGAGCCTTAATTTGTTTTTGAATTTTCAAAAAATCCTCAAAATTAAACTCGCTTTTAAGCATCTTATCTTCAAGGGCTTTTGCTTCTTTTATGTCAATATTTTTCTGAGCTCTTTCAACTAAAGTTACAATATCGCCCATGCCTAAAATACGGTTTGCCATCCTGTCGGGATGAAAATCTTCAAGAGGCTCTATATTTTCACCTGTTGCTATTAATTTAATCGGTTTATTTGTGCAATGAACAATACTAAGTGCACAACCGCCTTTTGCATCACCATCCAATTTTGTTAAAATAACGCCGTCAATTCCCAATTGTTCGTTAAAATTAAGAGCAACATCAACCGCAGCCTGGCCAATCATTGAATCAACAACAAGAAGCTTTTCGTTGATATTAAAACTGTGATTCAACAGCACAAGTTCTGCCATCATCTCGCTATCGAGTTCAAGCCTTCCTGCCGTATCAAAAATTAAGACCGTGTTATTGTTTTCTTTTGCATAATTCAACGATTCACGCGCAATTTTGACAACATCTTTTTCTCCTTCAAGGGAATAAAAATCTATTTTGTTATCATCAGCTAAAGTCTTTAATTGCAAAATTGCCGCCGGACGATACACGTCAAGCGCTACAAGAAGAGGTTTTTTGCCTTCTTTTTTAAGCTTAAGCGCAAGCTTGGCACTGCTTGTTGTTTTACCTGAACCTTGAAGCCCCAGCATCATAATAATTGAAGGATTTGTATCAAGTTTTAGGGGAGACTGTTTTTCCCCTAATAAATTGGTTAATTCATCATTTACGATTTTAATTAAAGTCTGGGAAGGGTTTGTAGATTCTATAACCTTCTCGCCCTGTGCTTTGTCTTTAATTGTCGATATAAAAGATTTAACAACACTAAGTGCAACATCCGCTCCTAAAAGCGCTCTTCTTATTTCACGAAGCGCATCTTGCATGTTTTCTTCGCTTAGAGTTTTATTTTGAGCGGTAGAGCTTATAATTTCTCTTAATTTTTGAGATAAACTATCAAACATAATTGTATTTTACTATAAAATTATTTTTAAGCAAAAACGGACATTTAAGTCCGTTTAGTTTATTCTTCCTCTTTTGTTTCTTCTTGTTTTATTTCTTCTTTTGTCTCAGTTTCTTTCTTTTGAGGTTTTCGCATTTCTATAGGAACATCTTCCCTGTCTTCGTTCCATCTGCCAAGCCCCATTTGTTTTCTTACAAGACCAATTCCCACATGGACTCTCCACTCATCCATTTTTAACTGCGCCGCAAGAATTTTATGACACCCTATAGGAGGCAGCGGCAATAAAGGTTCGTAAAGATTTTTAATCGCCATCATTTGATCAGGCGTAATTGCTAATTTTCTTTTCGGATATTGAACCTTAGGAAGCATCATTTTTTGTCTTACAAGGTTAATACCGAAAAATACTTTCTTAGGTTCCAATCCTATTGCCTGTGCAATGACTTCATGGGCATCAGGGTTTGGAAGCGGAAGCATTTTTTTATACATTTCTTCAATTTTTGCCAGCTGCTCTTTATTTATTAATAATGGTTTAGGTTGTTTTGGTTTCTGGCGTTTTTGGAAATTATTTTTTTGATTAAATTGTCTTTGCGGACGTTTAAAATTGCCGTCTCTTTTTTGGAAATTACTTTTAGGACGCTGAGGACGTGCGTTGTTGTATCTTCTTTGATAACCGTCAGGGTTGCCCGTTCCTGCACTGTATCCTCTTGAATAATCCTGTGCCACACCGTTTTCATCAACAGGAGCTTCGGTTATTGTTGTCCTTTCAGGATATAAACACTCCGGACAAATTACTCTTTTGGGGTTTTTGGTTTCAAATTCTTTACCGCATTTAATACACTTATTTGTATACATCAAGACAATCTTTCTATTGTTTTATTCCCATCACAAATACTAAATTTAAGTTAACAGGCAATATTTACTACACTCTTGCTATCAAAATACATCAATATAGTATATTCTATATAAAAATTTATAATTATACAAGTTTTTTATAAATTTTAATAAAAATATCTTTGATTTTTTAAAAAAAATGTTAAAATTTAATTATGTCAAACGGATTAATAAATTGTAAAAAGTGCGGAACACTGTTCTTTAAAACGTCAGGCAGGGATGTTTGTGAAGAATGTTATAAAAAAGAAGTGGAAATTATAAATTCCATTAAAGAATTTATTTTCAAAACGGGAAAAGACAAGTATCCTCTTGATGAAATATGTTCAAATGTTGATATTTCGCAAAATGACCTTGAAGATTTGATTTCAAGAGGGAGATTATTTGCAATTTTACCGAAACTGAAAATCAAATGCCGTTTTTGCGGGGTTGAATTGGAAGATGATGAAAAAACGGGTTTTACCTGCAAAAAATGTCTTTTAAGATTTTCACCCAAAGTTAACGAGCTTGAAAGAAAAGGTTTAAATATTACAAAATATGAAGAAGAAGCAAGAAAACTAAACCGCAGACTGAGAGGCGGACTAAATACGGTGGGTTCAGATACACGATACGGTTTTATTCAAAATTACGATTTATAAAAATTATTCTAAATATTTTTTTAAATATTTTCCCGTATAACTTTTTTCGCATTTTATAATTTGTTCGGGAGTTCCCTTAAAAATAACTTCGCCTCCGAAATCACCGCCATCAGGCCCTAAATCAATTATCCAATCGGCACATTTTATTATATCCATATTATGTTCAATAATTAATACGGTGTTTCCGTTGTCTGCCAATTGCTGCAACATTTTCATCAATTTGTCTATATCGTAAAAATGAAGCCCCGTTGAAGGTTCATCCAGAATATAAAGAGTTTTGCCCGTGGCGCGTTTGTTTAATTCAAGAGCAAGTTTAACTCTTTGAGCTTCGCCGCCCGATAGAGTTGTTGCGCTCTGGCCTAATTTTATATAATCCAAACCAACATCATAAAGCGTTTGAAGACGAGTTGCGATTTTTGGAATATTTTTAAAAAATTCTAAAGCCTCGGCAACGCTCATATCCAAAACATCGGAAATGCTTTTTCCTTTATATTTAACTTCAAGGGTTTCCTGATTATATCTTTTACCTTTGCAGACATCACATGTAACATAGACATCCGATAAAAAATTCATCTCAATTTTTAATAAACCGTCTCCCGAACATTTTTCGCACCTTCCGCCTTTAACATTAAAAGAAAATCTGCCGGGTTTATAACCTCTCATTTTTGCTTCGGGAGTTTGAGAAAACAATTCTCTTATATAAGTAAAAACATCTGTGTATGTAGCAGGATTAGATCTTGGGGTTTTTCCTATGGGAGATTGATCAACTACAACGAGTTTATCAATATTTTCAAATCCTTTAATTTCATCAACTTCTTTAGGTTTAGGTTTATTCCTCAATAACTCCGCTTTTGCATATTGCGAAATTATATCCCCCACAAGAGTTGATTTCCCTGAACCTGATACCCCTGTTATTGCAACAATTTTACCTAAAGGAATATTCACGTTTATATTTTTTAAATTATTTTTTCTTGCATTAATTACCTGCAAAAATTCTTTGTTTCCTTCTCTTCTTTTTTTAGGAACTTCAATTTTTCGCTTTCCTGATAAATACTGTCCTGTTAGAGATTCGGGAGTATTTTTAATATCATCTAAAGAACCTGCTGCAACAATATTACCGCCTTTAGCACCCGCGTATGGGCCAATATCAACAATATAATCAGCCACTTTCATGGTATCCTCGTCATGTTCTACCACGATTAGAGTGTTTCCTAAATTTCTTAATTTAAGAAGGGTTGAAATTAACATATCGTTATCTTTTTGATGAAGTCCTATTGAAGGCTCATCCAAAACATATAAAACTCCCGATAATCCGCTTCCTATTTGAGTTGCAAGGCGAATTCTCTGTGCTTCGCCGCCTGATAGAGTACCCGAACTTCTTGCAAGAGTTAAATACCCTAAACCCACATCAATTAAAAATTTTAACCTTGCCCTTATCTCATCTAAAACCTGACGGGCAATTTTCAATTTAAATTCATCAAGGCTAAGGTATAATTCCTGAATAAATTCATATTCCTTAGATATCGACATTGAGCAAAATTCAAAAATATTTTTATTATTAACCTTAACGCTAAGTGCAAAAGGATTTAATCTGCCGCCTTGGCATGCTCTGCAGGGAATTGAAACCATGTATTTTTCAATTTCTGCCCTTATTAAATCGGAATCGGATTCATATTTTTTGGTTAAATAAGGAATAACACCCATATAGCTCATAAGATGAGTTCTATAGTGTTTTGTTCCAAAATCCGCATAGGTTAATTTTATTTTTTCATCATCATTTCCGTATAAAATTATTCCCTTTTGAGCGGGCGTTAAGCTTTTAAAAGGAGCTTCAAAATCGATTTTATAGTGTTCACATACACTTTTTAATATATCGCTGTAATATGGATTTGATGTTTTTGCCCAAGGGTATATGGCGCCGTCTTTTAGAGACTTTTCAACATCAGGAACAACCAGAGAAGGAGAAATTTCAAAATGTGCTCCGATACCGTTACACACGGGACATGCTCCGTATGGATTATTAAAACTCATTAAACGCGGTGTCAATTCTTCAAAACTTATGTTACAGTTGGGGCATGCCAGTTTCTCACTATAAATTGTATCTTTATTATCTTCCAATGTATTCACAATCAAAAGCCCGTCCGAGCGCATAAGAGCTATCTGTGCCGAGTCAAAAATTCTTGATTTTGCACTTTCTTTAACAATAATTCTATCTACCACAATTTCAATCGTGTGCTTTTGAGTTTTATTTAATTCTATTTCATCTTCATCAAGATTATAAATAACACCATCGACCCGCGCTCTCATAAAACCTTCGGATACAAGCGCTCTTAGCATTTGTTTGTATTCGCCTTTTTTTGAGCGCACAACAGGAGACAAAATAAGAATTTTTGTCCCTTCTTTTAACTTCATGATATTTTCAACAATCTCATCTATTGTCTGAGGGGTGATTTCTCTTCCGCATTTTGGACAGTGCGGAGTTCCCGCTCTTGAATAAAGGAGTCTTAAATAATCATAAATTTCAGTTATAGTACCGACTGTTGAGCGCGGATTATTTGAAGTCGATTTTTGATCAATTGAAACAGCAGGAGACAACCCGTCAATAGATTCAACATCGGGTTTATCCATTTGTCCTAAAAACTGTCTTGCATAAACCGACAAACTTTCGACATATCTTCGCTGCCCCTCGGCAAAAATCGTATCAAACGCCAAAGAACTCTTGCCTGAACCTGAAACACCGCTAAATACGGTAAGTTCATTTTTGGGAATCTTTAAACTGACATGGTTTAAATTGTGCTCATTTGCATTATAAATTTCAATAAAATCATTCATAATTAAATTTTAGCATGTAAAAGTTTATAAAACGTCAATTAAAATTTTCTTGTAACGAGCGCAAAAATATCATTATAGCAAATGCTTACCATTAAAATAATTAACAAGAAAAAGAAAAAGTTTGTTATTTTTTCGCTCAATTCTCTATCCGGTTTTTTGCCTGTTACTTTTTCAATTATTAAAAACATAACATGCCCGCCATCAAGCGCAGGAATCGGCAAGATATTCATAATTGCAAGATTCATGCTAATCATAGCGGTTAATAAAATTCCGTTTAAGAAACCTTTTGAAGCAATTATATCCCCTCCGACTTTTACAACGGCAATAACGCCATGCATATCGGCCGCACTTACTTTACCGCTCAATAATTGCCACAAACCAAATAACATCATAGCAGTTGTCGAATATGTGTAATCAAGAGATTTTAAAACTATTTGTTTCGGTGTTTTTGTTTGCGTATATACTTCTTCAACATTTAAAAGCATCCCGAAAAGCCCCGATTTATCAACAAAAATATTTTTGATTTCTATTTCTTTATTATTCCTCAAAACCTTAATTGATACTGGTTTATAAGTATCACTCAAAGAAAGCGCTATATCTTTTAAGGTAACATTGCCTTTTGAAACATAGTCTTTTTGCTTATAAATTTCATTCCTTAACTCAATTTGAGTTTTATTTAATTCAATTCCGTCCTTTTTATATTTTTCCAATCCTTTTAAAACATTTTCATTAACATTTAAAGGATTTTCGGTTTTTGTTTTAGGGAGATTTATTTTTATATTTTGAGGAATTATTTCATTTTCATTTTTAATTTTGGAATTTAATTTTTTTAATTCTTTTAAATTTTCACTGTATAACGATTCTTGTGCATAATTATCAAAAAGTTTTGAATTTTGCGCAAAGAAAGATAATTGATAAAGAGTATTAATTTTTTGATTGTTAACGCTAAGTATTTTATCTTTAGGTAAAATTCCTCTTGCTTGAGCGTTTGAAGTTACTTTATCACTGAATGATGCAACATAAATATTTTGAGAATTTGAAGGCAGTTTATGAAATATCAAAGCGCACATCATAACAAGAAATATTGCAAAAACAACATTCATAATAACGCCTGCCGTTACAATAATTAATTTTTGTCCTATTGTTTTATTTTCATATAGTTCAGGAGAATCCTTATCTAAATATTCTTCATCGTCAAGCTCCTGTTTTTTATCGTCATTTTCATTTATTTCAGGTTTCGGCTCCGCAAAACTTACATAACCTCCAAATAAAAAAGCATGGATATAAAAAACCGTATTTTTCCATTTAAAAAGTCTCCAACTCGGTCCTATCGGCATCCCGATACCAAAACGCGTAACACGAACATTAAAAATCCTTGCCGCGACAAAATGCCCTGCTTCATGGACTAATACCAGTATGCTTATTAATAAAATCATTATCAGTTGGTTCATAAAGACCTTTCAGAAATTTAATTTTTGGGATTAATTTTTTTATAAAAACCGAAAATTGAAGGTTTATAAGAATTTAAGTTTTTATTTGACTCTGCAAGTAAAAGGCGGAGTTTTTTATTCTGCTCTTCAAGTCCCATAACCTTTTTTTCGAGTTTTTTATTATTTTCTGTTGCTATGGCTAATTTTTCGGCAATTTTAGCATCTTTTGCAAATATCATGTTTATATGTTTTGCAATTTTTTTAGCTAATGTACGTGCTACCATACTTATTGTTTTTTCAGATATATCAAGTTTGAATTCGTTATTAAAAGACGGCGTATTTATCATCATATTTTTCTTTGCCATCTCGGAAAGAATATATTCTTTAAATTTTTCCTGAGCTTCAAAAGATTCCGATAATAAATTCATATCATCAAAATCTTCATCGGAATTATCTTCTTCGCCGCTACTGTCTTGCTCTTGTGTATTATTCTCTTCGACAGGCTCGGATACCTCATTTGATGAATTATCACCCAAAGGCTGTATTTCTTCGCTTTCTTCCTGTTTTTGCTCTTTATAATCCTCTTTATCTTCTTCATCATCCAAAACAGGCATACCGCTTAAAGTATCGGGAGAAATTTCATTCTGCGGCTGTTCTTCAATAGGCTCATGAATGGTTTTTGGATTATCAAAGCCAAGATCCACTTTTGGAATTTCTTGGTTTATCTCTGTTTCATCAATTAAATTATCATCGCTTTTTATTTCTTCTTGTTCTTGAGTTTCTATACGCTCGGGAGTTTGGGTATTTGATTCTTTTTTTATTTCTTGGGTATCTTCTTGCGAATCATAATCCACAACTCTTAATATTCTTGATTTTGATTGTACGGCTTTATGATTTTCTTTTTGCGGATTATCGAAAACTTTTTTAAATACAAGCTGCGCAACATTTTTATCATAAAATTCTTCACCTTGTTCGTTTTCAAAAATGGCTTCTATCTTCCATTTTTGGAAAAAAGCTTCCAGGGTTTGTAAATCTATAAAATATCCTCTTTTTGAAAGAACTTCCAATATTTGTTTTTTTGTATACACATTCGAATCCATATCTTTTATTATACTAAAAATAATAAACTATGCCAATAGAAGTTTACGGGCAAAAAATAAAAAGAAGCCTCAAAAATGAGGCATTATTGGTTGAGTATTATATTAATTATATTGATTGCTTTACTTTAGAAATTGAATTCTTCAAACCGTTGGCTAAATCTCCCCTGCCTGATTGTTCGTATATTTTTGTGACGGATTCCAAAAATCTCATCGAAGTATCTTTCTGTTTTGAATAATTTTTTGGACTGTAATCGATTTTGCTTGTTTTCCTTTGAATATAAGGACTTGTAAAATCTCTTTCAAATTCTCTTTTTGGTCTCGGAGGAATTTGAAAACCGTCTTTATCCTGCGATACTTTTGAAAAATTTTGATTTATTCTTACAACTTCTTGATTTACATAAGGATTTTTATTGCTTTTTTGATACTGACTTAGGGCAATTCCTTTCTTAACAGCATCAATATTAACCTGTTGTTTTAATTTTTCGCTGTATTGGTTTTTATATTTATCCCGTAAATATTCCTGATATTTCTGATGCGCTTTTGCAAGCTCTTTTTGCGCTTTTTTAATTGTTTCGCTTCTGTCTGATATGCCTTTTAAATTTGATTCAATTTTGGAAACATCCTGAGAATAAGCAGAAGGCATATCTTTTATGGTATTAACATTATTAAGCCCTATTAAAGGATCACTATCCTGCGCATAATTTTTTGCAATATTTTTTACTATCAACAAAACTATTGCAAAAATTAAAGCAAAAATTAAAACTACCCCCATTACCCCATCTTTCAAAGAAGTCAAAATAGACGCTCCAAGATGTGCAAAATTAAAAGAATTATCATCCCAAGCCTGATTATCGCCTTCAAAATCAGTATCCGAATTTAAATTTGTCGGCTGATAATGACTTATCGGATGATTTATGATTACACTTTTTTCACTTTCTGATGATTGTTCAAAAATAGAATTAACAAAAACAAGCTCGGTATCCTGTGCATTTTTGCCTTCTATAAAAATTCTTACCTTGTTTCTTGCATACTGCTCAACAGTTACACTATCAATCCCTTCAACATTTTCATAATATGTTGAAGGATTTTTTGACAAAACAGAATTTTTTAATTCAAAAATTATACTGTTATCACTGACAATCTTTGTTTTATATGTAGAAGATCCCGTTGAATCAATATCAAGCTCATAACCTGTTGAACCATCTTTTGCATCGGTTATTAAAACGGAAGAAATCACATTTTGTTTTGATGCAAAAACAGGCATCGAAAAAATTAAAAATAACAGTCCTAAAAAGAATCCCAAACATTTATTGAACTTTAAGGAACCTTTTTTCATTCCTAAATACTCCCCCATAAAACTAATATTGAAAGCTTACAATTAAATAATATTAGTTTTATATTTTTAAAACATTAATCCAAAGGAGAGATTAAGGACTAAAAAACTAAATCTAAAGATTGATTTTTTTAATTACATTAACCGTCTCAACAGCACTTTGCGCACATTGAGCGCCTTTATTACCGGCTTTTGTTCCCGCGCGTTCTATTGCCTGCTCAAGATTATCCGTTGTTAAAACCCCGAATAAAACAGGAATATCACAATTTAGCGCAACATTTGCAATTCCTTTTGATAGTTCCGCACAAACATAATCATAATGATCCGTAGAACCTTTAATTATGGCACCAAGCGCTAAAATAGCAGAATATTTATTCGTTTTTGCAGCTTTTTTTGCCACAAGAGGAATCTCAAAAGCCCCCGGAACCCAAATAATATCAATATTATCTTCAGATACATTTAACCTTTTAAACGTATCAAGCGCCCCATCTAAAAGCTTAGCCCCTATAAAATCATTAAACCTCGAAATAACAATACAATACCTGTCATTCTCATCAGAATACAACTTACCTTCAAAAACATTAACCATACTTTTCTCCTTCTCACAAAAAGATTACCACAAAAAAAGTAAATTAAACAGCCATAAAAATATATTAATTTTCAACGGTTTTTGTGTTAAAATTGTGAAAAAGTCGGCTGGTGATTGCGCGGTTGGGATGGGGCGTGATAGCCTTGTTTAAATCGTGAGGAAAGTCCGGGCAGCCTGAACAGTAATTCGCTCGGGAAATCCGAGTGTCCGCGAGGACGAGGAAAGTGCCACAGAAATGAAAATTACTGTGCGTAGTTTTTTAAATGCGATGAGCATTTGAAAAACGAAGACCTTAGATGAGCGACGTAAGAATTTTGCTTGCGCAAAATTCCACAGGAGCCATTTAACACAGTACAAGTGCAACGGCGGAGTAAAAGCCCACCGCTGATATTGTGAAATATCAGGCAAGGTAAACCCCGAATGGCTGCAAGTTTGACTTTGCAAGAGGTACTGTTCCCGTTTTCTTTTGAAACTTGCATAAAAAAACGCACAAGACAGATAATCACCCTATTACAGAACCCGGCTTATACCCGACTTTCTGCCTTTTTTAAGGCAGTTTTTTAATTTTGAAAAACAATTAAATTCCTGTCAAATTGTTCACTTAGGGGGAGGGTGTATTTTATTGTTTTTTGGTTTGTGTTTTTATATTTTGAGTTAAATTCATTGATTTCTTCGTTTAGAAGTTTTGATTTATAGATTACAAAATAGCCGTTTTTTTTGAGGTGTTTTTTGGATAGTTCCCAAACATCAATCATTTTACCTACGGCTCTTGAAACAATTAAATCGACATTTAAAGGAGGGACTTCTTCTATTCTTGAATAAAGAATTTCTAAATTCTCTAGGTTTAGTTTTTCTTTTATTTCTTTTATAAAATTTATTTTTTTGATTCTTGAGTCGTTTTCAATAATTTTAATATCAGGATTAAAAATTGAAAGAATGACGCCCGGGAAGCCTCCCCCGCAGCCAACATCAAGAATTGTTTTATTTTGTTTAAATTTATCCCATTTTAAAATAGCAAGCGAATCAAAAACATGTTTTTCAAAAAGAAGGGGGATATCATTTTTACTCATTAAATTTGTATGAGAGTTGTATTTAAGGAAAAACTCTTCCCAGATGTTTAATTTAAAGATTATTTCTTTATTAATTTTTATATTAAATTCGTTTTCAAGAATTTCAATTTGTTTTTTATTTATCATATCTTTCCATAATTATTCTAAATGTTGCTTCGTTTAATCTTACTTTTATATCCTGAATTCTTGAATTGATTCTTATTATATTTTCATCCTGCGGGTTGTTTTTAAGAGCGTGTTTTGCTCTTAAAAAATTAATAAGAGCTTTTTCGTCTTCCTGTTTGTCGTAATTAAATTCGCCTATTTCAAAATAAACAAGAGCTTCTTTAAAATTATCTTTTAAGTTTTGTGCGCTTAAAAGCGCTTGTTTATAGTAGTTCATTGATTGATTTTCATCGATATTTAAATACAATTTTGCAAGTTCTTTTTGAGAAAAGTACATATTTTCAAAATCGTTATTTTCGCTGTCAAATTGAAGTGCCAGTTTTAAATATTCGCTTGCCTGTCTGTATTTTGAAAGTTCAATATATATCTGGGCAAGGTTTGTTAGAGAAATTGAATAATATTTGTTTTCTTTTTTCTCTGAGCTTGTTAGATAATTTTTTTGATAATATTTAATGGCATTTTCCGTGTCGTTATTTTCGTCATACAAAACAGCAAGCCTGTAGTATCCCCTGCAGGCAAGTTCTTTATTTTTCCCTTCAGCAAGAGAGATTGCTCTGTTGTATTGTTTTATGGCATCATTAATTGAGGAGTTTTCAAGTATTTCTCCCAATTCAATAAAAGCTCTTGCGCGGTATAAAAGAGGGTTATCGGTATTATATGCGATTTGTTCGAATTGTTCTTTTGCAATTTCGATTTTAAATAATTTAACGTTTGTTTGCGCTATATCGTATTCAATTTTACAAACTCTTGAATCATCCGTTTCTTTTGCTTCTTTAAGAGCTTCGATGTAGCATTTTTGGGCAATTGAATAATCGTTTAAATATTCGTAATTTTTAGCAATTAAACCCAAAAGTTCGATTTTAAATTCGTTATCGTAATCTATGCTTTTTGCTCTTGAAAGTTCGGATATTGCATCGTTGTATTTATAATTTTTTGTTAATTCTCTTGAAGAATTTATTAAATTTATTATAAATTTTCTGTTTTTTTCTTTATTTTCATTTACTAAAGATTTTTGATTGTTGTCTTCAAGTCTTTTTGAAATAAGCCTTTGTTTATCATCGTTTGAAAGAGCGTTTTTTCTTTCTTTTATTTTTTCAAATTGAAGAGTGAGTTTGGATTTTGGTTTTAAGTTTTCTTCGCTCCAGTTGGTTCCTCCTAAGCCTAGATAAGGGAGATTTTTAGTTGAGTTTTGTGTATTAATCCCGGGTATTAAAGAATTAAAAACCTCGATTTCTTTTCTGATAGATTCTCTTGATAGCCTTAAAAGTCTGTCTTTAGGGCTTTTTGCAAGCTCCTGTTCGTAAATATCTATCATTTTTTTATATCTTGTAATTTTTTCCTGAATTGAAAATGTTTTTGTTATGTATTGTTTAAAATAATCTTTTACGTATATTTCATCCCTAAAAAAGCTTACAAGAAAATTCTTGGATAAATATTGAACCTGAGCGGTATCGCCTAAATTGTATGCTTCTATAAAATTTTTACTAACGGGATGATTAAGAGTACATAAAGTTTTAAAAAGATTTTGATATATATTTGGTGTCAGGGAGACAAATTTTGATACGATAAATTCTTCAAAAAGCAATCTTGAAACCAGATTTTTTCTTTCAAATTCGTCAATTAAATCGCTTAATTTAATTCCTGTTGTAGCGCAATATTTAGCGCTCATTTTTAAATAAAGTTCGAGTCCGTTTGTGATATTGTAAAATTTTTCTTTATTTTCTTCATTTAAAGGCTGTGTCAAAATTGAAATTTTTTCTTTAAATTCTTCTTTTGAAATCTGTTCAATATCAAGAGTTTGAACTCTTATTGGTTTAAAACGGAAAAGATTTTTTTGGGAATTTCTTGAAACAATAATTATTTTAACATTTTCATAAGTTGCAAGATGGGAAAGAAAATTAATAATTTCAACATTATCTTCAATACATTCAAAATTTTCCACAATAATAATGCAGTTTGAATCTATTGTTTTAAAATAATGGCTTACTTTATCCTGAAAATTATCTGTTGTAAATTTTTTTAAAGATATTTTTTGAGCAAGGGAAAAATTTCTTAAGGCATCGTAAAAATTCAAAAGAAAGTCGTTAATCACCGTGCTTTTAAAGCAAAAATGCTGAAATATAAGATTATTTTCTTCAAGTTCGGGTATAACTTTAGAAATCGTCTCGCTTTTAGCACTTCCTTTCGGCCCGCTTAAAAAGATTAAATCAAAAGAGGAAGTAGCAAAATTTAATATTTCGTTTATAATGGAATTATTAAATTGAAAAAAGCCTTGAGTCATAATATTATTGTATATAATATACACTAATATTTGCAATAGGATAAATATTCAATTGTACTAGTATATTAAAATATTGTCATGACCTGAAATGTTGATTAGGTGTACATTTTACGGTTATTAATAATATTAAAAAATATTAAGAATATTTTTTCAAAAAGGCAAAAAAAGCAATTTAGTGGTGTTTATATAATTGTGTTAGTTGTTTGGGGTAAAAATGCAACAAGTTACAAGTCCAAGTGTTGAAAATCTGCCAAAAACAGGTTACTATGTCTCAAAAGAAGATAAAAAAGAAAAATTTTATCAAAATGAATCGCATATACATAAACAAAACCTTCTATCAGGGGTAAAAGCGGGAGCACACAAGCTTACAAACGATATTTTCACATACTTCCCAAAAGGATTTCAAGGCTCCAAAAACAGCGATTTTTATGAATTTTTATCATTGGGAATGGTTCCTTATTTAATAGGAAGCGCTATGATGATTGCGCTATATAGAAGCGCTAACGGATTTTTTAATTCAATCGATAAAGCCGCTGCAAATTCGGTTGCAAATAAAATGGCGGCAGGAGTTGTATTGTATGGCGTCGGCAAATGGGCTTCCAAAAAATTAGCCCATACTTTAATCCACGCATCAACAGGTGTTAATCTTGATATGCTTTATTTAAATAAAGTAAATGAAGTAGCAGAACCGGGACAAGACAAAGGATTAGTCAGAACGCAATACCCCGGCGTTTTTGATTCCGTTAATTTCTATAGAAGCGATTTATTGGAAAAAGATTCAGAATTAAACCACGAAAGCAAATACTGGTATTATGATAAAATTGCTAAAAAAGCAGGTCATAAAGAGCCTTTAAACGACCCCGGACAAACCATGGGAGATAAAATAAGAGAATTAAAAACAAGAACAACCGCAATAGAAAACATTACAAAATATATAGCGGCAGCCTGCGGTGTTGCTCTTGGTGCGCAAAAAAGCTTCCAGGATCTCAAATTTAATCCGATATTAAAAAATAAATACTTTAAATATCCGAACATAAAAATAAAAGTTCTCAACCCCAAAGGACTTTTGAGTAATCTAAAAGGTATGGGTAAGGCCTTTTTGGATTCATTCGGACAATTATGGAAGGGAAGCAACAGAAACATATTTACAAAGCATTACGGTAAAGCACTTTTATTGGGCAGTGCTTTAGCTACTCTTTTAACATGGATTATACCTACCATAGGCTTTAAGACAAACCCCGATACAATGAAATCCAAAGTTGACACTAAAAAAGAATACGAGGTGTGCTAATGCCAAATATAAGTCCTCTTACAAGCCGTATGATGACGGATAATACAAAACAAAACGAACATCAGGAAAAAATATATAAGCATTTAGCACAACATGCAAACGATGTTAAGCCAAATGAAGCTAAAGCAAGATTGGTAAAAGAAAACCCGCTTCAAAGTGCAGCAAGTGCCGTTAGTGATACTTTTAAAGACGGCAAAAACTTTGTAATCGCGGCAAAAACAGGAAAATTAAACGATAACAGCCTTGGAAGAATTAACGATTTAGGTTTAAAAGCAGGGGCTTTATTAATTGCAGGATTTTTAGCATCAAATGCAAAAACAAAAACAAACGCAATTATGCAGTTCCTTGGCGGTGCAACATTTTTATCGGTTATGTCTTTATGGCCAAAGATATTTATAAATCTTCCTGCAAGGTTAGTACACGGTTTTAGAATTGATCAAAAATACATAAGTGCACAGGGCGATAAAAAGGATGTATATCTTGATAACCAATTTATACCAACGGATATATTCTCAAAACAAGAATTAAAAGATAACGCAAGACGCTCGGGAATTGATTATGAAAGCGAAAACGGCGAAGAAAAAATACTTCGCAAAATGCAAAAAACAGCTCTTCAAAACAGAACCCTATGGATGGCAACTGCAGGTTTTGCAACTCCTTTATTAACTGCCGTTATCGGAGATAAGATAGAACCTCTTGTTAAAAACGCTGTAATAAACCATGACTTTATGAAATCAAGACAGGCTCTTGATAATATAGATGAAGTTTTCAGCGCTTCTTCTCCTATTGTTAAAAACAAAAAACAACTTGAAGATGTACTTATGCAATATTCTTCAAAAAATCTTGATTCCGAAGGATTCAAGAAAATTTCTGCGGCTTTAAATATTGATGTTACTGATATTTTTAAAGATTCGGATGATTTAAAACCGATTAAAGATTTAAAATTCAATGTTGATGAAAACGCTCTTTCAGTTGCAAGAAACCAGGTTTCAATAATTAAAGACGAAGGCCTTGAAGAAACATTGAAAAATGCATTTAGCGATTTAATTAAATCAAAAGATGCAACACAAGGCACAAGCGAAAGAGCAAAAGGAATATTTGCAAACGTTAAAACCATCCAAGAATCCCACAACGGCAAAATTGAAGCCGAAAAATTAGATGAAGTTATTAATAATTTTAAAAACTTAAAAGAAGGCAAAACTTATATTAAATTAAGACAAATGCTGCAGGAAGCCTTCAATGCTCAAGGCAATAAAAAATTAACATCCTTAATAGATACAAAGCTTTCCAATATGGATTTAAAATATGATGATACTCCTTTCTTTGAAGCAGTAAGACAATACAATGACGAAATCTTAGCTTCCATAAGAGGAAGATTAAAAACTTATCTTGATATCTTAAATCCCGTTGCAGGTTCTAAAGATGAATCCGTATATACAAAAATCTACAGACAGGCAATGGAGAAAATATTTAACAAAGCTAATTTTACAAAAGAAGAATTAACGGCTATAAAATTACCTCCGACAAATTCTGCACAGCATAAAACGCTTGACGTATTAACAAATTTCTTCCAAAGATTTGCTTCGTTATCTGATGAAGAATATACAAATGCAATCAAGGAATTTGTTGTTGAAGATAAAGACAATATGGTCAGAGATTTTATACAAAAAATGTATTCAAAAGACAACAAAGAAACAATCTCAAAAATATGGCAGCTTCAAGGTGCAGCAAATAAACCCGTGTTTAATATTTTAAACAAAGGTTTGGATAGAGAAATAGAATCAAACATTGAACATTTCATGGATGTTGCAAACGCAAACATTACCTCTATAAGATCCAAAGCTTTAATTTGTGCAAACCTTGAAAGACGTATAAAATCAGGCGAATTTGAAGAAGCCTTAAAATCCGTTAATACGATTTTAGGAAATAAATATATAGATGGCGCCGCCATAGATTCAATAGAAAATTATGCTAAAAACTTTGATACAATACCTGTTGAAGAATGGATTAAAAAAGCAAGACAACTTGTATATGAAGGAACGGTTGCTGCTGATGCATGTAAATTGGAACTTGATTTTGAGCATTTCCAAACCTTAAAAAATGTTATATATGATAAAAATGCATTTAAAAAAGAAATTGAATTGGTACCCGATCTTGAAGGATTGCTTAAAAACTTAATATTATCCAAAACAGGCGATGTTGATAATTCAAATATCACAGGTATCTGCGGTCTTTTAAGAAACAGCGCCAAAGAAATGCTAAACAACAGAACATGGAAGAAAATATTCCTTCCGATGACATTTGCTTTAGTTGCGGTAACTTTATTGGTTCAACCGCTTTTCGGAAATATTAAAGATGAGTTCCCGGAAACAAAAAAGAAAGGTGCTAAATAATGGAATATAACAACAAAATAATAAGTCCGATACTGGCACAAAAATTAAATATTTCACAAAAACCCGAAGAAAAACAACAACAAGCACCTGTTCAAAATGCCAAACAAAAGCAATATCCCTACAATCCTCAGGTGGGTCAAAATGTTATTGCTCAAAATAAACAAATCCTTAGTCCTATTCTTGTACAAACTTTAGCTAACTCGGGAATTACAAAAACACAAAACAGCGAAAACGTACAAAAAACAGGCTTAACTTTAGCGCAACAAAGAGTTCCGGGCTATAAAAACGACTTAAAAGAAGCCCTAACGCACAACAGGGCAAAAATTTTAGCCGTAATTCCAAGAATTATGAATTCTCAAGATACAGACGGAAACGAATTAATTCAAGGTGATGAAATACACGGCAACTTTATAAATGCAGTCGGCAGGCTGGACGATATAAAAGAACTTGGTTTTGATACTCTTCACATGCTTCCTATTCACCCGACAGGTAAAACACACGCCATGGGAACGGCGGGTTCTTTATACGCCCCGAAAGACTTTTTAACGCTTGATCCCGAGCTTGTTGATGAAAATCCTGCTCCCGAAGCAAGAAAAAGAATTGAAGAAATATATCTTCAATTAACAGGCAAAAAACTTGAAAAAATGGATAAAAATGATCCCGATGTTGCTTTTGCACAATGCGCTTATCTTTTAGATGAATGCCACAAACGCGGAATCAAAGTAATGCTTGATTTACCTTCCTGTGCAAGCGTAGATTTTGCAAAAGAACATCCTGAAATGATGGCAAAAGAAGCGGACGGTTCCGAAAAAGTTCCTAAAGGATGGCAGGATATCAGAATGTTTAAGCCTTTTGAGGACGAACAAAACCGCGAATTAAACAAAGACCTGCTTGATATGCACAAAAAATACGTGGATATGTGTGTTAAGCTTGGTTTTGACGGAATAAGAGCAGATGTAGGCAGAGCAAAACCCGTTGAATTCTGGAATGTAATTATTAATTACTCTCATAATTTAGATCCTAATTTCGGCTGGTTAGCGGAAACCTATACCCATGAAGACGCTTCTCCTCAGTTAAATATGCCCTATGACAGACCTAAAGAGCTTTTAGAAGTAGGTTTTGATTCATACTACGGTCAATATCACATATTCAAAGACTGGACGAAAGCCCAACAGTTATATGATTATGTAAAAGAAAACATAGAATTAAACAACGAAATAGGTCAAAAATGCGGCGCAAAATCTTTAATCGGTTCTTTTGCAACCCATGACGATTCATCCCCGATGTTATACGGAGGCGCCCCCTGGGTAATGTTTACAACCGTTCTTCAAAGCATGCTTCCTCAAGTTAACCCTTATATGACAGACGGTGTTCAAACGGGAGATTATTATATATTCCCTTATGACCATGCACTTGTAGCACAAACGCAAACCGATAACAACGAATGTACCGTTCACACGGGAAGAATGGATATTTTTAACTATTCAAGAAAACCCGGAGGTCAATTCCCTGAAATTGCAAATGTTGTTAAATCCGCTTTTGCGCTAAGAAGCAATGAATATAATAAAATTAACGGAAGTTCAAGTTTAAAACTTAAAATGAATGATGCTCAAGATGTTATTACAAAAGGTTCATTCATCATACTTCCTACAAACAACCCTGAAATCATTGCTTTTGCAAGACATAAGGACGGAAAAACACTTTTGTTTATCGGAAACCGAAATGTTAATAAAACAGTAGGCGGAACAATTCAAATACCCGGATTAAAAGAAAATCAAAAATTTAACAACTTAATCCCTGCCTATGGTGAACCCTGCAAAATTCAAAACAATCAAAACGGCTCAATTAATGTTGAATTAGGAACAAGCAGAGCCTGCGTTTTTGAAATAGATAACCCTGATATTGAAAAATTATCTAAAGAAGAAAATGTGCTTCAGCAAAAATATATAGATTAGAAGTTAAACAATAGTCCTCATTGGGAAAATATTTAATATAAAGGATGAGTTATGGATCTATCAATTAAATCAGTTCAAAATAAGAGACAACTTAATTTCCAAGGCGTAAAAGGAGACTATGATTCCAAAAATAAACAAGTCTTCAGATTCAGCCTGCCTTCATACAGACCTCAAAAAGAAACACCCTATCTTGAAATATCACTTTTGGATTATAGGGCAAATGCGGCAGGTACGCTTGGTTCAAACAGCTTTGTCCCGACTGAGACAGTATTGATTCCCTTTGAAGATAAAACAACAATCGAACTTCCGCAGGAAGAATTTAAAAAAGCGGGATATAGCGCTTTTGCTTACAGATATGTTTTTGAAGATAACAACGGAAACAGAAGATACGCCCTTGACGGATTTAAAAAAGAAAGATTGTTCGGCGAAGAAAAAAATATAATCGAAATAGGCGATAACTTTGGCGTTACTCCGATTTCAGGCGCAATGCGCCACTCGTTTATAGATTCTGACGGGATTGACGTTTCAAAATTAAGCAAAAAAGATAAAGAATTCATAAGAACACACCACAATAAACTGGGAGGTTCCATTAAAGGTTTAACTTATCTTTTAGATAACGGATATTTTGACGGATTTAAATATATAATCTCAACCCCCGATATCGGCGCAGACCCGACTTCTCCTCATAAATACTGGCCAAATAACCAATATCAGTGTACTAATATGAATGATTTTAAAGAATTTAACTTTGAATTATTCAAAAACGGAAAAGGATACGTGGCAGACGGCGCTTTTACTTCTCAAAGCCTTCAATCTCCTTTGGTTGCACATGTTTTAAAGTGGGGTGATAAATCTCCTTTTTATAATATGTTAAAAATGGAAGACGGCATTAATCTGGGTATAATTCCTGAAAACGAAGAAGCCTTTAATCACACAGGGGTTAAAATTATCAACGCTCCAAACAGCGAACACTATGATAAAAAGAAACCTGTTTTAATGCAGTTTTATGACGATAGAACAACATCCGAAAAGCAAATTGAAGATACCGTTCATACAATAGACAAATACGATATACCAAACCCTGAGGACCATTATGATATCGTATCTTATCAGGATCTTGTTCATCCTTTTTATTTTGAAATTCCCGATGATGAGATTGATAAAAAACTTGCTCTTTTTGAAAAAAATGAAAATCATCTTTTGTTAAAAGATTTATCCGATGAAGAACTTGATACTCTTTTAAATGTCGGACACGGAAATATAGTAAACCGCTACAATGCTTCAAGTGCAACATATTGGGATGGCAATGTCGATATTATAAAAATGAATTTATCAAACCCCAATAAATCAAACAAGGCAAATGTTGAAGGCTTTTTCAATGCAAGAAAATACCTATACGGCGTTGCAACATTCTGGAGCGAAACAATACAAAGCGATTTAATTTTTAACAGTGCAAAATTAAGCGAAAAAGAAATTAATGAAATCGCTCTAAAAAACGGCATAATGCAGGATGAATACGAAGCAATAAAAGAAAATATAAACAATAAAGAAACGTATTTACCTGTTTTAGCTCAAAATAAAACCGTTGAAGATTATGTAAGCGAATTTCCGCTTCAATCAATCGAAACAAGCCCTGAATTAAGCGCAATATTTTCACAACCTCAATTCAATGAACAATTTCTTAAAGGTAAAACTTTTGATAATATAGTTGAATTAACCAAAAAAGCAATAAAAGAAATTACACCCGATAAATACAAAGACAACGATGAATATCTTACATACGTTACAAAAACCTGTGCAAATGAAATAATAAGACATATTCTGATTTCTGCTATGGCGCCTGATGCAATTAATTCAGACGGCTCTGTCGATTTAGAAAAATTAAAAAACAAAGCAACACTTAAAAGAATGTTAAAATTACCTCCGATATCAGTAGAAGATGAAAGAGCTCAGGTAATTTCAAGAATAAGAAAAAATTTAAACTCTATAGATATAAAAAATATAAAAAACAAACTAAGAAAAGATTTAAAAAATATCTCTCTTGAAAACTTCAAACTTGCAGATTCGGTTGTATTACAGGGTCATGGAGGTTTGAATTGGAGATTTGATGCCGCTAAAGATATTGCAGACCTTGAATCAATTAAAAATTCCACATCAACCTTTAAAGATTTATGGAGCGGAACCGTGGATATACCGGGTACACAGCAATTCTGGGGTGAATTTATTAAAAGAATTAAAACCTATAATCCTTCTTCTTATATCATTGCCGAAATTACAAACTTCGGAGACGGATTATACAATTGGAACGATTTTGATTCCATGATGAATTATGATTCCAGGGTTGCAAATTCTTATTTAAATAAAATCAAAGACGATATTGATGAAGTTGAAAATCCTACAAGCACACTATCACAGCTTGCAAATACATTCTGCGATGAAACGTTGAGTTTTGATAAAAGAAGAGAAGCTTTCAGACGCGCAATGAATATCATGGATGAAAACAGATCTAAATATCCTACATACGATAATTACGAAAACAATCTTCCTTACGCAAAAGAACAAGAATTCCTTGAACAAATAGGAGCTTCAACAAGCTCAAATTACGATAAATATTTTAATAATTTATCGGCTTTTGTGGGGGTAGATCCTGAACATGGTTACGATAAGAGCTATTGCGCGGGAGATGTCAGAAATCTTAAAAATAAAACAAACGAACTTATAAAATATTCTCAACCGAATTCGATTCTAATGTCTCATGTATTCACAGACAACCACGATAAACCCCGCCTAATGCATACATTGCCTTTAGATATGGGTTTATATGTTAAAAGTATCAATCAAGATGCCATAATAAACGGAAACAGTATAAAAAATCTGGATAGAGACGCAAAAGAAAAAATATACGAATTAACAGGCAGAGGCGATTTTGAAAATTTAAACTCTCAGGCTGTTGCTGTTGGTCTTATGATGAAATCTAAAATTGAAGAAATATACGTAAAAGACAAAAAAACACAAAAACAGCTTCTTGATGCCCTAAAAGACCTTGTAAACGGTAAAAAAGGCGATAAATTCGTATACAGACGCGCAAGCGCGTTCGGCACACTGCCTTATGAAATAACTGTCAGAGATTTATTTAAAAAAGCAGGAATAGATGATGAAGGTGAAATAAAAAATTTCATTTACAGTATCGTTCAAGAACCCATGGATTTACAGGATAAGTTATGGCAGGTAATGAATGCACTAACAGGTGTTCCTACCATGTATTACGGTACGGATTACGCTCAAACAGGCTATGAATCAGCAAGTAAAAACCTATGGTGGGGAAACAGAGACAGAGCCCGCCATGAAAGAAGAGATGACAAATTATATGCTCCTTTCTATAATAAAATGCATGCAATTTCGTCTTTATCTTTAATGCCTAATTTATCGGCTTTAAAAAACGGGTATCCCGAGCTTTTAAATATTACTTCAAAAGATAATCTTGATTTCTTCCCGATATATCGCAAAGACGAAAGAGGAAGCGAAGTTTTAAGCGTTATTACAAATTACGGAATTGAGAAAAATCAACCGTCAAGAAATCATAAAAAAACTTCAACCAGACAAAAAACGGATTCTATTAAAATCGCAAACGACAGATACTGTCCTTTTGAAGAAGGTCAAATTTTAAAAAGAATGGTCTATGATGAATCTTTAGGAAAATACGTAAGCGAAGATGTTGACTATGAAGTAAAAGGCGCAGCTATTACAAGAAAAGACAAAAAAGACATAGTAATTGATGACAGTGTTCTAACATTCTATGTTGATAAACAAAGAAATCCTAAATTTGTTCCGTCATACTACGGTGCGCGTTAGGTAATTATAAAGGCGTAAATAAAATGTTTACGCCTTTTATTCAATAACATTAATCTTAAATTCGTTTTTTAGCGCCTGAATAACATGCGGATTTATTAAAAGATTTGAACAGCTTGCAAGATAAATTTCAATTTCTTTATTTAACAACAATAAAACCACTTCCAGATTTAACAAATTACATTCAGTAAAAAGAAGAGTTATTTTAATTTGTTTTTCTTTTAAAATGTCAATGAAATTAAATAATTCATCAAAAGGATATTGAAGATTTATTATTTTATCTCCATCCTTAAAAGTTTGTTTTTTATTTATTTCACCTATTATTACAGCTATTTCATCATCATTATATTCAATAAAATCTTTTTTTAATTTTTCTGAATCATATTCAATTTTATGAGGCTCTTTTTTTTCAAAAGTACGATTTTCTTCTTTTAAAGCAGATAAAACTAAAGGCGAATAGTCATTATTATTGATATCTGAAACGCGTTCAAAAGAAATTATTTTATTTGAAAAAATTTCACCTCTGTATAAATTATCGATTTTTTGTACAAAATTTTGGCTTAAAAGAATCGAACCTTTGAAAATTGAAAAATCGTATTCCGGGTTATCTGTTCCGATATGACCTTTTAAATATTTATTTTCTTTAAAAAAGGGATACAAATGAGCATTTATTAAAGCCTGGTTTGTGTAAACGTTAATTTTTTCTTTTATTTCGCTGTCGAGTTCAATTTTCTCAATTGTATTTAAAACATTCTCAAGCTCGTCTAAATCACTTCCCGAAACAAGTATTCCAAAGCCTTTATAAATATTTTCACAAACGGTTGTCGCTTCTTTTTTTCCGTATTTTTCTTCAAGACACAATTGCAATTCTTTTTTTATTTCAAGTGCAACAGCTGAAAATTCAAGTATTCTTCTTTTGATTTTTTCATCTCTTATTGAGTACCCGTTTGTTAAAGAGAAAAACCTGATAATTTCATAGTTAAATTTTTCTATTTTTTCGCTTGTGCAGTTATTTAACTTTTTAATTTTTAAAACATTTATAGCGCTTAATTTTGCAAAAAATGCAATTAAATCAAACATGTAAAGCTTATTTTTGTTATCGTTTTTTTGTTTATTTGAAATAAAAATCTGCGAATTTTCAATTAAATCCGAAATTGTTGTATTTTCTTTAATATCAACACTGCTTGTTATCATTTCACAGGGCAAATTATATATATTACAGTATTCAATATATTTTTCTTTTATTTCTTTTTTTAAAGAATTAAGATTTTTAACAAGTTTTAAATATTTTATCTTATTAAAACTGGTATTAATAAGAAAAATCGACAATCCTTCAATCAATTTTTCCATGGCTTTTTTATTTATCAAATTAAACTCTTTTAATTTAACAATATAAAAAGATGTTTCTCTTATTTCGTTTAATAAAATTTCATACAATGCGCTCACGCTCGGATGTATTGAACATACTCCGATTGAGCTGCAGGAATTTTGTTTTAAAAGGTTTTTAAAATATTCATACATAATATCTAAAGTCTAATTTCTTTTTTAAAAAAAATAATTCCCGTTTTCGGCTAAATTTCAAGTACTACTTTTGAATGATTAATTTGAAAAAAAACCATTATTGATTCATAATGATATTAAGTTTATACATCACCAAAAATAAATAAAGATTTACTACAACTTGGGGGAATATTTTGTTCAAAGGTTATGGACACAAATTTAGCGATGAAAAATTTGAATGCCAAACGCAAGGTGTAATTTCTGATTCAATTGTTCAAAACTGGACACTTCAGGCACTTGCTTGTTATAAAATTCATTCAAATTGCGATCTTTGTTCAATCAAAAAAGCTAAATATTCTTTCAAATGCCAAATGAGGCGCATTGTTGATATTCTATTAAAAACACAGGGATTGCCTGATGAAAAAGCTATAATCGAGCAATCAAAAAAATCAAAGATTGATGAAGTTGCATAAAATAGTTTTAAGGTAATCTTTGTGTTTTTTATTAAAACATTGAACTGTCTTAATTTAACTGTTATAATATTCCCTATAAACCTTTAAATTTAAAGAAAGTGTAGCAATGGCAAAAGCATATAAGGCAAAATGGATTATTCCTTCAAATGGCAATATTTATGAAGATTGTGCCCTTGTGGTTGACGAAGGTAAAGTACAGGAAATAATAAAACAAGATTCTTTAATTGAAGAAAATTACACAAGCATTAAAGATTTTAAAAATGCACTCATAACCCCGGGGTTTGTTAATTTACACAACCATCTTCAGTATACCGACTTAAAAAAAACAAAAAAAAGCAGCCTTAAAGCTAAGTTTAAAAGATTTTATACGATATTTAAAAAACACTATTTTTTAACAGGTATATCTAAAAAATCTTTTATATATAGATTAGCAAACCTGTTATCCGATTATTTCTGTCTTACAAGGGAAGAAAAAATTGCTTCATTTAAAAAAGGTATTGAATTAAGCCTTTTAAGCGGAACAACAACCGTTGCGCAGCTTTCTAAAGAAAGTAAATACTTTGATTTATTAAATGAAATGCCTCTTAAAACATTTTTATTTTTTGAATTGTTCTCGGATTCCGTTGACACAAGTAAAGACGAATTCAGAACAATTCAAAAAAAGATTGATAAATTAAAAAAACAAAAATCCGATAACACATTCATAGGTGTTGCACCGCACAGTGTTTGCTGCGTTCATAAAAGATTATTTAAAATATTAATTAAATACTGCAAAAAAAATAATATATTAATGACAATACGTTTGGGAGAATCTCAAGAAGAAATTGATTGGCTGAAACACGGATTTTCAGATATTGATTTATTAAACGAATTTACGGGTCATAAAAAATTTGAACCGCTTGTTGAAAATGTTACCCCTGCGCAATATTTAAAGACATTAGGGGTATTATCCAAACAACTGCTTGTTTCATACGGAAATTATCTGAATGATTCCGATTTGGAACTGCTTAGCGAAAATAAAGTTTCTCTTGCGTATTGCCCGAGAGTAAGCGATAATTTACACAATAAAAAACTTGATTTTGAAAAAGTATTAAAATATTTCCCTAATCGCTTCGGTTTTGGTATAAACTCATTATCATTTAATAAAGATTTGTCATTGTTAAATGAAGTAAAATACGTAAATGACGGAAAATTGGATGCTGTTGAAGTAATAAAATATTTAACAATAATTCCTGCTAAAATTTTAAGATTAAATAATATAATAGGTTCTCTTGAAACGGATAAAGACGCGGATTTTAACGTATTTTTACTTGAAGATAACGAAGATTACAATGCAATTTTAAACAAAGAAAGACCTGATAGAGTCTATATTAAAGCAAGGTGTGTCGTAAAACACGGCGAGATGAAATATTAAAATTTATTATGTTTTTAAAATTAAAATCTTGTTTTGCAAACATTTTTGAAATCTTTTTAAATTTAATTTACAACAAAAAATGTTTAATTTGCTCATGTTCAAAAACTGATGATTTATTGTGTAAAAACTGTTTAAAAGATGTTCATTTTTTATCCTGTTTTCCACATAGGATATATAGAGATATTTCAATTTACAGCGCCTTATTATACGAAGGCAGCGTTAAAAAATTAATTCAAATGTTAAAATTTTTTCACAGAAAATCTTCTTCAAAAGTATTAGCTTCATTGCTTTACAGCTATTTTAAAAAATTAAATTTAAATGAAGATTATATAATAATCTATCTTCCTTCATACTTTTTAAAAACAGCACAAAAAGGCTACGAACACATGTTTTTAATTGCAAGGGAATTTTCAAAATACACGGGTTTTAAAATCGAAAAAAATTTAATTAAAAAAATAAAATACACAATTCCTCAGTACAAAGCAAAAAACAGAATACAAAACATTAAAAACAGTTTTAAAATAAATCAAAAATATATTGATAAATATAAAAATAAAAACATCATTCTGCTTGACGATATAACAACTTCAGGCGCTACGATTAACGAAATTCTTGATTGTTTAATTAATGAAGGTTTTAAAAAAATTATCTGTTTAACCATCTCAAAAGTGCAAAAATAAAATTGTTTATAAAATGTGCAAATTATACACAACTTTTAAACATGTAAATTTCAACAATAGCAAGCATCTTAAACACTTTTAAACAAATATTTTGTCTTTATTATATATTATTAAATTTATAATTAAATATTTATATTTATATATAATATAAAGTTTTGAAAAAAGGTCTGTTTAGAAAAAGTGTTGTTTTTTTGTTTTTATACTATAATTTTAGAATAATATCTTTAAAATGGAGATTTTGTCAGTGGAAATAATTTTAAACAAGGAAGATTTTTCAAACGGGATAAAAATTGTTGAAAAAGTTACATCACAAAAAGCAATTCAACCCATACTATCAAATATTTTAATTGAAACCGTATCATCAGACAGAATAAGATTTTGTGCAACTGATTTAAATCTTGCAATAAACTATAAAACAAAAGCGCAGGTTGAAAAAGAAGGTTCAATAACTTTAAGCGCAAGGAAAATATCAGAAATTGTTTCAAAATTATCTTCAAGTGAAATAACACTTAAATCAATTGATGAAACAAATAACGTAAAAATTAAAAGCGGAAAAACCGAATTTGATTTAATAAGTTTAAATCCCGATGAATTTCCGAAAACTACTAATGAAACATCTCAAGAAGAATATAAAACAGTAGTATTAAATAAAAATGAATTTTCAAAAGCAATAAAACAAGTAATTTTTGCAGTATCTCAGCAAGAAACACAAGCAGTTTTAACGGGTGTTTGTTTTACAATTGAAGGAAATATTCTTGAATTAGCAGCAACGGATGGTAATCGTTTAACAAGAATTCAAAAAGAAATTAAAACACCGTCTGATGAATTAATTAACTTTATAGTTCCTTCAAAAACACTTCAAGAAGTTCAAAGAATTTCATCACTTGTTGAAGATGAAGATATAACTTTAAAAATTCAAAAAAATAAAATATTATTTGAATTTGAAGATTTAGCGTTTCAATCAAGATTAATTGATGGTGTTTACCCTAAATATCAACAATTAATCCCTGCTGCGAACGATAAAAAAATAGTAATAGATAGAGCGGAATTAATAAATTCAATTGAAAGAGTATCAATTATGGTTAACGACAGAACAAATGTTGTTAAGTTTAATTTTACTCAAGGACAATTGGAGATTATGGCAGATACTCCCGAAGCGGGTCGTTCTAAAGATTATATTGATATAGAATATAACTTTGACGATATGTTAACAGCGTTTAATTACAGATATGTTTTGGATGGTTTAAAAAACATGGATTCAAAAAATGTCGAAATTGAGATTTCCGATGTTTTGGCAGCATCCATATTTAAACCTCAAGATGACAATTCAAATTATATCTGTTTAATTATGCCTGTAAAGGTACAGTAAGTAGGAAAAATTATGAAAGTTAGTGTAAAAACCCCTGCAACAATAGCAAACTTAGGTCCGGGATTTGATTCTTTCGGCTTGGCGTTGCCTTTATATAATATAGTTTCCGTTGAAGAAACCGTTTTACCCGGTTCAGGGATTGAAATTAATATAATAAATGAAAAAAACAATGAAGAAAGAAATATAATAGATATTCCAACAGATAAAAACAATATTGTCTATAAGGCAATTGAGTTGCTTTATAATTTTATCGGACAGGTACCAAACGAATTAAAAATAACAATAAAAACTCAAATTCCAATCTCAAGAGGTCTTGGTTCGTCCGCTTCTGTAATAGTCGGAGGTTTGATTGCAGCTAATGAATTATTAGGCAGGGTAACCGATGAAAAAGTATTGTTATCAATTGCAACGGAAATCGAAGGACACCCCGATAATATTGCTCCTGCTTTTAAGGGTGGTGTTATGATGTCATCATGGGAAGAAGACGGCTCTGTTGTGTGTCGTAGTTTACCTTGGAATGATGATTGGAAATTAATGGTATGTATTCCCGATTATGAATTAAATACCGATGTTTCACGTTCGGTTTTACCTAAAGAAGTACCCATGGCAAGCGCTATTTATAATTTAAAAAGAAGCGCTATGTTTGTTGATGCGCTTTATAATAAAGATGAAGAACTTTTAAAATTAGCTCTAAAAGATAAACTTCATCAGCCATACAGAGAAAAGCTTGTCCCCGGATTGAATGAAATAACAAATAATTTAAAACATGTAAACGGTGTAATAGGAACTGTTTTATGCGGTGCGGGGCCTGCGATTTTAATTATTTATAACGGGATTGGAGTTAGTGAAATAAAAGAAATTGTTTCAAACACCTGGGATTATTTTAATGTCGAAACAAGTTTCTTAAATTTACCTATTGAAAAAAACGGAGCAGTTATTTTATAGAGTCAATAAAATAAAGGCTTGGTAGTATGTTGAATAATAAAGCAAATAATTTTGATTGTATTGTAGTCGGCGCGGGGCACGCAGGAATTGAAGCTTCAATTAGTGCTTCAAGACTCGGATTGAAAACTTTAATTGCAACACTTAATATTGAAAATATAGGCCTAATGCCATGTAATCCTGCTATAGGAGGCCCTGCAAAGTCAAACCTTGTAAGGGAAATTGATGCCCTTGGCGGTGTTATGGCTGAACTTGCAGATTCCACATACATGCAATTAAAAACTCTTAACTTATCAAAAGGCCCTGCTGTCCATGCGCTTCGTGCACAATCAGATAAAAAAGAATATAAATATCTTGCAAGGCATTATATTGAATCGGAACCTAATTTAACCTTAAAACAAATACAAATTGTTGATTTAATTGTTGAGGATAATAAAATTAAAGGAGTTGTTGATGAATTAGGTATTGAATATTTTGCCCCTTGTGTAATTTTAACAACGGGAACAAGCCTGGAAGGTAAGATTTATATAGGTTTGAAAACTTTTAGCGCGGGAAGATTGGGAGAAAGAAGCGCTGTTGGTTTATCTGACAGCTTAAGAAAATTGGGTTTTGATGTAAGGAAATTAAAAACAGGCACTCCTGCAAGAATAGACGGCAGAACGATTAATTATTCAAAACTTGAACTTCATCCCGGGGATGAGGTAGTTGATAACATGCCAAGATTTTTTTCATTTAAACCAAACAGACCCATAAGAAAACAATACCCTTGTTATTTAACAAAAACAAACGAAAAAACCCATGAAATAATAAGAAATAATTTATGCAACTCCCCTTTGTATAGAGGACTTATAACAGGCATAGGGCCTAGATATTGCCCGAGTATTGAAGATAAAGTAGTAAGATTTGCCCACAACCCTTCGCACCATATTTTTATTGAGCCTGAAGGAATTGAAACTTATGAAATGTATATTCAGGGCTTTTCAACAAGTTTACCCATAGGAGCACAATTTGAAATGATACATTCGCTTCCGGGGCTTGAAAACGCATCCGTAATAAAACCTGCTTATGCTGTTGAATACGATAGTGTTTGCGCACTTGAATTAGACTGTGGTTTAATGACAAAAAAAATAAAAGGTCTGTTTTTAGCAGGACAGATAAACGGAACATCCGGTTACGAGGAAGCAGCAGCACAGGGGCTTGTTAGCGGTATAAACGCTTTTAATTATCTGCAAGGCAGGGAATATATTAATCTGACACGTTCAAATTCATACATTGGAACTTTAATTGATGATTTAATTACAAAAGACATTGATGAACCTTATAGAATGCTTACTTCAAGAAGTGAATACCGTCTTATTTTAAGACAGGATAATGCTGATTTAAGGCTTGCTGAAATCGGTTATAAAACAGGACTTGTAAAAGAAGAAGATATACAAAGAAAAAGATTTAAAGAGGATGAAATAAATAAACAATTTGAAAAATTAAAAGATTTTAAAATTCCTCCAAATGAAAAAAATAAAGAAATTTTATCAAAATATAATGAACCGTTAGAAATCGGAACAAACGGTTTAAATTTAATTAAACGACCAAATGTAAATTATAAAGTTTTAAAAGAATTGGGCTATGACAGCAATATTTTAAGTGAAGATAAATATTTAATCCGCGATATTGAAGAACAAAGCGAAGTAAGAATTAAATATGAAGGCTATATTAAGCGCCAGATTGAGCTTATAAACAATCAGGAAAAAATGGAAAATATTAAAATACCTGATTTTATTGATTATAAGGAAATAAAACAAATATCGACGGAATCAAAAGAAAAATTAATCAAAATCCGCCCCAAAACATTAGGTCAGGCTCTTAGAATAGGCGGAGTAAAACCTGCAGATGTTTCAGTTTTAATGGTATTAATTGAGCAACACAGATTATGTAAACAGGCTAAATAATTTTTAAAAAACTAAATTTTAGTTTAATTTTTTAAAATTTGATTATGATATAATTAATAAAAAATATGGTGGAGATTTAATTGTGAAAAAAATATTATTAACTTTTTTAACATTATTTTTTGCGGGAAGCTGCGTTTTTGCAGACGATAAAAGCGATGTTTTAGCTGTTTTTGATAAATATATACAGGATGCAAACGCATATTCGACAAATTTACCAAATTACTATACTAAAGACGCTAAAATAATCCGTGTTGTAAATGTTAAATCGGGAGGTAAAAGAGCGGTTATAATTCCTTTTGACAGATATTTAAAAGAACTTGGCAATAATGCAAAATTTGCAAAAGCAGTAAGATATAAAAATAATTATGTAAATAAAAAAGTTACAAAAGAAAATAAAGATTATAAAGTAAGCGCAACAAGAATCCCAAGAAACGATAAAACAGGGCTTCCGTGTTATTTTATCTTCACATCTACTCCTAATGGATGGAAGATTAAAGAAGAAAGTATGACAACCAATGTTCAAGCCTTTTTGAACGCAAAATAATTAAATTAAATTAATATAAAAAAGTGCACAAATAAGTGCACTTTTTTTTATTGACAAGATAAAATATTAGAGTTACTATAACAATATAATTTATACATATCTTACATGATTTTTTGTTATATATTAATAAACCAAAACATGACTTTTGGGCACTGCAAAGTGCCTTTTTCTTTTTTTAAACACTCCGAAAACCGGACAAGCTTAACTCATCCGGTTTAAAAGTTGTTGGCTTCTTTCATTAGTCTTCCATTCCAAATAGAATATTAGGTTCTACTCCTAACACTTCGCCGATATAATTTAATTCTGCAACACTCAATGTTTTTAAATCCGAAACATCAAGCTGCTCAACAAATGCTAAAACCTGATCCTCATTCATAGTCATAATGGGAGAAATATTAGCTTTGTTTGTAGATATACATTCAAAGTTCGATAAATCTTTTTCTTTAGGCTGAATTTTAACCTGTGTATCCTGTAAAATTTCCTGCCTTAAGATATTCGCGATTCTTTCTTCATCCAGTGTAAAATTTTGATTTTTCATATTACACACCTTTCTGTACTATAGTTATCGGAATAATCGCAAAAAACTTAAGAAAACAATTTAAAATTGTTACATTAGTTAATATTTAAAAAATCATATAACCTATATAGCAATAATTTTAAAAATAAGATATAATTAATTTATTATATAGGAGTAGAATTAATGACAAAACAACCATCTGATACAACACCCGTTGAGGTTTGTATTATAACAAAAGACCACGAAATTAAAGGTACTGTTTATGTTTCCAAGTTCACAAAATCAAACCGCGAATTAACAGAACTTTTAAACGATAAAGAAAGAAGATTTTTAGCCGTAACAAACGCAGAACTTGTAATGCAAGGCTCTAATTCCGCTCCTCGAAGATACGACTTTTTAGAAATCCATATAGATTCTATTATCATCATGCATCCCGCTTCACAAGCTTTATTTAAAGAAAGCTCAAAAGCCCAAGAAGACATAATAAAATTCCGCGAACTAAGATCCCGCCTATCCCAAACAAAACCGTTTTAGATTATAAAAAAACAAGGCGCCTTGGTGAAAGTTTGGTGGTTTTGGCCATCACTCCTTTCTTGGATTATATAAACAAAGTATATTATATCTTGTTTTTTTAAATAACTCTTTATTTTTAAAAAAAGTCTGAAGAATTCTTCAGACTTTTTTGTTATTTTATTGCTTGTATGATAAACTTTTAGTTTTAGCCTATGGTTGGAGCTTGGAAAGTTCTTTGGGCTAATTCTTTATCGTACATTAAAAGTGCGTGTTTATCGTTTTCGATTAATTTTAATGTTGTTAAAACTCCGTTAACGTTATCTTCTTCTTCAACTTGTTCATCTATATACCAGTTTAGAAAATGTTGAGCGGCTCTGTCTTTTATGTTTTCGGCTTGTTCATATAATTCATTAATTTTTGAAGTTACGGTTTGTTCGTGTCTTAAAACCTGTTCAAAAATTTCAATCGGTGTTTTGCCTTCAATAGACGGCAGGTCGATTTTGTCGTATTCTACAATTCCGCCTCTTGCATGGATATAATCTATTAAACCCATAGCGTGAGCTCTTTCTTCTTGAATTTGAACATCAAACCAGTTTGCAAACCCTAAAAGATTCATTTCTTTAAATAAACCTTTCATTATTAAATAAAGGTATTCACTATAAAGCTCATAGTTAATTTGTTTTGAAAAAGCTTTTTGTAATTGTTCGTTTATCATTTCTCTACTCCTTTTTTCTTATTTTACTATTTTATATAATTTTTTAAATTATGCGTCATATATTAATAAAGAATTAATTTTTAATAATTAATTTTTGAAGATAAAACAAATTTATTTTTTTCATAATCAATTAATCCCGCTTTTTTTAATTTGGATAATTCAAAACACATGGCACTTCTGTCTATATTTAAATAATCCGCAAGTTCTTGTCTGTTAAATATAATTGAAAATCTGTTTGATTTATTTTTTCTTGCTTCGTTTGACAAATAAGTTAAAAGTTTATCTTTGATTGATTTTTGGGAAATATTTTCGATTTTTTCTATTAAACCGATATTCTCTTTTGCAATAATTTTAAAAAGATTATTTATTAAAATTTTATGTTTTGTACAGGCATTTTGACACATTGAAGTACATTTTTCATAATTTAAAACAAGTACTTTAACATCATCCGTTGCATAAGCGTCTATATCTGCTTCTTTTGTTTTTGAGGCAATGTATGATAGAGCAATATTGTCGTTTATAGTAAGCTTAGAAATTATAATTCTGTTTGCTAAATATGTATCTTTTTCTATGTTTACGTTTCCCTCAAGAATTAAATAGAGTTTTGTAATATTTTCGCCCTGGCGAATGATTAAATCTCCTTTTGAAAACGATTTAATTTTAGCCTTGAAGCATTTTAAAAGGTTAATTAATTCTTCGTTGTTAATCCCGTAAAATATCGGGGAATTTTTTATTTGGTTAAAATATTTTTCCATGGTTTTCCTTTTGTTGTATAAACAACGGAAATGTTGTTAAAAATAGTATATAATAAAATCATAAAAAAGAAAAGACTTAATAGGAGATTTCAAATATGGCAACTCAACAAGAACAAAACTTAATCGACTTATTGGACGGATACGTTGAAAAAGGCGGACATCACCTTAACGTTAACGTATTCAACAGAGAAACACTTCTTGATGCTCAAGCACATCCTGAAAAATATCCTCAACTAACAGTCAGAGTATCAGGATACGCAGTTAACTTCATCAAATTAACAAAAGAACAACAAGATGATGTTATCTCAAGAACATTCCATTCAAGTTTAGGTGCCTAAAAAGAGTTTGGGGATTATATTGTTGTACAAAAGGCAGGGGTTAATACCTGCCTTTTTTTAAGATAATTTATAAGCTAGTTTAATTGCTTCAATCATGCTATCGGGGTTTGCAATATTTTTTCCCGCAATATCATAAGCGGTTCCTGAACTCGGGGAGGTTCTTATGACATCAAGCCCGATTGTTGTATTGATTGCTTTATCAAAAGCAAGAGCTTTAACAGGGCATAAACCCTGATCGTGATAACAGGCAACAATAGCATCGTAAGACAATTTTTCTTTATTCAAATACTCTTTTCCGATTTTGGCAAATAAAGCATCTGCGCTTTTTGGAGGAGTGATATTAATATTTTCGTTGTTTAAAATTTTAACCGTTGGTTCTAAGATTTCAATTTCATCATTTCCTAAAATTCCCCCTTCTCCGCAATGGGGATTTAGCGCACAAAGAGCAATTTTAGGAGATTTTATATTGTATTTTTTAATTAAAAAATTATTTAAAATCCTAACCTGTTCAATAATTTCTTCTTTGTTTAATTTTATTTTATTAAGAGCCAAATGCCTTGTTAAAAGCATAACTTTTAAATCATCGGCAATGAAAATCATCTGTGCTTTTTGATTGTTGTATGATAATAATTTTTCTAAAATTTCCGTTTGTCCGTTAAAATTATATCCTGATTTATGAAGCTCAAATTTTGAAATAGGAGATGTTACAAGCCCTTTTATTTTCTTTTCTTTTATTAATTCGCATGCCCTAAAAAGAGATTCATAACAAAAAACTCCGTTATCAATTTCATCTATTTCATAAATATCATAAGGAACATCAATTTTTTCCCCGATAATTAAAACGTCATCTTCAGGCAATTTTAAAAAATCCAGAGCTTTTTTGGTAATTTCTTTTCCTATTCCTTTTTTGTCTCCGGTTGTTATTGCTATTTTATATGTTTTCAATATTTACCCCGCTTTTTTTAATTGTTCAAAATATTTTAAAACGTTTATTAAAGTATCGCAGTTGCCGAAATTACCTGATTTTGTAACGATTATTTTGCCGTTTGCATCAATACACAAAGGTATTGCAGGCATTATATTATCTATTATTTCAAGGTACGCGCTGTTTATTTTAAAAGCACATTTATAAGAGGTTTCACCCCCTATTGTCATTAAGATAAATTTTGATTTTAAATTTATTTCATACAATAAATCTGCAAGATAATCCGTTATTTTGCTTGAAATTTCATTTTTTGCAATACCTGCATCAATTAATAATTCTTTCCCTTTTTCGCTTATTATTTCATTGCTTAAATATGAAGAATGAACCACAACATCGATTTTTGAATTTAATTTTTCGCAAATTTCATTGATTAAATTATCATTTATTCCATCCAATATATCTTCCAGAGTTAAATCAATAAAATGAATATCGGGTGATGTTTCTTTTAATTTCCCTATTTGAGTTAACGTAAGCTGGGTTGCAGAACCTGAAATAATCAAATTTGCAAAATCGGGAAGGTGTTCTATGTGTTCATTTTTTTTATCTGTATCATAGATTTTATTTATTGCGCTTGCAAGACCTGCGCTGCCACAGGGAAGAATATCATAACTGCTTTTATTTATTGCAAGAGCAATTTGTTCTAAGTCCACATTTGACATTGCATCAAGCACAATTATTTTTTTACCGCTTTGAACAAGCTCGTTTAATTTTAAAATAATAGGCCCTGCACCTTTTGAAATTATTTTAAAATCAATAATACCTATTAAATTCTCAAAAGCATGATTTAAATCTTTTTTTAAAATATCGGGAATGTAAGATTCATAAATAGGAGCCTTAGGATCAAGCGCGCATTGCGTCCTTTCAATCGGTATTCCGCCTAAAAGCTGATAAGCTCCAAGGGTTGTTCTGTTTTCTTCAATATATGCCGGAGCAACAAGGGCAACTTCTTTTCCCGAGGTTTCTAAAAGTGCTGCAATTTCAACGCCTGTATTACCTCTTAGGGTTGAATCTATTTTTTTATAATAATTTTCTATATTTAATTTTTCTTTTAATTTTTCACTTACTTTTGTTACCCTATGAAGCGCCGTATCTTTATCAGTATTTCTTGATTCAGTTGTAACAGACCACACATCAACATTTTCGCACAGCGAAAAATCCTGATTAAAATCAATTATTATTCTTGCAGAATACCCTTGCTTGAAAAACTGCAGCGCAGTATCATTAGCCCCTGTTAAATCATCTGCAATTATTATTGTCGGTTCGGTTATCGTCATTACTGTACTGTACTTTGAGAATCTTTCTTGCTTCCTACAAAACTAAAATCCGTTGCATTGATTAAATATCTTTCAACATTTTCCCCATCCGGTGTTTGCCATCTTGAAACCATAATTCTTCCTTCAATTGAAACCATGGCTCCTTTTTTAATCCATTCTGCAGCAGATTCCGCCTTTTTATCCCATAATTGAATATTAAACCAATCAGGTTCTCTTTGTTTTGTTTTAGCGTTCCATCTGTCAACAGCAATCGAAAAAGTAGTTTTACTCTTTCCGCTTTCAAAATATTTAATCTCCGGATCCTGCCCCACTCTGCCGACTAAAACAACACTATTCATAATATAATACCTTCCCTTTGTTATACAGTTAAATTATATTATGCAAAATATTCTTTTGCAAATTTAAGCAATTATATGTTGAATAATATTGTTTATAACTTATAATTAATAAATGGTTATTTAATTTTCGGATAATATCATGGGTATAGAAAAAGTTAGAAAGTTTTTTGGGCAGTTTGGGTTGGAAGGTAGAGTTAGGGAATTTGATGTTTCGAGTGCTACTGTTGAATTGGCAGCGCGTGCTCTTGGGTGCGAGGAAGAAAGAATTGCAAAAACGCTGTCTTTCAAGAAAGATGACGGGTGTGTTTTAATTGTTTGTGCCGGGGATAAAAGAGTTGATAATAAAAAATTTAAAACCTTCTTTGATACAAAAGCAAAAATGCTTACACCCGATGAGGTTTTTGAATTTACAGGCTATAATATAGGCGGGGTTTGTCCTTTCGCTATTGAAAATAAAAATACAAAAATATATTGTGATATATCCTTAAAAAGATTTAGTACGATTTTTCCTGCTTGCGGAAGTTCAAATTCTGCAATTGAGTTAAGTTGTGATGAACTTTTTAAATATTCAAACGCTCTTGAGTGGATTGATGTTTGTAAGTAATTTAAGCTAAAGAGAATATTTCATAAATTTCATCGTCGCTTAGTTCCGTAATTGTCTTTTCACCTTCAAAAACGGCAGCGTTTGCCAGTTCTCTTTTGTCTTTTATTATTTTATCTATTTTTTCTTCAAAAGTAGATAAGGTTATAAATCTGTGTATCATAACGTTTTTATCCTGTCCGATACGGTAAGTTCTATCGGTCGCTTGATCTTCAACAGCGGGATTCCACCATAAATCGTAGTGTATAACATTTGATGCGCTTGTTAAATTAAGCCCTAAGCCTCCGGCTTTTAAGGATAAAATCATTATTTTATCTTCCAAATCTTCCTGGAATTTTTTAATTATTTCTTCTCTTTGTTTAACATTTAAGCTTCCATGGAAAAATAGAGGATTTTGGTTGAATTCTTGAGCTATAATGTTTTCTAAAATAGTTCCCATTTCTTTATACTGGGTAAATACAAGCACTTTTTCGTTATTGTCTACAATATTTCTTAAAATGTCCATTAATTTTTGGGTTTTGCCTGAAGCGTTAGCCGACATATCACCGTATTTTAAATAATGATAAGGATGGTTGCAGACCTGTTTTAAGTTTGTTATAAGTTTAAAGATTGCACCGCGTCTGTTCATTTTCGAGTCGGATTTTGCAATATTTTCCATTGATTCTTTCAGAATTCTTTCATAAAGCGCAACCTGCGGTTTTGTTAAATAGCAGTAATCGTCAAGCACGATTTTTTCAGGTAAATCGGAAATGATTGTTTTATCTGTTTTAAGACGCCTTAGCATAAAGGGGCTTATTGCTTTTTTGAGTTTTTGAGCTCTTGTCAGTTCTTTAAACCTTTCGATAGGAATTGAATAATTTTTGCCAAAATCAACCAAAGAGCCAAGATAGCCTTTGTTGATAAAATCAAAAATTGACCATAGCTCGGATAATCTGTTTTCAACGGGAGTACCCGTCATTGCGACTTTCATATCCGCTTTAATTGCTTTAATTGCTTGTGTTTGGCTGGTTGAAGGATTCTTGATATTTTGGGCTTCGTCAATTATTAAAATATCCCAGTTTGTTTTTTGGAATTTTTCAAGATCAATTCTAAGTATGGCATAAGTTGTTAAAATAACATCGCAATCTGTTGAAAATTCGCGGTTGAAGCCATGGTATGTTAAAACTTTTAAAGACGGAGAAAAAGTATTTAATTCACGCTTCCAGTTACCCATTAATGTTGTAGGGCAAACAACAAGTGCCGGTTTTTTAAGTTTGTTTTCTTCTTTTAATTTTAAAATTAAACTTATAACCTGAATTGTTTTACCAAGACCCATATCGTCTGCAATACAGCATCCAAAACCTTTGCTTATATTTGTATAAAGCCATCTGTAGCCTATTTGCTGATATGCTCTTAAAGTTCCGTTTAAATCCTTTGGAAGGGTGATGTCTTCGACTTTTGTAAAATCGGAAATAACTCTTGCAAAAGCTTCGTCATAATCAAAATCGTATTCATCAATTTTACCAGATAGGGCATTGTGCAGCAATTGCATTTTATTGACTTTTAAATTAGGAGCTTTTTCAAGCTTTAAAAGAAGTTTTTCCGTTTCTTCTTTGTCAATTAAGATATACTTATCTTTATATTTAATAAGTCCGTTTGAATCTTTTGCAAGTTCTCTAAATTCTTCGGCTGAAATTTTTTCGTTTTCACCAAGCGCAACCTCAACTTTAAAATTCATGATTTCATCAAGCGAAATCGTTGAGCCGTTCGGGTTTGCAAGAAGTTCTTTAACATCTTGAAGCCTTTTTTCTTTAATTGTAGCGTTAATTGAAGCGCGAGGAATAATAACATCGTTCATTCCCTCAGGAAGGTTAACTTCCATACCTGCCTGAGAAAGGTAGTATGTAATTTGAGTTATTAATTTATAAACGCCTGATAAATCAAGCTCAAGAGTAACATCGGTTAAATCTTCTATGTATTTTGTTGCCCAGTTAATTTGTTTTTCGATTAAAACTTTTTGTTCATCCGTTAAATTTTCAAGAGGAATTATTTCATTTTTGGTTTTATCTTTGGCTAAAATTCTAAGTAAAAATTTTTCATCCGTTAATTTTTCAATATTAAATACGGGAATTATTTCATAACTTCCAAGATTCATTTCATCAAACCAGGTTTGAATATCGGAAGCTATGTCGTTTCCTTTTGAAATTCTTTTTTGAAGATGATTTTTAACAAGGTATACTGCAGCTTTTAAATCTTTAAAGCGGTGATGCTTAACCGAAAGAAATGAAAAAATAAGATAATTTAAATATTTTTCTATTAATTTTTTTGTTGTAGTCTGATCTAATATTTCATTATCTATTATTTTTGAATAAGCTTTTAAAAAATCTTTATTTTGAAAATAAGGTTCATAATAAACACTGAAAGTTTCTTTCCTGAAATTTACGGCAGGAACAAAATTTAACTTTTCAACCGTTTTTTTAACAAACTGGAATAAATGAAAATAAAATTGATAATCTTCACTGCAATCGGATAAATCAAGATTTTCATCAACCCCCGTGAAATATTCAAAAAACATATCAAGAGAAATTTTATAACCGTAATCGCTTCCCTGATATTGCGGTCTTAAACGGTAAAGAGAACCTTTTTGTTTAAGATAATAATCGAAATTATAAGGAGGGGTAATAAAAAAACTTACTTCATTATTTTCATTGTTAAAAATAATTTTTGTTTGCCTTAGAATCGGATTTTTCGTATCAAAAGTGTCTGCAAATTCTTCTTCGATTAGTTCATAAATTAAAGATAGAGTGTATCTGAAATCCTTGTTTTTTTGAGAATAAGGATTTTGATCCAAATTCAAAAGGAGTTTTTCTATATTATTCTTTTTAAAACTTAAATTACTATATTTATTATCCATTAGACAATTTTATTATAAAAGAAATAAATTTTAAAGATGTTTTAGAGTAATTGTATAAAAATAAATAATATATATTAGAATAATTTACTATTAAAACATATAAATTATGTAGTATAATTGAATAAAATTATTATGGGGCTGCCTTATGAAAAAAAATATAAATAAAAAGATTATAGTCTTATCAATGTGTTTATTACTAAGCTCAAATTATGCTCTTTCGCGCGAAGTTTCGCAGCAAGATGTTCAAAGATACAGCACATATTATTCAAACGGGCTTGAATATATTAAAAACGAACAATACAGCAGTGCCATAATAGAATTTAAAAAAGTTTTAAGATTTTCTCCATACGATTCAATGACACAAAATGCTATAATACAAGCATATTGCGCAAGAGCGCAATATTTTAAACAAACAACAAAAGAATATAAAAAAGCGCTAAATGACTATAAAAGCGCTGTTTTTTACGCTAAATACTGGAATAATCAAGTACAAAATCAGACTCTTTTAACTGTTGCAAACAGCGCACAAAAAGAAATAAACGATCTTGAAAAAAGACTGAATCTTTCTCAAAGTGAAGAATCAAAACTGAAAGAAGCAAGAATCTTAAAAGCCCAGGGCGAACTTGCAGCTTCAGGGTATAATTTTCAAGAATTGAAAAATTCAAAATACAAAGAAGATGCTTATAAAAATTTAGGGAATATATACAAAAACTTAAACAACCAATCAAAGGCAATTGATTCATACAAAACAGCGCTTGATATTAACCCTAAAAATGCCGAAATTCATTTCCTATACGGCGTTTTGCTGGATGAAGTCGGAAATTATGATGCAAGTTTGGAACAATACAACTACGCACTTCAATACGGCGATAAGAGCCCTGAATTATTGGAAATTTTAGAAAACAAATGGACGCAAAATATTGTAAATAATCCAAATGACGCTCAAAGCTACGCTAATTTAGGCGCAATTTATCAAAAACAAGGAAATTTAGAAAACGCCCGCGTTCAATATTTAAAAGCATATAATCTAGACAGCGACGATGAAACAATACTTTATAATTTAGCTTCATTATACAACCAGCAAAAAAACTACAACAGCGCAATTTCAATTTATGACAAACTGTTAGCTAAAAATCCTAAAAATATTGAAGTACTAAATTATAAAGCACAGGCTTTGGAAAACTTGAACAGATACGAAGAAGCCATAAACCAATATGAAACAATTTTGGCAATAAATCCTAATGATAAAAACGCCAAAGATAATCTTGACAATATAATTATGAACCGCTTTAGCGGAGCTAAACTGCAAAATTATTTAATAACAAAAGCAAAAAATAACCCCACAAACTACGAAGCGCAATTTAACTGCGCTCTTGAACTGCATAAAAATAAAAACTACGATTCCGCAATTCAATACTATCAAAAAGCAATGAATATAAACCCTTCAAAAGAAGAAACTTATCTAAACCTTGCTCAAATTTATCTTGAAAAGAAAGACTATCAAAACGCAGATGCAATTTGTCAAAAAGGGCTTATTTATCTGCCCAACAGCACAAAAATAAACGATTATCTTGCAGATATAAAAGACTATCGCGCAAATTCGCAATATGAAACAGCAAGCGCACTTTATAATCAAAAACAATATCAAAAAGCAATAGCGGAATATAACAAAATTCAGGATAAAACAAAAGAAGTAAAACTTGCAATTGCAAGTTGCTATTGGGAATTAAAAGACTATAAAAACGCCAATAAATACTACCTTGAACTGTTACAAGAAGAACCAAACAACGAGGAGCTTTTATCAAGCAGCGCATGGGCATATTATTCGCTTGATGATTATCAAAACGCTAAAATAATGGCTCAAAAAGCTCTTAATATCAATTCTAATGATTCAGATATGAAAAATTTAATTTCCGATATTGATAACTTATTAGCTTCAAACGAACTAAATGAAGCAATCCAAAAATACGAACAAGGAAACTACAATGAAGCACTTAATGCATTCAATAAAATCCTTTCCAAAAATCCCGATGACGAATATTCGATTTATTACAAAGGGCTTTGTTATGACGAACTTAAAAAGCCAAATGATGCAATTAAACAATATAAATCATTGATTTTTAAAAATCCGAATTTTACAAACGCATATTATTCTTTAGCCGTTGATTTAGATAATAACGAAAAATATAAAGAAGCCGTTTCAAACTACCAAAAATTCCTGGAACTAAAAAAACAACAAAACGAATCCGACGAAATGACCACCTTCGCCCAATCAAGAATCAAAGAACTAAACAACTATCTTGCAAGTTTGGATAAATAAGCCAGGTTACAATATATAATTTAAAGGGTATGCGTAGCGCATACCCTTTAAAAATTACATCTTATCCTCTTGAAGCGATTACTCTGGCGGCGTGGACGCCGGAGGCGCTGGCTTGCATTAGGCCTCTTGTTACGCCTGCTCCGTCTCCTATGGCGAAAAGGTTTTTGACGCCAAGGGTTTCAAGTTCGTTTGAAATCAGTACTCTTGCGCTGTAGAATTTGACTTCTACGCCGTATAAAAGAGTGTATCTTGAGGCAACGCCCGGAGCAATTTTGTCAAGAGCGTAAAGCATTTCTATTATGCTTAATAATTGTCTGTAAGGCAGAACAAGGCTTAAATCCCCGGGAGTTGCGCATTCCAGCGTAGGCTGGATTATTGATTCTTTAATTCTTTGCGGGGTTGAGCGTCTGCCGTCTATTAAATCGCCGAATCTTTGAACTAAAATCCCGCCTGACAGCATATTAGCCAAAGATGCTATATGTTGTCCGTATTTAATAGGTTCGTGGAACGGTTCGGTGAATTTTTTGGAAACAAGAAGTGCGAAGTTTGTGTTTGGTGTTTTTTTATCTGCATAAGAATGTCCGTTAACGGTTGAAATTCCGTTGTAGTTTTCGTTTACTACTTCCCCGTTGGGATTCATGCAGAATGTTCTGACTTCGTCTCCGAATGTCGGCGAATGGTAAATTAATTTTGATTCGTATAATCTTGATGTGATAGGTTCCATAACGGCAGCGGGAAGTTCTACTCTGACACCTACGTCAACTGCGTTATTAACCATTTCGATATTATGATTAATGAATTGTTTTGATAACCAGTCGGCTCCTTCCCTGCCGGGCGCTACAACAACATAATTTGCCAGGTACTCTTTTCCTTGATGTGTTGTAAAGCCTTTTATGGTGTTATTTTCAATTATTAAATCGGCAACAAGTTCGTTATTTATAATATCAATTCTTTCGGATAAATAATCTTGCATGGATTTTAAAACAGCAAGAGATTTTTCTGTCCCGAGATGGCGCACGGGAGAATGAACAAGTTTAAGTTCGGCTAAAGTTGCGGCATGTTCAATATCTGCAAAATCCGCTTTATTTGTGCCGAATACGGTAGTTGTTGCGCCGTGTTCAAGATAGATATTATCGCAGTATTCGATTAAATCTTCAACATCTTTATATGGCATATAATCGACAAGGTGTCCGCCGACTTCGGGTGTAAGGGTTAATTTTCCGTCTGAAAATGCTCCCGCACCGCCCCAGCCGCATAAAAGTCCGCAGGTTTTGCAGCTTAAGCATTGTTTTACTCCTTCTCTTAGAGGGCATTTTCTTTTTTCTATTTTAGAACCTTTTTCGATTAATAAAATTTTCCAATCGGGTTTTAATTTTGTAATTTCAAGCGCAGTAAAAATTCCCGCAGGCCCACCGCCAACTATAGCAACATTATACATTTCTTTTCCTTTAACTAATGAATGTGTCAAACAGGGAATACTTCCTATCTTATAGTACTATAAACATACTAAAAGCAAAATTTGTTACCCGTGTATTTTTAATTTTTTACAAAACTAAATATTTAATCATTTTTTTGAATACTCTTATTCATCCATTCAAGCGCACGCTTCCCCATATATATTTTACCATCCACTCTTATAGCATACCCAAAAGGTTCTATACCTTCTTTAATCCCATCAATATCCATGCAAAAAACTTTAGCGCATCTTAAAAAACCATCTTCATCCAAGTCGTAAAACGCTCCTTCAGGATATTCTTTTCCTATTTCTTCATCGCTTACACTGCCCGTACTTTCATCATACAGATTTCCTTTATAATTATAAGTAGTCCCGGGGCTTGCCTGATAATAAACTATTCCATCATTTGTTATAATTTCTTCTATATTTTTACCGTTTTTATCCGCAACTTTTAAGCAAAATTCATCAATATGAAGAGGCATTTCTTCGCCCCAGTCAGTACAGGCATGGCCATAATATCCATCCGTATATTCAGAACAATTAACACTTTTTACATTCAATAAATCAGCAAATGTATTGCAAAAATATTTTTTATCACCATCATGCGTTCCATCTATTTTTTGGCCGTTTTTTCTTACTCCTAAATCTCCGTCTTTATAATATTCATCAGATGAAACCAACTCCCTAACAACCGTCAAAAGAGTATTATTCCCCTTTTTAAATTTCATAACTTCTTCATCAGGTGAACTTTGAAATGCAATCGGCAAAAGTATCACGGTTAAAACACCTATTATAACTAATACTATTAAAATTTCCGCTAATGTAAAACCTTTTTTCATATTTTTCTCCATATTGTATAACGCGTAATAATTTTATTTTTTTGAGGTTATACAAAATATTATACAAGTAAAACATAAAATAATACAAATTTTATGTAGTTTTGCTTGATTAAATAAATTCATATTTAGACTGATAATGTATAAAAACAAGGGAAAAATATGAATATTAAAAAGCTTTTAGGAAAAAAAATACAGCAAATAAGAAAAAAAAGAAAATTAACGCAGGAATATGTAGCGGAAATTGTCGGAATTGAAACTTCAAGCATAAGTAATATTGAAAACGGTAAATATTACCCCAGTGCCGAAAATTTGGAAAAAATCTTAAAGGTGTTAAATATCACCCCTTGCGAAATTTTTTCTTTTGAAAGCTATGACCTGAAAGAAAATTTAATTAATGAAATGCTTGAATCGATGAAAAATGATGAAAAATTAACAAGATTAATGTATCGGTTTTATTTAAGTGTTAAGCATTCAATTTAAAATGTTAAGAAATGTAAAAATAGATTTTTATATAGCAATTTAATAACTTATATATACTTTATATATATAAGAGAGTAAAAAATAAACTAAGGATATCAAGAAAACTTACTTATCACTCCCCTTTCAGAAGCGAAAGGGTTTTTTATTAACTATTGTTAAATAAATTTAAAATTTAGACCCTTAAATAAATATATAGTAAGCTTTAATTATGAGAACTTTTTTTGAAGACAGTTACATAAATAAAGTTTTTTTTAATTTTGTAAAAAGAGAAGTTGAGAAAGAGCAACTAAATCGAACCATTGACGAAATTGATTATTTAAACGAACTTCAGAATAATCTTTTAAAAAGGTATGATTCTTCCAAAAAAGCTTCGCAGATGAATTTAATCAAAAAATTTAATAATGTCAGATAACATATACAAATACAGGCTTAAACTTAAAAAAAATAAAGAATTAAAATTTATTTCACATCTTGATTGGCAAAATCTTATTTTAAAAGTTTTCAGAAGGTGCGAGCTTCATCTTGTTTTATCGCAAGGGTTTAATAAAATGCCAAAAGTTTCTTATTCTCCAGCGCTGCCGATTTTTATAGAGTCTGATTGCGAGCTTGTTAATTTTCAAACTTATGATGTTTTAGATGACGGTTTTATTGAAAAATTTAATAAATTTTCTCCAAACGGTGTTGAAATAGTTGAATTTATAAAATCAATCAATGAAGATGAACCGAAATCTCTTGAAAATTACTGCCAGTGGGCGCAATACGAGGCAAAAATAAAAAATGATATTTACAATTTTGATGAAATGAGATATATTATAGATAAATGTTTATCTTCCGATGAATTGTTAATCAGGAAGAAAACCAAAAAAGGTATAGAAAAAACAATAAATTATCGAAATTCCCTAAAATTATTAGAATTAAACGATAAAAACGAGCTTGATTTTATTTTAAAAGTCGGGCAGAGTGCGGATATACCCGCGCTTAGAGCGGATGAATTTTTAAAAACCCTGTTTTGTAACAGCAGTGTTTTTAGGATAAAAAGGGTTAAATTTTTCGATTACCTTATGAGAGTTATATAAAATTTAAAGGAAAAAGGTATGTCAAAGAAAATTATTATTTCTGAAAAAGATAATGTAGCAGCGCTTTTAGAGGACAATAAAGTATCCGAGTTTTTTGTTTCAAAGGGAGACGTTTTATTGGGAGATGTCTATTTATCAAGAGTTGATAACATTCTTCCATCCATTGAAGCAGCGTTTGTTGATGTCGGAATGAGCGATAAGATGGGTTTCATCCACACTGATGATATTATGGGTGAAGGAAGCCTTAAAGATAAAGTTAAACCTAATCAAAAATTAATCGTTCAGGTAATTAAAGAACCAACAGGGCACAAAGGCCCGAGAGTTACAACAGCCCTGTCTTTACCCGGAAGATTTCTTGTTTTGTTGCCTGATGAAAAAGGTGTAAATGTTTCAAAAAAAATTACTTCTCAAAAAGAAAGAGCAAGACTAAAATCAATCGTAAGTCTTTTAAAACCTGTAGGCGTCGGTGTAATTGTAAGAACGGAAGCTGAAGGGCAGACGGATGCTGAAATTCAAGAAGATTTAGAAATTCTTCTTGAAAAATGGAATTCAATAGTAAATGCTGCAGACAGCGCAAACCCTCCGACTCTTTTATATCGCGATCAGGACTTATTATACAGAGTCATAAGAGAAGCATGCGATAGTGAAGTTGAAGAAATAATAGTAGATACCGCCTTTGCGCTTCACAGGACAACCCAGCTTTTGCAGCACTGGAATATGCAAATTAAAGTTACGATGCATAAGGGAAATGAGCCTTTGCTTGTTGCAACGGGTATTAATAAAGAAATCTTAAATTCTTTAAATACAAGAGTTAACCTGCCTTTGGGCGGATATTTATTTATTCAGCAAACAGAAGCCTTGACTGTTATTGATGTTAACTCGGGTAAATTTACAAGTTCGTCCAATCAAGCGGAAACCATCCTAAAAACGAATATTCAAGCGGCCGATGAGATTGCGCGTCAGTTAAAATTGAGAAATATAGGAGGCATGGTCGTAATTGATTTTATCGATATGGCGACAAGAATGGATAAATTAGCTCTTTTAGAGCATTTTGAACTGGCTCTTGAAAAAGATAAAGCAAAACCGCAAATAGGGCAATTGTCTGATTTAGGGCTTGTTGAATTAACGCGCCACAGACAAGGTCAAAGTTTAGCTGAAATATTTACCAAAAAATGCGACAAATGCGGCGGTCAGGGTTTTATTATTGATGAGATGAAATATTCAACCGCAACAAATGTCGGAGAATCAAGAGCAAAAATGAATAAAATTAAAGGACCTTTTAACTCCAATTTCTCTAATTCAAGTCAGGAATCGGCTCCTAATAATCAAAAACACAATAAATTTGATAAAAATCAAAAAAGAGATAAAAACAGAAATCAAAATTACCAAAACAATCAAAACCGCCAAAATCAAGAAAAAGCTCAACAACAAAATGTTCAAGAGCTTACAAAATCGCAGGTTAGCGAATTGATTGACGATTTAATTAAGGATATCGAAATAAGCGATGAAAAAACGCCTGATATTGAAATTAAAAACGAAGCGGAAATTGAATCAGGTAACGAATTAAAAACAGATGTATCTGAAGATGAGGAAATTAAAGCCGCAATAAAAGAGGCAATTCAAGACAGCGTCTTGGATAATCAGGAAACAAAAGAAACCAAAAAGCTTTCAAGAAAAGCAAAGAAAACAAAGAAAAAAGAACAAATTCAAGAAGAAGTAAAGCAGGATGAGGATGTTTCTTCAACCATAGAAAAAGAAAATGAAAAATCTGATGAAGAAAATGAGAAAAAGCCTGCTAAAAAGACGACAAAAAGAACAAGGAGAACGAAAAGTGCCAAAACTGCTTCATAAATTTTTGATTTGCTTTTCAATATTTTCTTTTTTAACTTTTTCTCCTGCCCTGTTTGCTCAAAATGATGCTCAAATTCAGGATATAAAAGAAAACGGGCAATTGAACATGGTTCAAAACGATATCAAAGTGAATGATTTTGATGTTGAACCGATAAATACAAACGAAGTCAAAAATGTTGTTCCCGATGCGCAAAAAGAAGGACGAAAAGTAATAAACCTTTTTTTAAAGGTCATGGGTGCCGTTCTTTTGAGTGCGTTTATATTATATATTGTTTTATTGCTTGTTAAAAAGTATTATGGAAGCGCTTTTGCGGTTGAAGAATATGACGAATTTGAAAATTTAAACTTAAGCGCTCCGACAAGCAAAGAAGAAGCGCTGAAATCTTTTTTAAACAGAACAAAATAGTTATTCCGTTTCAATATAATTTTTTAAATTAATTGAAAGATTTTTGTTCCTGCATAATTTTTTCAATTTTGCAATGGCTCTTGTTTCAATCTGGCGGATTCTTTCTCTTGAAACGCCATAGCGGGAGCCGATTTCGTCAAGCGTTTTCTTTTGTCCGTTGTTATCAAGCCCGTAGCGCATAATTAAAACATCTTTTTCTTTGGGATTTAATTGATTTAACATTTTTCTTACATCTTCAAGAAGATTTTCCTGTGTTACTTTTGTATCAGGAGTTGCGTGGGTATCATCCACAATGAAATCCGCAATTTTTGATGTGTCGTCTTTTTGGTTTGCAGGGGTTTCTATTGAAATTGTGCTTTGAGAACTTTTCATTAATTGAACAAGTTTATTTACGGGTAAATCCACCCTGCGTGCGATTTCTTCTTTTGTCGGAACTCTGTTTAGTTCCGTAGACAGTTCGATTGTTGCTTTTTTAATTCTGCTAAGTGTTTCAATCATATGAACAGGAAGTCTTATCATTCTTGATTTATCGGCTATACCTCTTGTTATTGCCTGTTGAATCCACCAGGTTGCATAGGTTGAAAATTTATAGCCTTTTGAATAATCAAATTTTTCTGCCGCTTTCATAAGCCCCAGGTTGCCTTCCTGAATTAAATCAAGGAATGAAAGCCCTCTTCCTATATATTTTTTGGCAATAGACACAACAAGTCTCAAATTTGCGTTAATTAAAATTTCTCTTGCTTTTTGGGAATGGTTTTCTTTAATTTGGCGTGCAACTTCAAGCTCGTCCTCAAAGCTTAAAAGGGGAATTTTACCTATCTGCTGCAAATAAATTTTAACCGAATCATCCGCAACGGCGCTTTTGTAGTCTTCCTGTGTTTTATGAAGCTCGTTTTCATCATCGGAATCATTTTCTTCATCCGCTTTTTGGGCAATATCGCGATCAATTTGTAAAAGAGTTTCTTCATCGATATCGTCATACAAAAAATCGTTTTTTGAATTTTCTTCCTGAACTTTTTGCTTCATTTTTTTCTCCATAAACAAAATTATTATACAATATCTTGCGATATTTTGTTAATCAGGTGTGGATTTGGCGTTTTTTTGTTTAAGGTCAATTTGTCTCTGTGCTTCGTAAAGAATAACGGCTGTTGCATTGGAAACATTTAAAGATTCAAAGTTGCTTTTTAATTTAACCGTAAAATCTGCCTGATTTAAAATTGTTTTGGATATTCCTTTTCCTTCGGATCCCATTACAAGGGCAAAATTCATATCCGTGTAATCAATTTCATAATAATTATCTTTAGCATTCATTTGAGTTGCAATTACCCAGAAGTCGTTCTTTTTTAAAATTTCTATACTGCCAAAAAGGCTACTTGTTTTTATAACGGGTATGTGATTGATTGCACCTGATGAAATTTTTTCAACGGTTGGATTAATAAGGCAGCTTCTGTGGTTTGGAACCATGACGGCATCAATTCCGACAGCAGCACATGTTCTTATTATTGCACCGAGATTGTGAGGATCCGAAATGCCATCCAAAATAACAAGTTTTTTAAATCCGTCTTTTTTAATATTTAAAAAATCTTCAAGCTTTAAATATTCAACAGGCGAAACTTCAGCTACAACGCCCTGAAAATTAGGTTTTTCATCAAAATATTCGCAAAATTTTTGAAGCGAAGTAAATTGAAGATTGATTTTATTTTCCTGCGCCAGTTCGTAAATTTTTTTTAAGCGGTTATCAAGAGAAAAATTTTTCTGAATGTATATTTTATTAACTCTTTTGGGGTTTTTACTTAAAGCTTCAAAAACCGGATTCTTGCCGTAGATAATATTTTTGGAGGATTGCGTGTTCATTTTTTACCTTTTTTTGTATATAATTGTAAAGTTATTTTTAATTTGTTATATATTATTGTATTATAAAATTAGAAGTAGGATGTGAATAAGTTTAGAATTTTATAGAGATGTTAAATTTTTTATCTTCTGGTAATCAAAAGCAAATAGTTGGAATTTCACTAACCCCCGGTATCGGGCTTCAGGCTGTAGTTATAGATAAAGCAACAATGAGTGTTGCAAATTACGGTGTTAAGAAAGTCGAATACAATTTTTCAAACAGGGAAATTCAAAATTATTCTCAATTTAAATCAGCACTGGCTGAATTGATGGATGAAATGGGAATTCCCGCTAAATCTTATGTTTATATGGTTTTGCCGAATGTTTTATTTGATTTTATAGAGTTACCTCCCGCTACAACGGATGCGGAATTGAAAAATATATTCTTGGCAAAAGCTGAAGAATTTTATATTTTCAAAAAAACCGAACCTGTTTCAGGATATTGCGAAGTTGCAAACATTGGTGATCAAGACCAGAAACGCTGGGCATACAGTTCAATTCAAAAAAGCGCCATTGATCAAATAAAGGAGATTACGGCAGACTTAGGTTTGCAGCTTGTAGGTATTGAAAGTGATTATAGCGCAACGTTAAGAGGTATGCAGGTTACAGGTATCATTGATGATATGATATTTGAAAATGCCTCCTGGACTGCCATGCTTATTAATGCAAATAACTTTGTTTTATTCCAGATGGACGGGAAAAATTTAATAAATTGCGCCGAAGTACCTCTTGCAATTCGTTCTTTTTCAACGGAAGAAGCTTATGACAGCATAGTTTCAAGCGCTTCTCAGATGTTGAAAGATTCTGATTTTTCTTCAAAATTGTTTATCATAAGTCAGACTGATGAAATTGATGCTGAATTATTAAAAGCAAACATGGATTTTGTAGGCGAAATTGTCGCAATAAATACAAATAAATATGCCGATCATCCAATTATTGCTGCCGATAAAGCGGTAAATGGCAATATTAATATTTTGACGCTTGCTTCAATCGGTGCAACCTGTATAAATAAAAAGACGGTTAATATTATCCTGAACGCTATGGCGGATGATCCTAATGCAAATTTAGGCGTATATTTTACGACATACTTATTCGGACAGGAAGTCGATGTTACAAATGAGTTTATTGCTAAAACAAGTATAGGAATTTCAATACTGGCTGCAATTGTATTGGGTTCCATTATAGGTGCTCTCGCTTTATACGGCCAAGTACAATCCAAACAGCTGAGCGATTTAGATTCAAAAATAAGCAAAGTCAGAGGGGATATTGCAAGATATTCGGAAGAAGACAAAAAACCCGAAATAGATATTACGAATATTATTGATGAAATTGCAAAAAGAAACCTTTCATCTTTAAGATTCTATGATTCTATTGCATCTGATATACCTAAAAATATCTGGTTAACTAAATATTACAATAAAGATGGAGACAAAATTGCAGTAAGAGGCGTTGCTCAAAATATTGTGGATATTTACGGTTATTATAAAAATTTAAGAACAATATCTCCTCAATCCGACATAAAATTAGCGGAATTAAAAGTTATAACGGACAGCGCCCCGGATACGGATGAGGGCAGATATATAGAAAGTTTAGTAATAAATAAGAATGTTGACAGATTGTACAGTTTTGAAATTTCAAATATTCAGGTAGATTTCACACAACAACAGGTTCAACATTTACAAGGCGGTGAAAACCAGCAAAACGAAGATGAAGCCGCAAGAATACGTGCTGAAGAAGCGGTTATAATTCAAACATATCAACCGCCCGTAGAACAAACATCAGGTCAAATGCAACCTGCGGAGTAAAGATTAATAATGGATAAATTTACACAAGAAAAGCTACTAAAAGAAAATATACTTTGGATTATAATGGTTGTACTTGTAATCGGCGGATGCAGTTACGGTATTTATCAGTTCGGCAAATCGGTTTTTGCCAATATGGAAGATATTAAAACCAAAACCGCAGAATATCAGGCAAAAGATATGGAGCTGAAAAAGATTAAAGCATCCCTGGAAGCCAAAAAGAAAAATAAGAAAAAACAAACAGAATCAGGCAAAATAATTTATGAAGTTTTAAGAGAGCAGTTTACTCCTGAAGCTTCGTTTGGTATTATGTTTGAAAATATTTTATCAAATATTACAAACAGCGGAGTAAGAATTCGCTCAATTGATTATAACTATGCCCCTCAAGATGATAAAATTATTATGACAAACATCGAGGGCTATAACGCGTGTGAACTGTCTTTTGTTGCAGTTGGTAAATACATGCAGTTGCAAAATTTCTTTAGAAATATTGCAAAAGAAAAATATTTAAGCGATATTCAAGAAATTTATATTGAGCCTTATGATAAAGATAAATCAATACTAATCGCCAGATTTAAAATACGTCTTTACACGAGAAGTATTTAGTTTTAAAATTAAGTCTGAAGCATTAATACACTTAGAGGATTTTTCAATTCGCTCTTGTTTTTTATGTTAATATTAACATATTAGGGAGTTGTGGTCTTATTATGAAAAAAACACTTATAATAACATCTGTCATCATCCTTGTTTTGATTTTAATCAGATTTTCATATACAAAATACGGGGAAATTACAAGAGCAAAACAATTGGCTTTGCAATCAATTCCCGTTGTTGAATTGAAAGAAGTAGAACAAAAACCCATATATAAATCAATAGAAATCCCCGGGCGTGTTCAATCCATGGATAAAGTTGATTTAATATCAAGGGTTGACGGATATCTTCAAAAGAAACATTTTAACGAAGGTGATTTTGTTAAAAGGGGTCAATTACTTTTCACAATTGAGCAGACTCAATATATAAACGCTCTAAATCAGGCAAGTGCAAATGTTGAGAATGCAAAAGCGACTTTATATAAAGCACAGAGAGATTATGAGCGCGGATGTGAGCTTGTTAAAAAAGATTTTATTTCAAAATCAACATACGACGGTTTATATGCAGATAAAAAAGCGGCACTTGCAAACTTAAAATCAGCAAACGCGCAGCTTGCGGAAGCTAAAAGAAACTACGGCTATACATTAATTAAAGCACCTGTAGACGGTAAAATAGGTTCTCTTAAAATTCAGGAAGGTAATTACGTTACAATTTCATCAGGCACGCTTGCTACAATCACTAAAACAAACCCTATATATGTAGCCTACAGTTTAGATTCAAAGATGTTTGATGAGATAAGACATTTGGATTTTATTCCGAAAAAAGGTCAAAGCCCGACTAAAGTTGATGTTATATTATCAAGTGGAAAAGTTTATCCCATAAAAGGTGTTCAGGATTTTTGGGATAACCAGATATCAACTTCAACAGGAACAATAGATTTTAGAGCAACATTTAATAATGACGATAATATATTAATCCCCGGGGATTTTGTGAAAGTAAAAGTGTATTCAAATCAAAAAATAGATGCGCTTTTGGTTCCGCAGGAATTTGTTTTGCAGGATTCCAAGGGAAGATATGTTTATGTTGTCGATAAAGATAATAAAGCTCAAATCAAATATTTCACTGATAACGGGCAATATGAAAGCTATTGGATAGTTGCAGAGGGTTTAGAAAAAGGAGAAAAATATATTTCAACTTCTTTGACAAAACTAATGCCTAAAATGCCTGTTAAAATTGCACAAAAAGAAGCTAAAGAAAAATAAACTTCAGCTTTTTTCGGGGAGAATAAATGTTTTCAAAATTTTTCATAGAAAGACCCAGATTTGCTCTGGTTATATCAATTTTATTCATACTAATCGGTATGATTGCGATTAAAGTATTGCCTTTGGAAGAATATCCTACGGTTACTCCCCCGCAGGTTAGAATTACGGCTACATACACAGGCGCATCATCCGATGTTATCGAATCAACCGTGGCATCTCCAATAGAATCCGCAGTAAACGGTGTTGAACACATGATTTATATGATGTCGGATTCAAAAGATGGAACTTATACCTTAAATATCTTTTTTGAAGTAGGATCTGACCCTAATATGAACGTTGTAAACGTTCAAAATAAAGTTTCTCTCGTAACTTCAAGACTGCCTTCCGATGTTTCAAGATACGGTTTAACCGTAAAACAAAACACAGGCGGCGGCGGCTTATTGTATTACGGTATTTATTCTCCCGATAATTCTGTAGATCTTGTAACGTTATCAAACTATGCTGCTGTTTATTTAAAAGATGAACTTGCCCGTGTGGATGGTGTTGCAGAGGTTCAGGTATTCGGCAGTAAAGATTATTCAATGCGTGTTTGGCTTGATAGCGAAAAATTAGCAGCGCTTAACGTCTCACCATCCGAAGTATCCAATGCGATTTCTGCTCAAAATGCGCAGGTATCGGCAGGGGCGTTGGGTAATGAACCTGCAATAAATAAAACGGATATGGCAATTACTTTGAGAACCCCGGGGCGGCTTGAAACAAAAGAACAATTTGAAAACATAATTATAAGATCCGATTCAAACGGCCAGTCCATAAAATTATCCGATGTTGCAAGAGTTGAGCTTGCGGGTGAAAATTATATAACAGACGGTAAAGTAGACAATAAATCGGTTGCCGTTATGTCTGTTTCTCAATTGTCTTATGCAAATTCAATCGAAGTTGCGCGTGAATGTAATAAAAGAATGCAGGAATTATCAAAAGCATTCCCTAACGGAATTGAATATTACGTTTTCAGGGATTCTACGGACTATATTAAAGATTCTCTGGAAGAAGTAGTAAAAGCGATTGTCCTTGCGGTCTTTATTGTTGTAGGTACCGTTTATCTGTTTTTGGGTGATTGGAGGGCAAGTATTGTTCCTTTTTGTGCAATTCCCGTTTCAATTATAGGTACCTTTGCCGCATTTGCAGCTTTTGGTTTTTCAATAAATACTCTAACCCTTTTCGGGCTTGTGCTCGCGGTCGGAACGGTTGTAGATGATGCTATTGTTGTTGTTGAAAACGTACAAAGGCATATTGAAATGGGCTTAAAACCTAAAGAAGCTTCGTTAATATCCATGGAAGAAGTTTCGGGTGCCGTTGTTGCAACTTCGCTTGTTTTAATGGCAGTATTTGTTCCCGTTGCTTTTATCCCGGGTATTACGGGTAAAATGTATCAGCAGTTTGCAATTACAATAGCGGTTTCAGTAGGTATTTCAACAATCATGGCACTAACCTTGGCGCCTGCTTTGTGTTCAATAATTTTAAGAAGCAAAGAAGATATGCCCAAAAGGAGTTTTTATGAAAAATACAGAGAATTATATAACGATTACTGGCAGGATAAAAAAGAACTTAAAGGAATTGAATTAATTAAAGCATGGGGCGAATTTTTAGCTTACGGCTGGGATGTTTCTTTGAAGAAATTCGACAGAGCCTTCGAAAGAACAAAAACAAACTTTATTGAAAGCTCAAGATATTTTATTGAAATGCCTAAAAGAACCCTTATTACCTATGTTATTCTGGTATTTGCGCTTATCGGGATGTTTAAACTTATTCCTTCCGGGTTTTTACCCACTGAAGATTCAGGCGCAATATTTACGAGCGTTTTATTAAAAGACGGTTCTTCTTTATCTAAAACCGATGAATTAACAACAAGTTTAACAAACGATTTATTAAATGTACCGGGGATTGATTCCGTTTTAACTCTTAACGGTTTTAACGGCCAAAACAGTGCAATTTTAATTTCGCACCTTGGGGCTTGGAAAAAAAGATTAAATCCTGCCTGGTATAAATATATATTTATGTCCAAGGAGAAAAAAGAAAAATCGCATCAACAAATTGAAGACATTTTAAAAAATGCCAACGCGCTCAGTGCAAAATATCCTAACGCTACGATGTATTCTTTTGTTCCTCCCGCAATTACGGGCTTGAGTATGTTCGGCGGTTTTGAATATCAATTGCTTGATAAAGGTTCAAGAACTCCTCAGGAGCTTCATAAGATTGCGAAAAATTTAATCCTTGAAGCAAACAAAAGCCCCAAGTTATCGAGCGTTTTCACTCAATATAACTCTGAAACCCCGCAATTAATGTTAAACATTGATTATGAAAAAATACTTGCTCAAGGTATTGATATACAAGATGTTTATACCGCACTGTCAAGCCAATTCGGTACTTATTACGTTAACGATTTTAACTTATACGGGCGTGTATTTAGGGTTATGATGTCAGCATCCGAAGAATACCGCTCAACCATAAATTCAATAGATAAAGTATATGTAAAAACCGCTTCGGGTAAATCCGCTCCGCTATCTTCTTTAATTAAAGTGGAACCTACGACAGGGCCTTATAATATAACAAGGTTTAACCTTTATAAATCAATACAAATTCAAGGTTCACCCGCCAAAGGTCAATCATCGGGTGATGCTATCAAGGAAATGGAGAGAATTTCAAAAGAAAATCTGCCTGATGATGTCGGTTTTGCTTGGAGCGGAACATCGCTTCAGGAAATTGAATCAAGCGGACAAACAAACATTGTTCTTATAATGTCTTTGACATTTGTATATTTATTCCTTGTTGCGCTTTATGAAAGCTGGATGCTTCCGATAGGGGTAATGTTAATTGCTCCGATTGCGATGTTAGGCGCTATATTGTTTCAGTATTTATGGGGTCAATCGCTTGATTTATACGCTCAAATAGGGCTTATTATGTTAATCGGTCTGGCTGCAAAACAGGCAATTTTAATCATAGAATTCGCAAAAACGGAACATGAAGAAAACAATCTTCCCATAATTGAGGCGGCAATTAAAGCTGCAACAATAAGATTCAGAGCCGTTATGATGACGGTATTGGCATTTATTTTCGGTATCCTGCCTTTGGTATTTGCGGTAGGCCCCGGGTCAATGTCTCGTAAATCTTTAGGTGTTACCGTGTTTGGCGGTATGACGGCTGCTGCAATAATCGGTACGATTATGGTGCCTGCTTTTTATGTAATCATTCAAAAATTAAGAGAAGAAACCAAAAAAAGATGGCATAATAAAAGTAAGGATAGTTCGCAAGCAATGAAAAAAGGGGAAAAGGAGGAAAATGAATAAAAAAATATTAATTTCATTTATCGCTTTGAGCCTTTTATTAACAACAGCTGCCGGTTTTTGCGATGAAGATAAAAAAAATTTAGATAAGGGATTAAAGATATTTCAAAAAAATAAAAAAGAAAAAAAAATAAAAGTAAAACCCAAAAAAATCAAAAAAGAATTCCAGCCTTCAAAAAAGGTGCAGGAAGAATATTCAATCCCGACAAATATTTATATGCCCGTCGGTGAAAAAAGCGATAAAGTCGTAAAGCTTGAAGGCGGTGTTTCAAAATCAATCGAGCTTAATATGTCCGATTGTATCGAGCTTGCTTTAATTAATAATCCTAAAATTAAAGCCGCTTATGCAAAATCGGAAATAGCAAAATATCAAAAATGGGAAACTCTTGCAGGCTATACTCCGTACTTGGATTGGTCAAGCTCCGTAAAACACAATATGCCAGATTTAAGTATGATTAGAAATTTGAAAGCAAGCGCTTTTGATAAATACGTACTTGGTACAATCAGTATAAGACAGCTTGTTTGGGATTTCGGGTATACGCAAAATCAATATACAATTGATAAAATTGCATACGAAAGATCAAAAACAGAAATTGATTCAACGGTAAATGAGGTTGTGTGTGCGGTAAAAGATGCATATTATAACCTTGCATACGCTTTTGATAAAAAAAAGGTAGCTCAGGAAGCGCTTGATAACTACACAAAGACTTATCATCAGGCAATGGCGTTTTGGGAAGTCGGAACAAAAACAAAAGTAGATGTTTTATTTGCGCAGACAAACATGGAAGATGCAAGAGCGCAGTTGATTTCTGCCAATAACAATATAGATATTGCATACTCGCAGCTAAATAACGCCATGGGGCTTCCATTTTCGGATCCTTATATGATAGATATTTCACTTAAATATGAGCCCGTAAGTATTACCATGAAAGAAGCGGTTGAAATTGCAAACAATTCAAGGCCCAATCTTAAAGGAACCATGTTAAGCGTTGATGAAGCCCATCAAGGGGTTAAGCTGGCATGGAAATCGTTTTTGCCGAGTATTGAGTTTCAGGCAAGCTATTCAAAAGGCGGTGTTAACAGCTGGACAGACAGGCACTGGTATGATATCGGAGGATATTTGGAATTTCCGACAGTAAATCCCGTTTTAATCAGAAATCAAATAAAAGAAGCGAAAGCATTGTATGAACAAACGCAATACGAAGCAAAAGCTCAAATAAACGATATTTATTACGAAATACAAAGCGTTTATACAAGATTAAAAGACGCAAAAGCAAGAATACCCGTTGCAAAAGTTGCCATGGATAAAGCTCAGGAAAATTACGAACTGACATCAGGCAGATATAAAGTCGGTTATGGCGATGCCATTGAATTAAAAGATGCTCAAGTAGCGCTTGTAAGTGCTAAATTGGCATATTATCAAACAATATATGACTATAACAGCGCAAGAGCCAACCTTGAAAAATCAATAGGTCAAACCCTAAAACCTGATAGCAGCGAAGTCATTGACAATTTCCAGGATATATAATTTAATAAAAATTAGATTTTAAAAGGAACAATCGAGATAAAAATTGAAAAAGATAACAACATTTTTAATAATATTTTTGTTTTTGTTTAATATGCCGCTTTCTTTTGCCATCGAAGAAAAAGACGACATTGACGCGCAAAATAATAAATGGAATATAGGAAAACTTTTTAATTTCAAAAAAAATAAAACACCAAAAGAAAAAACTCAAAAAGAACTTGAAAAACAGGCAAAAAAAGAACAAAAAAGGCTTTTAAAATCTCAAAAAAACAGACGTGTTCAGGATATTAAGCTTCCTTCCGTTACGGCCTTTGAAAAACGGCCCCATAATTTAAATGTTATGACAATTGATGATTGTGTTGAATATGCAATTGTACACAACCCCAATCTTTTTGCTTCAAGCGAGAGAATTAAAGCGGCTAAAGCAGGCGTCGGACAGGCAAGGTCAAATTATGCACCCAGATTGACAGGCAGAGTGAGCTATAATCATAATAATACCAACGGCACGCGTGTTTCTGATTCACAGCAAAATTCCTTAGGTTTTAACGTTGGAATATCAGAGATGATATGGGATTTCGGGCGCACAACGGCGCAGATCAACATGGCAAAATATGATATTTTAAGTACGCAATACGATTACGATTTTGATATTTTGGATGTTATTTATAACGTTAAAATTAATTATTATAAAGTATTATCAGCACTTGCCTCCCTTGATATATACGAGCAATATGTAAGAATTCAAAAACTTAACTATGAACGCACAAAAGCGATGTTTGACGAGGGATTAAAATCTAAAATCGATGTTGTAAACGCGCAAGTGAATCTGACCGATGCAAGAATTCAACTTATTGAAGGCAAGCAGGCTCTTGAAGTAGCTATTATTGCCCTTCAAAATTCCATGTATTACCAGGAAGATACGGGTTTTATTGTTCAAAACACAGAAAACTTTAACTTTTTAAAAGCAGATTATAAAAGAAAAATCGAAAGCATAACGGAGGTTGCTCCCGAAGGTCATCAAATTAAAAAAACGCCCGAAGGTATGATTATGTTAACATCCGGCATTCAACACAAAGATATAATACAAAATTTTGAATTTAAACCCCTGGTATTATCAAGAGAGGAAGCGGTTAAAGAAGCGCTTGAACTTCGCCCCGATTTAAAATCGAACGAGATGCTTGCTTTGGTTCAGGAAGAATCTTTAAAAGCAATTAAAAGACAATATGCTCCTGAAATAAACGGAGAATTAACCTGGGGTTATACAAAAAATGAATCTTATTACAATTCCCCTCTGCAATTAGGTGCAAGTATAGGAATAGGTTCAATTAACCCTTACGGTATTCACTATCAGGTAAAAGAAGGGGAAGCTTATTTAGATATTGCATATCACAATATAAATATCGCCAAATCGGATATATTTTGGGAAGTTCAGACAAATTATATTAACATGAGAAGACTTGAGCGGATTGTGCCTTTGATGAATTTAAAAGTTAAAGCGACCCTTGAAAATTTTGAATTGGCAGACGGAAGATACAGCGTCGGTTTAAACAATTACGTTGAATTGCAGGATGCACTTGCAAACTACAACACTTCGCAATTGAATTTTGTAGATGCGGTATTTCAATATAATGTAGCAAGAGAAACTTTGTTAAAATCCATGGGGGTTAGATGAAGAAAAAATATATAATAGCACTAATAGCGGCATTTGTTGCTTTGATAGTTTTATTTATAATAATAAAAAGCAATTCCGTTAAATATATCACAAAAGAAGTAACAAAAGAAACAATAACCCAATATGTTGAAGCGTCGGGAACAATTAAACCCATTAACACAATTCAGGTAGGTACGCAGGTATCGGGAACCGTTGCAAAAATATACGTTGATTACAACTCCCAGGTTAAAAAAGGCGACTTGCTTGCAGAATTGGATCCCAGTTTGTTTCAGGCAAATGTCGATCAGTCAAGCGCTAAATTAAATAACGCAAAAGCTACCTATGCTAAAATTAAAGCTACTCTTGCATATAAAAAGAACAATTACGAACGCTACAGACACTTATATCAGAAAAATTACGTATCAAAAGACGATGTTGAACTTGCTCAGTCAAATTATCTTCAAACAAAAGCGGAACTTGATGCCGCTATTGCTGAAGTAAACGCTGCAAGTGCAAGTTTAAACAACAATCTGACAAATTTACGCTATTCAAAAATAGCTTCCCCTGTTGACGGTACGGTTATTTCAAGGGCGGTAGATGTCGGCCAGACGGTTGCTGCAAGCTTTAATACCCCGACATTGTTTGAAGTGGCGCAAGATTTAACAAAAATGCATATTGAAACAAGCGTTTCAGAAGCCGACATAGGAAAAATTGAAGTAGGACAGGATGCGCAATACACTCTTGACGGCTATCAGGATAAAATATTTAAAGGAAAAGTTACCCAGGTTCGTCTTGCTTCAACAACAACAAATAATGTTGTAACTTATACCGTTATTATTTCCGTTGATAATAGCGAAGGTTATGCAATCCCGGGCATGAGTGCAAACGTTTCAATAATAACAGATGAAGTAAAAGATGCGCTTTGCGTTCCAAATATTGCTCTTAAATTTACTCCCGAAACAAGCGGCAAAAAATATGAAAAACAGGGAATCTGGATTTTGACAAAATCGGGATTAAAACGCTATAACGTTGAAATCGGAGCAAGCGATGATACTAAAGTTCAGATTATTTCAAAAGAAATTAAAGAAAAAGATAAAGTCGTAATCGGTATGACAGGTCAAAAGAAAAAGGCGGCAAATGCTATGCGCCGTCCTCCGCTGTAGGAGTAAATATGCCACTTATCGAAGTCAGAAACGCAGTTAAAACATATCAAATGGGAGATGAAACTTTTTACGCACTCCATGGGGTTTCTTTTTCTATTGAAAAAGGTGAATTTGTTGCAATTATGGGTGCATCAGGTTCAGGCAAATCAACCTGTATGAATATGTTAGGGGCACTCGATAAACCCACAAGCGGAGAATATTATTTAGACGGTGTTGATGTATTTTCTCTTAACAGTGATGAATTATCTGATATCAGAAATAATAAAATAGGTTTTGTGTTTCAAGGATTTAATTTAATTTCAAGAACAAGCGCTATCGATAATGTGGCGTTACCTATGATATATAAAGGAATAGCGGAAGAAGAAAGATATAAAAGAGCTAAAGAAGCGCTTAAAATCGTAGGTCTTGATTCAAAAGAAAATAACATGCCTTCTCAAATGTCAGGCGGGCAACAACAAAGGGTTGCAATTGCAAGAGCAATCGTAAACGATGCGCCTTTAATTTTAGCCGACGAACCCACGGGTAACTTAGATACCAAAACAAGTATTGATGTTATGGAATTTTTTGTAAATTTAAACGAAAAGTTAAATAAAACAATAGTTTTAGTAACACACGAACCCGATATAGCGGAATATACAAAAAGAATAATAAAATTTAAAGACGGAAAGATAGTCTCCGATTTACTAAAGGAAGACTGGTTAAAACAAAAAACAAGAGAAACATAAATATATGATAGATTTTAAATCAACATTTAAAATAGCAATCAATTCTCTAAAAGTCAACAAAATGCGCTCTGCTTTGACTTCATTAGGGATTATCATAGGCGTTGCAGCGGTAATCGTTATGCTTGCAATAGGATCGGGAGCCAATAAACAGGTTCAGGAAAACATGGAATCTATGGGTTCTAACCTTTTAACCATACGTTCCGCAACCGCTAAAACAGGCGGTGTTTCAATGGGTATAGGTTCAAAGCCGACCTTGAGCTTAAAAGATGCCGCAGCAATTCAAAAGCAGGCAAGAGGAATTGAAGCTGTTGCCCCTGTTGTAAATTCTACAAGCCAGTTAATGTATGGCAATCAAAACTGGCAAACGACGGTATACGGCGTTACAAATTCATATTTGTACATTAAAAATTATGAAATTGAACTCGGGCACTCTTTTTCAATAAACGATAACTTAAACGCCGCAAAAGTCGCTCTTATCGGTTCAACGGTTGAAACGGAACTGTTTGGAGACGTTAACCCCATAGGTAAAACAATAAGAGTAGGGAATGTTCCTTTTAAAGTCATAGGAACTCTAAAAACCAAAGGTCAACAAGGGCCCATGGATCAGGATGATTTAATTTTAATACCCGTTACAACTGCTCAAAGGAAGCTTTTTGGAACGGATTTCCCCGGTTCCGTTAATCAAATTGTTGCAAAGGCAAAGTCTTTAGAAGATTCAAACATTGCTCAAAGCGATATCGAAGAAATATTAAGAACAAGACACAATCTTGGTAAAACTCAGGAAGACGATTTTAAAATCAGAAACAGTGCGGAATTTCAGGAAAGAATGAAATCAACCGTTCAAACTTTTGCTATTTTATTGGCTTCGATTGCTTCGGTTTCGCTTGTTGTAGGCGGTATCGGGATTATGAATATCATGCTTGTATCCGTAACGGAACGCACGAAAGAAATAGGAATCCGTATGGCAATCGGAGCAAGAGCGCATGATATAAGAATACAATTTTTAATAGAAGCCCTTGTTTTATCTTTAATAGGCGGAATTATAGGAATTATAGCGGGAATTATAATAGCACTTTTAGTTGGTGTTATTTTTAACACAAAAATTTTAATAACTATCCCGCCGATTCTTCTTTCTTTCTGCTTTTCCGGGCTTGTCGGGATAGGTTTCGGTTATTACCCCGCCCATAAAGCTTCCCTGTTAAACCCGATAGATGCTCTAAGATACGAATAACTATTCTTTATAATTGTTTAGGGCATATTCAATACACTGAACAATAAGCTCATTTCTGCTTATGTCAACTTTAGATGAAACTTCATCTATTGATTTTAGTAAATCTATATCTAATCTTATGCTTATTACCGTTTTTTCCTGTTTTAAAGGTTTGAAATCTTTCATAATTAAATATAATTGTATTTAAATAAAATGGTTTTATATATATTTAATTTTATATTATAAATTGTATTCACTTTTAGAATACATTATGTTATTATTTCAATAAATTATACACAAAGAGAATATTAAATTAATGCCACTAAACACTACTTGTAAAATTTCAATAATCATACCCGTATATAATGCAGGGCAATATTTAAGCCAGTGTCTTGATTCTTTATTAAAACAGACATTAAGGGAAATAGAAATAATATGCGTAAATGACGGTTCAAGCGATAATTCTTTTGAAATTTTGAAACACTATAAGACAAAAGACGAAAGAATAATAATCATTAATCAAAACAATCAAGGTCAGGGAAGCGCAAGAAATCGCGCAATTGATATTTCAAAAGGAGAATATATTGCTTTTGTTGATCCGGATGATTGGGTTGAAGATAATATGTTTGAATATATGTATCAAAAAGCAAAAGAAAATAACTGTGATGTTGTTTATTGCGATTATAAAGTTTATTTTGAAGAAACAAAAAAATTTTTTCTTGATTACACTTTAAAAAAAATTTTAAAACAGGATGCGAAATTTTCTTCAAAAGACATAAAGAAATATTATCTTATAGGAATTCCAAACTACGCATGGAATAAAATTTATAAAAGGCAATTTATTTTAGATAACAATATAAGATTTTCAAACTATAAAATGAAAGAGGATAATTTATTTTCAATAAAAGTTAGATTACTAAGCAAGAATAATTATTACTGCGCCAAAAGTTTTTATAATTACAGAAAATACAAAAGAACAAGAGAATATTATTTATATTCTCACATCCCAATCGAAAAATTAATTAAAGAAATAGATAACTTACTTAAAGAACTTGATTTAAAAGAAAAATTAAATACCCAATTCAGTAACTACATTGTTCTTGTATGCGGAGCGGAATATAACAATTTAAAAAAAGAACAGGAAGAATTTCTTTTATACTTAAAAAATAAACTGCTTACAAAAAACCAGTATAAATTATTCAGCGATAATTTTTATAATAAATTTAATTTAAAATCAATATTTTCAATAAGAGATACAATAAATAAAGAGCATAAAATTATTACACTTTTTGCAATCAAAATAAAACTAAGAAACAAATCGGCAATTTGCTAAATATCAATTACTTATTGAACAATATTTTTCTTTAGTTTAAAATTACCTTGTTAAACCATTTTAATAAGGAGTTTAGATATGAAAAAATCCATTAAAGATTTAGGGGACATCAAAGGAAAACGCGCATTAGTCCGCGTAGATGTTAATGTTCCTCTTGATGAAAACCATAACGTAACGGATGATACCAGAATTCAGGCAATTTTACCAACGGTTAATTATCTAAAAGATAAAGGAGCTAAAGTTATCTTAATGGCCCACCTTGGACGCCCGAAAGGCGAAGTTAAACCGGAATTCAGCTTAGAACCCGTTGCAAAATATTTATCTAAACTTTTAGGAGAAGATGTTTTATTTGTTAAATCTCTTGTAGGGCAAGGTGCAGATAAAGAATTGGAAGCACTAAAAGACGGCCAGGTTGCACTTCTTGAAAATATCAGATTCTATAAAGCAGAAGAAGCAAAAGATGACGATATGACATTTGCAAAAGAACTTGCAAAATTGGGTGATTTCTACGTAAACGACGCATTCGGCGCAGCCCACAGAAAACACACCTCAACCGCTAAACTTGCGATGATTCTAAAACCTGCCGTTTCAGGCCTTTTAATGGAAAAAGAATTAAGATGCTTAGGCAACGCTTTAAATAATCCTTCTCATCCTTTTACGGCAATTGTCGGCGGCGCTAAAGTTTCAACAAAAATCGGCGTTTTGGAAAATTTAATCGACAAAGTTGATAACCTAATCATAGGCGGCGGTATGGCATATACCTTCGTTAAAGCAAACGGAGGTAAAATCGGTAATTCAATCTGCGAAGATGATCAAATGGATACAGCACGCGCAATTGAAGCAAAAGCTAAAGCAAAAGGCGTTAAACTGGTTCTAGCTACGGATGTTTTAGCAACAAACGATTTTTCAGGAAACGGCGAAAATAAAGTAGTTCCTGTAAACAATATCCCCGACGGCTTTGAAGGAGTTGATGCAGGCCCTGAAACCCAAAAAGCTTTCGAAGAAGTTATCAAAACTTCCAAAACAATATTAATGAACGGTCCTGTCGGTGCTTTTGAAAATCCTAAATTCGCTCAAGGTACAAAAGCTGTTCTAAATGCAGTTGTAGAAGCAACCAAAAACGGAGCAACATCAGTAATCGGCGGCGGAGATTCCGTAAGCGCCGCTAAAAAATTCTGCAACGCCTCCGATTTCACCCACGTCTCCACCGGCGGCGGCGCCTCCCTTGAATTCATAGAAGGCAAAATCCTACCGGGCGTAGACGCTTTGGATGATTAATTATAAAGTATAAAGTATAATAAATAGGCACTACATAATGTAGTGCCTATTTATTATTTAAATATATCCATCAATTTCTTTTTTCTGTAGTTTGTGATTGTGTCGTAGTCTAGGTGGGGGGATTTGTCGTAGACGCGGTAGGCTTTTAGGAAGGCGTTGGCGGTGTCGATTGAGGTGAAGCTTGGGACGCCGTAGATTTGTGCTATTGTTCTTATTTGAAAGCCTGCGTTTTGAGAATTTTTGCCTGTTGTCGGTGTGTTTATAATAAAGCTCAAGCGTCCGTTTTTCATACGTTTTTGAAGTTTATCAATCATGAATTTTTCTATCATTTTAGATGGAATTCCGTTCTTTTCAAGGAATTTGTGTGTTCCCCAGGTTGCCATGATGAAAAATCCCTGTTTGAACAATTTTTTAACCATGGGAAGTGCCTGTTGTTTACAGTGATCGTTTAGAGAAACAAGAACCCTTTGTTTTGAATTTGAAAATTTGTAGCCGCCTGCTAAAAATGCTTTGTATAGGGCTTTTTTGTAAGTTTTATCTATTCCTAAAACCTCGCCTGTAGATTTCATTTCAGGAGCAAGGGCAGGATCTATTCTGTTTAATTTTTGCCAAGAGAATACGGGCATTTTGACGCTTACAAGGTTTGATTTTTTGTATAAACCAACGCCATACCCTGAGCGTCTTATTGATTTACCCAAAATTGCGCGGATTGCGATTTTAACCATGGGGATTCCCGTAACTTTACTCATTATGGGAACCGTTCTTGAGGCTCTCGGGTTAACTTCGATAACGTATACTTTATCATCTTTTATGATGAATTGAATGTTCATTAAACCTTTAATATTTAATTTTCTTGCGATTTGAGTTGCGTATTTTACAAGAATTTTTTCATTTTTTCTTGAAATATTCTGGCTTGGATAAATGCTCATTGAATCGCCTGAATGCACCCCGGCGCGTTCGATATGTTCGCAAATACCCGGGATTAAAATGTCTCTGCCGTCGCTTATGGCATCAAGTTCAACTTCCTGTCCTTCAAGGTATTGATCTATTAAAACAGGGTGTTCGTTTGAAAATTTAAATGCTTCGTTGATATATGTCAATAATTCATCATCGTTATATACAACCTGCATGCCTCTGCCGCCGATTACGTAACTCGGGCGGACTAAAACGGGGTATCCTAATTCTTTAACTGCATTTAGTGCCTGTGTAGCATTTGTTACGGCAACTCCTTTGGGCTGTGCTATATTTAATTCTTTTAAAAGTTTTTCAAAAACTTTCCTGTCTTCAGTTGCATTTATGCTTTTTAAGCTTGTACCGAGGATTTTAATTCCGAGTTCATCCAGTTTTTCTGCAAGGTTAATGGCGGTTTGACCTCCGAATTGGACAAGAACGCCTTTGGGATTTTCTTTTTTTATAATATTCATAACGTTTTCGATATTCATAGGCTCAAAATAAAGCCTTGTCGCAATATCGAAATCGGTTGATAGTGTTTCCGGGTTAGAATTTATCATAACCGATTCATAGCCTTGATTTCTTATCTCAAGTGCCGCATGGACGGAACAGTAGTCAAATTCAATACCCTGACCTATTCTAATCGGCCCTGAACCAAGTACGACAATATTTTCTTTTGATTCATCTTTGTATTTTTTGAGTTCGCATTCTTCATTGTATGTTGAATAAAAATACGGAGTTTTTGCACTGAATTCTGCAGCGCAGGTGTCAACAATTTTAAATGATGCATCAACATTATATTCTTTTAAAATATGTTCGGGTGTTGATGAAAATCTCGATATTTCTTCATCTAAAAAGCCCATTTCTTTGGCTTTTATGTATAGTTCTTTATCGAGTTTTGAATTTATAAGTAAATTTTCTATCTCGACAATTTCTTTAATTTTAGCTACAAACCATTTGTCGATTTTTGTAATTTTACACAATTCATCAATCTCAATTCCGTTATTTATGGCCTGGGCAAGTCTGAAAATTCTTCTGTCGTCTTGAATATACAGTTCTTTTAAAAGCTCTTCATTTTTTAATTTGTCAAAACCTCTGTGCAAAAGTCCTAAATAACGTTCCTCAAGTGAAGCGACGGCTTTTTTGAATGCGGAATTAAATGTTCTTCCGATAGCCATAATCTCGCCCGTTGCTTTCATTTTGGTGCCTAAAATTCTATCGCCTGTTGAAAATTTGTCAAAAGGCCATTTTGGAATTTTGACGACAACATAGTCAAGAGCCGGTTCAAACGCTGCCGTTGTTCCCGTTATTGAATTTTTGATTTCGGATAGATTATATCCTATGGCAATTTTTGTAGACATTTTTGCAATTGGGTATCCCGTTGCTTTGGATGCAAGTGCGGATGAGCGCGAGACTCTGGGGTTTACTTCAATTACGTAGTATTGATTTGATTTAGTATCAAGCGCAAATTGAACGTTGCACCCGCCTTCGATTTTAAGCGCTCTTATGATTTTAATTGCGCTTGAGCGCAGCATTTGAAATTCGTTATTTGTCAATGTCTGACTCGGAGCTACAACAAAGCTGTCGCCCGTGTGGATACCTATCGGGTCAATATTTTCCATATTACAAATAATTATACAGGTATCGTTTGCGTCTCTTAAAACTTCATATTCTATTTCTTTAAAGCCTGCTATTGATTTTTCAACAAGTACTTGATTAATTGGCGATTGAGAAAGTCCTGTATAGACTATTTGTTCATATTCTTCTTTATTTCTTGCAATACCGCCGCCTGAACCGCCTAAAGTGAAAGCAGGTCTTATAATAATCGGAAAACCTATTCTTTCGCTGAATTTCAGTGCTTCTTCATAACTTGAAACGATTTCGCTTTCAGGAATAGGTTCACCTATATCCTGCATTAATTTTTTAAACAGTTCTCTGTCTTCTGCCTGTCTTATTGAATTAATATCCGTTCCTAAAATTTTTACGTTGAATTCTTCTAAAACGCCTGCTTTATCTAATTCACAGGCTAAATTAAGAGCGGTTTGTCCGCCAAGAGTAGCAATTAAACCTTGCGGACGCTCTTTTTTAATTACTTCTCTTAAACATTCAACGGTTAAAGGTTCAATATATACTTTGGATGCTATTTGTTCATCCGTCATAATAGTAGCCGGATTAGAATTAACAAGGACTACTTCTATATTTTCTTCGCTTAAAGCACGACATGCCTGAACGCCTGCGTAATCAAATTCCGCTGCCTGTCCGATTACAATCGGACCTGAGCCTATTACAAGAATTTTTTTAAGAGATTTATTTTTCATTTCTTACCTCGTTAATTCTGTTTGTTTTTTTATTTAAAATATTTATCCATTCATCAAAAATAATTGATGCGTCGTTTGGCCCCGGTTTTGCTTCGGGGTGGAATTGAACCGCATAAACTTTCATCCCCTCAATTTCAAAGCCTTCAAGGGTATTATCGTTTAAATTTTTATATGTCGGTCTTATGATTTTGGGTAATTCTTTTATATCAACCGCATAACCGTGATTTTGGCTTGTTATCATAACTTTATTATTTTCTAAATTAATAACGGGATGATTTGCACCTCTGTGTCCGTATTTTAATTTATAAGTAACAGCGCCTGCAGCAAGTGCAAGTAATTGATAACCCAGGCATATTCCAAAAATCGGAATCTGCCCCATCATTTTTTTAACTTCTTCAATTTGAAATCTGTAATCAGCAGGATCCCCGGGGCCGTTTGATAAAAATACGGCATCGTAATTTGAGGATAAAATTTCATTTGCCGTGGTAGAGGCAGGATATACGGTTATTTTACATCCTCTTTTTGCCAAAGACTCAATAATTCCTTCTTTGGCGCCGTAATCCATAAACGCCATGTTAATTGTGCCTTCTTTATTGTATTCATAGCTTTTATCGCACGTTACTTCATCTAAAAGCGTTGGTAAAGTTTTGAAATTTTGTATTTTTTTAATTTTTTCTTTAATAAATTCTTCATCAACATCGTTTGAAGTAATAAAAGCGCTCATGGTTCCCGCTTCTCTTATTTTTTCTACAAGCGAGCGGGTATCGATATTATCAAGAGCTATTATGTTATTTTCCTTAAAGTACTCTGAAATATTCTTTTGAGATAAATAGTGGCTTTCTTGATTACAGAAATCTTTTGCAATCATACCAAGCATCTGCGGTTTTTTTGATTCAAAATCAAAATCGTTTATACCGTAATTTCCAATTTCGGGATATGTCATAACAACAATTTGTTTAGCATAAGAAGGATCGGTTAAAATTTCCTGATAACCTGCCATGGAAGTATTAAAAACGATTTCACCTTCATAGCCTCCTATTGCACCTTTTGATTCTCCTTTTATAACGCTTCCGTCCTGAAGTATCAATGTACCCATTTTTATTTCCTTTTCTTTTATAATTCTTTTATTTCTTCATAAACTTTTTTTATTGCTTCAATTTTATCTTCGCTTTTTGTTATTGCTCTTCCTAAAACTATATAATCCGCTCCGTCATTAATAGCACTTGAGGGTGTTGCTATTCTTTTTTGATCGTTTTTAGATGACCATAAGGGTCTTATACCAGGAGTTAGGACAATAAAATCTTCTCCCAGTTCTTTTTTTATAATTTTTAGTTCATGGGCTGATGCGACTACACCGTCTAAACCTGCTTCTTTAGCGTTTTTAGCAAGCTGTAAGACCATATTTTCCACACTGTTTTTGTTTAAAAGTTCTTTTTCTAAAATATTTTCATTTATACTTGTTAAAATTGTAACCGCTAAAATTAAAGGGGCTTGTTTATTATATTTTTGAGCGGCTTCAAGAGCACCTTTTTTTGCCGAGCGCATCATTTCAATCCCGCCTGTTGCGTGGACATTAAAGAAATTTGCTCCGTTTTTTATGATGTTATAAGAAGCTTTTTCAACAGTGTTTGGAATATCGTGCAGTTTAACATCTAAAAAGAAATTTGAATTTTTTTCTTTTATATAATTTATAATCTCAAGCCCGTATCCGCAAAACAATTGCAGACCTACTTTAAAAGTTCCTATATATTCACCCAATTCATCAACTAATTTTTTTGCTTCGTCAATTTCTTCAACATCAAGCGCTAAAACCAGCTTTTTTTTGATTTCTTCATTGTTCATAAATAATTCTTCCTTTTAATTTCATGCCTTTATATGGAGATACCTTGCATTTTGTTTTAAATAAAGTAGGTGCCACAAGCCATTGTTCGTCAAGGGCTGCTTTTATCATTTTTGTGTTGTGGATTTTTAAGATTTTTCTCGGGTTATAGGCTAATTTTTCTAAGGTTTTGTCAAGTCCCAAAAGTTCATAAGATAGTGAAAACGCTGTTTCTAAGCCTGTTATTCCGTTTGGAGCTTCACTGTAAGGAGACAATTTTTCGGCATTGGAATGCGGGGCATGGTCTGTTGCAATAACATCAATGGTATTGTCAAAAAGCCCGTCCATAATTGCTCTTTTATCCGCTTCATCTCCTAAAGGAGGATTCATTTTAAAAGTTCCCGTATTATCAATATCGTTTTTTGTAAAAGTAAAATAATGAGGAGCAGTCTCTGCGCTCAAGTTTTTCAAGCCTTTGCGCTTTGCTTTTCTTATTAATTCGACGCTTTCTTTTTTTGATACATGACAAAAATGCAGTCTCGGGCAAAAGCCTGATTTTATTACACGTTCGAATAATTCAATCTGCCAGTTTATTTCGTTTGTTTCATCTTCGCAATGAGATAAAATCAATTCTTCGCTTTTCAGTGCTTCCAAAAATACATCTTTATCTAAAATAGGCAAGCCGTCATTTGAAAAAGCTATGGCACCTGCTTGTTTTAATTCTTTAAAGTTAACAAGTTCCCCTGAATTTAAATTTTTTGTAACTGCTGCAACGGGATATATGTCAAAATGATATTTTTTTGCTTTTGATAAAATCTCTTTAATCACTTTAACATTGTCAGCAACAGGGTTGGTATTAGGCATTGTGCAAACCCCCAAAAAGCCTCCCGCTCTGGCTGCTTTTATCCCTGTTTCTATTGTTTCTTTATATTCAAAACCGGGTTCTCTAAAATGCACATGCATATCTATAAATGAAGGTATGGTTGTGATTTTGTAATTTTTTTCTTTAATCATTTTAATATCCCTGAGAAGATAAAATCATATCTAATACCGCCATTCTGACAAATACGCCGTTTCTTGCCTGATTTAGAATAGTGCGTGCATTTTGTGTTTCTAAAACATCGCTTCTAATTTCAATATCACGGTTTATCGGCCCCGGATGCATTAAAACTGCAGCATAGGGAAGATTTTCTTTCGTAATTTGAAATTTCTCAATATATTCACTAAAGTTAATCTTTTCTTCAATTCTTTCTTTTTGGATTCTTAAAGGCATAATAATATCGGCTTCTTCAAAAGCCTCTTTAAGAGAGTTAAAATATTCAACTCCTTCAATTTTTTCGCCCATGAAAATATCGTCGCTTAAACATCTTATATTCATATTGGCTTTTTTAAATATTTCAATATCCGATTTTGCAACGCGCGAATGTGCAATATCTCCGACTATTGTTACGGTTTTACCTTTTAAATCCATGAAGTGTTTTTTAAGTGTATAAAAATCAAGAAGCGCTTGCGTGGGGTGAGCGCTTTTGCCGCTTCCCGCGTTGACAAAAGAAATATCTTGAAAATATTTCTTTTTGCTGAGTTCAAAAATTAAATCATCATCGCTGTGTCTTAAAATAACAAGATTCATCCCGATTGCGCACAGATTATTTATCGTGTCAAAAATTTCTTCTCCTTTTGATATTGAAGATGAATTTGCGCAAAAATCGTATTTATTTGCATGGATTTTATTTGACGCCATTTCAAAAGACATTTTTGTTCTTGTTGAATTTTCAAAAAACATATTTACAATGTGGGCGTTTAGATGGTTTGATTTTCTTATTCCTTTTTCAAACTCGTTTGCGCGAAAATAAATTTGATTGATTTCATCGTTTGATAAACTTTTAATATCCAGTAAATGTTTCATTATTTTCTGCTCCCCGGTTTAACAAGTTCAATACCTTTTTTGCATAAAGGACAATCCTTGGCTTCATAAGTAACAGGGCTTGATTTTAAAAGGGAATAAATTTTAAATTCGCTGTCAAGTTTACCTTGAGTCCTGTCTACAATACAGCCTACTCCTTTTATTTCGCAATCAAATTCCTTTAGTGCTTCTTTTGTTTCAAAAACAGTACGTGCTGTTGTTATTACATCTTCAATAATAACTATTCTTTCTCCCTTTTCGATTTTATAGCCGCGTCTTAATTGCATTATATTATCTTTTCGCTCGACAAAAAGGTTTCTTTTTTTTGCTTGACGCGCAACTTCATAACCGAATATAACAGCGCCTATTGCGGGAGCTACAATTGTATCAAAGTCTATTTCTTCCAATTTTTTTGCTAATTTGTATGCTAATTTTTCAACAACATCGGGATACTGGTATAATTTTGCACATTGAAAATATGTATCGGAATGCAGTCCTGAAGTAAGGCAAAAATGCCCCGATAAAAGTCCTTCGTATTTAATTAAAAGTTCTTTTACATCAATATTATCCATTAAGTATTGCTCCTTTTAAAGTTTCAAAATCATAAAAATTATTTTTTTCCATAAATTCGCACAATTCTAAAGCCAAAGAAGTACAAATTGAAGGAGTTTGAAAATTTGCGGTTCCGATTTGAAAAGCATCTGCACCCGCTAAAATAAATTCAAATAAATCGCTTAATTTACAAATCCCGCCCATGGCAATAACAGGGATTTTAACGGCATTTTTAATTTGATTTACCATATAAAGTGCAACAGGTTTAATACAAGAACCCGATAGTCCCCCTTGAACCATTTTTTTGATAAATTTATTTCCGATATATTTAATATCAACTCCTAATCCTCTTAGGGTATTTATTGCGCTTATACAATCGGCGCCGCCTGATTCTGCTGCCATTGCAAGAGATTTAATATCAGAGGTGTTTGGAGATAATTTTACAATTAAAAATCCTTTGTAATTTTTTCTTATTTTAGATGTAAGAGAAAATAAACTTTCAGGGTTTAGCCCGAATTCTAAACATCCTTGTTTGACATTGGGACATGAAACATTTACTTCAAGCGCTTTTATTTCATTTTGAGAAGCAATAAGCGCAAGTTTTTCATAATCTTCAATTGTATTACCCGCTATATTTAATAAAAAATCAATCTTTTTTTCTTTTAAAACAGGTAATTTTTCTTTTATAAAGTTTTCAATTCCGACATTTTCAAGCCCGATACGGTTAATCATGCCTCCCTGAACTTCAAAAATTCTGTCTCCGTCGTTTCCTAATCGTGATTCTAGTGTTATTCCTTTTGTTGAAATTGCGCCTAAGTAATCTAAATTAATAAAATCCGCATATTCGATATTGTATCCGTAAGTTCCAGATGCTCCTATAATCGGGGTTTTTAAAATCAGGGTGTTATTTGTTTTTTCGTTTTTTAAAACCGTTTTTAACTTTTCTATTCCCATATTATTTCACCCCCGAAAAACACAGGCCCGTCTTTACAAACAGAATAATTTTGAATTTTGTTGTTGCGAATTAATTTTATAACACATCCTCTGCAAACGCCGATTGAGCATGCCATAACTTTTTCAAGTGCAAGCTGTGAAGGGGTGTTTAATTTTGTTGAAAGTTCATCAACCATCTTTAAAACTACCTTAGGCCCGCAGGCATATATAAGCTCGATATTTTTTTCCTTAATCAATTCTTCGATATTATCCATGACAGAACCGCCGATAACGGTTTTATCACTTCCTTTTATAATTTCATTTTCATTTTTAAAACCTGAAATTAAAAAGTTTTCTATATTTTTTTCATTTAATTCTTTTTTTAAAAACAGCATAGGCGCAATTCCTATACCGGCGCCTATTAGTAATGATTTTTTGTTTTCAATTTTAAAACCGTTCCCTAAAGGAGCCAGAAAATCAATTTCATCTCCTTTTTTTAAATTTTTAAGGTAGCTTGTTCCTTCTCCTTTAAGTTTAAATAGAATTGTAGTTAAGCTTTCTTTTTCTTTTTTTTCAAAATCGCTTATGCTAAAAGGACGGCGCATGGTTTTATTGCCGCACAATATTGAAATAAACTGCGCAGGGTTTGCCCATCTTAAATCTGATAAAATAACCATTTTATAAGTATCAAGCGCTATATTTTCAATTAATTCTATTTTTCCTTTGTAATCTTTTTTCATTTTTGCCTTTATATCAAAAAAAGGAAGGCGAAACGACCTTCCTTTTTATTTTATTTTATTAAATTTTGATGATTTTTTAATACTTTTCATACAAGTTATTATAATCTAAACATTGTTTTTTGTTAATGAAATTTTTGAAAAGTTTAAGTTTTATTTCTATTCTATTTCCACCCTTCCTTCAAGAGCACGCGCCAGTGTCATTTCATCGGCATATTCAAGCTCTGAACCCATTGGAAGCCCGAAAGCTATTCTTGTTATTTTAATATTAAAAGGTTTTAAAAGTTTATTTAAATACATTGCGGTTGCTTCTCCTTCAACGGAAGGATTCAAGGCCAAAATAACTTCTTCGATATCGTTTTGATTAATTCTGTATAATAATTCTTTTATTCTTATATCATCAACCCCGATGCCGTCTATCGGAGAAATTAACCCTTGAAGAACATGATAGAGTCCGTGGTATTCGTTTGTTTTCTCAATTGCCATTAAATCTTTTGTTTCACTTACAACGCAAATTATTTTTTTGTTTCTTGTATGATCCGAACATATTTCACAAGGGCTTGAGCAGGAAATATTAAAACAATTTTCGCAGTAGGTTATTTTTGTTTTAGCATCCATGAGCGCATCTGCAAATTCAGAAACATTACTTAAAGGCATTTTTATAACATGAAGCGCCAGCCTTGTTGCGGTTTTAGGCCCGATTGAAGGCAATTTTTGAAAACATTCGATTAATTTTGCAAGCGGCTTAGTATATTCCATAATTATAAATCAAATTTTACTACTTTATTGGTGTTTTGTTCGGTTACATACAGTCTGTTATGGATAGAATCATAAGTAATGCAGTACGGTTTTTGTATGTCGGCATAAACACTTGAAAGACCTTGAGAGTTTATTTTAACTATATTGTTTGCTCCGTAATTTGCAATATAAACATTATCTTGTCTGTCTATTGCAATACCTATCGGGCCTTTAATTAAGACGGATTTTGAAAAAGTTGTTTTTTGTCCGTAGATACTGATTTTATAAACAGCGTTATCGCTATAACTTGCAGTATAAATATTACCTCTTGAATCAACTGCAATGCCTGAGGGCGCATCATATTGTTCAATTTCCACGCCTTTGGTTTTTCCTTGGGCATCTGTTTCGTTTTTGTGTTCTTTTATTATTGCTTCTAAATTAAGCTCTTCCTGTCTTTTTTCGATTTTATCCATTAAAAGTTCGGCAGATTCATATTGAGGAGCTTTTTTGTCTATTTTTTTCAAATAACCGTACGAGCTTGCAAGGTAGCCTCTGTTGTATTGAACTTTTCCTATGTTATATAAAGACTCCCAATCGTCGGGTTTTAATTTTACAACCTGTTCTAAGGCTTTATATGCTTCTTCATTTTTATTTAAAGACATTAAAATCTGTGCAAGATTGTAATTTGCTTCATAAAATTCAGGATTTAATTCAATAGCCTTTTTAAAAAGTTCTATTGATTCATCCACTCTATCCGCTTTATAAAGATCAATTGCCTGATTGTAATAATTTGTAGCTTCTTCTGTTTCATTAGCATTTAACGGTAGTGAAAATAACAGCGTAAATAATAAAAATAAGAAAATTATAAAATTTTTTTTCATGCTATTATTATAGCAAAAGTTAATTAAACTACAACAAAAATTTTTAGAAATTAAGGTAAAAATGATAATCTTAGGTCTTGAATCAAGCTGTGACGAAACAGCATGCGCTATTGTAAAAGACGGCAGGGAAGTATTAGCAAATGTTGTTTCAAGTCAGATAAAAATACACGAAAAATTCGGCGGCGTTGTTCCTGAAGTTGCTGCAAGAGAACATTTAAATTCAATCAATCTTGTAATAAAAGAAGCGTATTCGCAAGCTCAAATTGACCCTTGTAAAATTGATGCTTTTTCATCAACCGCAGGCCCGGGGCTTGTGGGGTGTCTGTTGGTCGGTTTAAACGCGGCAAAAACTTTATCTTTAATTTATGATAAACCTTATTTAGGGGTTAATCATTTGAGCGCGCATGTATGCGCAAATTTTATCGAAAGCGATTTTGAACCTCCTTTTGTTTGTCTTCTTGTTTCGGGCGGTCATACACAGGTTATCTGTGTTAAAGACTATGAAAACCAGCAAATAATAGCTCAAACTATGGATGATGCAGTCGGAGAAGTTTATGATAAAGTAGCAAGACTATGTTCAATCCCCTACCCCGGCGGAGTTTTATTGGATAAATTAGCTCAAGAAGGGAATAATAAAGCGTTCAATTTTCCAAAAGCAAAAGTAGGCGAGGATGAATTTTCTTTTTCAGGGCTAAAAACGGCAGTTCTTCGCGAAGTTAAAAAATTTGATAAAGATAATATCCCCAAAAAAGACATAGCTGCAAGTTTTCAATATGTTATAGCGGATACTTTAATTGAAAAAACAAAAAATCTTGCGCGCAAGCTTTCGGTTAAAAAAATTGCCCTTGCAGGAGGGGTTGCAGCTAACAGTGAATTAAGAAAAAGATTAAACGAACTTAAAAATGAAGGCTATATAACTCATTATCCGGAACTTAAATACTGTACGGATAACGCTGCTATGGTAGCTTCATGCGCATATTTTAACCCGATTAAGACGAAAGATTCTTTGTTAATTGAAGTATTTTCAAGAGAATAAAACTAATCTTCTATGATTCTGCCGCTGAATTGTTCTATCATATCCTGAACTTTTTGGCTATAGTGTTTTTTTTCCTGATTTAAATTTGAATTATCTTCATCTTTTTCATCATTTTTAACGGTTTCTTGTTTTAAATCGTTTTCACTGTTTTGCATTTCCTTTTGAGGAATATAAGATTGTTTTTGAGGCTGATATTGCGGTTTTGGAGCAATCTCGGGTTTTAGCTCAATTACTTTTGTGTCGGGTGTTATTTTAATAAATTCAACACTGAAACCCGGGTAAAGGGATTCAACGGTTGAATTTAAAACATCTAATTTGTTTGGCGATTTTGCCTGGTTTAGCGCGTTTTCATGGGTGAAACCCAGAGTAATTTTTTGATTTTCAACTTTGACAAGTTTTGCCACTCCGCTATAGAGAGCTTTTATCGGAAGGGATGGAATTGCTTGAATTACATTAAGCCAAATTTCTGCTCCGTCTTGATTTTTAGCGATTTCATCATTTATTTGCGGTTTTATTTCCTTTATTGTTTGCACATTTTGTGCAATATTTTCTCTCGGTTTTTCGGGTTCTATGGTTTTTGTTATCGGAGCTTGAATATCAAGCGCTATTGCTTTTTGGTTTTTATTTTGAGGTGGTGTTTGAGTGTTTATTTGAACAGGTGTCTTATTATTTATTAAATCCAACCTGCAAGATGCAATACATGCAAGCTCCATCCATAAATACGGGTTTGTTGAAACTTTAATTTCTTTATAATATTCAATTAAAGTATTCAAGATTTTAATTATTTTATCTTTATTAAAATTATAAGAATTGATTTTTTCAATATCTTCATCAATTAAAGTAGTGAAATTTTTAATGTTTGCAAATTCTTTTGAGCTTAAAACAAGAATTACGTTTCTTAAAAATTCAATAAAGTTTTCAGCCAGATTCCTCGGCTCATTTCCTTTTGAATAAATTTCTTCAATACAGGATAGCGTATTTTCTATATCTTCATTTACTATGTTATTTAAAAGTTTTAATAAAACATCAATATTAATTTTGCCGAGTAATTCTTCAATTAAATCTTTATCAATTTCTTCCCTGACGCCTAAAATACTTACCTGATCCAAAAGCGCAAGGGAATCTCTTAAACCTCCTGAGACATTTTTTGCGATTGTATAAAGCGCATCGTCTGTGATTTTGATATTTTCAAGATTAGATATTTCTCTTAATCTTTTTACGATATCTCCGGTTGTAATTCTTCTTAAATCAAATCTCTGGCATCTTGAAACAATTGTTTCAAGAACTTTGTGCGGTTCTGTTGTAGCTAAAATAAAAATAACATTTTTCGGAGGTTCTTCAAATGTTTTTAACAATGCATTAAAAGCATCATTTGAAAGCATGTGAACTTCATCTATAATAAAAATTTTATATTTTCCGTTAATAGGGGCATATTGAACCTGCGCAATTAAATCTTTGGCATCTTGTATACCGCGGTTAGACGCAGCGTCAATTTCAATTACATCAAGTCCTGTTGCATTTGTAATATCAACGCAACTCGGACATTTCTGGCATGGTTCAAGAGTCGGGCCGTGGATACAATTTAGGGATTTTGCAAAAATTCTTGCACTTGAAGTTTTACCTGTTCCCCTGGGGCCGCAAAACAAATAAGCGTTTGCAATTCTGTTTAATTCAATTGCATTAGAAAGCGCCCTAACCAGACTCTCCTGCCCCACGATATCTTTAAAAGACTGAGGACGATATTTTCTAAACAACGGCAAATAATTTTCTTCCATAGAAATATTTTACCATAACAACTAAAAACAAAAACCATTTTTTAATCTTCATTAAGTATGTTTATTAAAAAATTAAAACAGCGCATAAATAAAAAGCGCTGTTTTAATAAAAATACTTTGAGAACAAAAGAAATTGAAAATTTTTTAAACTAACCCTAAAACTTTTTTGTACCAAGAGAATGTTTCTAATTCTAATCCGTTGAAGGTAGTTTTCAAGCATTGTTTTTTCAAATAACGCTGAAATTCATCGTTGAATTTTGTTTTTAAAGAAGATTCTACTTCTTTTTTTTGAGTGGCAAGAGACATGACACGACCTCCTATTTAAGCTAACAACCTAACATTTTGAATATATTATATCACAAAAATAACATTTATGAACCGTTTTTTTAAAAAAATAAGACAATAGGACTAGAAAATAAGATGTAAGTAAGATTTACAAATGTAACAAAAAAGACACAATACCTTTTGGGGCAATTTTTTGCTTTCAGATGTTTTAACAAATTATCAAACGGCAAGGAAAAATTATGGAAATTACTAATATAAAATTTTATCAAAACAGTAACAGAATAAATTATAAAAACAGAATTAAATTAAACAATTTTAACAATGGAATTTCAAACACAAATACAATAAAATCTTTTATGCCTTTAACTTCGCAATACCTTGCATTTTGCGGAGGATATTCAATTGATTTAAAAGAAGTAAAAAGAAATCTTGATTCATCGGATTATCCTTGTGATATTGAAAAAATGGTAAATAATGAAACAGAAAACGATTCTTATAAAAGCAAAACCCTTTATGATGTTCATTTTGATAAATATAAAGAAATCTTAGATTGTTATTCACTTGATGAATTAAAAGAAAAATATCCTGAATTTAGTGATGTTATTTCTGTTTTTGATGTTAGTGCGAATAAAGGCAGTTTCATAGATAAATATTTTGAAGAAAATTTAGATGCTTTTACATCGGATGAAGATTTAACCTTATCCTTAATTAAACTGTACTGGGGAGAAGGTTTTTCCTTAAACGATTTAGCGAATTTCATGGAAAAAAATGAAGGAGAAAAAATAAATCTTTACCATACAATGAAGAAATTAAACATTCCTTTGATGAACCAACATTACGCTATAGTTTTAAAATTATCAAATAAGGATTATAATGAGCATTTTTGCGAAATTTTATCTCAAAAAATAAAAGAAGCCCATGAAATAAGAAACCAAAAAGCTCAAGGAGAAGCGGTTGTAATTCCAAGAGGAAAACTAAGCGAAGCACATAAAAAGAAAATATCGGATTCTCTAAAGCAATATTTTAAAGAACACCCCGAAAAAATTTACGAACAATCTCAAAGACAAAAACAATTCTATGAAGAAAATCCAAAATTCAAAGAAGAAATGTCAATTGCAATGAAACATGCGTGGAACTCAACACAAGAAGGTAAAACCGTTAAAAAATATCTTTCAAGATTTATGAAAAAATACAATCAAAAACTAAATGATGAAGAATTATTTTCACCCGATACAATCTCAAAAGAAAAACAAAAAGCGCTTGATGAATTTTGGAAAAGAAACCCATGGGCAAAGGAAAAATTTTCAATTGCAACTAAAAAAGGATGGGAATATTTAAATAGCCTTAAAACCCGCTATAAAGAAAAATATACTTACAATCTTTATCCTTCCCAAATAAGAAAAGATTTAGAAGAATACGCAAAAAAATATTATCCCGATAAAGAATTTGTTTCGGGAGAAGCAATTATATATTCAAACAAAGAAGAAAAACCCGATGATGAATATAAAAAAATACAAAAAACATCAGAAAAAATCGTTAACAAATATTTTGATAACCACGCAAGACTTGATGATGAACTGGCAAATGCTAAACTTTTTACCTTAATGAAAATAAAAAGGGATTTAGAAAACAACTCAGATACACTTCCTGAAAGCTTAAAACAAAATAGAAATAAAAGACACGCGCTTAATAATACTATGGAAGGATTATTTAAAAATAATCCTATATATCGCCCTGCACACGGCTATAAAAGAATACCAATCGCAGGAGTTAAAACTACAGTTCTTAGCGATTTAATTAAAGATATTATTTTAAGCGCAATCCTTGCAGACTGTGAAGATTTTATAGCTTATTATGAAGCTGTTTATGACGATATATGGTCTTATTTTGACGAAAATAAAATGAATCAATTAGTTTATCTTTTTAAATAGTCTTTGCTACTTTTTCAAGATAAGTTCCATAACCGTTTTGTTTATATTTTTTAGATATTTCAAGAAGTTTATCAGGCGAAATATTACCCATGCGGCATGATACTTCTTCAATTGCAGCTATTTTCATTCCAGTATTTATTTCCATGGATTGAACAAAATTAGCCGCCTGCAATAAACTCTCAAAAGTTCCCGTATCAAGCCAGGCAAAACCGCGCCCTAAAATTTCAACTTTTAAATTATTTTTTTCAAGATAAATTTTATTTAAATCCGTAATTTCAAGTTCTCCTCTTGCTGAAGGTTTAAGGGTTTTAGCATATTCAACAACATTGTTATCGTAAAAATAAAGCCCCGTAACCGCATAATTGGATTTTGGATTAAGCGGTTTTTCTTCAAGAGAAACAGCTTTATTGTTTTTATCAAATTCGACAACTCCGAATCTTTCAGGGTCTTGAACCTGATAACCGAATATTGTTGCTCCTTGTTTTCTTGTTGAAACTTCTTTAAGCATGGAAGAAAAACCAAAACCATGGAAAATATTATCCCCTAAAATTAAAGCAACAGGTTTATCCTCAATAAAATCTTCAGCTATCAAAAAGCTCTCGGCTATTCCTTTTGGAACTTTTTGCAGTGCGTATGAAAATTTTACGCCAATTTCACTGCCATCCCCTAAAACATTTTTGAAATTTTCAATGTCTCTGGGACTCGTAATAATTAAAATATCCTTAATCCCCGCCAATAAAAGCGTTGTAATCGGATAATAAATCATGGGTTTATCATAAACCGGAAGTAAAATTTTAGATATAGGCAGGCTTGCAGGGTAAAGCCTTGAACCTGCGCCTGCTGCAAGGATAATACCTTTCATCTATTTTTCTTCAACCTTTTCTTCTTTTTCAGTCTGCGCTTGGGTTTGAGGTTTATTTTTAGAAGCAATTCTTTCTCTTACTTTTGTTTCAATTTCTTTTAAGATTTCAGGGTTTTGTTCTAAAAATTCTTTTGCCTTTTCCCTTCCCTGTCCTAATTTTTCATCATTATAGCTAAACCATGCGCCTGCTTTTTTAATGATATCAAAATTAACCGCAACATCAATTATATTACCTAAAGCACAAATACCTTTACCGTAAATAATATCAAATTCAGCCACCTTAAAAGGCGGAGCCACTTTATTTTTAGCTACTTTAACACGGACTCTGTTTCCTATATCTTCATTATCTTTATTTTTAACACTATCACATCTTCTTATGTCAAGACGAACCGAAGCGTAATATTTAAGCGCATTTCCGCCTGTTGTTGTTTCGGGATTTCCAAACATTATTCCGATTTTTTGCCTTAATTGGTTAATAAAAATAACGGTCGTATTTGTTTTTCCGACAACTGCAGTTAATTTTCTTAAAGCTTTTGACATCAAACGAGCCTGAAGCCCCATTTGCTGATCTTCCATGGCTTTTTCAATTTCCGCTTTAGGAACAAGTGCGGCAACGGAATCAATTACAATAATATCTATAGCGCCCGAGCGCACAAGCTCTTCCGTTATTTCAAGCGCCTGTTCACCCGTATCAGGCTGCGAAATCAATAATTGATCAATATCAACCCCGACATTTTTAGCATACTCAGGATCAAGCGCATGCTCAGCATCAATATAGGCTGCAATTCCGCCCTTTTTTTGGCAATTAGCTACAATATGCTGTGCAAGGGTTGTTTTACCCGATGATTCAGGGCCGTATATTTCTATTATTCTTCCTCTCGGAACTCCTCCGATTCCAAGCGCTATATCAAGCGCCAAAGCGCCTGTCGGGATACATTCGCAATCAACGCTTGTTTTATCCCCAAGACGCATGATGGATCCTTTTCCGAAATCTTTTTCAATTTTATCAAGTGCCATTTTTAAGGCTTTGTTTTTTCCTTCACGGATGGCTTTTTCATCAACTTCAACTGTGGCTGCGCACATAAAAAATCCTCACTTCCCTAATATTAATTTATATTATATAATAAAATTTATGAAAACTCTAACACTTAACAATTTTGAAATAGGAAAAGATAAACTTACCGTATTTGCAGGCCCATGCGCTATGGAAAGCGAAGAAATCTGCTTTACAACAGCTGAAAAATTAATAGAAATTACAAAAAGGCTGGATATTAATTTTATTTTTAAAACATCATTCGATAAAGCAAACCGCTCATCTTTAAAATCATACAGAGGTTTAGGCTTAGAGCGCGGACTTAAAATTTTATCAAAAATAAAAAAAGAACTGAATGTCCCGATAGTTACGGATATCCACGAATCATCCCAGGCAAAAATTGTTGCGGATGTAGCTGATGTTATTCAAATCCCTGCATTTTTATGCAGACAAACAGACTTACTTGTTGCTGCCGCTAAAACAAATAAAATCGTTAATATCAAAAAAGGGCAATTCCTATCTCCCTATCAAATGAAATCAATTGCACAAAAAGTAATTGATTCGGGGAATGACAAAGTATTAATAACCGAACGCGGAACAAGCTTTGGTTACAACAACCTTGTTGTTGATATGAGAGGAATTCAAATAATTCAAGATGAACTCGGTTATCCTTTAGTGTTTGATGCTACACATAGCGTTCAAATCCCCGGAGGACACGGTGAAAGCTCTTCAGGCGAAAGGAGATTCGTCTCCCTTTTGGCAAAATCGGCAATTGCAGCAGGTGCCAAATGCCTGTTTTTCGAAATTCACCCCGACCCCGACCATGCCCTATGCGACGGCGACAACATGCTCCCCTTAAACGAATGCGAACAAACCTTCCAAATCTGCAACAAAATCTTTAAACTTGTGAATTAAAAATGAACAAAAGTTTTGATATTAAGGATATTAAGGTGATTCAGGCGCCGTTGGCGGGGGTTACGGATAGGGTTTTTAGGGGGCTTATTCGTAAGTTTGGTTCGGGATGTTTGATGACAACCGAGATGATTTCATCGGAGATGCTTTGTAATAATCCTGAGCCCAGGATTATTCAATTTGAAGAATTTGAGCATCCGCTTTCTTTTCAGCTTGTGGGGCATAAGATTGATAAAATGACAAAGGCGGCTAAAATTGTTGCGCCTTTTGCGGATGTTATAGATATAAATTGCGGATGTCCCGTTAAAAAAGTTGTTGTATCGGGTGATGGCAGTGCCATGATGAGGACTCCGAAGTTAATTTATGAAATAATCCAGTCGATAAAAGAGGCGGTTAATCTTCCCTTAAGTGTGAAATTTCGTTTAGGCTGGAGTTTAAATGAGGAAAATTATATAGAATTTGCAAAAACCGTTGAATCCGCAGGAGCTGATTTTGTAACGCTTCATGCCAGAACAAGGTCGCAGTTGTATCAGGGAAGTGCTGATTGGAAAAAGATAGGACTTTTGAAAAAAGAATTGAAAATCCCTGTTTTTGCAAACGGGGATATTAAAACAATAGAAGATGTTAAAAATTGCATAAAAGATTCAAATGCTGATGGTGTATCGGTTGGCAGGGGTATTATGGGAGATTTTACCCTGCCTTATAGAATAGAGCAGTATTTTAAAAAAGGAGTTATTTTGCCCCCTCCCTCTTTTGAAGAAAAAATTTCCATGCTTAAAGAGCATTTAAATTCAGAAATTGAGTTTATGGGAGAAAAAAACGGGGTGAAATTTATGAGAAAATTTTATAATTATTATATATCGCAGGAGCGCAACTGTTCAAAGTACAGAAGTGTTTTGGTAAGATTGGAAACAAGAAAAGAAATATTGAAAGTTTTGGATGAAATATTATCTCTACATTATTCTAACTCAAGATAATACTCTATATACGGGTATTGCGCTTGATGTTAAAAAAAGATTTATTCAACATAAAGAAAAAAAAGGTGCAAAATATACAATTTCTCATAAACCTAAAGAAATTGTATATTTAGATGTTTTTGAAAATAAGTCTTTGGCATTAAGTGAAGAATACAGGATTAAAAAAACTCTTAAAAGACAGCAAAAACTTGAGTTAATTGAAAAAAATAAATCAAAAACAAAAGAACTTTTGAGTCTTTTGGATATTTAGTCGTAAACGTAGGGAGGCCCGTTTTTAATTTCGATTAAAATGTTTTGTGCAATTTGTCCCAGTTCTTCATTGCTCTTTCCTTGTTGTAATTTATAGTTAAAATCGTCGATTAAGGGTTTAATTGCGCTTAGTTTTTTAGCTTTAAAGTTTTCTATTTCAATTTCAACTAAATTTTTCCTTAAATTCAGTTCGCTTTTTGAATTTTCTTTTGTAACCGTAACGTTTTTAATTGCGTCTGTTGCAGATTTTGAAATGTAACCTATTGATGAAATTGCGCTCAGTGCTATAAATAAATATTTATTAAATTTATTTTCAGGATTTAAAATCCAGTTGTATAAATGACCTCTGTTGTCGTTTATATAGCAATAGTATTGAATTTTTCCCGATGTTCCGTATATTGCTTTATCTGCGTTTGAAAATATATGCGCGTCTTTAATTTCCTGAATAAATTGTTCAATTTCTTGAGGAGTTATGTTTTTAATTTTTCTTACATCTTCTTCAATTGTTTTATTGCTTGCTTTTGTGCTTATTAAGACTTCTTTTAGTCTTTTTAGGGCTTCTTTTTTATCTTCAATGGAAAAAATTTCCAGTTTATCGGAATCGATTAACTTATTTTTAAATTTTTCTTCGTATTTATCAAGATTGCTTATTGTTTTTTGATAATTTTTAAATGTAAAAAATGCTAAAGCAACGGAAGCTAAGATTCCTCCTGCTAAAAGTATTCCTTTTTTTAGGGTTTGATTTTTGTTTTGAGTTTTATTTTCGTCTTTTTTACCTTTAAAGGGGATAGCGGTTTCTTTTTTTGAAAAAATTTCTTTAAAATAATCAGAACTGTTTTTTAGAATTGAATTTACGACGTTTAATTTTCCGCTGAATTCTTTTGTTTCAACATCTATTAACTCTTTTTGAAAGTTTCTGTTTATGTCGCATTCCTGTTTTTTAATCCAGATTTCTTTATATCCGTCAACAAAATTTTTAGCCCCCAAAGTAAACCCTGACATTAAACCTACCCCTAATAATCCTAAAATATTCTTTTTATTTGGGTCTCTCAGTGCTCTAAACATTGCAAATTCAGGCTCTTCAACTATATTCATATTACGCGCAAGATCTTCGGGTTGAATTAAATCAGCTTTGTTTAAAAGTTTTTTAGAATAACCTTTTAATAACATACTGATTAAAACAACCCCTATAATTGTTGCGCTGCTTAAGAAAGCTAACGGTTTTAAGATTTTTGCGCTGTTGAAATTTTCTTCTTTTTTATCAAAATTTGTCTCTATTGGTTTAATATCGGTTATTAAAAGTCCGTTTGAGACTTTATCCAGGTCTGATAAAACATCTTTTGAATCTTTTTTAATGTTGTTATTTAAAAGGTATCCTCTAAGGGTATTGGATTCAAGGTTTTTCTTTTTATCTTTAGTTGTATCATATTTATTTACGTATTGATTTTTGTCGGTAAAATTTTTAAATGAATTAGGCAATACTTTCATAAATCTTCGCTTTCTTGTTTTTCTTTTCTTGATTTAAATATTTTTCTCAATGTCTTTTTTATTTTTTCAAATTTAACTTTTTTTCTGTGTTTATTCTCTTCTTTGTTACTTTGTGTAAATAATTCAAGTACTGTTTTGATTGTTTTAAAGATATTTTCTTTTGATATTTTTGAAATTGTCTCTTTGATAAAGTTTTTTATTTCCCCGATAAATGAGCTTAATTTTTCTGTTGTTGATGAAATAAAAGAAAAAGTATCGGCTGTTATATTTTTAATAATCGTAAAGGTATTTGAGGCTATTTGTGATATTGTTGAAAAAGTTTTTGCTGTTATGTTTGATATAAGATTCAGGGGGGTTTTTATAATTTTTGGAGAGTTATTAATTACGTTATTTAAAAAAATTCCTGTTTTATTTATCAGTGAATTTATTTTTTCTTTTATCGGATTTTGAAAAAGTTGAGCTAAAAATTCCTTGTGCTGCTCGAGTCTTTCTTGTTTTTGGGCTTTCATAAGGTTCCACTGCGCAAGACATTCGTTATATGTCATCTCACCCGGTTTTCTTGCTTTGTTTCTGTCGCTGCTCGGTCTTGAACCCATGCCCGAGCAGATAGGGCAAGAGCCTAAAGGAAAGCCATGGGGGCATTTATTATTTTGTGTAACTTGTGTATATGATTGTACCAAATTTCTCTCTTTCGACCGCACATATATAAAAAACAAAATTGCATTTCGGGTTAGGCGCAAAATGCATAAATTCAGTCTTCCGGCTATACGGCTGCGGCCCAGCTTAAGGAATTTCGCCTTAATTTCCTGATATTGATTTATTGTTTTTATTTTAACACAAGAATTTTAAACAAGAAATTAATAAATTTCGCCTTCTTCATCTTCGCTAAATTCATCAACTTCATCTTCCGCAATTGGGATTTTAATTTCAACACCCATTTCGGTTAAAATATCTCTTGCTTTCGGGCCGTATGCGGTATCGGAGAAATTTTCAAGTATTGTTTGATAGCAGCTTATTGCATCTTTTTCTATTCCTCTCAAGCGGAAAATATTTCCTAATTTATAATAAAGAGGTGCAAAGCTTGCTTCCGATAATATATCCATTTGTTCATCAAGCTGTAATTTTAAGCCTATTAATTGTTTTGAATCTTCGGGAGTGTATAGTTCCCTTTCATAGATTTTTTTTGTTAAATTATCGATTTTTGTTGTCATATCGGTAATTACTTCTTCGCTCACACCTTTCTTTTTAGCTGCAGTCTTGCCTTTTGCAGCGTCAGCCGGAAGCACCTGATTTAAAACAAGAGCAAAAACCATAATAATTAAAGTTAAAAATGCTAATATTTGTCTCAAAATATCATCCTCTTAATTAATATATTACAATGATTTTTTTGAATTTCCTCAATCTTCGGGTTGAAATTTTTTAAGTTTTAATTAAAATCAATATATGAAAAAATTGATTTTAATCTGCTTTGCGTTTTGTTTTTTATTGCTTTCTTCAAATGCAATGATTTTAAAAGGCTCTGTTAATGAAGATTATATTCCTAACGGATTCTATGGCACTTGGGGAGTTATTTCGAAGTTAAAAAGTTCAAATAATCCCGCTCTTTTTAATTCTGAAAGCAGAGATGTATGGGTTTTATCGGGACATTCTAATGTTCTTGTTTTGGAAAATCTTCAAAGCGGTGCAAGGTCTGAAATTACAATTAAACAAAAAAGCAATAAAAAAGATACCTTGAAGTTTGAAAGAGAAAAAGTTGTGGAAAAAAACGGCGAAAAAACGGTTTATCGCGAAATTGTGGAGTTTTTGCTTATAAAAGACATTTTTACGGGTAATGATAAATTTATTGTTGAAAAATGGAAAGACGGCGTACTTTTCCAAAAAAGCGAAGCAACTTATATCGTAAGCGGAGTAAAAATTTCAGGAACAAACCCCAAATAATTTGCGTCTTATTAAAAAAGTATTTATGGTATTATAATTTATAAGGTTGAGGAAATGAGCAATAAAATTTTTGACTGCATAATTTTAGGCGGAGGCCCTGCGGGTTTATCAAGCGCTCTATATTGCGCAAGAGGAAATCTTGACTGCGCAATTATAGATATATCATCCATCGGTGGTGCGCCTGTTAATTACTGTGAAATAGAAAATTATCTGGGGTTTGATAAAATCAAAGGGTTCGAGCTGTGCGAAAAGTTTGAAAATCATATAAACAATTTCAATATAACAAAATTGGAATATGAAGAAATAACAAAGGTTGACTTAAAATCAAACATTAAAACAATAACAACAAAAAATTCAACCTACAGGGCAAAGACAGTTATAATTGCAACAGGTGCAAAGCCTAAGAAATTGAATATTAAAGGCGAAGTTGAAAACATAGGAAAAGGTGTCAGCTATTGCGCTGTTTGTGATGGAGCCTTTTATAAAGATAAGGTTGTAATGGTTGTAGGCGGCGGTAATTCCGCTCTTGAAGAAGCGCTTTATTTAACAACATTTGCCAAAAAAGTTTATTTAATGCACAGAAGAGATGAATTTCGTGCGGATAAAATAATTCAAAAAAGAGTTCAAGAAAATAAAAAGATAGAATTAATTCTAAATTCAATCCCCCTTGAGATTATGGCGGATAAAACGGTAAATTCCGTTAAAATATTAAATAACCAAACAAATAAAGAAAAAATAATTAAAATTGACGGAATATTCCCATATATCGGTATTGAACCTAATATTGAACTGTTTTTACATCAGGTTAATTTTGATAAATTCGGTTTTATCATAACCGATAACACCATGAAAACCAATCTTGAAGGGGTATATGCCATAGGTGATGTCAGAAATACGCCTTTAAGACAGGTAATAACCGCAGTTTCAGATGGCGCTGTTGCAGGGGTTGAGGTTAGTAAATATTTATTAAATTTAAAAGAAACGATGAAAGAAAAGGAAGTATAAGAAGATATGAAAGCTTTAGTGTATGATGAGGATTTAAAACTTGTAAAAGATTACCCTAATCCTGTTTTAGGCGAAAATGAAGTTTTAATTAAAACAATTATGGTAGGAATCTGTAACACCGATTATGAAATAACTCAAGGTTATATGGGATATAAGGGTGTTATAGGTCATGAATTTGTCGGGCGTGTAGTTGATGTCGGATGTAAGGTTGATAAAAATTTAATAAATAAAAGAGTGGTGGGTGAAATAAATTGCGCATGTGAAGAATGTGATATGTGTCATAAAAACCTTCAAAGACATTGTCCTAACCGTTCAACTTTGGGAATTTATAAAAAAAACGGGTGCTTTAGCGAATATTTTACGCTTCCTTGGCAAAACGTAATTGAAATTTCTTCAAATGTTGATGATATAACGGCAACATTCACAGAGCCCTTGGCTGCTGCTATGGAAATATTGGAGCAGGTTCATATAAAACCCGATTCAAAAGTTGCAATCTTGGGAGACGGCAAACTGGGTCTTTGCATTTCTCTTGTGTTTAGCGCTATGAATATCAATTATATCCATATCGGCAAACACAAAGAAAAATTACAAATAACAAAAGATTTGGGAAATAAGGTAATGATGCTTGATGAAATAAGCGAAAAAGATAAAAAGTCTTTTGATGTTGTAATTGAAGCAACAGGCTCGATGGGAGGTTTTAACACAAGCGCATCTTTAGTAAAACCGAGAGGTATACTTGTTTTAAAAAGTACAATAGCAGCAAAAGAAGGATTGAATTTAGCGGGAATCGTAGTTGATGAAATAACAATTCTGGGTTCGCGCTGCGGACAGTTTAAACCTGTTTTAGAAATTCTTGAAAAACAAAAAATAAACGTAAAACCTTTAGTAAGCGCTGTTTATAATGTTGATGATTTTGAAGAAGCTTTCAAAAAAAATTCTCAAAAAAATGTAATAAAAGTTTTGGTTAAATTTTAGCATTAGATATATGTTACAGAATAAAAAAATCCAAAATTTAATTTTGGATTTTTTTATTAAGCCATTCTTGGGCTCTTAAACCGTTTAAAATTTTGCCGTCAACTCTTATTCCAAAGCCAAAAGGGTCTTCGCCTTCTCCTATTCCGTCTATATCCATACATATTATTCTGTAATTATTAAGAAAACCATCCTCATTGGTTTTTAAAAACATTCTTACATCTTCTGTTTTGTTAATTCCATCAATTTCTTCTTGCGTGTCTCCTTGAATAATGTCTAATTCTTTATGTGCAGTAATTCCAAAAGTATAGCTCGGATTTGGTATATAGAAAATTAAACCGTCATTTGTAATAATTTCAGGTTTTATTTGCGGATCTGTTTTACAGCCTCTATCCATGTGCTCTTTGGCACTTTCACCCCAAGCATCTTGTGCTCCTTCTTCATTTACGTAGGTATAACCTGTCTGGCGATTAAATCCCCCTGTTTGATTGTAGCAATTAACGCTTTTTGTATTTAATAAATCGGCTAATGTCTGACAAAAATACGTTATATCGCCTTCATGGTTCCCGTCAATTAAATTTCCGTTCGCCCTGATTCCAAGGTCTCCATCCTGATAGTATTCATCACTTGAAACAAGTTCTTTTATTGCTGTTGTAATTGTATTATATCCTTTTTTAAATTTCATAACTTCTTCATCAGGCGAAGATTGAAACGCCATTGGAAGTAAAATCATGGTTAAAACACCTATTATTACAAGAACGATTAAAATTTCAGCTAAAGTAAAACCTTTTTTCATCATAAATTCTCCTTAAAGGTAATTTTATTTTTTGCATGCGTGCAAAAAATATAGAGAATTATACTATTAAAATTGCATGTATGCAAGAAAAAAATGAACAGCTGATTTTGCTTGGAAAGCATATTAAAAATTTAAGGCTTGAGCGCAATATGACCTTAGAAAATTTATGCTACAAAAACGGACTTGAACCTTCCACGATTTCAAGAATCGAAAAAGGGCAGGTCGAAGCTAAATATTTAACAATAGTAAAAATAGCAAAAGCTTTTAAATTATCTTTATCGGAACTTTTGGATTTTTAATAATCCTGCTTTAATCTTTTTCTTTTTAATTTCCAATCGGGACAATATTTTTCAACTTCAGACCAAAACAGGTTTGAATGGTTTTTAATTTTCGTATGACACAATTCATGGATTAAAACGTAATCTATTAAATCAAAATCGTATTTCATTAAATTTATATTTAAACTTATATCATTTTTAAACGAGCAGCTTCCAAACCTTGTTTTCTGGTTTCTTAAAGTTACTTTATTATATTTAAAACCGTATTTTTGAGCTAAAAATTGAAGCCTTTGGATAAGATAATTTTTGGCTTCTATTTTAAGCGCTTTAAAATAGGCATCTTTTAGGGATTTTTGAATTAAATCAGAGCTAAAATCAATATTTTTCGGATAATGAAAATAAACAATATTCTTTTTTATTTTTGTTTTTAGGATTTCATCCTCTATTAAAATTAAAGTTTCAAACTTTGTTTTAATATCGGGAGTTAATTTTTTGGAATTGATTTTAAAGCCTTTTAATTTGACAAAATTTTTCATCAGAAAGTCTCTTGCCGTTTTATAAGGGCAAAAATAAGGCATTGTAACAAGAATAGAGTTATTTTCCCTTAGAGTTATTTTTATATTCTTTGAAAAAGCGTATTTTTGATATTTAACGCTATAATTTTCGATTGTTTCTTCTTTTGTTTTAGTCATCTTTAAATATTTTAAGGTGTCTGTTTTTGCCTTCTCCGACACTGGTTGATTTATAGCCGTGCGCTTCAACGAGTTCATGTTGTAATTTTCTTATTTGTTTTTCCTGCGGTTCAAGTTCAACAACTTCAGCACCCTCGGAAAGTTTTGCAATTGCCGCATTTGTTTCATCAAGCGCAAGTTCGGTTGAGTCTTTATAATTTGTTAAGTGCTGAACTTCCTGATTTTCCTGCGTTAAATTAAGCGCTTCTTTTAAAACACGCTGTATTTGGCTCATGGAATTTGTTCTGACAAAAAACACGGGCAGGTGATATTCGTTTGCGGTTGATAAAATTTTTGTTCCGCCTTTTGCAAAATTTTTATGCGCAATTACAAAATCAGCCTCCTCAACGCTTCTGACAATTGAAGCATCAATATCAAGACGCTCTATTATTTTATCCACTATCGAGCGCGAAACGGCATAAATGTATATTTTTTTATGTTTTTTATTATTTTTAATGTATTCCTGTCTGTTAAAGCTGAAATTAAGTGCTGAGGGGATATCGCTTTTTGCTTTTTTATCCAGCTCTTCAACTTTTTTAATTATATCAACCTTTTTTTCTTCTTTGTAATTATTATCAACTTTTCTTATTTCAGGAGTAATAGGCCAGCCTCTTAGTATATAATCAACCGCTGCGGCACTGTCTTTATAAACGGCTAAAGTGTTTCTGTCTATAATTTCGATTACTATATCAAAAGTCGGTTGTTTTTGACGCTCTAAAACGGTTTTTTGGCATCCTCTGTGTTTTGCTTCATCGTCTCCCAAAGTTACGGTATCAATTCCGCCTATTAAATCCGATAATGTCGGATTTTTAATTAAATTATCAAGTGTATTACCATGTGCCGTTGCAATAAGCATAACGCCGCGTTCTGCTATTGTTCTTGCAGCTTGTGCTTCAGCTTCGGTTCCAATTTCATCAACAACAATAACTTCAGGAGTATGGTTTTCAACCGCTTCAATCATGATATCTTTTTGAAATTCGGGCTGTGAAACCTGCATTCTCCTTGCTTTTCCGATTGCAGGATGCGCAACATCACCGTCTCCTGCTATTTCGTTAGATGTATCAACTACAACAACTCTTTTTCCTAAATCATCCGCCATAAGACGGGTAATTTCTCTTAATTTTGTAGTTTTTCCGACCCCCGGGCGTCCTAAAAATAAAATTGATTTATTTTGAACGACAAAATCTTTAATACATTCGATTGTTCCCGTTACAACACGCCCTATCCTACATGTTAAACCTACGATTTTACCTTGTCTGTTTCTTATGGCGCTTATTCTGTGCAGGGTTCCCGCTATTCCGGAACGGTTATCATGGGTAAATTCGGGCAATTGTCTTGTTATATAATCCAAGTCTTCTCTTGTAATATTCTCATTTCCCAAAGAAATAATCTTTCCATTTCCAAGCCTGATTTCAGGAATTCTTCCGATATCGAGCACAATTTCAATCGCATCATCCAAAATTCCTTCCTGAATATTTCTTTTAATTTTTAGAGGTAATATCTCTATTAATTTTTCAATGTCGTTTCGAAATTGTACTTCACTCATTTTTCTTTGGCACCTTTTTACCTTATCTAATATTATAATGCCCAATTATTTTTTTCAATCAACATTTTGGTTTTACGGCATGAAACAGTTTGAAATAATGTATTTTAGACACTATAGAAAACTACTTTACTTCGTTTAGCAATCTGTATATAAAAATAATCTTATCATCGCTTAATTTATCAATATTATCAACAATCTCACATTTCATATCATCTATTGATTTTAAATGATTAAAATCAAACAGGGTTTTTAGTTCGATATTTAATTTGTTTGCAATTTTTTCAATTGTCGGAAGGGAAGGAAAATGTCTTCCGCTTTCAATGCCGCTTAGTGAAGTTGTTTCAAGACCCACAAGCTCAGCTAAATTCTCCTGAGTCAGACCTTTATTTTTCCTTAATTCTTTTATTCTTTTTCCTAAAAGTTTTTTAGTGTCCATAAAATCGCCTGTTTTTATAATCATAAGTTATTAATGTTAAAAAAATAAGCGTAATTTATGCATAGTTTTAGCTAAAACTATGTAAAATATATTAATAAATTGTTGTATAATACTTAGTTTTAATATAAACTATTTATTAATTACGTAGTTAGGAAAATTATTTATGAAAAAAGGTTTTACTTTAGCTGAAATTTTAATCGTTCTTGTAATAATAGGCGTTTTGACTATGATACTTTTACCTATGGCGTTTCAATCTTCGCCTGATGAAGAAGTTATGAAATTTAAAAAAGGATATAACACTTTTTTAACCGTAATAAAAGAACTTGTTTCAAGTGATGAATACTATCAGAACGGAGACCTTGGAACTAAAAGCAATGGAGATATAGTAGACAGCTCTACTTATTTTTGCGAAACGTTTGCCGATGTTGTAAGTACAAAGAATGTCAATTGTTCCGAAGACAAAAGTGCAAGTTCAAATGATGATCAGTTCGTGCAGTATGGAATAACGCAAACAACAGGTGAAGATATGGGAAGCATTGAAGATGCTAAAAAAATACTTGATGAATCATGTAAAAAAAGAGCGCAGACGATAGGAGCGGAAATAACAACAACCGACGATATAATATATTATCAAACCGCCCCTAATATCCATTTTGGAGTTAATTGGAAAACAAGTCTTGAACAAAGCTCCCAGGGCGGGGATGACGGGGCGGATGAAATTCTTGAAATAGGCTCAAAAGAAAGTCTTGAAGAAGGCAGGCACTTCGCGCAGCATAAAAACGAATACGGTTTTTATAGGGTATATAAAACCTTTTGTATGGATATGACGGTATTAATAAAGGAGAAGACCCTTTCGGGCTTGGCTTGAGGTTGGACGGTAAAATTTTAACGGGTAAAAGAGCCGATGAGTGGCTTAATAAAGAAATTCAAAAAGATAAATAATATAAATTCTTGAATAGATTTTTTTTAAAGCTATAATAGCCTTATGAAAGATATTATTGCCTTTTGGGGGTATCCGAGAAAAGAATTAATTAAAGAAGCAAAAGAAAAGTATCCTTTTGCTCAATTTGTTGATTTAGATATTGATTATAACTATCCAAAGTTAAATTTAACCCCTGATGCTTATTGCGTTATTATTAAAAATATTTTAAACAACGCTTATTATCTTAAAAACAGGATAATTGAAATCCTTGCTCCGATAGGGAAAGATAAGTGCGACAGCGCGTTTTTTGTTTGTGAAATTTTAAAAAATGAAGGATTTAAAGTTATACAATCAGTTTTTGAAGACAAATGCCCGGATATTAAAAAACTTTTTTTGCCGATTTCCAAAAGCGGCCTGCCCTTAAAAGAAAAAGTCGAGATAATAACAAAAAATATATACGAACAAAAAGATTACTCTTATTTAAAAGAAGTAAAACCTGCTTTCGGCTTTTGGGGTGTACCTCCCAATGATCTTGATATTTTAAATTTATTTCCCGACAACACCCACGTTTTTGGCTGGATAAGAGCAGTTGAAGCAGGATATCCCGGGGACTGGGAAATAGAAAGCTACGCGGATAAAAATATACCCGTGGTATTTTTCACACAATCATTTTGCTCAAAAAACTATCTTGCAAAATATCTTGCAGATAAATACCAAGGGCTTTATATCGATATTGATTCTACTCCGACAAACAGTGCGAAAGCTAAAATTGAAGCATTTTTAAAGTTAAGGTAAGCAATGGAAAAAGTTTATATTGACGCGGGTACAACCTGGACAAAAGTTTTAAAAATTGAAGATAATAAAAAACAATACGATATTATTAAAACCTCGGATTTTAAAAAATCTTTTTTGAAATTTGAAAAATGCACGGGGCACAGCCTTCAAAAAACCAAAGGAATATATGAAAATGAAGTCGTAGCGCTGTCATACGGTGCTAAAAAATATCTTGACGATGATTTTGTTGTTCTTGATTTAGGTTCAAGAGATATTAAATACGTTAAATTTGAAAACAAAAAATTTAAAGACATGGACTGGAATTGTTCCTGCGCTTCTGCAACAGGGGCAACTATTGAAATGCTTTTAAAATTTTATAATGTTAAAAATGAAGATTTAAAATATACCCCCGAAAGATATTCCATAACCTGCGGAATTTTCGGTTTAGAGAGGATTATGGACGATGTTGCGCAAGGGGTTGAGCCAAAAATCGCAATTTCAAAATTTATCCACGGAATTGCCTATAATGCGTTTAATTTTGTTAAGAAGGCTCCTAAAATCTGTGTTAGCGGAGGTTTTTGCGAAAATAAATGTTTTATTGAAAGTTTAGAAAAATATTCCATGGTTGTGCCTTTGGGAAGGTTTGTTTTAGTTGACGGTTTGAGCGAAATCAGCTAGATTATTTTAATTTTGCGCAAATAACGCGCTCAATTCCCGCTAAATCTTTAATTATTTCAATATCTTGAAAACCTTCTTCAAACATGGAAATAATTGATTTATACTGATTTATCCCGACTTCAAAAGCTAAATAGCCGCCTTTTTTAAGATAGGCGGGCGCTTGATTGATGATTTTTTGATAAAATTCAACCCCTTCTTCATCATCGGTAAATAAAGCATCATAAGGTTCAAATTCCAATTCTTTTTGAAGATTGTTTTTTTGAGATTTCGGAATGTAGGGGGGGTTAGAAATAATTAAATTAAATTTTTCAAAATCTCGGATTTTGGAAAATAAATCCGATTTTCTGATTATTATTTTTCTTATTAAATCTAATTTAGATATATTCTCAATTGCAACTTCAAGCGCTTCTATACTTTTATCAACAGCTAAAATTTCAATATTTTTATTAATTAATTTTTTGGCTAAAGCACAGCTTATGCAGCCTGAACCGGTGCCGATATCCAAAATATCAATTTTTTCGTTTTTGTCTTTTATGAGATTATAAGCGCAATTAACAAGTATTTCCGTTTCGTCTCTCGGGATTAAAACATTTTCATTTACAATATATCTGTCTCCCATAAAATCCTGACATCCTAAAATATACTGAACGGGCTTTTTTGTTTCGGCTCTAAGAGACGCTTTTTTTAAAATCTCTTCTTCGTTATTTACTTTTGAAGTTATTATAATTTCTTCTATGGTTTGTTTTGACGTTTCAAGGATGATTAATTTTGCTTCCTTTTTATATTCCTCAATTTTTGCTTCTTGTAATATTTTTTCAACTTTTTTAAATATTTCATTCATTTTTTTCAATTATTTCCATAATCCAATTTCTTAAATCAAGCCTCGAAGCGTTTGTAGTGTCTTTTTTTTCTGTATTGTGCCAGGTTGTTATCTTATCATAATATAAAAGCTGTTTTTTTGTGGGCTTTAATTTAGACATTTTATAATCCTGCGCTTTTTTGCGCGCAATTTTTGCAAGCTCTTTTTGTTTTTGCAAATACGGTTCGGCTTTTTTTAACTGTTCATCTTGATAAGAGAGAAAATCAAGATATCTTTTTAAATCTTTTAAGAAATTTTCATCATCAAAATAATCCCCCAAAAATTCAAAATGCGGATTTTCGATATCCAGATAATATTTTTCATCTTCAAGGAATTTATCTTTTATTTCAGCATTTGATAAATTTGAAAATTTTTTATGATAAGCCTTCAAAGTACCCAAAAGCTGAGACTTCTGGCGAGGTGTTAAATATTGGAAAAGAATGTTTTTAATATTTTCCATCTAAAATAAATCTTTTAAATCAATTTCTTTTTTCGTTTTTTGAAAAGCAAGAAACTTGGCTTTAATCGGATTTTGCGCATTTGTGTTTTCAAGAAAACGTTTATAGTTTTCTTTGGCTTTTTTTTGCAATTCTTTCTCTTTTAAAAATGTCAGTTTCTCTTTTTCCATAATTAAATTATAATACATTCTCCCTTATTTTATTAAAGTATTTTTTTTGAAAAAAATTGTCAAATATTAATTAAACTTTACATAAAACCCCCACAAAACCGAGTTTCTATTGCTTTTTAAAAATTATTTTTGTTATAATTTTATAAAGAGATGGATTTTTATGAGCGCGTTTGTTCAAAAAAAAGAAGAATTTTTAAAATTTATAAAAAATAAATTTTTAAATAAAGAAGAAAAGTTCAACAGTTCTTTATTTTATTTTGCGCTGAATTCAAATTCTCAAAAAAGACAATTCAGGATTAATATTGATAAAAAATGTCTTGTTTTATCCCAATACCCAGGAGCCGAAATCAAAGGTCTGGGCGGGTTAATTGCTCAATATCCGAAAAATTTTGAAATTTTGTGTTTAACAAACGGCTCAAATCTTGTCGAATATTGCGATGCTATTGAATCGGCAGGGATTGAAAAACAGCGCTTTTGCGAAGTTATGAAAAGTTTAAGAGTTAAAGGCTATAAAATTTTTGATATAAACAGCCTTGAGCTTGATAAAAACTATCAGACATTTAGAAAAATCGATATTTCCGAAGTCGATTACATTTTTATCCCCAATATTTACGATGATAACAAGGATACAGTTTCTCTTTTAAAACATTTTAAAAAGCTTTTGGAAGAAAAAGAACACAAAGAAAATCTTAAAATAGTAATGTTTGAATCGGATAATCCTCTTTGCGCTCCTGATTATCTTGCAGATATTGAACATATTATCGAAACAAAAAGAAAAATGCTTGGCATTTATTATCCTAATAGCGAAAATTTAATAAATAAAATAATTTCACTTAACTCGTATCGAGCCTCTAAATACAATAATATTCAATATTTAGAAGCATTTATGACTTTCAGTATTAACGATTTTTTAAATATTAAATTAATATAATTTCATTTCGCCCGTATTTATATTATAATCATTTTAACGAAATATAAGGGAGACAAATTATGGGTTTAATGAGTGGTAAAAAAGGTATTATTTTTGGTGTTTCAAATAAATTCGGAATTGCAAACGCCATAGCCGAACAATTATACGCACAGGGCGCAGAAATTGCTTTTACTTATGCAAATGAAGCAATGGAAAAAAGAGTCCGCCCAATAGCGGAATCAATGAACGCTAAAATATGCCTTGAATGCGACGTTACAAAAGAAGAAGACGTTAAAAAAGTTTTTGAAGAATATCAAAAAACATACGACAAACTTGATTTTGTGGTTCATGCCGTTGCTTTTGCAAACAAAGACGATTTAGTAGGCGACTTTTATACGGTAACACGCGAAGGCTGGGACTTAGCAATGCATGTCAGCGCATATTCACTTGTTACAATTGCAAAATATGCAAAGCCTCAAATGGAAGCTTCAGGCGGAGGTTCAATCCTTGCTTTAACATATCTTGGAGCTACTAAAGTTGTTGCAAATTATAACATCATGGGTGTTGCAAAAGCTGCTCTTGAATCTTCAATGAGATTTATTGCAATGGATTTAGGAAAATACAACATCAGATGCAACTGCTTATCCGCAGGCCCGATTAAAACAATGGCAGCAAAAGGTATCGGCGGCTTTGACAGAATGCTAAAAGCAAACGCATTGAAAGCTCCTCTAAAACGTACACCTGCCGTTGAAGAAGTCGGAAAAGCTGCACTATATCTACTTTCAGACCTTTCTTCAGCAGTTACTGCACAAGTTCAATTCGTAGACTGCGGCGCAAGCGAAGTCTTCGCCTCAATAGACGAAATGGCACAAATTAAATTTGATTAATTTGTAATATTGATATAAAAAAAGCGGTCAATTGACCGCTTTTCTTTTTTAATAAACTGAGTATTTTATAATACGGCATAACTAATGTAAGATTTGTAATTTCTATATTATCTTAGTCTTGAATTTATAGACGGTTATTGGTGTTTTAGGGCAGTGTTAAGAAATGTTAAAATTATTTTGTTAAAATGTTCATTTTTCCTCTTGTAGTTTTTTTAGATATATTGTATATTTGTTTTTGCGAACAGAAAAATATAAGGGGGAATATGAATTGGCAGTAATGACACCTATTAAAGATATGAGCAACGTAATCGGAAACAAGGAACAGTACCTTGGAAGGCATATCTTAGCGGAATTTTTTGAATGTGATTCTAATGTATTAAATAATCCGAAACTTGTCGAAAAGTATATGTTGCAGGCAGCTCTTGAATGCGGAGCAACGATAGTTAATAAATGTTTTCATTTGTTTATGCCGCATGGAGTTTCAGGAGTTGTTATCATATCGGAAAGTCATTTAGCTATTCATACTTGGCCTGAATATGGTTATGCTGCGGTTGATTTATTTACTTGTGGTGAGCAGTGTGATCCTAAAGTTTCTTATGAATTTTTAAAAGAAAAATTTGGTTCAAAAGATGCAAGATATTCTCAATTAAACCGTGGTTTAATGGATTTTGAACAACACAATATTGAACATACTCCTTTTAAAATATCAGAATCATTCTAGTTTTGAATTTTTTTGATAATATATTTATATGGATGAGTTCACAATAGAAGAATTAAAAAGGGAAATGATTGATGATATTCTTCAAATTGAAGAATTGTGCTATGGTGCTCATCATTGGTCTTATGATTCTTTTTTGAGTGAGTTGAATAATAAAATTTCTTCTTATTTTTGTTTATTAAATAAAGAAAAAAAATGTGTAGGCTATATTGGTATTTGGAAAATAATAAACGAAGCTCATATTACGAATTTGTCCGTTCATCCTGATTATCAAAACCAAAAATTGGCTCACAGATTGCTTTTAAAAATGATTGATGAATGTTATAGGGCAAAAATTAAATTTATCACATTGGAAGTAAGGAAATCCAATAAAAAAGCGATACATTTATATGAAAAATTCGGTTTTAAATCATTGGGTTTAAGAAAAAAATATTATCAAGATAATAATGAAGATGCTCTTATAATGTGGAGCGAGAATATTTTTGATAAAAAATACAAAGATTTATATCAGGGGTTTAAAAAAGAGTTGGGAAATGAGCATGGCAATAATTAATAAAAGATACAGGGATATTTTTGAAGAGTATATTTATAAGAATCAGCAAACACCTTTAACGATAGGGACTTTGGCGGTGTGTGCTTTTTGTTTTTTATTGCTTATTATTGCGACATTTACGGAAACTTCAATCCCGACACCTCATATAAGCTATGATTCAATTTACGGATTAAATTTTTCAACAAAAATTCTAAATTATACCCCGAGAATCCCTGTTATGATATTTATAATATATCTTCTTGGAAGAAATTATTCCATGCTTGTATTTTTTACATATCTTATTGTCGGGTTTTTTGTTTGGCCGATATTTGTTTTCGGAGGAGGGTTATCCTATATTCAAAATTATCTTTTCGGTTATTTTTTAGGTTTTATTTTTGCAATTTTTATAACGGGAGGGCTTTTATCAATAAGCCAGAATTTTAAAGCAAAACTTATCTCAGGAAGTTTAGGAGTTATATCGATTCATCTTTGCGGCTTTTTGTATTGTGTTATTTTGGCATTATTCGGGGTTATAGGGTTTAATATGGTATTGCCCATAGCGCATATTATTAGCGGAAGCAATATTATTTATGATTTGTTGTTTAGTATTATTGTTTTATTAATAGGGCCATATATTAAAAATGTATTTTGGGTTTGTATGAAACCAAAACCCGACAAGAAGAAAAAGCTTGAAAAATTAAAATAAATTTGCGTATGAAACTAAATAATCGGTTATAACATTAATCAACATAGGTAAAATTACAATCAGTATAAAAGCGCCCATAACGGGTTTGAATAAAAAGCTGAGAGAAAAAACGTTTACCTGCGGGGCAGTTTTTGAAATAATACCAAGGATTATATCCTGTGCTAAAGTTGCAAGCAAAACAGGAGCTGCTATATGAAGCCCCATAAAAAGAATGTTCCCCGTTATTTCGCTTAAATATTGAATATTTATTATATTTTCAAAATGAAAATTAACACTATACATAGGATACAGTTCAAAACTTCTTATAAGCGCGTTAAAAAGCCAGTAAATCCCTCCTGAGTATATAAAAATAAGCAAAGATAAAACGGAAAAATAATTAGCCATAACGCTAACCTGGCTTTTAGTGGAGGGATCCATAATCATTGCCGATGATAAACCCATTTGCGTATTTATCATATCTCCCCCCGTTAAAACGGCGGCAAGGATACAATTTGCAACATAACCTATGATGGCTCCAAATAAAAAGTTTAAAAGTATACACAAAAATATAGGGCACCCTTCGGGTGCTGCTGCGGGTTTTAAAACGCCTATTAAAATTATTGTTGAAATTAAGGCAAAAGAAATTCTAACCATTGCGGGTATTTCGCTTTTGGATAAAACAGGAGCCAGTCTCATCATGCCTGCCAATCTGGCAAAAATCATAATTCCTGCTCCGAGTGCGTTATTGATTTCCGGAAATAAAAGTGCAAATTGTTTTAAAATTTCATCCAAAATTTACTCCTTAATTTCCGTTTATTTTTAGTCTTTCAATAAAATTAGGGTTATTTACGGGGTTTTGTTTAGCGGGAAGATAGATTTCATGTTGTGTTGCTTTTTTATCCCAGGGAATATTGCCTTTATTTTTAAGGGCACTGTTTAAATTGGAGTTAGCATTTATTTTATCTCTCATTTCCCTGTCAAAAGGACGGGTATATTTAAAATAATCTTCAGGCAAAACAAAAGTATCGTTTTTGGGGGTAATTTGAAAAGCAAGATGCACTCCTTCATAGACATAATTTGTCATAATTTTCATAAAAAATCCGCCAAGGATGATTATGCTTAAAAATACGAGACATATTTTGGGTGCTGCCGCGATTGTTTGTTCTTGAACCTGTGTTACTGCCTGTAAAATACCGACAACAAGACCGACTGCCGCAGCAACAAGTACGCACGGCATTGAAATTGCCAGCATAACCATAAAACCTTTTGCTAAATATTCTACAAGTAATTCCATTAATTAAAACTCTCCACAAGCCCTTTAACAATTAAGCTCCAGCCGTCAACCGCGATAAATATTAAAAGCTTAAAAGGAGTTGAGACAATCTGGGGCGACAACATAAACATACCAAGAGCAAGAAGTATGTTTGCAACAATTAAATCAAGTACAATAAAAGGTACATATATAATAAAACCGATTTCAAAAGCCGTTTTAAGTTCCGAGACAATGTATGCCGGAGCCACTTCCCATAATGTTAAGTCGTCAGGAGAATTTGGCGCCTGTCCTCTTGTTTTGCTTACAAAAAAGGCTAAATCGCTCTGGCGGGTTTGTTTTAACATGTATTCTTTCAAAGGTTTTGAGCTTGCATTGAGCGCTTCAACCATGTTTTGATTTTTTGAATACGGAACCTGGTATGCTTTATACATATCGTCAAAAACAGGACTCATGGTATAAATCGTCAAAATTAAAGAAAGCCCGATTAGGGTGATTGCAGGCGGGACCGAGTTTGTACCCATGGCTGTTTTAAGCATTGAAAAAACAATCGTAAACCTCAAAAACGGAGTCATTGAAACAAACATAAAAGGCAACAGGGAAAAAGTTGCCATTACAATCAACAGTTGAATAACGGGACTTATATCTTTTAATAAATTATCCATCAGTAATTACTTCCTATTTTAGAATCGTAATCATTATCGTTATTAAGCTCTTTTAAAAGCTGTTTTATTATTTTTTGTTTATTTCCTTTTCTTAATTGCTCAACGGGCGAAAAATCTTTTTCTTCTTTTTCGTAAAGTTCTCTAAATTGGCGCTGAAGTTTGTTTAATCTTGCCTGATGCAATTCATCAAACTGTGTGTTTTGTTTGGAGGCTCTTGGATTTATATTTGAATCCATGAAATCTTGAATTTCTGCTGAATTTTTATTTTTTTGTTCAATGTTATTTAAAGCCTGAAGAAGATTTTGAGAATCCGTTTGTTGATAAGTTTTTTGGCTTTTATTTTGAGAATTTTCATCGTTTAATTTTGATAAAAATGTTGTATGCTCAAGCCCTGAAGCTATAAGGAACTTTTCATTTTTAATTTTAACAACCAAAAGCACCTTTTTAGGTCCTATGGGCATGGAATCAAGAATTTTAATCATCCCTTTATTTTCGTTTTTATTAAGGGGGCCTATTTTTTTATATACGATAAAACCGATAAGCAAAATGCCTACTATAGCTAATGTATAAAATATAAATGCCGTTAAATATGTAATCATTTTTCTTTCCTTTTGTATTTATTATTTTTCAAAATCCGAATAGTCAAATTCTTCATCCTGTACTTTTTGCGTCTGCTGAGGCTGCTGAGGTCTTGGTTGTTGGGGGCGGGCTTGTGTTTGCTGCGGCTGTTTCGGGGGAGGATTTTTAGCGGGTTCTTTTTTTATTTCCTGCGTTTTTTGTTCGGGCATTTGTTTTTTAACTTCCGAACTCATAACCTCGTTTAATCTGACTGCGTATCTGTCGTTAATTATCACAAGTTCGCCTTTTGCAACCTGTTTATTTTCAACAAAAAGCGACAACTCGTTTTCAAATACCGAGCCTAAGTCAACAATTTGTCCTTTGGTTATTTGCTTTAGTTCTCCGATAGTCATTTTGACTTTTGCAAATTCAGCATTTATCTCAACCTGTATATCATCCCATAAATTTTTTTCCATTATTACCTCTTGATTGATTTGCTGTTCCTGTGTATCTTCTTCGTCATCTCCTAAGTTAATAATTAATGACGGGTTTGGTCTTATGTTGAATTTTTTTTTAAAATCACCTGAAATTAAAGTCGCTTTTTTGATATCGCTATCTTCTAAAAGGACAATATCACCTTCTTCAAGGTTTTTAAGTTCGCTGAGTCTTATTTTAGATGTTCCAATTTGTACCCTGACAAAAGTCGATTGATTAACAAAATCTTCATCATAAAAAGATTCGCATTTTTTCAATTCGCTCAATTGAACCCTGTCTTGCGGGATTGTGAGCATGATGTTTGAGCCTGTCAGGTTTTTTGTAACAACATAAAATAAAATATTTAATTTCTTTTCGCTTTTGTCGCTTAATTTAACGGTAGATACGGGTATTAAAATATCTTTTATTTTTTTGTATAAAAATTCGCAAAAACTATTTAAAATCTTGATTTCAAGGTTACTCATGGATGATAATTTAAAATTTTTTTTCTTGTATGTATCAGACTCATCATCAAGAGTAATATCAAAGAAATTTTCGATAAAATCACTATCCAGCCTTATTGTAACGGGTTTATGCTGTTCTACTTTTATCTGGCTTGAGAAAAAATCAACCCCTTTGATTAATTTTTCGTCTCTTAATTCTCTAAAAGTATTCATAGCGCGGATTTTAAGCTTTACATCCTGCTCCCAGAATTTTTCAATGGCAATATGTACGGCCTCCATAATTGAAGCTGTAAAACCCGTAAAATCATTATTTTGAAAAATATCTGCGTAATATGCCACGAAACTACCTGTTTTTTAGCTATAATACCCCACAGATATTATATAATTTTCTTTTTTGGTAAGGCAATTTATTAAAAAAAATTAAAATTACATAATAAAATTATGACCGTATCTTAATGAACCTGTTAAAAAGCTTTCTTTAACGGTAGAGCGAAGACTCTTATAGCTTTTCTTGCGGTCTTCTTTAGAAGACTCGTCTATCTTTTCTTTGGATGTTTGATACTTATCCACAACAAGATTAGATGAAACATCAAGATTTAAATTTAATAAAATAGAACAAGTCCTGCTGTCCATAATTAGTATATCCTTTTTATCTATATCTTATATATAAATAAAAACTTTTTTTGAGGAACAATTTCAAAATTATATTTTATCTTAACAAAAATTTACAATAAATTTAATATGCAACGGTATCTTCAAGCATAAATCTGTAAAGCTGGATATCGTCCTGTTCTTCCTTGGGTTTTAGCTTTTCTTTTTCAAGTCTTATTTGTTCTTCTTTTGTTTCCGATTTTAATTGAACAAGAGGCTGACCTTCTTCACGATTAAAGAAATTCCATTTAAAGCCGTCTATTAAACCGTATTCGGTTTCTGTTTTGTAAGTCCCGAAGGTAACGGCATAAACAGGGGATAGAACAAGAGTTAATATTAAGGTTAAGAGAATCTTTTTCATGCTTATATGTTAGCACAGTTTAAGGTATTATTAAAGTATGTTTGAATATGATTATGAAAATGAGGATAAAGAGTTGAAGCTCGTGGGTTTAGAGCTTATGTTTCTGACGCCTGAAAAATATTCAAACCCCGAAGGAATAACGGCAGTTGAGCTTGCAAAAAGAGTGGGATTGAGTCTTGATATTGTAAAAAAGAAATTAAAAATTTTATACGATAACGAAATTATAAGATGCAGCGGCTTAAATCCTAAATTCTGGAAGTTTGATGAATACAAATATCAAAGGCTTGATGAAGATAATGAAATCTATAGATTGCTTTGTTCTTTTGATGATGTGGATTTTGACAGGTATTTCAGCTATTGATTAAATTAAATGATGAAATAATATTAAATATAGAAAAATTAACCCCTAACGGGTGTGCTTTAGCACGGTTTGAAGAAGAAAAATTTGTTGTGTTTGTTGATGGTGCGCTTTGCGGGGAAGAAGTAAAAGTAAAAATTACAAAATTAAATAAAAAATATGCAAAAGGTGAAATTCTTGAAATAATAAAACCTTCAAAACACAGAATTAAACCCCCCTGTGCGCTTTATAACGCCTGCGGAAGCTGTGATTTTCAAATTTGCGATTATGATTATTCAATATTGCAAAAAACTTTGATTTTAAAGGATATATTTAAAGATATTACAGATGAAGAAAAAATATACGATGTTATAAAATCCCCTGAAATTCTTCACTACAGACACAAAATTCAATATCCTTCAAGGAGGACAAAAAATTCAAAAAGAATGCTTCTAGGCTACTATAAAAATAACTCTCACGATTTAATAAACATTAAATACTGCCCGATTCAACCCGAAATCATTAATGAAATAGCGCAATTTATAAGAGATAATTTTATTTTTGACTGTTATTGCGAAAAAACATCAAAAGGACTATTAAAAAACGTTGTTTTTAGAATTACCAAAGACAATAAAAATATTCTTTTATCGTTTGTATTAAATTGCAATATTGATGAATATCAAAAACTATATAAGAGTGATTTTATCCTTTTTACAAAAAATATAACTGAAAAATTCAGTGAAATCAAAGGAGTATTCGTAAATTTAAACCCCGATAAGTCTAATAAAATTTTAAGTGAGATTGATATAAAAATTCAAGGAGAGGACTATATAATTGAAACTCTTGAAGATAAAAAATATAAAATAGGCCCTTCGAGCTTTTTTCAAGTGAATCCTAAAAGCGCAATTAATTTATTTAACACGGTAAAAAATCAAATAAAAGAAAATTCAACCATACTGGATGCTTATGGCGGCGTCGGAGCAATAGGGATTTTTATAAGCGATAGAGCCAAAAAAATCACTCTTGTTGAAGAAAATAAAAATGCAATAAAAATGGCAAAAGAGAATTTTAAATTAAACAATATTAAAAATTATGAAATTTATGAAGGGGATGCTAAAAAACATCTTATTGATTTTCAAAAAGAAAAAAGAATGTTTGATTATGTAATACTTGATCCTCCAAGAAAAGGGTGCGATTATGATGCTCTTTTAGCCGTTTTGAAGATTGCAAAAAATATAATTTATGTATCATGTAACCCCCAAACCTTAAAGCGCGATATGTTGCATTTAAAAAAAGAAGGTTTTAGCGCTAAATTTATACAAGGAGTTGATTTATTTCCCTATACACATCATATTGAAGCTGTGGTATTATTTGAAAAAATATAAAAGGCGGGGTTTATGAAAGAAAAGATAGTTGAATTAATTGAGAAAAGAAAAAATAATTTTAATCTTTTAAAAAATAAATCAAATGAGATATGCGAGGCTGTTAGAATAATTAAAACAGCGCTTGAAAACGGCAACAAAATCATATTTTGCGGAAACGGAGGCTCTGCAAGCGATGCTAACCATCTTGCATGTGAATTCGTTTCAAGATTTAAAAAAGAAAGAAAAGCGCTTCCTTCTATTTCCCTTTGCTCAAATAATTCTATAATAACGGCAATTGCAAACGACTATTCTTTTGATGATGTTTTTAAAAGACAAATTGAAGCACTCGGGCAAAAAGGAGATGTTTTAGTTGCCATTTCTACAAGCGGCAAAAGTAAAAATGTTATAAAAGCTCTATATCAAGCAAAAAATCAAGAGCTTAAAACCATACTTTTAACGGGAGAAAATAAAACAGGTTTAGATATTGATTTAGAAATTAATATATTAAATAAATCAACGGAACAAATTCAAGAGATGCATATTGCGCTCGGGCATATAATTTGCGAATTATGCGAAAAAGATTTTAATTAAAAAACTGCCTTGTGTTTTCGCACAAGGCAGTTTAGTTATATTTTATTATATTCTATTTAACCCCGATTAGTTCAAGAGCTTTATTTTTTACAACTTCTTTTGAATCGTTATTAAAGAAAGTTTCGTTTTGAAGTTGTGTTCTTTGTCCGTTTTTATCCACTACAAAAACGGTAGGGAATGCTTGAATACCGTATTCTTGAACAAATTTAGCATTTTCCGGGGCATCACAGTTAACATAAGCTATTGCAAAATTTGATTTAACTTTTGAATCTTTAGTGATTTTATGGAAAGTCGGAGCAAATTTTTGACAGAAGCCGCACCAATCAACATAGAAAAATACCAGCATGGGTTTTTTTGTTTCAAGGGCTTTATCAAGAGATTGACCTTTATCATATTTTTGAGAAATAACAACGGGTTTTGCTTCTCCGATTTTTATTCCTTTCATGTTTAAAACCGATAAAGTCAATGATGTGATTGAGAATAATAAAGATAAAATTAAAAGTACAACAATTGTGTTAAATTTACAATTTTGTTCTTTTTTTTCTTGATTTTCCGTTTCTTGCGTTTTTGCTGTTTCTTCTGACATTTTAAACTCCTTTATTTTTATATTTTTCTTATATCATAAATTTTATTTTTTTAAAAGTCTTTTTTGGCGCAGCAATTTTTATATTTTAACCCCGAACCGCAAGGGCAAGGGTCATTTCTGCCGATTTTTGGCGGATTTTTCTCTGTATCAGCGGCTTTGGTTAATTCAAGCATTTTTGAAAATAATTCCGAATTAAATAAAACCGTAACAGGCGAAAACACTCCGCTTTCCACAAAACTTGCTTTTGTATTGAATAAAATTTCTTCAAGGGTTTTAAAATTGGTATTCAGCGCTTTATTTATAACTTCAAAAAAGTTTTTATTGTTTTCCTGCGCATATTTTATAACGCTCGGGGGAATTTTATCGCTTGTTAAAAATTCTTTTATGCAGGACTTAGCCCCTTCAATATCTTGATTTTTAAATATTTCAAAAAATGTTTTTAAGAAAGGAATTATATACAATCCTCTTTTTTTATCTATCCAAAGCGCAACATCGTAAATTTCATTGTGGGTTGAAAAGCCGCCGGAGGCATTTTCAAGAAAATATTTATCATCGCAATTCAGTTCTTTAACGTTAATATATCTATATTTTTCAACATCTTCAATTAAATTATCAAAAGGCTCTTTTTTGCCATCCAGTCTGTATTTATTAAAAAATTCAATTAAGTAATCGATTTTTTTATTTGTTGTTGAAATAAATTCGCAATTAAAGCATTCTAAAAATTTATCGTAAAATTCCGAAACGCTTTTTTCAAGTTTTTCTTTTTGAATTTCGTTTTTAAAATATGCACTTTTGGGGTTTTGAATTAAGTTTTTTATTCCTTCACTTAATGCTTTATAAGTATTAAACTCAGAAATTACATCATAAATTTCTAAAATGTATAAAGTATTATCAAGTTCTAAAATTCTTGCTTCTATATAATCATATTTTCCGATGGTTTTAAGATGTTCCATTTTAACCATGGGGATGATTGTTAAATCAACATTTGAAGTTAAACATTTAACATCAAATGCGTTTGATAAAATTTTATTAACCCTAAAAACCCCGCAAAAAGAATTTTCAAGAGCTTTTATGATTTCATCCTGAGCAGGATTATTTCTTCTATAGTATTCAAGAACCTTCAAACCGTCTTGCATCTTCATGTCAAGAAGATATTGAATGACTATATTATTAAATTCATTCTGGGAATTAACTTCGATTTTATTAGTTTCAAGATATTGCTCAAAATCTTTGGCTAATGTTTCATCGCTTGCCAAAAACTCCATTAAAGAATCTATGGTTTTACTTATTATATCTAAACTTTCTATAACACCAGGCATCTAATTCTCCCTTTTTAAATAAATTAAATATTCGATATTTTTGCTTTTCGCGCCTTGAATCGGACTTTTTATTAATCCTTTTACTTCAAAACCGGAATTTATACAAAATTGTTTTATATTTTCTATTATTTCTTCTCTTACTTTTTCGTCTTTTACAACGCCGCCTTTATCGATATCTTTTCTGTCCGCTTCAAACTGCGGTTTTATTAAAAGCACACAGGAGGCATTTTTTGAAATTAATTTTTTACAGTTATTTAAAACTTTTTTAATTGAGATAAAAGATAAATCCATGCTCATAAACGAAGGTAATTTATCATCTTCAAGAAAATCGCATCCGTAAACATCAAAAAAAGAACAGTTTTTGACATTTATTTTTTCAATTGATTTTATTCTTTCATCCTGTTTTAATTTCCATGCAAGCTGATTGTAACCGCAATCAAGAGCATAAACAAATTTTGCTCCGTATTGAAGCATACAATCGCAAAAACCGCCCGTTGAAGCACCCATATCAATACATATTTTGTCTTTTAAATCAATATTAAATTCCTTAATGGCGCCTTCAAGCTTCAAACCGCCTCTTGAAACAAAAGGAATAGAGTTAATTTCAATTATTGCAGGGTTTTCTTCGTTAAATAAAAAATCTTCATCAAATAATGTCCCTGCTTTTGTGATTATTTCATTGTTTATTTTGACATTCTGCGCAATAATATTCGCACTTGCCGCACTTTTTGTTTCAAAAAAGCCATGCTCAAACAAAATTAAATCAAGTCTTTTTTTATTTGCGCTTTTTGTCATTTTACTTCTCTTGAGTCAGGTATCTTTCTTCCTGAAGTGCAACAGATACAATTCTATCAGACAGAAGAGCCGCTTTTTTAATAGGCCCTATGGGTTCAAATTCAACCATTTTTATTTCGTTTGAATTTATTAAAGCCTTTAGGTCTTCATAAACCTTTTGAGCGTTATCAAAATAAAAAACCAAAGGACTTGCCATATCTTTACAAAACACTAAAAGAGCCGTTCTTACTTGTATTTTACCTTGAACTTGTTGCTGCATACTAATTCCCCTCTATGATAAATTAAAAAATTCTCTTGCATTTTTAGATGTTTCCATACATACACTATCATAAGGTATATTTTTCAATTTGGCAATTTCTTTAGCAACAAAACCTATGTATTTCGGTGAATTTTCCTGGCCTCTGAACGGATGCGGCGTTAAATAAGGAGAGTCTGTTTCAAGCATTAAATCTTTTAAGTCGATTTCTGATGCTACTTTTTTAGGTTCAATCGCATTCTTAAAAGTTACCACCCCGCCAAGCGCTATTTTATAGCCTAATTTTGTACATTCTTTCATAAATTCAACGCTTCCTGAAAAACAGTGGAGCAAAACTTTTTCAACTTTTGCCGATTTTAAAATTTCAAGAGTATCATAATGAGCTTCTCTATCGTGGATTACAACAGGAAGATTAAGCATTTTAGCTATTTCCAACTGTGTTATAAAACATCTTTTCTGTTTGTCTTTATTTTCTTTTGTATAGTGATAATCAAGCCCGATTTCACCAATCCCTACCACTTTTTTATTTTTTGCAAATTCGATTATTTTTTTTGCAATATCGTCATTAAATTCATCCGCATATTCAGGATGCACACCCATAAGAGCGTACATTTTTTCATGGGTTTCGCAGAGATTTATTATTTTTTCAAAATCTCTATGGTCTGCGGCAGGAATTATTATTTCTTCAATTCCTGCCATTCTTGCTTCCCTAATTCCCGACTCGGGGTCTTCAAGCATATCTATATGAGCGTGTGTATCTATTAACATAATTTTATTTTATCGTAAAGAATAAAAATAAAAAATGTTATTTATCTTTTTTATTTTCTACCCAGATATATGTTTGTTCGTGTATTGATTTAAAGGGATTATAAGAGTTTTTATTATCAAGAAAAGGATTTGTTGCTTTTTTATCGTAGTGATTCATTTTATATAGAAGTGTTTTCATATATTTTAAAAACATGACTATACCTCCTTTTTAATTGAGGGGTATTTTTATTATCGCAATTTTTGATTTTTTTAAATTGTCCGATTGGATAAAGTTAGGGTTGATAATTCAGATAATACTTTTAGTTTTCTTTTTTTGAGATAATTTTTTCAAGTAAATTGACGGCATAAACAAGCTGGGTATCTATATTATTTATAAAATCACCATGTTCAATGTTAACACTATAATCGGGTTTAATTCCTTTTTTATTTATATCTTTACCTGATGGCGTTAAATAATGAGCAATTGTAAGGTTCATGCCTGTTCCGTTCGGAAGGGAAAAGACTTTTTGCACAAGCCCTTTTCCGTATGTATCTGTTCCTACAACAACTGCCCTTTTATTTTCTTTAAGTGCGCAGGTTAAAATTTCTGATGCTGAAGCTGTTCTGTTATCAACAAGAATAACAAGAGGTTTTGTATAGATACAGTCTTTATCCTGTGCTTTATAAACGTTTTTTCTTCCCTGGCGTGCTAAAACGCTTACAATTACTCCTTTTTTCATAAAAAGATTGGATATAACAATTGCATTTTGAAATAAACCTCCCGAATTTCCCCTTAAATCAAGAATAAGTCCTTTGGAATCCTTGTATTTATTAAGTGCAACAATGAATTCTTTTGATGTTTCAAGACCTATAAAACTTAGAATTCTTATATATGCGATATCATCGTTTATTTTTTCCGATTCAATCGTTTTAACTTTGATTTCTTCTCTTTTAACTGTTTTATTTAGTTTTTTATTTCCTCTTAAAATTTCAAGATTGATATTTACGTTAATATCTCCTCTTATCAATTGAGCAATTCTATAAATTGACTGTCCGCTTATATCTTTATTGTTTACCTTTAGAATAATATCCCCGCTTTGAATACCGCAGCGGGCTGCGGGCGCATTTTCAAGAACATTTATTACATAGATTTTTCCTGAAATCGAAGCAATATTTACTCCGATTCCATACAGTTTTGAATTAATAGCGCTGTTTTGTTCGCTGAATTCTCTTTGAGACATAAACTTTGAATAAGAATCATCCAAAGAAGCAATCATGGAATTAATTGCAACATAAGCATCTTCTTGCGTTTTGATTTTATTTATATATCTTTTTTTCCATCTCGTCCAGTTTTGTTTGTTTAAATTATTGGAATAATAATTCGCTTTTATAATATGCCAGCTTTCCAAAAACAATTCCTTGGGGCTTACTTGTTTTTCATTTGTTATATTATTCTGCGAAATATCGTTAATTCTATTTATCTGGTTTATTTTAAAATTGTTATGAACCAGCAATGATAAAACAACCATGCTGATAAAAAGAGCGATATATTGCTTGTGTTTTTTATTTAGGGCAATTTTCATGATTATTTTTCGCTGCCGTTTGCTAAAAGCCTGTATCCGCCACCATAGATGGTTTTAATATATTTATTTTTGCTTGTTGAAATTTTATCTATTTTAGCTCTCAAATGAGTTATATGAACTCTTATTGTGTCTATATCGTTATCATCATCATATCCCCAGACTTCTTTTAAAAGCTGCTTGGATGAGACCATAGAACCTTCATGCTGCATTAAAACGTTTAAAATATCAAATTCAATCGGTGTTAATTGAGTTGTTTTATCGTTAATTTGAACGCTGTAACTTTCGGGAATCAGCGTTATATCGCCTTTTGAAAGTATTTCTTTTACCCGAAGGGACGGAATTTCCTGCCCTGTTCTGTTTAAAAGGGCAAGAACTCTTGCTTTTAACTCTTCGATTTCAAAAGGTTTAACCATATAATCGTCAACGCCCGAATGAAAACCTTCAAGTTTATTGTTTAATTCGCCAAGAGCAGTGAGCATAATAATCGGAGTGGAAGAAATTCCTTTTGTCTGTCTTATTTTTTGAGCAATATCATACCCGCTCACCTTACCCATCATAACATCAAGTATAACTAAAGAAGGCATCTCCTGTTTTACAAGAGCAAATCCGCGCACGGGATCTGTTGAATAAATACAGTTATAGCCCAGTAATTCAAGATTTATTTTTATGAGTTCGCAAATTGCGCTATCGTCATCTATTATTAATATCTTATTCATATCTTCATATTATATCCAAAATTATTTTCAAAAATTAAAAGATTAAAAAATATTAATTTAAATTTTAACTTTAATAAATCTTAATAAAATTGAAATTAATATCAAGTAATATATTATATTATTGGGGGCAGGTGTGTCTCTGATGGATAAAATTAAAAATCGAACGGATATAAATTTAATATATGAATGAACACTTTAAATTAATTATTGAAGATATAAAAAAGCTTTGGGAAAAGCTTGATATAAATCAAAAGTTTTCAATAGCAGCGCTTTTATTGGCGATGTTTGTTGTGGGTGTATTTTTTATTTTCAAAGCAACAGAACCGAACTGGGCTGTTTTATACTCGGATTTATCAAAGGATGATGTGGCTGCAATAACCGAAAGTCTTAAAAAAAGCGGATATGCTTATAAATTATCCGATGATAAAACAACGATTCTAGTTAGAAACCAGGACAAAGAAGATTTAAAAATGTTCGTTGCGGAAAACGACTTAATTAAAGATACTTCGGGCGGCTTTGAACTGTTGGATGATTTACAATTGGGTTCTACCGATTTTAAAAATAAACTTACAAAACAAAGGATTTTTCAAGGGGAATTAACCCGCTCTATTGAAAAAATAAGAGGTGTATCAAAAGCAAGAGTTCAATTAGCGGAACCTGAGCGCTCAATTTTTTCCGATCAGGATGAAGTTCCATCGGCAAGTGTTGTTTTGATTTTGGAACCGGGAGTAAAATTAAAACCCTCACAAATTCTTGCAATTAAAAACCTTGTAGCATATTCCGTTCCGAGATTAACAAACGATAAAGTGTTTATAACGGATCAGTTCGGGAATGTTTTATCGGAAGATGTGTCTAAAAATTCTTCTGATATGCAATCTTACAGAACAAATTTTGAAAAAGAAGCCGCAAAAAAAATTCAAGACACCCTTGAAACCATCATGGGTAAAGATAACGTTTCCGTTCAAGTATCAACGGTTATGGATTTCAACCAAACAAGATCGACAATAGAAAGCTATATACCTAATAAAGATTCAAACTCGGGCGTTGTGCTTTCAAGCCAGGGCGAAAAAGAAGTTTATTCTAACCCTCAGCAATTGCCAAGCAATCAAAAAGAAAGTGAACAAAATCAAAACAACGCTCAAAATCAAACCCAACAAGTTCAAACTCCTCAAGCACTGGATGAACAGGCTCAAGCGCAATTGGCGCAGGATGCTAACGTTGCCGAGGCACCTTTAAATGAAACTCCGAATAAAACGGTTAATTTTAATGCAAACGCTACGGGTAATAATTCTGATGACGTTAGAAAATTAAGTTATGAAAAAGAAAAACAAGCAACAACCTATGCCGTTACAAAAGAAATAAAACAAGTGGTTTATGCGCCCGGTTCCGTTACAAGAATGAGTGTGGCGGTTGCCGTTAATAAAATTTTGACGGATGCTGAAAAAGAAGAAATAAAAAGTCTTGTAATTGCAGCAGCAGGCATGGATTTAGCGCGCGGGGACGTTGTAAACGTTTCAAGCTTAAAATTCACAGGCATTGATAACAGCGAAGAAATTAAAGAAGACAAAATGCGCCAGAGAGAATTTACCATGGAGGTTTTAACATTTATATTTAAAAATGTTTCGCCAGTGTTAATTGTTCTTTTAATAAGCTTGCTTGCATTCCATAACTTTGGAAGTATATTCAGACCCGTAAAACAAAAAGAAGAAGAAATCCTGCCTGAGGAAGAAGAAGTTCCGCTTCCGACATTTGACCCTTATCTTGTATTACAGCAAAATAAAACAGATACTGATGACTTTTTTAAACAGGATATTCAATATGCATCCGCTCTTGATAAAAAGAAAAGTGATATAATAAATACAATTCTTGGGGATCCTGAAGAAGCAGCCAGAATACTAACCTCGTATATCAAAGAATAGAAAGACAAATTAACATAATGCCAAATATTCGTTTAGAACAAATGACACCTACACAGAAAGTTGCAGCGCTTTTAATTACGCTGGGGCCGAGTGCGGCTTCAGAGGTTATGAAACATATTGAAGACGAATCAACGCTTGAACAGATTACAATTGAAATTGCAGGTTTGAGTAAATTACCGCAGGATGTGATTGAAGCAATTGTTGAAGAATTTCATGCGGTTTTTCAAGCATCATCACTGCTTGCCGCAGGCGGTATGAATTATGCAAAAGAATTATTGGAAAAAGCATACGGATCATCCGAAGCAAACGAAATTTTAAATAAGCTCGTAACAATATTAAACTCTAATCCGTTTCAGTTTTTTAACGAAGCAGATCCTGTACAGCTTGCAACTTCTTTTCAAAACGAAAATCCGCAGTTAATTGCGCTGATTCTTGCTTATTTAAAACCCGAACAATCGGCAAAAGTATTAAATTGCCTTGCTCCGAATGTTCAATATAAAGTAGCGCTTAAAATAGCGCAGATGGAAACCGCTAACCCCGAAATCATATCCGAAGTTGAAAAAATTGTAGAATCAAGATTTTCAAATATTGTTGCTTCCGATTTTTCAAAAGCGGGAGGAACAAAAACTCTTGCAGATATCTTAAACAGCACCGACAGATCAACCGAAAAAAATGTTATAGATACCATGGAAATCGAAAAACCGGATTTAGCAGAAGATGTAAGAAGTTTGATGTTTGTATTTGAAGATATTGTACAGCTTGACGATTCTTCCATTCAAAGGGTCTTAAGAGAAATAGATACAAAAGAACTTGCGCTTTCCATGAAAGGTGCTAAAGAAGAAGTAAAGCAAAAAATTCTGAAAAATATGTCAGAGCGTGCTCAGGCTGTAATTTTAGAAGATATGGAATACATGGGGCCTGTTAGAACAAAAGAAGTTCAAAGAGCTCAATCTAAAGTAGTCGGAGTTATAAAAGCGCTTGAAGCGGTAGGTGAAGTTACAATTTATCGTAATGAATTAGAGGATGAGTTAATTGAATAAAATAAAATCCGATAATATAAATTTTGATAATGATAATTTTATAATAAATATAGATATAAATGATGCTTTGCAAGAAGAACCCGCAGTTGAACAACGGGAAGATGAAGAAATTCAAAGGCGCAATTTAATTTTAAACAGAGCAAAAGAAGAAGCGCAGAATATAATAAATGAAGCGCAGGAAAAAATAAATAATACGATTTCATCTTCAAACAAAAAAGCGCAGGAAATAATTGACGAAGCTAAAATTGAAGCACAAAAAATTATAGAAGACGCTAAAAAAGAAGCTCTAAATATTGAAGAAAATTCCAAAAAAGAAGCGCAGGAGCTTTTGTTAAATTCTGAAGATGAACTTGAAAAAATAAGAATTCAAGCAACAAAAGACGGTTATGAGGACGGTCATAAGGAAGGTTTAGAAAAAATTCAGGAAGAAATGGAAGAAAAAGTTGAAGCTTTTTCAAAATTTTGCTTTGAAAATACCGAAATTAAAAATAAAGTTTTAAAATCAGCCTCAAGGGATATTTTAGAAATAATAACAAATATTTCAAAAAAAATATTATATAAAGAACTAAACGCTTCAATACTTGATAAAATAATAAAAGAAACGGTTTCAAAGCTTGAAAAAAAAGAAAATGTAACAATAATCGTAAGCGAAAAATACGCAAAATTGTTATTTGAACTTCAAAAAAAGTCTTTAGGGGATGATGTTGAATTTAAATTTGAGGATTTTAAACAATACGATAATTTTAATCTTATCTATAATCCAAAATACAGTGATGATACGATAATTGTTGAAAATTTTAAAGAAAGGTTTGATGCTTCAATTAAAGCGCAGCTTGATGTAATTATAAGAGATATATACGAAAAGACAAAAAACGGACAGCTTGATTTAGAACAATATATAGAAGATAAAAATGAAACTTGCTGAAATTAATGAAATTATAGAAAATTCAAAAACAATTTCAAAAACAGGTAAAATTACTGAAATCATAGGGCTTACAATAGTTGCCGACGGCCCTGAATCGTCAATCGGAGATTTGTGTTATATTGTTTTGGATGAAAAAAAAGACGATATCATTTTATCTGAAGTCGTAGGTTTTAGAGCAGATAGAATTCTTCTTATGCCACTGGGTTCTATTGAAGGTTTGCAATCAGGCGCAAAAGTTATAAACACGGGTACTCAAATGAAAGTTAAAGTATCAGATACCTTATTGGGTCGTGTTTTAGACGGGCTTGGAAATCCGATTGATAATAAAGGAGAAATAATTCCCGATGATTACTATCCTACAAGCGCCAAAATAATTAATCCTCTTGACAGAAAGCCGATAGATGAAGTATTACCCTTGGGTTTAAGAGCAATAGACGGGTTAATTACCATAGGAAAAGGCCAAAGGGTAGGGATTTTTGCAGGCTCGGGTGTCGGAAAATCAACAACTCTTGCAATGATAGCAAAAAATACAAAAGCGGATATTAACGTTATAGCGCTTATCGGAGAAAGAGGAAGGGAAGTAAGGGAATTTATCGAAAAAACCATGGGGGATGAAGGCATGAAGCGCTCAATTGTCGTTTGTGCCACCTCGGAACAACCCGCGCTTGTTAAAATCAAAGCTTCCTTTGTGGCATGCGCCATTGCGGAATATTTTAGAGACAAAGGAAAAGATGTTCTTTTTATGCTCGATAGCGTAACGCGTATTGCTCTTGCTCAAAGAGAAGTAGGGCTTGCAGTCGGAGAACCTCCTGCTACAAGAGGCTATACTCCTTCCGTTTTTGCTCTTTTACCTAAATTTTTAGAACGCGCAGGCGCAAATAAATTCGGAACCATAACAGGACTGTATACGGTTCTTGTTGAAGGGGATGATATGAATGAACCTATAGCGGATGCTGCAAGAAGTATTCTTGACGGACACATTGTTTTATCACGCGCTCTTGCTCATAAGAATCATTATCCTGCTATTGATGTTTTAGCAAGCATTTCTCGTGTTATGAGCAATATTGCTTCAGATGAGCATAAAAAAGCGGCGGGAATTATAAGGAATCTTATTGCCAATTATCGCAAAAACGAAGATTTGATAAATATCGGAGCTTACGCAAAAGGGAGCGATAAAAATGTCGATAAAGCAATATCTTTGATTGAAATAATTGATAATTTCTTAAAACAGGGGGCGGATGAAAAAACAGAATTTAAAAAAGTTGTTGAAGAATTAATTAAAATATCAAATATGTAATTAAGGAGGCTTTAAGCCTCCTTTTGATTATTTTAGTTATATTTCAGATAGTAAATAATCTGCCATCCATTGGTAATTTTTATCTTCGCATGCAAGAGCTTTTAAAGGGGCAACGGCACTTTCACCGATTCTTATTAAACTCATTGCAACAATTCCTCTTTGAAGTCCTTTAAGTGTTTTTAATTTATCAACAAGTATTTCAACCGCCTTGCTTCCCATTGCAACGATTGAATTTTCAACATCGTTTTTAGTTGCGGGGTTAACATCTGAAAGTAAATATTCAACTTTTTCTTTTACGTTATCTTGTTTTAATAAATTAGGACTAACTACTGCTTGCATGGTTTCCTCAAATTTTCTCTTACTGATTTATAGTATATAAGAGAAAAAATTAAAAATTCATTTTCCTTACATAATCTTAATATCGTTATTAAGATTTTATGAAAATTAAAAATTAAATACTCTTCCTAAATTAGTTATCTGATTTTCAAAATGATGTTTTTGAGTATATAATAAAATGTATTTTAAAGGAAAAAATTATGAGAAATTGGATTATAGTTTTATTAATTTTTATAATACCCATGGGTCTTTATGCATATTTAGACGCAAAAGCTCAAAATGCGATGATGTGCACTTCTAAATCTTTAGGGCAAACAAAGACCCCTATTGAGAATAAAAAAGTTAAAATAATTAAATTCTCATCTCCTATGTGTTCTGAATGTAAAGAAGCGGGTATTGAGCTTGATAAAGCAATGAAAGAAAGAAAAGACGCTTTTATTGTAGAAGAAATTAACGTTACAAAAGACGCGGGAGCTGAAGGCAACTATACAAAAGAAGCAATAAAAAAATATAAAGTAACACTTGTTCCGACTATTGTTTTTGTAAACAAAGAAGGAAAAGTTATACACAAAGAAGAAGGCGCTATGAAATCTTCCGAAATTATTGAAATTATAGACGGTAACAAATAATGATTGAAAATTTATCATCAAATCTTGTTCAATATCTTCAAAACGGAGAGTTTTCCCTGCTTTTTCTTTTAATTTCATTTTTGGGCGGGGTTCTTGCTTCAATTTCACCCTGCTCAATCGGGGTTTTACCCTTAATTATCGGGTATGTCGGAGGATATGGAGACACCAATAAACTTAAAACATTTTTACAGCTTCTTTCTTTTGTTTTAGGCTTGAGTTTTGTTTTAAGTGCAATAGGAATCTTCTGTGCGCTGAGCGGAAGCGTTTTTTCCTCAATAGGAGGAGCATACTGGACTTTATTTTTAGCGTCATTGATTTTAATTATGGGTTTAAATATATTAGGAGTTATCGAACTTAATTTATCTCCTATAGTTAAAAAAATGCCCAAAGGAAATTCAAACAGCTTATTTATTTACCCTTTTTTAATAGGATGTTTGTTTGCGTTTGCCGCAAGCCCCTGCTCAACCCCGATACTTGCGGGCATTATGGGTTTTGCAACTTTAACAAAAAGTATATTTTTAGCTTCCTTAATGCTTTTGTGTTTTTCTTTAGGGCAAGGTGTAATAGTAATTTTAGCGGGTGTATTTACTTCTTTTGTTAAAGGAGTCAAAAAATTTGCAAATGTTTCTGAAATTTTATTGAAAATCTCGGGGGTTTTACTGATTTTAGCTTCAATATTGATTTATTACAAAGTGTTTTCAAGATTTTTTATTTAAAATTTGCAAAAATTTTGTTTTACGTGTTTTTATTTTTTAGTTATGAAAATCAGCACCAATAAACAAAATTTTACAAATATTTCAAAATTAGCTTCTCCTTTGGGAGTTTTTTATAACCCTAATGCAGCGATTCCTACTTTGCTTATAGAAACAGGGGTAACGCTTGGGAGAAGTTATGAAGCGAATAAAAGAGGCGGTAAAGTTGAAGCGAGCGAAAGACTTGTAGAACAAGGTGCAAGCGCGCTTATATGGATTTACGGCGTTAATTTTTTAAAAAATTTAGGCGAAAAAACAGGTAAAGCCCTTTTTAAATTTAAAGATTTAGATTTTGATATAGGGTTTGATGAGCTAAGGAATCCTCTTGAAAACAGCTTGAATAATATAAATAAAACGGCTGCGAAATTTAAAATGATAAATTTATTGGCATCAACCGCTCTTGCAACGGGTTTTATCGGGTTTATTCTGCCTAAAATAAATCATAAAATAACAAATTTTATTCTAAAAAAAGATAAAAATAAAAAACAAATTAAAACTCTGGCTGTTCCTGATTTTAGCGAATATAGAAATTCGGTAAAAAATAAGAAAAATCTCTCTTTTACATCTTCGTTTTTAAATTCTTTCGCCCACACAATTGAAAACAATTCAAGCGCAAGACTTTTTATAACTGATGCGGGTGTTATATCGGGCAGATATCAAAACGGGCGAAACAAATACGAAAAAATAGAAGGTTTATTTAGAGATATATCTTCAATTTATCTTTATTTAAGAGCAACAAAAGATATTGTAAAAGTTTTAAATAAATTAACAAATAATACAAATATCAACCCCAAGGCGCTTGAATGTTTACTTGAGGAGCTTTCAAAAAACATAAAAGATAATGTATCAAAAGAAGAATTTTTAAAAAGAATAAAAGAGGACATTAAAAAAGAAGATTTAGAAAGACTGAACAGATTATTTAAAGACAGAAAAGTCATAGCTTTGGAAGAATTTGACAAAGTTTTTAATGATAAAAATCAAAAAAGCTTTTTAATGAGCAACCTGCAGCCTTTATTTAACAATAAAAGATTTTTATCATATACCGAAGCAAAAGATGTTTTAAATTCTTCTTTACTTTCCAATCCCGAATTTTTAAAAGATACATTTAATAAAATAACAAAAGGAAAAAGCGATAATCCTAAAAAATTTGTTTCAAAAAAATTCCTTGAAGAACAAAGAAAAAGTCTTTATGATTTTTCTTATTCAATATTATCAAAAGTAAAAGGCGATAAAATAACAAAAAAAGATATAGAAAATATAGCAAAAAATACCTTAAGAAAAAATTTTATATTCTATTGCGCTGCAACTTTAATTTCAACCTATGCGCTTGGAATTATAATACCTAAAATACAGTATTTCATAACAAAAAAACTTACAAAACAAAATAAATTCCCTGCTCTTGAAGAATATAAATAATTCAGCTTTGAAAAATTAAATAACCTATAAATAAAAAGTAAAATATTCCGCAAATTAAAAGCGAAATACAGTTTATTTTCTTATATATCAAAGCACTCAAGATAAATATTAAACTCGATAAAATAACAAATAAACCGTTAAGTGCAATTATAGGGCTATATTTAAAAGGAGTTAAAATAATTCCTATTGACATAGGTATTATTGCTTGAAAAACAACGGCTCCGTTAATATTAAACAAAGCAAGATCGTCTTTATTATTCTTAACCCATATTAAACTGTTAACGCACTCGGGTAATTCAGTTGCAAAAGGAGTAATAATCAAACTTAAAATCACGGGGCTTATATTAAACAAAGCCGAAAAATAATTAATTTCACAAACAAAGTAATGAATAGCCAAAACAAGAATAAAAAGCGAAACAACAATTTGAAAAATAATTGTAATTATTTCTTTTTTCAGTTTTATAAAACGCGCAAAAATTAATTCTTCAAGACTTTCTTCGCAAAAATTTTGCTTTGATTTAATAATTGTCCTTAGAACATAAATCATATAAAGAATTATCAAAAATAAAACCACCATGGCTTTTATTGATTTATTACTTATAAATAAACAACTAAGAGCAGGAATATAAGCTAAAAGAAAATATTTTAAATCTCTTAAAACGTATTTGCAGTTAATTTCCAAATTTAAATTTTTTCTTTTTTTAAATAAATATAAAATAAGAACTTCAAGCCCGACTAAAAATAAAGCCAAACACAAAAGCATAAAAGGAGAGCCTATAATCCCTCCAAGAGCAATATTTTGCCCTGTTGTTAAATTTTTAAGAAATAATTTAGCTCCCAAAATTGCAACCAAAGGCACCAACGTCTCAGGCAGCGTTGTTCCTATTACGGCTAAAATAGAACCTGTTGCGTTTGAACTTAATTTTAATTTATTTCCAAGATGCTCAATAGCGTTTGTAAAAAGTACGCAGCAAAAAACAATAAGTGCAAGATAGAATATTGTTAATATTAAATTGAATAAAAAAAGCATTTATTTTTCAAAAACTTTCATGGTATTCTATATGCAATGGAAAGAGAAATTTTAAATTTAATAAATAACTCCTCTAATATTTTAATAATAACACACATAAACCCTGATGGCGATACTCTGGGTTGTGCGAGCGCTCTAAAGTCTTTTATTGGAGAAAAGGCAGATATTTTAATTCAAATAGAAGATAATTTTAATTTCCCGTCAACCTATTCTTTTCTTCCTTATTTAAATAAAGCGCTTAATTTATCAGATTTAAAAGATAAAAAAAATAAATACGATTTAATAATTACCCCTGATGTTGCTTCAATTGACAGAATTACGGGTTTTGCAAGAGAAATATTTGACGCTTGCAAAAATACAATTACAATAGACCACCATAAAACAAACAAAGGTTACGCTAAAATAAATTACATAAAAGGAGGGATTTCATCCACAGGCGAAGTTTTGTTTGATCTATTCACAAATTTAAATATCGAAATAACAAAAGAAATGGCGCTTGGTTTATACGCTGCCATTTTAACCGATACGGGATGTTTTAAATATGAATCAACAATGCCCCATACTTTTGAAATAGCGGCAAAATTGTCAAAAATAGGAATAGATACTTCTAAAATTGCGGATTTATGTTACACAAATAAACCCAAAAAAATGATTTTGTTTCAAAGCGAATTGATTAACAATGCTAAATTTTGTCTGAATGATAAAATAGCTTACACTTTAATTACAAAAGAAATAATTGAAAAATATAACGCTAAAGATGAATATAGCGAAGGGGTATGCGAAATTTTGCGCTCAATAGCAAATGTTGAAATTGCTTTTGTTTTAAAAGAAACAAAGGCAGGCGCTAAAGCATCCATTAGAACAAAAGAACTTGATGCAACATTAATTGCCAATAAATTCAACGGAGGCGGGCATAAAAGAGCGGCAGGCTGCACAATAAAAGAAAATATTAACTGTGCTTGCGAAAAAATATTAAGTGAGATTAAAAGTTTAATTGATTAGTATTATGAAAAAAATTTTTCAAATTTTAAAAGAATATTTTACTAATTTGATTGATAATATTATCAAGAACGATTACGCGAATGCCGCAGGAGAAATGGCTTATATGACGGCTCTTGGGATTTTTCCTTTTATGCTTTTTTTAATGGCGGTATTTGGAAGTTTGGGAAAAACTTTCTTTGTAAATAAAATTATAACGGCACTAAGCGCCATTGCGCCTCAGGGCGTTATAGATTTAATAAACAGCGTGTTAAACGAAGTTATTATATTTAAAAGCGGCAGGATTATGGCAATAACAGGCTTTTTTGTTACTTTATTTTTAACTTCAAACGCTATAGCGGTAATTATAAAAGGTCTGAATCGCGCAAGCAGCATTGTTGAAAACAGAAGCTTTTTAAAAGTCAGATTATTAGCCATGTTAATGGTTTTTGTAAATACTTTTTTCTTATTTATCTGTATAAATTTAATTGTTTTAGGAAAAGTAATTTTAAAATTCATAAGTATCTATCTTCCGATTCCGCAGGAAATAATTCACACAATTTTAATCACAAGATGGCCTGTTGCTTTTATTGTATTGTTTTTGTTGGCTTTAATAAACTATTACGTTCTTCCTGCAAGAGATTTCAGTGCAAAAAGAAAAAGCATAATCCCCGGGGCTTTGTTTTTCTGCGTATTTTGGTTAATAGGCTCCTGGGCATTTTCTCTTTACGTTAATGCACTTGGTACATATAACAAAGTTTATGGAACAATCGGAACCTTTGCAATTTTAATGGTCTGGCTTTACTATTCATCAATAATTTTTCTAATCGGCGGCCAGGTTAACAGCCAGACTTTAAGAAAACTGATGATACTTGAAAAAACAAAACAAAAACAGGAGGCATAATTTATGAAAAAAATTCTTTTTATTTTACCTGTTTTATTAATATTTTTTCTTATAAATTCCGTATATGCCATCTCTCTTGATAAAAAAGCAGGGCAGATGTTAATTATAGGTTTTAATGGCGATAATATAAATTCTCCCGAATTTCAAAAAGTTTTAAAATACCTTAAAAAAGGCGATATCTCGGGCGTTATTCTTTTTTCAAAAAATATTAAATCAAAAGAAAATTTGATTTTAATGAATGAAAAAATATTATCTTCAAATAAAATAACTCCTTTTATTGCAATAGATAACGAAGGAGGATACATACAAAGATACGATTTTGAGCCTGTAAAAAGCGCAAAAAGGGTTTCTTTATTAAAAGATGAAGAAATAACAAAAGAATATTCAAAAATGGCAGATTTAGAGCGAACTTTAAAAATTAATTTTAATTTCGCACCCTGTGTTGATTTAGAACTTAATAAAGAATCAATAATAGCCCAAAATGAAAGAAGCTATGGAGTTGATTATAATAAAGTTATAAATTGCGCAAAAATCTTTATTAAAGAACACAATAAAAGAAAAATAATAACTTCAATCAAACACTTTCCGGGACACGGCTCAATAAAAGGAGACACCCACAAAGGCTTTGTTGATGCATCCGAAACATTCACTAAAGACGAAATAGAACCCTATATCGGGCTTAAAGATTTTGATAAATTAAATACCGTTATGATTTCTCATATTTACAATTCAAAATTTGATGAAAAATACCCTGCAAGTTTATCTAAAAAAACAATTAAAGATTTATTAATTAAAAAAATAGGTTTTAGGGGCGTTATAGTGTCTGATGATTATGATATGGGCGCTATCAGAAAAAATTATTCACTTGATGAAATTATAGTTAATTCGATTAATTCAGGGGTTAATATTTTACTTTTTTCAAACAATATAGAAGGTTTAGATGATGATTTAGTCGAAGAATATCATAAAATCATAAAACGCGAACTTAAAAAAGGTACGATAAATAAAAAAGACATAAACAACTCCTATAAAAAAATAATTAAGTTAAAGAATAGCCTTTTAGAAAAATAAAATATAAAATTATAAAATACATTATATGAGGATTTATCATGCTTTTATTTTTTATAGGCATTTTAATATTAACAACAGGTTATTTAACTTATTCAAAATATGTTGAAGCACAATTTTGCCCCGAAGATAAAGAAGCTGCTTCAATCAAAAAATATGACGGTGTGGATTATATTCCTTTGAGCGAATTTAAAAATATGGTTATCCATCTTTTTAATATTGCAGGCATGGGCCCTGTTTTAGCTGCCATTCAAGGGGTATTATTCGGACCTTGGGTTTTTATCATAATACCTTTAGGCTGCGTTTTTATGGGGGCGGTGCATGATTATATGTGCGGTATGGTCTCAATGAGAACGGGGGGTTTGCAGTTAACAGGCATGATTAAAAAATTTCTCGGGCATAAATTTTTTAACTTTTTTATGATTGCCATAACTTTAATGTCTTTTATATGGGTTGCTGTTTTTGTGTATGGCTCGGGGGATATATTTCTTCAAAGATTTTTAAATCAAAGCGATTTTTCCCTTTCAAACCCTTTAGCGCTTTTAGTTTACGGAATTATTTTTCTTTATTTCCTGATTGCCGCTATGTTTCCGATTGATAAAATAATAGCCAGAATATATCCCTTTTTTGCTTTTATATTTCTTTTAGGGACAATACTTTTATTATTGGGATATATAACAAAAGGTTTGAATATTCCTTCTTTGAATATTGAAAATTTTCATTTTCACAAAGATAATCTTCCCTGGATTCCCTTTTTCTTTTTAACTGTCAGCTGCGGGCTGCTTTCAGGTTCCCATGCAACACAGGCGCCGATTATTTCAAGAACGGTAAAAAACGAAAAACAGGGAAGAAAGATTTTTTATCTTATGATGTGTTTTGAAAGCGTTATTATGATGATATGGGCGCTTGGCGCAATGAGCGTTTATAATTTAAATCTTGTTGATTCTAATTTAATCGGAAGCGCAAATGTTGTTAATATTATAGCGTCTAATTATGCTCCTTATAATCTTGGTGCCGTTGTAGCTCTTGCGGTTCTTTTACTTCCTTTAACATCAGGCGATACCGCTTTAAGAAGTATCAGGATGATGGTAGCAGAAGCGCTTAATTTGTCTCAAAAACCTCTTAAAAATAGAGCAATAATTATAATTCCCTCGGTTTTATGCTCAATTCTTGTTTTAATCTGGGCTAAAACAGGGGCGGGCAGCTTTAATATTGTCTGGCGGTATACTATGTTTATAAATCAATTAATTGCACTTCCCGTATTGCTTATTGCATCAATATTTTTATACAGACAAAGAAAAAACTATTTTATTGCGCTTATACCGTTCTTATTTTACGTATTTATTTTAAGCACTTTTATTCTAAACGCCAAAATAGGTTTTAATATAAATCTTACAATTTCAAAAATAATTGCGCTTGTTATATCAATTACTGTTTTAGTTGTGTTCTTTATTAAAATGGTGCAATATCGGAAAAATAAAATTACTTAATTAAAATCAATCCGCTAAGACACAAAATAACCCCTATAATTTGTTGAATTGAAAACGATTCTTTATAAAAAAGAACTCCCGTAAAAACAAGCAAAGTTGAAACCGCAACCGTTGCAATAAGAGCGCAAATACTTATGTGCCATCCGTTTCGATAAGCAAGCGTATAGCCTATTTCAACCCCTGCTATGGCTATTCCTAAAACATAGCTTATCCAGTTCAATTTACCTAATTCTTTTACAACATTATTATCGTTTGTTATAAGAAATAAAATAAAAGTTACAATAACACAAACAACATAAGCAATGCACAGAGATAAATAAGGATTCACCCCCTGCGGCTGGTTTTTTAAAAGGTTATGATAGGTATAATAAGAACCAATCACAAGAAATAACGGAAAACAGTAAGCAAGATTCATGATTTTCTCTCCAAAAAATTGTTAAAATTAATTTAAATTTAAATAAATACAAAAGTCAACAAAATAATGAATTCAAATTCAATCATATTAAGAAAATATTAATTTTTTTAAAAAAACTTTACATAGTTTTTTTGTGTTATAATTTAATCAAATCGAAGTCAAAAAAAGGAGAAAATAATGACATTTAAACCAGGAAAATGGCAAAGTGAAATTAATGTACGTGATTTCATTCAGAAAAATTATACACCCTATGACGGTGATTCAAGCTTCTTAGCAGGGCCAACCGAAGCTACAACTAAATTATGGGACAGATGCTGCGAACTTTTTAAAGAAGAAAGAGAAAAAGGCGGCGTTTTGGATATGGATACAAAAGTTGTTTCAACAATCACATCCCATGGCCCCGGATACATCATTAAAGATTTGGAAAAAATCGTCGGTTTGCAAACAGATGCTCCCTTAAAACGCTCAATGCAACCTTTCGGCGGCATCAGAATGGCTGAAACTTCTTGCAAATCTTACGGTTATGAACTTGATCCGGAAGTTAAAGAAATTTTCACAAAATACAGAAAAACTCACAACCAAGGCGTATTTGACGCATACACTCCCGAAATGAGAAAAGCGCGCCATGCCGCAATTCTAACAGGACTTCCCGATGCATACGGCAGAGGTCGTATCATAGGCGATTACAGACGTGTAGCTCTATACGGTATCGACAGATTAATTGAAGATAAACAAGAACAACATGCCTCGCTTGACGGCGAAATGACACCCGATAAAATTCAATTAAAAGAAGAAATAGCAGAACAAATAAGAGCTCTTGAAGAGATGAAACAATTGGGTGCAGAATACGGTTTTGATATTTCAAAACCCGCAACAAACGCTCGTGAAGCTGTTCAATGGTTATATTTCGGATATTTATCGGCAGTTAAAGAACAAAACGGCGCCGCAATGTCGTTTGGAAGAACTTCAACTTTCCTTGATATCTATATTGAAAACGATTTAAGAAACGGAACCCTAACGGAATCCGAAGCTCAAGAATTAATTGACCATTTGATTATGAAATTAAGACTTGTTAAATTTGCAAGAACACCTGAATACAATTCACTATTCTCGGGAGACCCGACTTGGGTAACCGAATCAATCGGCGGTGTCGGCGTTGACGGTCGTCATATGGTTACAAAAAACTCATTCAGATATCTACACACGCTTGAAAACCTTGGAACCGCACCCGAACCTAATATGACGGTTCTATGGTCAACAAGATTGCCTCAAGGCTTTAAAGAATATGCAGCTCATATTTCAATCAAAACTTCATCAATCCAATACGAAAACGACGATATGATGAGAGTTACGCACGGCGATGATTACGCTATCGCATGCTGCGTTTCTTCAATGGTTGTAGGTAAAGAAATGCAATTCTTCGGCGCAAGAGCTAACCTTGCAAAATGTTTATTGTATGCAATAAACGGCGGTGTGGACGAAAGATTAAAAGAACAAGTAGGCCCGAGATTCAGACCAATTACATCGGAATATCTTGACTTTGATGAAGTAATGGAAAGATATGAAGATATGATGGAGTGGCTGGCAGGTCTATACGTAAATACACTAAACGTAATTCACTACATGCACGATAAATACTGCTACGAAAGATCTCAAATGGCTCTTCATGACAGAGACGTAAAAAGATACTTCGCAACCGGTATTGCAGGTTTATCCGTTGTAGCAGATTCACTTTCAGCAATTAAATATGCAAAAGTTAAAACAATAAGAGATGAACAAGGCATCGTAGTTGACTACGAAGTTGAAGGCGATTATCCTAAATACGGAAACAACGACGATAGAGTAGACCAATTTGCAGTTACAATAGTTAAGAAATTTATGAACATGATTAGAAAACACTATACTTACAGAAACTCTATTCCTACAATGTCAATCTTAACTATCACATCTAACGTTGTATACGGTAAAAAGACAGGAAATACTCCTGACGGAAGAAAAGCAGGTATTCCTTTGGCACCCGGAGCTAACCCGATGCACGGACGCGACACAAACGGCGCAGTTGCCTCCTTATCATCCGTTGCAAAATTACCGTTCGGAGATGCTCAAGACGGCATTTCAAATACTTTCTCAATCATTCCTAACGCTTTAGGTAAAGACGAAGTATTTATGGGCGATCTTGACATCAAACTTGACTGCGGATGCTGCGAAGGCGTTTGCAGATAATATAGGAATACAAATATAAAAAGGAAAATATTATGGCAACTCAACAAGAACAAAACTTAATCGACTTATTAGACGGATACGTAGAAAAAGGCGGACACCACCTTAACGTTAACGTATTCAACAGAGAAACACTTCTTGATGCTCAAGCACATCCTGAAAAATATCCTCAACTAACAGTCAGAGTATCAGGATACGCAGTTAACTTCATCAAATTAACAAAAGAACAACAAGATGATGTTATCTCAAGAACATTCCATTCAAGAATCGCATAAATTTTGCATTGATTGTATCAATTAAAGCGGACTTAAGTCCGCTTTTTTTATCCCTTCCAATAAGGCCTAAAAGTAACTATTTCCTCATATATTTCATTAAAATTCCCCCGAAACGTCAAAGCTCTATCATCAATACACAAAAAAGCAGGCAACTTAACATTGGTTATATTACTAAAATATGAATAAAGATTATTATCAACTAACCACTTCGCGGATTTTAAAATGTTCCTTGTCGTAAACAAAACAAGATTAAATCTACCTAAACTATATAACCTCTCAACAAACTCTCTTGCCCCCTCTCTAATCTCAGGAATAAACTCCTCATCATACTCCCCACAATAACAATTCAAAACCCCATCCAAATCAATCAAAATATTCCGCCTAAATTTATTTTCTTCTTTTGTCTTGTTGCTTATACTCATAAACCAAACACCCTCCCCCATTAATCATCTCTTCATTAACATTCACTCTACCAAAATACAAAACCCCCAACGCTCTAGAATACCTATCTACTCCCTGAAATTGAAAATAAATCCTATCCTTCCCAACCTGATTAAATAAACCACTCAAATATTCTTTCGATTTTTCCCCTCTTTCAACAACCTCATCAACACTAATCCCCCCTTCATAAGCCTGCCTATACGCCCTATTTATCCTCATAGTCTCATAACAATCAACTCCCTTCAACCTAACCAAAAACACCTCACCTTCAATCCTAGCCCCAACCGTATCTCCATCGTAGATTTTGGTTATGGTGATTGGGATATATGAATTGTCTGCAGAAGCAGTTGAAATGATTAATAAAATCATGGATAAAATTATTCTTAGTTTCATAAAGCCTTTAAGTATAAAAATAAATGTATGTAGTACGGTGTAAATATAGTTTAGAATATATTTACATAAAATGCAACAATTATTTATAACATATTGTGTGATGGAAGGGTATTATTTGATTCGTTAAACTTTATATTATGTCATTAAAATTGCAATTTGGTAAAAAAATTCAAGAATTACGCAATTTGTTTTTACTAACACAGGAAAGTTTAGCAGAAAAGCTTGGTGTAAGCAGAAACACAATTGCAAGAATCGAAAAAGGAGATAACTTTCCTTCCGTTGAAACTCTTGAAAAAATACAAGAAATTTTTAATATTGAATATGGAGAATTGTTTAATTTTAAAGAAACATCAGTTAAACAACTTGAAGCATCACTTAGCGCAAGACTTATTAATTTATGTGAAACAGATAAAAAATTTTTTATATCCGTAATTGATTCTTATTTAAAAACAAAAAATAAGTAAAATTAATCAACAAGCGCTTTTAAGATTTTTAACGCGATTTTTCTTTGCTGTTCATCCATTTTGAAAAATATTTTCTCTAACGCTTTAATATCTTCATTTTTAGATAGTTCTTCTTCTTTTTCATAATTAAATAAATAAACCAACGGAATATCAAGAGCTTTTGGCAAAACAAACAAAAGAGGAGAAGAAGCAAAATTATATCCCGTTTCTATTCCTGATATAGTTTGAGATGTGCATTTACAACGTTCGGCAAGCTGTTCTTGAGTTAAACCAGCTAATATCCTGTATTCTCTAACCTTAGCACCAAATTTTTTAAAGCTTTCCTTCGGAGTTTTTCTCATATTATTAGGATATATTACTTTCAAAAACTCTCAATCGAATTTAATCGATGTCCATACGATTAAATTATATATTGATACCTTAAATACATATTTACAAAGTAGATTAGCCTAAGACGCCCAATGTTTTTCTTCTCTTTAATTTATTTAAATTCAAACCCCGTAATTATTCATTTAATTTCAACCCCCTTGAACGTTCATTTCTCTTTCTTTTCCACTCAATCGCCGTAAGCAAAAGAAAGAGAAACGAACCAAAGAGAAAGAAAAAACCGGCTGCCTCAAGCTAATTTGCTTCGCAAAGAGATATATTTAATTATATCGTAATTACTTATCCCTCATATTAGTTTATACACCCACACCAAACCAAGCCGATATTTTCTTCTTTTCGGTTCACTTTTCTTCTTTGCTCCTGTGGAGTTTGCTAACGCAAACTCTTACGCACCCTAAAGGCACTTCCAATCCCTAAGGCTCATTCTTCGCCAAGGGATTGTGGGCGTCGCCTATCGACAGTTACGCCCGGAACTCATCGTTCCGGCCTACACTCCGGCTTGCGCACTTTTTTGATTACGGCATAAAAAAACAACAAGCTAATTATTTTTCAATGCTTTCATGATATGATATGCACAGTAGTTTAATACAATATATTTATAATTATACACATATTGGTATATTTATCAACACGTTTTGGTAAATATTTACAAAAATTCATATATATGGAGTATCGGATGTACAGTAAAAAGCTTAAAGATATAAGAAAAAAATTGGGATTTTCTCAGGAGGAAATGGCTTTTAAAACAGATACATCTTATAGAGCCTATTCAAGTTATGAGAGAGGAGACAGGAAACCCTCTTTTGAATTTTTACAAAAATTAGTTGAGGAATTTGGTGTTAATTTAAACTGGCTTATAGCAGACAACGGTATTCCTTTTATTGAAAAAGAAAAAAACAGTGAAAACCTTAAAACAGACATTTTAAAAGAAGTAAGAAAAATGCTTGAAAATGAAGGGATTTTGAAAAAATAGCTTTATTTTAATCAGCGTATTCCTTTTTTAATTTTCTTATTTTTAAAATTACTCTTGTTGATGTGATTAAACAAACCATAAATATTCCAAGAGCAAGACCAATCCAGTAGCCTTCAAGAACCATGTGTTTATGGTAGGCTATATAGGTTCCTAAAGGAATGGCTATAAAAAGATACCCGAAAAGCATAGTAAACATGATTATTTTGGTATCTTTTAAACCCTTTAAAATACCGACACAGGCTCCTTGAATTCCGTCAAAGAATAAAAAGCATATTGCTATTTTTAAAATTTTATCGCACCAGTATATTACTTCCTTGTCGCTGCTAAAGAGCGTTATTATATTATTTGAATATAATTCAAGGGTTGTAAATGTCATAAGACAGACAAAAATAACTATTAAAATGTTTGCAATCGAATATTTTTTAATATTTATTATGTCCTTTGCTCCGTTATAAAAACCTACTTTTATGCTTGCAGCGTTTGCAACGGACAGGACAATCATAAATGTGAAATTTGCAATACATAAAATTATATTATGAACGGCAGCGTATAAAGCGCTGAATTTTCCGATAAATACCGCGGTTAAATTAAACCCTAAGAATTCAAAAAACGTAGCGGCACTTATCGGAATTCCTACTCTAATTATTTCTTTTATAAATTCTTTTGATTTTGCAAATTTTCCTTCAAATAAAGGCAGGCAATAAAGCGCAAGTACAATTGCAACAAGAACTTTGGATATTAAGGTAGCAACGGCAATTCCGATTAAGCCCATGGGTTCAAAAACAAAGTTTCCGATATTAAAGCCGAACGTCAGAGCGAAATTTAAGATTATATTTAAAATTACCATGACAAAAGATAAAATATTCGGAAATATAACTTTTTCATAAGCCTGTAAAAATTCTTTCATAGCAACAAATAAGGCTGTCGGGAATATTGTCCAGGCGCATACGTCAATATATTGCGCAACAAGCTCTTCAAGGTGTACTTCAAAGCCTAAAAAGCCCAAGTTTCTTAAAAATATTTCTAAAATTATAAAAAACGGAACGGAAATTAAAATCGAGAATAAAAGAGTTAATTTAAAATATTTTTTTGAAGGCATTTTTTTGCCTCTAAAGTTTGATATAACGGGGCTTATGCTCAAAAGTACGCCGAGCGCTCCTATTGTGATTGTCATAACTATGGCTGAAGCTACGCTTATTGCGCCAAGTGCAAGAGTTGAATATCTTCCTGCTGCAATGGAATCGGCAAAGCCTACAAGAAGCTGCGAAACATTCCCCCCTAAAATCGGGAGGGAGAGTTTAAGTAAGTTTAAAATGATTTCTTTATATTCTTTGAATTTTTTAATCATATTGCTTTTCCGGGGTTTAGTATGTTGTTTTTATCAAGTAAATTTTTAATTTCTTTCATGGTTTTATAAGCGTTTTTATCAAGCGCATCTTTTAAGTATTTCTTTTTATCGGTTCCTATTCCATGCTCGCCTGAGAGGGTTCCTTCTTGAGAAATTGCGTAATAAAAAAGTTCGTCTTTTAATTTTTTAAAGTTTTCTCTATCTTCCTTGTTTTCTAAATCAAGAGCAAAATTAGGATGTATGTTGCCATCGCCCGCATGGCCCATGATTGCCGTTATGATATTATATTTTTTTGATAATTCCTGAATTTTTCTAACCGTTTGAACGATTTTATTTCTTCCGACCACAATATCTTCCGTTATAACGTTGGGTTTTAGCTGTGCTAAAGCTCCAAAAGCGCTCCTTCTTGCTCTCCAGATGTTTTCGTTTTCAAGTTGCGTTTTTGCTTGAACTATGTTTGAAGCTTTTGATTCTTTTAGGATATTTTTTAATATTTCAAGTTCGTATAAAACACATTCCCTAAAGCCGTCAAGTTCGATTAATAAAACTGCTTCTTTGTCAATTAAAAGATTGCAGGGGTTGAATTTTTCTATTGTTCTTATTGTAATATTATCCAATAAATCAAGAGTGGAGGGGATAAAGCCATGGTTGATTATATTATTAACGCATGATGTTGCATCCACTATATTGTCAAAATAAGCAAGGGTTAAAAGTCTTTCCTGCGGTTTCGGGATTAATCTTAAAGTTGCTTTTGTAATAAGCCCTAAGGTTCCTTCACTTCCCGTAAATAGACTTACTAAATTATAGCCTGTAACATTTTTTGCGATATTTTTGGATGTTTCTATTATTTCGCCGTTTGCTAAAACTACTTCAAGATTAATTATATAATTTTTTGTACTTCCGTATTTGAAGGTTCTTGCCCCTGCCGAGCAAAGGGCAATTGCCCCGCCTATTGTTGAAACGGCAAGGTTTGAAGGATCGGGAGGAAAGAAAAGATTTAACTTATCGAGTTCTTTGTTTAAATTGCCGATGACAACTCCGGGTTCAACAATTGCGGTTAAGTTTTCTTTATTTATTTCAATTATTCTATCCATTTTTGAAAAATGAATAACAATAGAGTTTTTAGAGGGTCTCGTTGCACCGCAGTGGTTTGTTCCTTGTGCACGCGGGATTATTGAGATTTTATTTTCATTGCATATTTTTGCAATTTGCGAAACTTCTTTTGTGTTTTTCGGAAAAACTACACACATAGGTAAAATTAATTCATCAGGATTTTGAGAGGTGTCATGCGCATAAACGTATAAATCCTCTTTTTTATCAATAAAATTATTCGGACAAATTTTTCTTAATTTATTTACAATATCCATAAAAATATTCTATTATAAAAACAGGAAATAAACTTTGAGGTTATTTATGAAAAAAATTATAATTGTCTTTTTATTAATGTTGTTTCAATTTACTTTAGCATCGCTTGAGGATGATTTAGCCAAAACAGATACCATGCCGACAGATGAAGAAATTATGGAAGCAATAAAAAGTTATCATTTTGATGCTAAAAAAGAAGAAAAGCTTTTTAAACAATTAAAAAAACAATTTAAGAAAATGTATAAAGAAAAAAATAATCAAAACATAGAAGTTAATATTGAAACTCAAAACAAAAATTAAAGGCTTGAATAATTCAAGCCTTTAATTTAAATATCAATTTCTTCGTAATCTCCCATAGCTTCAAGCTGCTTTTGTTTGATGTTGTGAACGGTTGCATCCACCAGAAGATTAAACGATTTCATATCTTTTATTTTCGGCGAAAATTCTTTAATTAAAGTATCTCTCACCATTTTTTCAAGTCTTTCGTTATCTTTATTTATATCTTTATCATTGTCAGGGATAAGATAGTCAATATATCTTGAAGCAATTTTACATTCCTGAAATTTTGAAAACATTGCCCATTTTAATTTCGGACTGATGTCTTTCAGTTTCCTTACGATTTTAAAATTTTTAAAATTCATTTTTGCTCCTTGAAGGTTTTTGTGTGATGTCATTTTATTAAAGTCAGGTGAAAAAATAAAATGATACCGTATCTTAAATTGTTTACAAAAGTTTACTTAATTTTTTCTTTTAATAAATTATATATTATTTTTTGTGTTTTGAAAAGCTCCAAAAAGCAATAAAAAACCTTATCGAATAATCCCGATAAGGTTTTTTATGTTTGAGAATTTTATTATAGTTCTTCTTTATCATCATTTGAGCCGCTATCGCTTGAGCTTCCGCTTGATGCTCCAGAAGAATCCCCTGAGCTTGAGGAGCCTGAACTATCGGAGCCGGCAGAAGAATCACCGCCTTGTGAATTTGAAGAGGATTCACCTCCCGTGCTTCCTGAGCTATCAGAGCTTGCCGTTGAGCTATCAGAGCCTGTGTTTGATGTATCACCTGCAGAAGCGCCTGAATTATCAGAGCTTGTGCTTGCTTGTTGCGAACCTTGGGAGCTTCCTGCGCTCGGGTTATCTCCGACGGGTGCATCGCCTTCTATATTGCTGCCTGTTTGATCAACATCACCTTTGTCTTCGCATGAAGAATCGCCTGTATCTATATCGGGCATTTCTTCAGAGCCTGTGTCGGGTTCTTGTTGAGGTGGTGTATCATCTTCAGTTGTTGTATCTTGTGAAGGTTGTTCGGGTTGCTGTGTACCTTCGCTGCCTTGAGGCGGCGTTTGAGGCGTTTGAGCTTCATCATCAATTTCGGCTCCGCTATCTTCACCTTGTGTTCCGCTTGTTCCTGTTTCAGGCTGAGGAGCAGGTGCTTCCGTGGGTGCAGGTGCTTCAGTCGGTTCAGGAGCATCGGTTACAACAGGAGCTTCGGTTGCTATTGGTTCATCGCCTCCTATCGGAGTATCACTTGGAGTTACTTCGGGCAACTCTTCGCAATCAGTTGGTTGCGGAGGAAGTGTCGGAGCTTCTGTCGGAGCGGTTGTCGGAGCTTCGGTTGGAGCAATTGTCGGAGTCTCGCTCGGTGTTTCACTTGGAGTTTCCGTTGGTGCTACGGTCGGAGCTTCGGTTGGAGCAGTTGTCGGAGCTTCCGTGGGCGCCGTAGTCGGAGCAGTTGTTGGTGCTTCCGTGGGCGCTGTTGTAGGATCACTGCCGGGACCGGGGTCAGGTGTAGTTGACGGAGTTTCACTCGGTGTTGTTGAGGGAGTTTCACTCGGTGCAGTTGTTGGAGCAGTTGTGGGTGCTGTAGTTGGCGCTGTTGTAGGATCAGGATCATTATCTACATGGCTTCCGCCACCGCCGCCACCGCCACCGCCTGATACGGTGTCATTAGAATATATTACGTTTGTTGTAGTGGTTTCGCTTGCCACAGGAGTTGGTTCGGGTTTATTATCAAGAATATAATCCTGGAATATCGGGTTATCATCTATATAATAGTAGCCTGAACTTGCGTTATTGTTTTCATCATAAGTAGAAAATGCTCTTGATGATGTTACGCCTTTATCACCTTGAAGTGCAACCGTTTCGCTGCTTACTGCATTAGGATCTATTTGAGCGTTTTGAGCTAATTGGGAATTGCTTATGCCTGATCTGTCGGTTCCGCTTGTATTTGCAAAAGCGTAATTGTTAAATTCTTCAGGTTGTACAATGTATGCTTGAACTTCATCGGCACTGTTACCTGTTACAACGCAAACCGTTCCGTCATCTTCAACTTTTCCGACAACGCCCATGTGATGATTGTTTAAAAAGCAGACATCGCCGATTTGGGTTTGATCACCTGATATGATTGCGCCTGCTTGTTCTGCTGCCTGTTTTACATAAGAAACAGTCCAGGAATCTTCTACACCGTCTCTATTATTATCATTACATACGTTTTGATACCACTGTGCCGGTTGAACACCTGATTCTTCAAGGATTGTATCTACATAAGCAGCGCACCAGGGAACTTCCGATGCCGATTGACCATCAACGAATTTATCGGCGTCTCCGTTTGCTTCACTTCTGATTTGACCGTCGATTATATTTTCTTCGTTTGCAATAGCTTCTCTTATTGCATCGTTATATGTTTCATCGTTTGCAGATTGCACTTGAGATGCTTGTTCCATAATTGAAACATCTTCTTGAGACATTTCAACCCCCGGACCGCTGTTTACATAACCGGGGCCTTTTGCTTCCTGTAATTTTTGTAAGTACAATTCATTGTTACCGATAGTCATTTCTGCTTCCTTCCTTGTTCACAAATTAAAACGTACACGAGAAAAATTGGATATTTAGTTTATATTTTCACTATTCCCGAAATTAAAAATTTATAACATTTTTTATTAATATTTGTATCAAAAATGAATAAACTACAGCTTTTTTTGATAAAATAATTTTATTAGGATAGAGGTATTTTATGTTGAATTTATTAGCAAAAACTAAGCTTAAGGAAGCGAATTTTACGCATTGCGAATTGGATGTATTATTATCTAAAATAGCGCAGGTTTATAGAATTGAAGAAGTTAATGACGACAGGAAAAAATATTTATCAAAAACAATTAAAAAATACGGATATCTTCCCTACCCGCAATTTAAAGTTTTACAGGAATTAACCCCTGCCGAAACAATATTTACATTAATTGAAAAATTAAAATACGCAAAAACTTTTTCGGATGATAAATTTATAAGTTTTAAAAACCCGTCTGTTTTAGCAAGAAGAAATATTAAAAATTCTTCCTGGTTTAAAAAAGAAGGTCATGACATTAAATTGATATCTTTAAGTGCTTTAGGAGACGGCAATTCAAGCGATTGTGCGGGTAAGTTTATTGATTGGATAAAATGTTTAATTACTCTTAATTCAGGCAACGACGAACTTGGAATTTTACCTGTAACAATATATTTAATCCCGTTTTTTGAAAGGGAATTTGAATGTGCATATCTGCCGAAGAGTTCCGAGATTTCGCATAATTTAAGAGATGACAATTTATTAAAATTTCTAGGGCTTGATGAACTTTCGCAGGTTAAATTATTTATAGAACTTGCGCAATTGTGTAATCACCCCGTTATTTATGATATTCTTCCGCAGACTGCAAGATTTGCAAAAATGGTTCTTGCTAATCCTAAAATAGCCCGCTGGCTTGATATTAACGAATTGACTCTTTCGATTGTGGGTTATGTTAATGCAATATGTAATCAAATAATACAAAAGAAAGTTTATAAAGAAGAAGATGTCTTAAAAGCCCAAAAATCATATATTGAAAATCTTAAAGGGACTTCAAAAAGATACAACGACAACGAGCAGAAAATAATTGATGAAATTGAAGAAGAGTTAAAAGAATATAAGATTTTAATTTCTTATAAGATGAGTTTTAAAGATAAACAACAAGAACTTCAAAAAAGAGCTTTTGAAACAATTGAGCGAACAGCCAAAAAACAAATTAAAAAAGAAAGCGATATTGAAAATCAAAATGAAATAATACAGGCTCTTATAAAAGAAGGCTTGTGGACTTTCCCGGGGGGTGCATGGTGCAGTGCGGGGGTTCCTGTTTTTGATAAGATGTCAAAAGATAGAAAATATCCTATTTTTAAACACTATAATTTTAAAAGCGAAGATGTAACGCACTTTGCTAATTTAGACTGCCAGACTCCTTTTTATTTCTATCATTTTGAAGAAAATAAATACAATAGCGAAGTAATTGATTTTTATATAAAATATACTCAAGACCTTCAGGAAGAATTTAACTTCGACGGTTTTAGAGTTGATCATATAGATCATATAGTAGATGAAGTATCTCAAGATAAAAAAGGCCAGCCTTTAAGTTATCGAATTCCTTCAAAGGTTTTGGGAAAAGTTAATTCAAACCTTAAAAAGAAAGTTCCTTATTTTGCAACTTTAGCTGAATACATGCTATGGGACGGATATTTTAAGGAATATCATAAAGATATGAAATTTGATTTGTTGTGGGGAGATGATATTGTCTGCCAAAATTCCAAGACTCCCGAGCGGATAATAAACGATAATTTAAGATTATCAACATACAACCAGAAAAATTCAAATAAAAATACAAGACTTTCTATTTTAAAAACATACAATAACCAGGACGGGGAATTTAGGGATATTAACCAATACCCCGGTCAATTAGGAGTGCAGGGAGCTTTATTTAAATGGTTTAAGATGAAATTTATCCCGGGCGGTAAGTTTGCTTCACGTCCTTCATTGTTAATAGACGGGGATGAAAGCTTTACAAAAGTCGGAATAGAAAGGATTATATCAAAAGAAGTTTCCATGGTGAGAAATTATGATTGGAGCTTCTTTGAAAAGTTTAACGCGCTTGACTATTTTGTTCAGCATGATAAATTGATAAATCAAGGCAGAGCAATTTTACACTGCCAGGAAGCAAACGGGTTTGTCTGCTGGGAGATAGTACCCGATAGTGAAAATGTAAAAGATAACGATGCAACATATCTTGTTGTTGCAAATTATTTTTCTCCCTGGGAATTAAAAGAAGTTCAGGATGAACAAGGAAGAATCGAGCGCAAAAACGTTAGAGGAACAATAACGCGCGATAATACGGTTAATTTAAAGAAAAATAAAAGATTAATCGCGTATTTCGATTTTGAACTTGATGAGATGAATAAATGCGTTTACGCTCAAAAACCTTTAGAAAATGATATTACAAAACAAATAACATTTAGGGAGTTAAAACCCGGTGAATTTAAAGTTTACAAAATGGTTTAATTGTTTATTTTAATAAAATGCCTGCAAGAGTTATTTTGCAGGCATTTTTATTTATATATTATTTTGTTAAGTTGAATAAAAATATACTTGCAAACAAACTTTGGAAGGTGTAAAATATTAAGAAATATAAATTTTTGATGGAAATTTAAAAAAACTAGCAAAAAAAATCTTTTTTGCGTTTTGTATAGAAAATGCTTTTTTGCATATTTAGTGATTGTTTGTAAAAAAAGAGAGTAAAAATTGATGAGTAATGACATACCCAAAGATATGAACAATTATGTAAATTTGCCCAAAGGGAATAATTCAAAACCGAACAGGCAAACAGAAACTTTTGATGTTAAAGAAAATGACACTAAGTATGTGCCAAGTGATATTGATATGGAAAAATCAATGGGCTGTCTGCTTGGTAAAATGCAGGTTAAACCCATAAGCGGTTTTAAAAGTTCAGACTCCGTTAAAAAATCAAGCGAAGAATTTATGGATAATCCTGCAGATATTCAGGATAAGGTTGATTTTTGCGACGAACTTGTTCAAAGGGGATACAGTCTTGAAGATGCTATTTTAAAAACGGATATGTTTTTTGATGCTCTTAAAACAAATGTATATGAATAAGGAAAAAAAGATGGAAGTATTAACAAACAAACTTAAAATTTTAAATCACCCTTTGATAAGTCATAATTTAGCAATTATAAGAAATGAAAATACTTCCTGTGAACAGTTTAGAAATGCTCTGAGAAGAATTACTTATTTTTTAATTTACGAGGCTTCAAAAAATCTTCCGACTAAAGAAATAACCCTAAAAACCCCTCTTGAAGAAACAAGTTGTTTTGTTTTTGATGATGATATTCAATTGATACTTGCTCCGATTTTAAGAGCGGGCATGGTTTTTTGTGAAGTTGCGCAAGAACTTCTTCCTTTCGCCAATGTTCATCATTTAGGAATGTATAGAGATGAAGAAACGCTTGAACCCGTTTGGTATTACGATAAAAGAAAAAAAATAAAAAACGTTGAAAAAAGCAAAGTTATAATTTTAGATCCCATGCTTGCAACAGGTAACAGCGCAAAGTGTGCTGTTGATAATTTTATTTTTAAAGGAATAAAAGAAGAAAATATTGTTTTTATGAGCCTTATTGCAACGCCTGAAGGGGTTAAAAAACTTTCCGATAAATATAAAAATGTTGAAATTATAACAGCATCGCTCGATAGAACCTTAAATTCCAAAGGCTATATTTTGCCCGGGCTTGGAGATGCCGGGGATAGGATTTATAATACGCTTGATTAATAGTGCTTGTTGTATGCCGAAATTCTTGCTATTGCCTTAGCTAAGGCTAATTGTGCTCTTGCAATATCAATATCGCTGTCGTGTGCTTTTAATCTTGCCTGTGCTCTATCACGCGCCTGTTTTGCTCTTGCAACGTCAATATCGCAGTCAAGTTCTGCTGTGTCGGTTAAAATTGTTGCTTGATTATCGGAAAATTGTAATATTCCGCCCATTGTAGCAATACATTGGTCTTGATTATCTTTTATTACTCTTGATACTCCGATATCAAGAGCGCAAATGACGGGAATATGGTTTTTTAATATACCCATGTGTCCGTCCGTTGTTTTTACATAAAGCGCATCAACATCGTCTTCATAAACTATTGATTCATGGGTGATAACTTTAATATGTATATCATTTGCCATAAAGTTTATACTCCGACTGCTTCTTGGGTTTTGGCTTTTTCAAGAACATCTTCTATTGTACCGACCATATAAAATGCCTGTTCGGGTACATCGTCGTGTTTGCCTTCAATTATTTCCTTAAAGCCTTTTATTGAATCTTCAAGTTTAACGTATTTTCCTTTTGTGCCTGAGAATTGTTCTGCTACAAAGAAGGGCTGTGATAGGAATTTTTGTATTTTTCTTGCACGATTTACGGTTAATTTATCTTCTTCGGATAATTCATCCATACCCAAAATTGCTATGATATCCTGCAAATCTTTATATTTTTGCAATATTTCAAGAACTTTTTTGGCAACGCTGTAATGTTCTTCCCCTATTACATGAGGATCAAGCGCGCGTGATGAGCTTTCAAGAGGGTCTGCAGCAGGATAAATACCCAAAGATGCGATATTTCTTGATAATACCGTTGAAGCATCAAGGTGGGTAAATGTTGTAGCCGGTGCAGGGTCTGTTAAGTCGTCCGCAGGAACATAAACCGCTTGAACGGATGTAATTGAACCGTCTTTTGTTGATGTAATTCTTTCTTGTAATTCACCGACTTCTTGTGATAGTGTCGGTTGATAACCAACGGCCGATGGCATCCTGCCCAAAAGTGCGGATACTTCGGAGCCCGCCTGTACAAAACGGAAAATGTTATCGATAAACAATAATACGTCTTGATGAGTAACATCTCTGAAATATTCAGCACACGTAAGAGTTGAAAGTCCTACTCTCATTCTTGCTCCCGGCGGTTCGTTCATTTGACCGTAAATAAGAGCAACTTTATCCAATACGCCTGATTCTTTCATTTCGTTATAAAGGTCGTTTCCTTCACGAGTTCTTTCTCCGACGCCTCCAAATACGGATACGCCGTCGTGTTGGGCTGCGATGTTGTGAATTAATTCCATAATCAAAACGGTTTTACCAACGCCCGCACCGCCAAACAAGCCGATTTTGCCGCCTTTTTGATAGGGCATTAATAAATCGATTACTTTAATACCTGTTTCCAATATTTCAATATCGGTATTTTGTTCGGTTAATTTAGGGGAAGGACGGTGTATGGGGAATCTGTCCTGCGCTTCAACAGGGCCTTGATTGTCAACGGGTTCGCCTAAAACGTTTAAAATTCTTCCTAAGATTCCTTTACCTACGGGAACTTTAATCGGAGATTGGGTATTAATTACCTTCATGCCTCTTTTTAGGCCGTCTGTTGATGACATTGCAACTGCTCTTACGGTGTTTTCGCCAAGAAGCTGTTGTACTTCAAGGGTTGTTTTTTCGTTGTTGTCATTATATATTTCAAGAGCATCATAAATTTCAGGCAATACGCCGTTTTCGAACTTAACATCTATAACGGGCCCGATGATTTGTACTATAATTCCGTCTTGATTATTCATACATTCTTCCTCAATATGTCCTGTAATATAAAAATTATATCGGATTCAAAAAAGATGAATTAAAATTTTTTTATTATTTCAACCATTTGTACGATATTTTGACACCTTTTATTATAACACTATTTTTGAATAACAAAACCAAAGGTTGAAGAATTATCTTTTTTTGATTTTGCAATCATATTCCAGTTGTGCGCTTTTATGAGTTTTTTAGCTATATTTAAATTTAAACTCATACCAAGCTGATTAAAATCGCATAAATTTTCTTTATTTTCGCTGAATAAACTGTCTATTTTTTCTTTTGTCATGTAAGCGGATTTATTTTTTGTGCTGAAACTGATTGATTTTTTGTTTTCTTTTATGTTGATTTCAATATCGCTTTTTTCAAAACCGTAGGAAATTGAACTTGTTATTATATTATAGATAATTTTTTGTATAAATTTTCTATCGGCGCTGAGTTTTATGTTTTTCGGGGCTTTGATTACGATATTTTGTTCTTTATCTAAAGCGTAATTTCTTATTTCGTTTAAACAGGTATTTATTTCATCAAGTAAATCTATATTTTCTAAATTCAATTTATAGTTTTCATTTTCATAGTTTAAAAGAAATAACGTATTAACAATTATTTGAAGCAAAAAGTAGTTTGAATTGAGATTCTGGGATAGAATCTCTTTTTGTACAGGGGTAATTTTCCCGAATTTTTCTTCTAAAATAAGTTCAATACTTCTAATCTGCGCTAAAATTGCCGTTTTTATGTCATGGCGAAGTATGCAGGAGAATTTATTTTTTTCGTTTTTTAAAATTTCCTTGTTTTTATTTTTAATCTCTCTTATTTTTTTTCTGAATTTTCTTATTAATTTTTTTTGAAAAAAAAACATCATACCCCTCTAAAATATTCCTGCCCGAACAGCTTTAACGGCAGCCTGCACCCTGTCTTTTACGGATAATTTTGTTAAGATATTACCAACATGTGCTTTTGCTGTGTTTGTTGAAACTATGATTTCTCTTGCGATTTGCGAATTTGTTTTACCGTCTATTAAAAGTTTTAATACTTCAAGTTCTCTGTCGGTTAAGCGTTTTTTCATCTTTTTATTTTCGTACATGCCTTCTAAATTGGTGCTTTTTGGCAGAGGAATAATTGAAAAAGCCATTTTGGCTATTTCTAAATCCATCCAGAATTCGCCTTTGGAAACCATATTAATTACTTTTTTTAAATCCGTATTTTTTGAATTTTTTAAAATATATGAACATGCCCCGCTTGCAAGAGAAGCAAGGATTTTTTGTTCGTCTTTATGAGATGAGAGCGCTATTACTTTTGTTTTTGGAAAATTTTCTTTTATTTTACTTATTGCTTCAACCCCTTTTAAGTCGGGAAGATCAATATCCAATAAAACAATATCGCCTTCTTGTTTTTTCATTTCCAAAATGCAATCATAAGGGTTTGAAAAAACACCTAAGACTTTAAAGTTGTTATCGTTGTTAAAATTTCTCTTATATGCGATTCTGTTCAATAAATAATCGTCAACTACATATAATGTAATTAAGTCCATATCAGCTTCCTTAAATTTTGAGAGACAAGGATATGATATTAAACAAAGGTTTTGATGTATATTACCCGACTGTACTAACTTGAGTTAAATGTTTAAGTTTATTTTTTTGAGAATACAAAGAAGCGCAATCAGGGTATTTTTTTATTCCTTCATCCAGTATTTTATTTGATGCTTCAAGACCGTATTCTTCAAAATAAAATTCCGATAAATCAATGTAGTCTTTTTGAGTTTGCGGCTTTATTTTTTTCAGTTCCGTAAGATATCGGGATTTATTTTTATCATTACCTTGCAATTTATTCAATTTATATAAAATATATTTATATATTATTGAATTTTTGTCAAGTTTATTGTTTGAATTTATTATTTTTAGCGCGTTTTCAATATCATTTGTTTCAAGATAACATCTTGTAAGATACTCGTATATTTCTTTTTCATTTTTTATTTTATAAGGAGCATTTATTGCATCGTTTAAATTAATTATTGCTTCGGGGTATTTTTCTTCAAGGAAATTTAACTTTGCGCATTCAAGGTAATAATAAGGGTTTTCTTCTTTTCCGATTGCTTCTTCTATGTAATTTCGAGCTTCGGGGTATTTACCTTCAATAACACAGATTTTATACAAAAGATAAAGCGTCTCGGTTGCATTAGGATTTATTAAAGACGTTTTTCTTATTTGTTTAATTGCTTCGTTTAGTTTGTTTTCTTCAATCAAGCAAAAGATATGGTTGAAATATGCTTCATAGAATTTATCATCGGTTAAAATAAGATTTTCGAAGAATTTTTTTGAATTTTTATAGTCTTTTTTTGATAAATAATAATTACCAAGCGCCAAAAGCAGTTCTTTATTGTTGGGATTTATTTTATAGGCTTTATTTAAAACAGGTTCAATTTTATCTTCTCTGCCAATAATTTCATACATTTTTGCCTGATTAATCAGATTTTGAATGTTGTTGGGATTTAAGTTAAGAGTTTCTTCGATATTTTTTTGGGCAAGGTCAAAATCCTGCGTTTGAAAAGCTAAATCTGTTAAAAAATTTCTCATGTTTATATTGGTGCTATCAAGCGCTGTATAGTTTTTTATATTGTTTTTTGTATCCGCGAGGTTTCCTTCATAGAATTTTTCTATTGCCTTATAATAATAAACATCTTTTGTTAAATTCGGAACCGTGGTTATATTTAAAACAGTGGCAAGATTTGTTTTTATAATTTCGTTATTATACATAATTGCATGTTCTAAATATTCTTTTGCTTTAATTTCATCCCCTTTTGTGTATGCTGTTTTTGCTTTTACAAAGTATGCAAGGGCGGATTTAGGGTCTATTTTTAACATTAAATCAGCGTAATTTTCCGATTTATCATAATTTCCCGCTTCAAAATACGTTACTGCAATATCAAAATAGTCTTCAAGGTTTGCAATTTTTTCAAGGTCAAAAAATACTTTTTCAATGTTTCTTTTTTTTACAATCATATCAAAGGACTTTTTGAAATTCTCATTTATTAAATTTTCATCCTCTTTTTTGTTTTTTTGATATGCTTTTGCAAGAAAATAATACCCCCACTCATCCTGCGGGTTGTTTAAAATATAGGTTTCAAAATAATCTTGAGCGTTTTTATAATATCCTTTTTCATAAATATTAACGCCTTCTTCAAAGTCCCTTAAAAAGCTTGCAAAACAAGCATTTTGAAGATAAATCATACAAAAAAGAAGTGTTAGAATTTTTATTATTTTATTCATAAAATATCGTCGATTATTTTTTGAACCTGTAAAAATACTTCATCAATTCCTAAATTAGCGTTGATTACTTTAATTCTTTCGGGGTATTTTTGAGCAAGTTTTAAATACCCTTCTTTTACTCTTTTGTGAAACTCAAGACTTTCTTTTTCAAGCCTGTCTTTTTCTTTCCCTACTCTTTTTTGCCCTGTTTCAATATCTACATCAAACAAAAGCGTCAGGTCGGGTTTTTGGTTTTTAGTTGCAAGATTATTTAAAAAATCGATTTTTTCAATATCTCCCATCCTGCCAAACCCTTGATATGCAACGGTTGAATCAATATGCCTGTCGCATAAAACCATGTTTCCTTCGTTTTTGTTTTTTAAAATGACGGTTTCAAAGTGCTGCGCTCTGTCGGCTAAATATAAAAATAATTCGCAAATATCGCTTACATAACCTTTATGGTGAAGAAGAATCTCTCTTAAACTCTTGCCTATATCAGACCCTCCGGGTTCAAGCGTTTGAATTGTTTTATAGCCTTTTTTCCTTAAATATTTGTCTAAAAGTTCAAGCTGGGTTGTTTTGCCGCAGCCGTCTATTCCTTCAAAAGTTATAAATAAACCCTTTTTAATATCATCCATAATAATTCCTCAATAAAATTATATTATACAAAGGATAATTTAAAAAGAATTTATAAAAACTTTTAACATTTAATCTTTTTGAATGGATTTATTCATCCATTCATCCGCGCGCTCTCCTGTTAAAATTTTACCGTCTGCCCTTATTCCAAAGCCAAAGGGATCTTCGCCTTGATTAAAATCATCTATATCCATGCAAAAAATTTTATAAGCTATATCAAAACCGTTCTCATCGCAATAATTGGCGGGAAATTGATCGGGAGAAGAGAAAAACCTTAAACGGTGTTTGGTGCCGTCTTCATTTGTTGTTTCTTGCGAGCCGAATGCCGCTGTGCTTTCGGAATAGAATATTGTTCCGTTATCAAGTACGATTTCTTTTGACATCTTTTCTTGCGCTTCTTTGCATAATCTGTCAAGTTCTTTTTTGGTGTTTTTGATATCTTCTTCATTGGGAGTAGACGGGGTATAACCGGAACCTACCGCTTTTCCGTTTAATAATATTGCAAGGCCCCGTTTGGCGTTTTTTTGACAGTTAACACTTTTTGTTTTCAGGGTGTCTGCAAATGTTTCGCAAAAATATGTTCTTGTATTGTCATTATCATAAATCTGCTCTCCGTTGCTTTTTATTCCTAAGTCTCCGTTTTGATAATATTTATCGGACGTTACAAGTTCACGAATGACGGTAGCTAATGTATTATATCCTTTTTTAAATTTCATAACCTGTTCATCAGGAGAACTCTGAAATGCAATCGGCAAAAGTATCATGGTTAAAACACCTATTATTACAAGAACGATTAAAATTTCCGCTAAAGTAAACCCTTTTTTCATACATATCCTCCATAAAATTATGAATATATTCATGTCATGAAATTTAAGATTTTGCAAGGGTTTTTTGTGGATTTTGTAAGAAATATATTACAGAATTTATTAACGATAAGTGTGAAAATTAAAAAATGGGAATAAGGAAATTAAAAAATCATATCGGAAGAAAAATCAAAAATTTGCGCCTTGAAAACGGATTATCCCAGGAAAAATTAGCGGAATGCACCGGCATGTCAAGAGAACATATTTCATGCATTGAAAGGGGTAAAAATATGATTTCTATTGATTCCCTTTATAAAATTTCGGAATTTTTTAAGATAAATATTAAAGATTTTTTTGAAGTTTAATTTTTTTCTGTTTTAGAATAAATATTACATTTTATGAAAAATTTGCAACAAATTAGACCAAATTAAAATTATATTTTATAATATTAATTAAAAATGGTTTTGAGTATTAAAAGGGAGAGAGGATTCAGTGCAGGAATCATTGTTCAACACAGTACAAAAATTGCAAAACGAAGATAAAATAAATGTTGAAGAATTGGAAACTTTTTTAAACAGCGACATTGAAGAAGTTGTTTCCCTTTGCAAAAAAGCATGCTTAAAACCAAAAACCGATTCTATGGGAAATGCTTACTTTACAAAAAAAGATGCAAGTATTCTGAAAAAAATGAAAGAATTATACGAACAAACAAAACAATTGCAGGAGGATAAGGAAGAAATAACCTCAACCATAGAAGAAGCACCCGAGGAAGTCAAGGAATTAAATAACCCCGATAAAAAAATTAACTTTTTAATGAAAGCAAAGGAAAGAATTAAAACTTCTCAAGCGCCGCTTGCAATGAACAGCGCTGCCAATCAGCTTCAAGGAAGACTTGAAGTTTTTGAAAAAAATATAATCGATAAAATGAGCGCTCTTTTAAGCGAAAAAATGGATGGTTTTGACGAAATCATAGTTGAACTTATACGCTCAAAAACAGAAAACGAAAATTTAAGACAACAGGTAAATACTCTAAATAAACAAGTTTTCATTTTAAAAGGCGAGCTTGCTTCGTTTAAACCCGTGGCGCTTGGTTTTTATGTAAAACAAGAAAAAAATGACTTATAATTTTTATGAGTAATGCGCTAATCAGTTTTTATCACAATCTTGAAGAACCCATTATAATCTACGATAAAAAAGCGGATATTTTGTATCATAATTTATCGTTCGGTAAAATTTTTTCAAATTTCAACGAATCAACAGGCTATAAATCTCTTATAAAGCTGACTTATAAATTTTCTTATCAGATGTGTTTTATACGCTCGGAAGATGTAAAGACGTATAACCCTATTATTTGTGCTCTTGAGAACGATTGTAATTTTTCTACTTTTGCAACTTATCAAAAAGACGAAAATGTTTTTTATTATTTTTTAATCAAAGCATTCAGTGTTAAAAAAAGGTATAGAATTGTTTACCTTTACGACATTACAAATGAATTAAGAACGGAAAAATTAAAAGAAGAAAACGAAAGATTAAGAATCCAAAATATTGAATTTGCTTCAACAAATTCTAAAGCGCAAAATCAGGCCGTCAAAATGGCGCTTTTAAACAGGATTTCAATAAGCATCAGAAACGAGCTCGATATTAAAACTTTAATAGAAAAGTCTCTTAAAGAATTAAGCATTGTTTTTGGTGCCAATAAGAGCTATTTTGCGGAATTCAACAAAGAAGATTTTATAATCAAATACACATACCCTGATGTTTATGCTCCTCAGATAGGTGAAAAATTGATATATTCCAAAAAAATCACCGATGATTTGCATGCAAATATTTATTCGATTCAAGCCTGCATAAAAGAGCATGACGGTGCTTCAATTCCGCTTTTGAATTCAACAACGAGGATAATTATCCCGATAATTAATAATGAACAATTATTTGGAATTGCCGTTATATTTACCCCCAAAAAAGAAATAACAGCACTTGAGCGCGAGCTTCTTGTCGGGATTTCTATGCAAATATCGTCTTCCGTTATTCAAGCAAGCCTGTTTCATCAGATTTCACAAAAAAAAGAAGAACTTGAAAGCGCAATAAAAGAGCTTAAAGAAACCCAGCTTCAATTAATAAATTCCGAAAAAATGGCTTCCTTAGGTCAGCTTGTAGCTTCCGTTGCCCATGAAATAAACACCCCCTTAGGCGCAATTAGCGCAAATAATGAGATGATGGCAAGCGTTTTTAATCATTTTGATGTTAGCACGCTTGATATTTTAAAAGAGATAAATTCAACAGACAAAGAAGCAATAAAAAGAATAACAAATATAGTCCAATCTCTGAAACGTTTTGTAAGGCTGGACGAAACAACCCAACAAGAAGCAAATATCAATCAAGAGCTTGATTTAACACTAAGTCTTATACATCACAAAATAAAAAATAATTTTGAAATAATAAAGCAATACGACTCAATCCCTTATATAAATTGTTATCCCAATATGCTGAATCAAGTATTTTTGAATATTTTAATGAATGCAATTCATTCGATTGAAGAAATAAAATCAAAAGACTCCTCCTATAAAGGTAAAATCAAACTAAAAACTTTTATTGAAGGTGAATTTTTAAGAATTTGTATTTTGGATAACGGAAAAGGAATAAGCCCTAAAGACAAAAAAAATATCTTTCAAGCAGGCTTTACGACAAAAAAGAAAGGACAGGGAACGGGCTTAGGGCTTGCAATTTGTAAAAAAATTATAGAAAAACACAAAGGAAAAATATCTTTTAAAAGCGGTACAATCGAAAACGAACCTGATTTTAAAACAGAATTTATAATAGATATACCTCTTTTTTAAAAAACTTCTTGCAAGAATTGTTTTATCTGCTATTATAATTCTATGCTCTGGTAGCTCAGCTAAGTGCGTGAGCCGGTGCGAAAATCGATGAGGCGACGAGCCTCAACGATGAAGCAGTCGATAGGCGACGTGGAAATCTTTGATTTCCTCAGGAGCGAAATAAAAATTAAATAATCAAGCCCTGGTAGCTCAGCTGGATAGAGCAACTGCCTTCTAAGCAGTAGGTCATGCGTTCGAATCGCATCCAGGGTAGATAAACCAAAAGGACCCGCACAAGACGGGTCTTTTGTTTTGCTTTCAATAAATAAAATTTTTAAGCGAAGAAGTCTTTAATTTTTTTTATCCAATCAGGAATGTATTTTTCTTGATTAGTTGTATTTTTTAATGTTTTTACATATTCATCAGCAAAACGTATTTTGTTTTCGCCTTGATTTTCTTTGAAGAATGTTTTTAAATCGAAATTTTTTAAGCTTTCATGGAAGTCTGTGTTGGATAATTTTTCTAAATCAATTTTTTCGTTTATTTGGTATTTTTCGTCCGTTGTTAAATTATGCATTGTTATTGCAAAAATTTGCGGATTAAGTGCATTTTCAATTGAAGTTGCATAATTATAGCAGTTTTTTAATGTTATTAACTCCGTTTTTCCTTCACCGTTGTTTGAATTTGAAAGCCTTCTTAATTGCAGATTATGCTTTCCGTCCCCGATTTCGTCTGATGGTCTTTCAAAATCAGTATCAATTAAACAATATATTTTTCCTCTAAATTCGCTTGCTTCATATTGTATTGGAACCTGCAGGTATTTATATAATCTGATTACTTCTTTTTGTCCGCCTAAAGGCAGAATTCTTAAGTTTTTATTTTTAATTTCATCTGTAAACAGGTAATCGAAATATATTTTTTCGCTTATACCTTCACAGATGAGCCAATTATACGGTTTATCCTGTTTGATTGAATAAAAAATAGAATGTACAAGGTCATTCATGCTTTTTAATTGAAAATCATGCGGAATTTTATTTTTATTTTCCTCCATGTCTTTTTTTACTGTTGTTTTGTAATCGTATAATTCGTATGTTTCAAAGTCTATTTTTTCTTCCGCTTCGTTTTTATTTAGAAAATGTCCTACACCCTCGCTAACTATTGGCAAAAAGCCGTACCAATGAGTTGTAATAAAAACCTGGCAATTTTTTGATATCTCTTTCAGCTTCTCAAACTGCTCGAAACAAAGACCTGTATGTAAAGAATTTTCAGGCTCGTCAATACCTATTACCACATAGTTATCTCTTTCTTGTTTTTCAATCAAGAAGGCATATAATAAATCTATTAATGCTTGTCTTTTTTCGCCCGCGCTTAATTCGCTTGCTTTTTTTGCCAATTTTTTGTTGCTGCTGTTTCCTTTATTTAATACTCTTATTTTGAAATATACTTCCAGAATTTTTTCGAATAAATCAATACTTGTTAAATATTTTTTTGAAGTGTTGACTGATTCATAGTAATATTGACCGTTTAATTTATTTTCAATTTCTTTTACAAAATCGTTTAATTTGTTATTAATTTTATCAATACTATTTTGATCAATCGCATTTATAATCTCATTTTTTAAAGTTTTACCAAAGATTTTCTGCATGCTGTTTGTTTCAATTTTGGTGAAATTTTCCACATCAATTTCAACAGGAACATACACGTATGAGTATGTTTTTTTAATTATTTCCAAAACGCTTTTAAATTTTTCGTGTATGTATGAGTTTACTGCCTCATCAACATCCGGATTTTCTTCGTTTCTTTCGTTAGTTTCTTTGATTTCGTTAACATCTTTTTGATATCCTATTTTAGCCAAGAAATATTCATTTTTTTGAAAGACTGGTATATAAATTCTTTTACCTGTTGTTTCGCCAAGTATTATTAAAAAATGGCTTTCTTTATTATGGCCGTCTTGTTCTAATTTATCACGTAATTTAAAGAAATTGTTTGCTATGGGTTTAACACGTGAAGCGATTTCGTTTTTGCCAACTGTCCATAGAAAATTGCTTAACAGCTCAAATTCTTTTTTATTTTTAGTAATTTTGTCTTTTTCAATTAAAAAAATTGGTGCAAAGTATGGGAAATTATCTTTTGTGTATATGCCGTCTTTTTTTGCGCTTTTATTTATTGAATATTCGCGGTATCCGTTAAAGAATGAATCGAATGCCTCTATGATGGAACTTTTGCCGCTGCCGTTTTTGCCAAGGTAATTTATAAAATTGTAGTTACCGACAGGAACATAGTGCATGCCTTTGTATGTTTTAATATGTCTTAAAAAAAGTCCTATAATCATATAAATTCCTCAACAATTTATTATATAAAAAGATATTATAACATATTATTTTGGCATGGATTTAATTTGTTTTATAAGGTTTCGGTTTTTATAAAGATTTTTCTTTTGCCTTCAGTATGAAATTTTTAAGATTTAAGAAATATCCTAAACTTAAAATTAAAGCAGCACTGACCCAGGCTATGGGGCCTGAGTAGAAGATTCCTATGTAGCCGAAATGGATTGCTAAGTATACTGCGGCAAACGAGCGCATTACAAGTTCCGCTATGCAGGAAAATAAAGGATACATGGTCTCTCCCATGCCTTGAAGGGCATTTCTGAAGATGAAAATTTGTCCTAAGAAGAAATAAAAAACAGTACTTATTAAAAGGTATTGATGTGCAATGTCTATAATTTCTTTTGTTGCGCTTCCGATGAAGGCTTCAATTATGTCGCATCCCGAGTATCTCATTAAAAATGCCATGATTATACTTAAAATGATATTTATTATTGAAGTGTTAAGAACGCCCTGTCTTATTCTTTTGAATTTTTTGGCGCCGTAATTTTGTGCAACGTATGCTGCAAGCGCAACGCCAAAAGAAGTCATAGGAAGGGTTGCTATTTGTTCTATTCTAAGGGCTGCCGTAATTGCCGCTATTACGTTTGAACCGAATGTGTTACATACGCTTTGAATTATAATAATCCCGATACCAATTATTGAAAACTGTATTCCCATGGGAATACCTATTCTTAAGTGTTCTTTGGCATCTTTTATAAATTCTTTTGTTTTAATTATATTCCAGTCGCTTTTTTTAAGGTGAAGGATGGGGAATTTTAATTTGATAAAATAAATACATAAAATCACCGAAAACCCTTGGGATAAAATAACGGCGATTGCAGAACCCCCGACACCAAGGTTGAAAATTTTAATTGCAATAAGTGCTAGTATTATATTTAAAATTGAAGCCACAATTAAAAAGTAAAGCGGTGTTTTGCTGTCTCCAAGAGCCCTTATTATGCTTGATAATAAATTGTAAAGAGTTGTTGTAATAAGCCCTATTACGATTATTTCAATGTAGTAATAAGCATCCTGATAGATGTTTTGAGGTATATTCATCCATTTTAGTATGAGGTGCATGAATAATGAAAAAAGTATAGTACAGATTAAAGTTATAATTCCGCTTAAAATTAAAGAAACCGCCGTTGATTTCCTTACTCCTTCATAGTCTTTTGCTCCGTATCTTTGCCCTGTTACAACGGCAAAGCCGTTTGTTAAACCTACTATTACAAACATTATAAGAAAAAATAAAGGTGCTGTTGCGCCAACCGCCGCAAAAGCTTCAACGCCAAGCGTTCTTCCGACTATTACCAGATCCGCAATGTTATATAATTGCTTAAATATATTTCCGATAAGGAGAGGAATGCAAAAAAGTACAATTAACTTTAGAGGATTTCCTTCGGTTAAATCTTTAATCATAAAATATATTATACATAAAAATTCTATGTTCTTTTGTTATGGTATAATTTTTAAATAAAATAATACATTCGGAGGATAAACAATGATAATTGTAATGCGCCATGGGGCAAGTGAAGAAAATATACAAAAAGTAATTGATTTAATTAAATTAAAAGGCCGCGAAGCCCATATTTCAAAAGGCGAATCTCATACCATAATCGGAGCAGTCGGAGAAAAAGTTATAGACCCGCGCGAATTTGAGCTTATTGACGGTGTAAAAGAAGTAATAAAGATTTCTTCAAGCTATAAGCTTGCATCAAGAATTTTTAAAGAAGACGATACAATAATTGAAGTAAACAATGAAAAATTCGGCGGCGAATATTCAGGCATGATTGCAGGGCCGTGCACAATTGAAAACGAAGAACAAATTTTTGAATGCGCAAGAATTATGTCGGAATCAGGCGTTAAAATTATAAGAGGCGGTGCTTTTAAACCGAGAACCTCTCCTTATTCCTTTCAAGGGCTTGGCGAAGAAGGTTTGAAGTTAATAAGAAAAGCGGCAGATAAATATAACCTTGCTGTTACTTCAGAAGTCATGGAAATAAGCCAGATTCCCTTGTTTTTAAAATACGTTGATATTTTGCAAGTGGGAGCAAGAAATATGCAAAATTTCAACCTTTTAAGAGAATTAAGCAAAATAAAAAAACCCGTAATTTTAAAAAGAGGTTTATCCGCTACAATTAACGAATGGCTTATGGCAGCTGAATATATCCTATCGGGCGGAAACAGGGAGGTTATATTGTGCGAAAGAGGAATAAGAACTTTTGAAGTAGCTACAAGAAATACGCTTGATTTGTGCGCAATTCCCGTTGTAAAAAAATTAAGCCATCTTCCGATTATAGTTGATCCTTCGCACGGTACCGGCTTAAGAGATAAAGTTGTTCCGATGAGTTTAGCTTCGCTTGCTGCAGGCTGCGACGGACTGATAATCGAAGTTCACAATAAACCTGAATGCGCTTTGTGCGATGGAGCGCAATCTTTATACCCAGAGCAATTCAGAGAATTATATAAAAAACTTAAACAATTAGCACCCGTTGTTGGAAAGAAGATATAATTAAAGCGGAATATAAGGATTATTAAGATTATGAAAAAGATATTTGTTTTATTTTTGTTTTTTACTTTTTGTTTGAATTTTTATAATCCTTCTATGGCTTTATATGTCGAAGATTTAAAAGCAAGAGTCGAGAAAAACGAAACTCTTAAAGACCCCGGGCTTATTAAAATTCCTCAAATTAAAGAGGTTGATGAAGAATCGTATAATAAAAAAATGGCATCGGATGAAGTGGAGTATGAAAAAATTAAATCTCAAACAGGGGATAATTTTGAGATTTATAAGATACTTGAGAGAATATTAAGGGCAAACAAACTGCAATATCAAAATTGGAGAATTGCTTTTTACATGGATCATGAAGATATAAACGCAAATGCGGGAGCTTATAATTTAATCCAGATAAGTTCCGCTTTATATGACAGTTTGTATCCTGATGATGATGCAATTGCTTTTGTGATTTCCCATGAACTTGCTCATTTGATTTTAAATCATGTAAAAGCAACAAACGAGATAAGGTATAAAATTAATCAACTTGAAGAAAAAATTAAAATAAACAAATATGAAATCAGAAGAACACAAAACATTTCGGATATTCAAAGCGCTTTCGGTGATGATATAGGAAGCATTGGGAATCTTCTTGCAAATGTGAGCGGGAATATTGCAGTTGATATGCTTACAAAAAATTTAAAAAGAGAATACGGATTGTTAAGACAAATGGAATATGCGGCAGATTCGCAAGCGCTTGTTTTGATGACAAAAGCAGGATATAATCCACAGTCTTGCCTTGAGGTTATGAATGTCTTATCGGGACTTGGCGGTCTTGATAAGGAATTGTTAACAGATACCCACCCCAGCGATAAATCAAGAACAGATAACTTGAATTCAAAGCTGTATGGATTGAATAAGCAAAAACTTCAAAAAGAAGGAAGATATAATATCTATAATTCAAATGTATTAAATGCAAGGGCTACAACGGATAAAAAGGCGGTTTTAATTCAAAAAGATATAAACGTTTCAAAAACTTCTTATATTCCCGAATCTGAGGATTCATTGTTTTTAATAAGGGGTTATATAAATTATAAAAATAAAAAGATGCCCCAAGCACAATCGAACTTTCAAAATGCGTTTGAAGTCAATCCTTCAAATTATATAAGTACTCTTTATTTATCTTATATAAACGAATATTTATATCATAAAAATAACGATAAAGAATATTTAAAACAGGCAAAACACTGGATAAATAAAGCATATAAAATAAACCCGAATGAAATAAATATTCTAAGACAAAAAGAAGAACTTTCAAAACTTAAATAATTAATCGTAATTTATTGCGATTTTAAGACAGTTGTCTTTTTTGTTTTTAAAAATTTCATATCCTTTTAATATGTCTTTAAAATTAATTTCATGGGTTATTAAAAAGTTGGTGTTGAGTTGATTTTTTGAGATAAGTTCGATTAATTTATCGCAATCTGTGGCATCAACCCCGCCTGTTTTGAAGGTTAAATTTTTGCCATACATATAAGGCAGGGGAAGAATTTGATTTTCTTCATACATAGCACAGATTACAACAATTGCGTTTGCGCGTGCAATTTTCCAGGATAATTCAAAAGTATTTTTCCCGCCTGCGGCTTCAATAACCTTATCGGCACCTTTGTTATTTGTTAATTTTAATATTTCATCTTCAATATTAACTTCCAGAGGGTTCAGGGTGTAATCTGCGAGATTTAATTTTTTTGCAAGGTCCAGACGGTATTTGTTTGTATCAATTAAAATTATTTTTCTTGTCTTAAAATACCTTAAAGATTGCGCTGCGCACAATCCGACAGGCCCTGCGCCAATCAGGGCTACTGTATCGTTTTTATCGATTTCGCATAATTTTGCGCTCCAAAAGCCGCTTGCTAAAATATCACCCACAAAAAGGACATCTTTAAAACTCAAATTATCGGGGATTTTATACGAAGTATAATCAATATAAGGAACCCTGACATATTCTGCCTGTGCTCCGTCTATTGTACATCCTAAAAGCCATCCGCCAAAGGAGCAGTTATTTACATAACCCTTTTTACAATAAAAACACTTCCCGCAAAAACTTTCGCAGTTTAGTGCTACTCTGTCTCCCTTTTTTATTTTTTTAACGTTTTTACCCGTATCAACAACTATTCCGCAGAATTCATGTCCTAAGACGACTCCTTTTTTTGCCCTTGGAACGCATCCTTCAATAATATGTAAATCGCTGGTACAGATTGATGAAAGGGCAACTTTTATAATTGCATCATCGTCGTTAATAATTCTGGGGTTTTCTTTTTCAACAAATTCAATTTTTCCCTTGGATGAGTATATCAGAGCTTTCATGAGAATATAATATATTTTTTTAAATTAAATTGCAAATTAAAGGCCGTATAATTTTCGCTTTTCTTTTAATTTATCAAATATATAATTTTTGTTTTTTTGCATTTGTTTTATTTGATTATCGGGACAGTTGGGGTTTTTTATTTTGTAGGCTGTTTTGTAATCCTCTTTTGATTGTTCTTTATTGCCAAGATAATCAAACATATTTGCGCGATAAGCATAATCAAAAGATGTCGGATTTTTGGAGATTTTTTGATTAAGTATATCAATTGCGCTTTTTGTGTCTCCTTTTAGAAAATATATTTGAGCTTTTATTTGAAAAGAGGAAGCAGATTCCTTTTCAAGCGCTTCAAGAGCTTTATTATAGTCTCCTTTGATGGTATAGAGGTCAAATAAAAGACACATATTGTTTTTTGAATATTTTTGAGAAATTTCGCAATTTTTAATTGCAAGATTAAGATTTCTGTTCAGATTTTTATAATAATCGCTCAATAAAGCGCAGGCATGTGCTTTTGTTTTCGGGATTATTGCGATATTTTTTGCAGCGTTATAGTATAGCTGCGCTTGTTTATCGGAGTTTGTTTTCATTGCGAGGTCTAAAAAGAAATAAGGAAGGAGTAAAAAAATACCTGCACAGATTAAAATAATCAATATTTTCATCGTTTTTTGGTAAAACATAAAGAAATAATAGCAGATTTATCCTTCTGCTGCAATTTATTCGTTGATTGCTTTTAAAAACGCTTCGCCGTATTTTTGAAGTTTTCTTTCGCCGACTCCTGTTATATCTTTCATATCTTCCATTGTTGATGGTTTTTTTATGACCATTTCGGTTAACGTTTTATCATGGAAAATGATATAAGGAGGCATGTTTTCGGCTTTTGCAAATTCAAGGCGCAGTTGCTTCAGTTTGTTGAACAGTTGTGTATCATTATTATCAAATGTATAATCTTTTTTAATTTCTTTTTCTTTTTCAATTTTGGGTTGAAGGATGTATTTTCTTAGATTAACTTTTTCCTCAGAGCGCAGGATTTTTATTGCTTCTTTTGTTATGCTCAAAGTCATATATTCACTGTCTACTCTAATATAGCCTAAAATTACAAGCTGTCTTATAATGGAATTCCATTGATGGGGGCTGTTATCTTTGCCTATAGCGAAGGTGGAGAGTTTATCGTGGTTGAATTTTAAAACTTTTTCGCTTCTTTTCCCTTCAAGGATATCAATAACATGCCCTGCGCCAAAATTAAAGCGTTCGTTTTGTATTCTATATATACAGGATAAAACTTTTTGCGCATCAATTGTAGCATCGTATGTAAGGGGAGGATTTAAACAGTTGTCGCAGTTATTGCAGGCGTCTTTTGTGTATTTTTCTTTGAAGTATTCAAGAATTGCTTTTCTTCTGCACCCTGTTGTTTCACAATAACCTATTAAAAGATTTAATTTTCTTTTTTCAATCTTTTTTTGTTCATCGGATGCGCCTGATTGATTTATAAATTTATTCAGCTGTACTATATCTTTTAAACCATACACCATCCACGCGTCAGAAGCCAGACCGTCGCGCCCCGCGCGTCCTGTTTCTTGATAGTATGATTCCATGGATTTCGGTAAATCAAGGTGTGCAACAAAACGGACATCGGGCTTATCTATTCCCATACCGAAGGCTATTGTTGCAACCATGATTATTCCGTCTTCTTTTAAAAATTTATCCTGATTTAATTCGCGCTCTTTTGAACTTAAGCCGGCATGGTAGGGCAGAACTTTAAAACCTTCTTTTTTTAAAAATTCCGCAATATCTTCAACTCTTTTCCTTGAAATACAATAGACGATTCCCGAATCAGATATATGTTCGTTTTTAATAAAATCAAGTAATTGCTTTTTCTCTTTGTCTTTGATTTGAACACTGTAGCGGATATTAGGCCTGTCAAAACTTGATATAAAAATTCTGCAATTGTCCATATCAAGATTTTTTATAATATCTTCGCGTGTTTCATCGTCTGCCGTTGCGGTTAGGGCAATTCTTGGGGTTGTGGGGAAAAGTTCTTTAAGAAAGCGAAATTTTGTATATTCAGGTCTGAAATCATGTCCCCATTGAGAAACACAGTGCGCTTCATCAATTGCAAAAAGAGAGATTTTTGTTCTTTTTAAAATATTTTTAAAATTTTCGTTGTTTAATCTCTCGGGAGAAACGTACATTAAATCAAGTTCGTTATTTAGAAGTTTTTTTATAATTTCTTCTTCTTCATTAAAATCTAAACTTGAATTTAAAAATTCCGCGCTGACGCCTGCTTCTCTAAGAGCAATTACCTGATCCTGCATTAGGGCAATAAGGGGCGAAATAACAACGCCTACTCCTTCAAGACAAATTGAAGGAATTTGATAGCAAAGCGATTTACCGCCTCCTGTCGGCATTAAAACAAGAGCGTCTTTGCCTTTTAGAATGTGGTTTATTATTTCTTCCTGCGCGGGGCGGAAGTTTTTGTAACCGAATATTTTATTTAAAATTTCAATAGGAGACTTTTTAATTAGCGTCATTTTTTAATAATATCTTTCTTCTTTTTTTGCAACTACTGCATTATTCCCTTCTTCAAAATAGCTTTTGAATAACTCTTTTGCATTCAGGTTTGTTTTATGGGTTCTATTGCTTTTATAAATATTTTTTAATAAATCAAATTTTGTTTTATTAAATAACTTTTCAACGTTTGCAAGATAATATGTCTTAGTTAAATCTATTGGTTTATTATCTTTTGTTGTTTTTACTAAATTACAAAGAGCAGAAGGTTCCATGCCTTTTTTTAAAAGAGCCAGCATGGTATTTTTATTGATTTTAATTCCGCTATATTGCAAAAGCGGATTTTTTTGATGATTTTTATCGTTAAATAAAATGTTATCGCAAATTATCTCAAGAAGTTCAAGACCTGTTACTTTGGATATTAAAATATTTGCATCTTCTTCTTTTATCCCGTTTAGAGTCATAACAAGGTGGGTGTTGTTAATTTGCCCTTCGTTTTGTGTTAACAGAGAACCCCTTATACTGCTTGAATTAAGAGCAAATATATCAACTTCGGGGTAGTATTGTTTGATTTTATAAAATATAACATCCGTTATATAATTTGCAAGATAGTTGTTTTCAAATCTTATCCCGTCAAGCGTTAAAGAGACGTTGTCTGATGATGGAATTATATATTTTTGTTCTAAATCTTTTTTAAATAATTTATTATAAAATTCTTCAACATTTTTTTGTTTTGAAATTCTATCGTTTCTTACGGATTTTGTTTTGATTTCTTCTATATTTCCGTCATCGTCAAATTTTATTTTAATGTTTTCAAGTTTTGAAAAGTTTTGCGATAATTTAACAATTAAAGTATTTCCTGATATTGTTTTTTCGTCTTCATGCTCATGTGCGCTTAAAATTACGTTTATGGGGAGATTTTTTTTAAGAAGTTCTTTTTGAAATTCGCCTGCAAAATGATCAAGTAAAATAACGACACCTTTTTTATTTTTTTGTTTAAAATCCTTGATTTCTTTTTCTGTTTCATAAAGCGAATTTTTAAAATCGTCAGGATTTAGTTTAGATTGAGCTTTATTAACGTTATCTAAAAAATCAATACCTTTTAATTTTTTATTATAATAGCTCATATTGGATGGAATTGTGCTTATAAAAAGAACTTCATGGGATAAAAAAGGGTTTTTATCGTCTTTAATTTTTATAATTTGTGATTTTGTGATTTTTTTCTTTTTATTAAGCTCAGAAAGCTCGGGGGAATTTTCAAGGTTAACGTTTGTCATAATTATTTTGCCGTGGATTTTATTCATGGAAGATGAAAATTCTTTTTCTCCCGCATCAAATTCATGGTTTCCGACAGAAAAAATAATTTCGCAATGTCTTGATAGAGTATGGATGAAATGAATTAACTTATTTAAAAAAACAAGCTGATATTTTTGAGAATTCCAATCGGGATTTGTTTTATATCCCTTAACATCCCCCGCCATAAACCAATCGCCTGCAACTATAAAAATATTTTTATTTCCTTCTTTTTCTTTTAGAAAGATATCTTGTTTATTTTCTTCAATTTTTGCGCACAAATTTTCCATCAAACCGAGCTGCCCGTGAGTGTCCGAAAGAGCGTTAATATTTAAATTTGCTCCTTTAAAAGAGGGGGTGTTTTGGTTTATTGTTGTTATTTTCATTTATTGTTTTATTTTAGCACTATTTTTGGCGTCTTTCATTTCTGCTTTCTCTTGCAACATCTCTTGATAAATCTCTAAAGTCGTTTTCGACGCTTGTTTTATCGTATGTCGGATGGGTGTGCCTTGTAATTTCTTCTTCTGATGTAATAGGTTTTCTAAAGCGCGAGTTGTTTTTGCCCCCTGATACTTTATCGACGCTAATATCGATATAGCCTGTTGAATTACTTTCATCTCGGGTTGAAAGCTTAATTCTATAGGTTTCATCGTGCGGGGTGCTGTTTTCTAAATTTCTTTTTAAAGTTCTCAATTCTCTTATAAATTCATCCCTGGATTGGCTTGTGAAATATTTTTCATCATTAGGCAATGAATTTAAATTTAGGATAACCTTTCCTTTGTAGGCTTGTGCGCTTATAGGAGAAATTTTCATTTTTTTACCTCCTTTTATTTATATCAAAACACCTAAAAAAATATTTTGTTTAGTTTATTATATCGTTTAATATTTTATATATTGTTTTAATCTTTTCTTCGTCTGCTTTTTTGATTATTTTATCAATTTTTAAAACGAGTTCTTCTTTTGGCTTAATATGGCTTATGGCAAGGATTTGAGATACATCAAGTTCAAAAATTTTTGCATATTTTTCAATAAGTTCGGCGGATGGGAAATTTTTCCCTGTTTCAATACAGCTTTGATGCTTTGCTGCAATTCCCGCTTTTTCCGCAAGTTCCGATTGCAGCATGTTATTTTTTAAGCGTAATTCCTGTATTCTTTTGCCAAGTCTTTGTTTTAGGTTCATTTTTGTCTTTCTTTATACATGTTATGCTCTATTCTTGTTTTTATAAACACTGTTAAAGGTTATCCATATTGCAAATAATTAACCTTTAATGTAAAGTAATAGATAAATAACATTGATTATTCATAAAATAATCCTTGTTCAAGGTAAGATGCGTTTAATGTAACAAATTTTAAATATAAAAATACATTTTATATATTTATGTTATTATAATTTTACTAAAAACTATAAATTATATTTTTATATTTAAATTATAAAACAGGATACAAAATGCCCAATCTCTCAATCATAACACCCATATACAACACCCAAAAATACCTGAACCGCTGCCTGGATTCTCTAATCAACCAGACACTTAAAGATATAGAAATAATATGCATAAACGACTGCTCAACCGATAACTCTCTTGAAATTTTAAAAGAATATCAAAACAAAGACAAAAGAATAAAAATAATAAACCTCAAAGAAAACAAAAAACAAGGATACGCAAGAAACATAGCCCTAAATGAAGCAAACGGAGAATACATAGGTTTTATAGATAGCGACGACTGGATAGATCTAAACTACTTCGAAAAACTCTACACAAAAGCAAAAGAACACAATTGCGATATTGCACTGGCTACAAATGTTAGAATAGGCAACGGAATTACAAAAAAAAGATTAAACCTTAAAGAAGAAAAAATAGCATATACCCTGCAAGAAAAAATAGATTTATCCAATCAAGCAAAAAACCCCTGTCCCACAAATAAAATCTACAAAAAAGAACTCTTAATAAACAACAACATAATTTTTAGCGAAGGATGCTTCTGCGAAGATAAATTATTTACCATAAAAGCACTTTACTATTCAAATAAAATGATATCTGTCCCGGGGATATACTATTACTATTTCAGAAATCCCTCATCAACTGTAAACACAAAAACAAATAAACACCTTCTTGATAAAAATAATGCAAGAAAGGCTGTTTTGGATTTTCTAAAAGAAAAAAACGCAAAAATTGAAGATCGGGGTTTTAGCGCAATTAAAAAAGATTACAGAGTTTTGAATCTTTTAATCTGGAGGATAAAAGAGACTCTTAAAAGCGAAATATATTATCTTTTCGGATATATAAAAGTTTTAAGAAAGGAAATAAGATAGGTGAAACTTCTATATAAAAGTGAAATTGAAGATATTAAAAAAAGCGGATATCTTAAAAGCGATATTTCAATTACGGATGCATTAATTGAAAATTTTTACGAGGAAATTTTAACGCTTGAAGAAAAAAAGTTATTAAAATTAGCATTCAAAAATAACCCTTCTCAAGAAGAGCTTGATGAAGTTTTAAAATTATGGGATATAGAAGTAAAAGGAGCAAATAAATCTCTTTTATTATCTTATGTGTTAAAAAGACATCCTGATTTGAAATTTAGTTCCTATGAGGGGCCAAGACTCAAGGGGCTTTTGAAATTTTTCAGATTTCAAAATATGAAAGTAATTTCACATTTTGTAAAAATTACAAAAGTATTGAATGATAATAATATCATCCCCGTGATTTTAAAAGGCGGAGCTATGAGACATCTTGTTAAAGATTTACCCAGGGTTATGGGAGATGTTGATATTCTTGTTTTGGAAAAAGATTTTTATAAAGCAATCAAACTTGCACTTCCTTTGGGATACTATTTTGAAAAAATTGATGTTCATTCCGTTGATTTACATGACGATAAAACAAAAGAAAACACTCTTGATATTCATAAATTTATTTATTTTAAAACAGGTAAACCGAAAGCATTTTTAAAAGATTTATTTAAAAGAGCATCCTTGCAAAATGTTTTTGGAGTTAAAGCTTATGTGCCATCGGATGAAGATATGGTTTTTATTATACTTGTTAACTTAGCGAGAAATTTAAGAGATAAAACAAGCCTCGGGGGACTTATTTATTCTCTATTTGATTGTAAATATTTTCTTGAAAACAATAAAAATTTTAACTGGGAAATTGTTAAAGAAAACGCCAAAAAAACCAAAACACAAATTCAGATGAACTTTGCAATGAAATTTATTAATAAAATTTCTTGCGATATTTTCCCTTTGGAATTTCAAAAGGAGGCTTTATTTGAAGAAAAGACAAACAATTATTCAAATACTGTTATTTATGAGAGATTTTATCTTGAAGATATAAGAGAAAAATCAAGAAATTTAAAAATTAAAGAAATATTTAAAGATTTATCAAAATTCAAGCAGTATTTGAAAATAAAACCCCTGTATTTTTCTTTGAAACTTTTAAGAGGGCACCCTCTTTTAATTAAATTTTTTATAAAAGATTTAAAAACAAAGCAATACGATTTTTAAGATTGGAATAAAAATGAGATTTGAAAATTTAGAAAAAAAAGAAATCAGAAATTGTTTTAATAATTTAAACGATTATTTAAATTTAAAGGATAGAAAATATGTTAAATATATAGATTTAAAATGCGCCGTTATTCGTCTTATATCTTACAGTGCGGAATTTATTCCTTTAAGCGAAAAACAACTGACCTATGTTTTAAAAGACGATATGCCATATTATGATGCAACGTTAGTTGTTTGGAAGGAAGAAGATATGGAAAATCTTGCAAAAAAGATATGTGATAAATTTAACCCCAGAACAAATATGCGCCTTAGAATCGAATCTTTAATTTTTAAAGAAAACGATATTTTTGATATAGCAGTTAAAGATGATGATTTTTCTTTTAATAAACCTGTTATTGATATTCAAAATACAAGAGGGTTTTTTATCGGGAACGATTATCAGACAAACACTTATTATTACGGTGTCAGGAATCTTGAGCCTGAAGAATTTATTAAAGAGGGGCATATTTTTGTTCAATTTTTCAACAACATATTAAAAACAAAAACAACAAATCTTGTCCACGGCGCAGTTGTGGGGTTTGATGATAACGGAATTTTATTTTGTGCAAGAGGGCAGAGAGGAAAGTCAACTTTGGCGGTTTTATCAATGATAAAAGGCTTTGATTATGTTTCCGATGATTATTTAATTTTATCAAAAGAAAATAATGAACTTTATTCTTATCCCATATATTCGATTATTACGTTGTCTCCAAGAATGTACAATGAATTATACGATTATTTATCTTCTTCAAGGTTTGTATCAAATAACGCAAGAAAAGATAAATACGTTTTTAATATTTCCAATTTTCACGATAAATTTAAAGTTAAATATCCGATTAAGCTTTGTATTTTTCCTGAAATTACATCAAATAAAAATCCTTCGATTTATCCTTGTAAAAAAGGACGCGCAATAGCGCAGCTTATTCATTCAACCCTTATGCAAACGGCTGATTTATCGGACACTAAAACGGTTAAAAAGCTTATTGATATGGTCTATGATTTTGAATTTTATAAATTTGATTTATGCTGCGACATTGAAAAAAATACGAAATTTTTAAAAGAATTTATGAATGAATTTAAAAATAAAAAAGAAATTCAAAAATGTGAAAATTCAGAAAGATTTTATATTGATATAACTTTTGACCTTGCCAATATAATCGATTCAACAACAGGTGCGATTTATTCAATGAATAAATTTGCTACTTGTGTTTATGAGAATTTAGTTGCAGGAGTTAAAAAAGAAAAAATAATTCAAGAACTTCAATATATCCCCAATATTGAAAAAAATATAAATTATTTAATTGATTCTCTAAAACAAAGAGGAATTTTGGCTGATATTGTCGAAACGGATAAAAATCCTTCAATAAACAAAAGTTTTATTGAAGAATCGAAAAGTGTTTTATCAATACACCAATATTTTAATAAAGAATGCATAGAACTTGTAAAGGAAAATAAGGAGAATAGAAATGAATTATGTATTAAATGAAGTAAAAATGTTTACCGATATCACAGACGGCATTGCAATTATAATAAACAGCGAAACAGGTATTTACTACGGGCTTAACGCTTTTGCGACGAATGTATATGAAAATATTGTCCGCGGAGTGTCAATTGAAGATATAAAAGAAGAATTAAAGAATATAAATCCCGAAAATAAAACCTTGTTTGATAATTTTGAAGCTTTTATTAAAGCAATGGCAGAAAAAGAAATTTTAATCTTATCGTCTGAAGATAAAAATGAAACAGTGCAAATAGATAAAAATTCAGCAAAAGAAGATAACTTCATTCTTGAATTAAAAGAATACAATGACGCTCAAGAGTTACTATTAGCCGATCCAATCCATGAAGTTAAAGACGAAACAGGCTGGACTCCTGAAAAAGATTCGATGATTGAAGATAAAGAACTTGTTAAGCAAAGAGAAGCAAGGATGGAACAGTAATAATGTGCGAAATTTCAATAATAATCCCCGTATATAACGCGCAAGACTATTTAAAAAGATGTTTAAACAGCGTTTTGAACCAGAAATTTAAAGATTTTGAAGCAATATGTATTAACGACGGCTCAACTGATTCTTCTTTTGAAATTTTAAGAGAGTATTCAAAAAAAGATTCAAGAATTAAAGTAATCGGTTTTAATCAAAATCAAGGCGCTTCAATTGCAAGAAACACAGGTATAAAAGAGGCAAGAGGAAAGTATCTTGGCTTTATGGATTGTGATGATTATATAGAAGATGATTTTTTATCTGAACTTTATTCAAAGGCTTTAAATTCAGATGCCGATATCATAAAAGGCGCAGATATGAAACTGTGCTATATTGACGGTAAAATAGAACTCGACAGGCAAAATGAAAAAATAAAACAAAACAAATTAAATTTCTGGTCTCAATATACAACGGCAATTTATAAAACCGATTTTATAAGATTAAATAATATAGATTTTCCAAAAGGTTTAACTGTCGGGGAAGATCCTGTTTTTGCAACAAAAGCGGCAATTTTATCAAACAAAATCGATTTTGCACCAAAAGCTCAATATTATTACATGCGAAGGGAAGATAGTCTAAATTCCCGTTTTTGGGATGAAGAAAAGATAAAATCTTATATAAAATACATAGATATAATAACGGATTTTGCGCTTGAGCATAACATAACAAAAAAAACCAACAGAGAATTCTTTGAAAGAATTTCTAATGATATTTTAAAAACAAGAGAACATAAAGCAAGGTATAATAAAAATTTTTATAATGCCTTGAGTAATCTTTACAAAAGATATAACAGAAAAATTTTCAATTATCCGATTAAGCTTTTGTTTGACGCATCGGTTCTTGCGCGCGCAGGTTCTGATTTAAATGAAAGACGCGGAATTTTTATGGTTGCGTATAATTTGTTGAAAAATTTTAAAAACGATAAGCGTTTTGAAGTAACACTTTATTTAAAAAATTGTTTTGACATTTCGCATTTTAAAAAAGATGCTGTTTTAAAAGATTTTGATTGTTTGATTGAATATTTTGCAGTAAAAGGTTTATATAATGAAAAACCCAGGCTGTTAAGTAATCCTAAATTTAATAAAAATGATTATGATGCTTATTTTTCCCCTGCTCCTTATTCGGGGCTGGAGCATAAGTTTTCTTTTCATACCTTTTATGATGTAATTCCTCTATTAAAGTTTGACTGGTTTGCAATACCCGAAAAGAAAGCTTTCTGGAACTATTACATTGATACAATAAATGAAAATATTTACGGTTTTTGCATATCGCAAGATTGCAAAAAGGGGTTTTTGAGATTTTTTGATGCGGTCGATGAAAAAAAGTTATTTGTAGCGCCTATTGCTTCAAGTAATAACTTTTCCCCAGACAAAGATAAAAATAAAATCAATAAAATCCTTGATAAATATAATGTTCCCGTTTCTTCAAGAGGAAATTACGTATTTTATTTGGGTTCTGTTTCAGACCCTCGGAAAAATGTGTTTTTTAATATTCAATGTTTTATTAAATTTATTCAAAAATATAATATTAAAGATTTATATTTCTACTATGGCGGCTTGGGAGACAGTGAGCTTTGCGAATATCTTAAGGTAAATTTAGGTAAAACATATTACGATTATGAAAAATATCTTGTTCCTTTGGGATATATCGAAGATGAGGATGTTAATATCTTTTATTCAAATTCAATGTTTTTTAGCTTCCTATCTTTATATGAAGGTTTTGGAATGCCGCCATTGGAAGCAATGATGGCAGGTACACCCGTAATTTGCGCCAATAACAGCGCTCTTGTTGAAGTTGTCGGGGATGCTGCATTATTGGTTGATGCGCAGGATGAAGATGAAGTTATTCAAGCGTTTAGTGAATTTTATTTTAATCCTTGTAAGAAAGAAGAATACATAAAACGCGGGCTTGAAAGAGCAAAAATGTTCTCCTGGGAAAAAACACACAAAATAATAGCAAATAAAATGATAGAAGTTTTAAGCGGAAAGGATGATATAAATGCAAAATCAAAAATTAGCGATGATAACGGGAATAACTGGGCAAGACGGGGGGTATCTTGCAAAATTTCTTCTTGATAAGGGTTATCGGGTTATAGGGCTTTATAGAAGAGGTGCAACCGATACTTTTTCAAAATTAAAAGAACACGGAATTTTAGATAAAATTGAGCTTGAAGATTTTGAACTTTTGGAATTTTCAAACATTTGCAGACTTATAAAAAAATATAAACCCGATGAATTTTATAATCTTGCAGCACAATCTTTTGTAGCTGCCTCATGGCAGGAACCTATATATACCGCTCAGGCTGACGGGATGGGGGTTTTATATATTTTGGAAGCAATAAGAGAATTCTCTCCAAAGACAAAATTTTATCAAGCATCAACAAGCGAGATGTTCGGTAAAGTCCAGGAAATTCCTCAAAAAGAAACAACACCTTTTTATCCTCGATCTCCATACGGATGTGCAAAACTTTTTGCGCACTGGATTAGTGTTAATTACAGAGAAAGTTTTGGAATTTTTGCCTGCTGCGGGATTTTATTTAACCACGAAAGCCCCATGAGAGGAAAAGAATTTGTTACAAGAAAAATAACGGATCATCTTGCAAAATTGAAGTTAAATCTTGTGCAAAAACCGCTTGAGCTTGGTAATTTGAACGCTAAAAGAGACTGGGGACATGCGCTTGATTATGTTGAAGGAATGTGGTTAATGCTTCAACAGGAAAAACCCGATACTTACGTTTTATCAACGGGTGAAACCCATCCTATAAGAGATTTTGTTCAAGAGGCGGCGCGTGCGTGCGGTTTTGATATAATCTGGCAGGGTGATGGTATAGATGAAATCGGAATAGACAGAAACACAAATAAAACCATAGTTAAGGTAAATCCTAAATTTTTCCGTCCTGCCGAAGTGGAGCTTTTAGTCGGAGACCCTTCAAAAGCTCAAGAAATTTTAGGATGGAAAAGAAAAATTTCATATAAAGAGCTTTGCAGATTGATGGTTGAAGAAGATATAAAAAGATACGAATCTAAATTAAGCGATTATATGGGGGTTATGGTAGAGGCAGGAAAATGAAGAAAATAAAAGTTTTATATGATGCAACGATACTATCTGCAATTGAGCAAAAAGGAGAAGTCAGAGGGGGAATATTTTTTGTTGCATACAATATTTTAAAAAAACTGCAGGAAGATAAAAGGTTTGATATTACGCTATATTTAGAAAGCAGCTCTCATCTTAAAAAGATTAAAGAAAATAATTATCTTTCCTTTTTTCCTTTGGAATGCGCCAATTATTTAACGGGAGATAAGTATAACAATAAATCAATAAAAAATTTGAAATTTGATTCATCTAAATACGACCTTTATTTTAATACCGCTTTAATGTCTGATTTGGATGATGATAAAATCGAGCGGTTTTATGTGTTATACGATGCAATACCTTTAATTTTGGGTGATTTTTTTACAAAAGAAGGCAGACTTGAGTTCTATAGGATATATAACAGGGTTTTTAATAAAAATACGCACTGTTTTTGTATATCCCAAAGCTGTAAAAATGACTTTTTAAGATTTTTTCCGATTCTTGATGAAAATAAAATGAAAATAGCTTATATTTCATCTTCGCAAAATTTTAAACCTTTAAAATCAAGAAATTTCCTGGCGGATATTTCAAAAAAATATGCAATTAACAAAAATGATAAATATATATTTTCTTTTTGTTCCCTGATGCCAAGGAAAAATCTTTTATTTACAACAGGGTGTTTTTTGGAATTTATTGATAAATACAATATAGAGGATTTATATTTTTATCTTGGTGGTGCGGGATATAAAAAAGCGCTTATTGAGTCGATTGAACAAAAATACAAAGAGCTTTATTATAGAAACAAAGATAAAATTAAATTTTTAGGCTATGTTGATGATAAAGACGTTAACATTTTTTATTCGAACGCTTTATTTTTTGTTTATTTAAGTTTATATGAGGGTTTTGGGATGCCTGTTTTAGAGGCAATGCAAAGCGGGTGTGCCGTTGTTGCATCAAATAACAGTTCCATACCCGAAGTTGTTGACAACTGCGGTATATGTATAAACCCGCAGGATAAAAAAGCTTGTATTGATGCATTCGATAAGCTTTATTTTAATCCCGATATAAGGAATGAATTAGTTCAAAAAGGGTTTATTCAATCTCTTAATTTTAATTGGGATAAAACAATAAAAATAATAACGGACGAAATAATAAATGTTTTTGAAGGAGAAAAAATAAATGAAAACAGTCCCTGTTTTTCTTGCGGCAGATGATAAATTTATTCGCTATGGCGCATGTATGATGGCAAGCGTTTGTTTTAACACTAAATCTTTTATTGATTTTTATGTTTTAGACGGCGGAATAAGTGATGAAAACAAAAAAAGAGTCGAAAAATTAAAAGAAAAATTTAATAATTTCAGCGTTGAATTTATTTCGATAGATACAAATACTGTTTTTAAAGATTTTAAAAAATTAAATTGCATTAATTTAAACATGTACAGCCGTTTTTTAATACCCGATTTAAAAAAAGACATAAAAAAGGCAATATATTTAGATTGCGATTTATTGGTTTTAGATGACATTTCCCTGTTATACGATTGTGAGCTTGAAAATTACGATATAGCAGCAGTAAAAGACAGGTGTGCTTTGGATATGATTTTAAAATCAAAAGAAAATTTAAATATTGATAATAACCATTCCTATTTTAACTCGGGCGTTCTTGTTATAAATTGTAAAAACTGGCGCGATAAAAATATTAAAGAAAAACTTTTTGAACTTGAAAAAAAATACAGACAACTATTGCAATTCCCGGATCAGGATATTTTAAATAAATGTTTTGAAAACAATTATTTAAAACTTCCTTTTAAATTTAATGTTGAAACGGGATATTCTTCTTTTTATGAAGGAGAAATTGTTATAAGGCATTTTGTCGGAGTAACAAAACCCTGGAGGACGGATGTTGCATTTTCATCTTCAGAAGTATTTGAGATTGAAAACTGTGCCGATTTTTGGAAATATGCAAAAATGACGGAGTTTTATGATGAATTAAATGATGAATTTTTAAAAATAAAAAAACAAAACAGATTAATGGGAGTTTTAAGCAAAATGGCGCAAAAAAAAGAACAAAAACCTTTGATTTCTGTCATTATTCCCGTAAGAAACGGGGTTAATTACCTTAAAGATGCAATTGAAAGCGTAAGAAATCAAAAAATGAATACCGAAATAATAGTAGTGGATGACGGCTCAAATGATTCAAGCGCTGAATTGGCGCTTAGCTTGAATGTGGAAAAATGTATTTCAATATCTCCAAGCGGCTTATCAAAAGCAAGAAATATAGGGCTTAAAGAAGCAAAGGGCGATTATATTATGTTCCTTGATCATGATGATATTATAAACGATAACGCTTTAAGTGTTTTATTGAAACAATTTGAAAAAGACAGTTCAATAAAATGTGCCGCAGCAAAATTGTTGGATTTTATCTCGCCCGAGTTATCGCAAAAAGAAAGTGCTCTTCTATCGCTTCGTATTGAGCCATACGGCGGTTTATTAACGGGTGCTATGCTTTTTAAAAGAGAAGTTTTTGATATTGCGGGTAATTTTGATGAAAATCTTCAAACGGGGCAGGGCGTAGACTTTTTATTGAGAATCAAGGAAAAAGGAATTAAAACAACGGAATTAAATTTTATATCTGCAAAAAGACGCCTTCATAATACAAACATGGGACGCAGTCTTAAAATGCAGGAAAAAAAGGATTACGCAAATATATTGCGCGCAAAAATATTAAAAACTCAAAGTAAATAAGGAGAAAATCATGGAAAACGAGATTTTATATAAAAGAAAACAAAAATCCATACTTGGTTTCGGGGTGTTTAGAGTTCCGGATGGAATCGAGTGTAAAAATATCGTAAAAGAAGCAATTAAACAAGGCTATAGACATATAGATACGGCAGAGGCTTACGGAAATGAAAAATCAGTAGGACTTGCAATAAATGAATGTATTAAAGAAGGAATAATAAAAAGAGAGGATATTTTTGTTACAACAAAATTAAATCCCCACAGAGAAAACCCAGGCTATGAAGATACGATTGATGCAATTTTATTAAGTCTTAAAAAGCTTAATATCGGCTATATTGATTTATATTTAATTCACTGGCCCGTTTTAAACAGAGAAGAAAATTGGAAAACGGTTAACTGTGAAATTTATAAAGCCATGGAAGAAATGCATAAAAAAGGGTATTTAAAAGCAATCGGCGTCAGCAATTTTTTAATTCATCATCTAAAACCGCTGCTTGAAACCGCTAAAATAATGCCTGCGCTTAACCAGCTTGAGCTTCATCCCTGTTGGCAGCAGGAAGAAATCGTTAATTTCTGTTTTGAAAGAGGGATTGCAATTGAAGCATATTCTCCTTTGTTGAACGGAAAACTTTTAAATAATAAGCTTGTTTTGGAATTATCCGAAAAATACAATAAAACCCCCTCGCAGATACTTTTGAAATGGAGTCTGCAAAAAGGGTTTATTCCCGTTTGCAAAACAAAAAATCCGGCAAGGATGAAAGAAAATCTTGATATTTTGGATTTTGAAATTTTAAAAGATGATTTTAACCGCTTAAATGATTTAAATTATACGGCTTCAAGCGGAACTCATCCCGATAATCAAACAAGAGTTTATGAACTTGAACAAAAAGTGATGCGGATGGAAAATTTATTACATGAATCATTTAGAGAATTTAATGCAAATGAAAAGTATTCTTTTTTGAATATACCTTTATTGAAGGTTAGAAAATACAGATATTCAACAAAAATAAAAATTTTGTTTTGTAAAATTCCAATTCTTAAATTTTCAAAATCAAAAGACGGCTTAAAGGTATATTTATTAGGGTTCATTCCTTTAAAAAAAGTAAACAAGAAAAAAAATTATTTCAAAGAACATATAAAAAATCATTGCAAAAGGTGGTATCAATCGGCTCTTGATCATAATTTTATGAGTTTTTGGTATGAAAAATTTGGCCCTTTGTTTATGAGCAATTATTTTTATTTAAGATATTTAATCAAGCGCAAACCTTCCGTTATGTCTCTTGATTTTAGAATTACAACGCGCTGCACGCTAAAATGTAAAGAATGCAATCATTTTATGCCTTTATATACAAACGAAACCCATGAGCCTTTAATGACTTTTGAAGAGTTTAGAGAAAAGTTGGATAAACTTTTACAATCCGTTGATTTAATCTACAGATTGACGATTATTGGAGGCGAAACCCTTTTAAATAAAGATTTAGCAAAAATACTTGATTACGCAAGAAGTAAAAAACAAATTCAGCACATCCACATTACAACAAACGGGACGATAATTCCCGATGTTGAATTAATTAACTCTTTTACAAGAAATAATATTCAAGTTTATATTTCAAACTATACGGGGAATGAAAAATTATCAAAAGAAGTTTTAAAAGTAAAAGAAATAACTGAATTATTTAAAAAATACAATGTAAAATATTCCTTCCCCGATGATTTTGCCTGGTTGAGCGCACAGAAGATAGTTACGGATGATTATAGCGAGGAAAGGGCAATAAAAAACTTTAAAAATTGCGGTCTTTTATATTGCAATTCCCTTTCTTATAACGAATATCATATTTGCCCCGTAAGTTCTTATATTGCAAGAAATAAACCTGAATATAAGTTTTATCAAGGCGAATTTGTTGATATATCGAAGCCAAAAAAAGAGGTTACAAAGGCATTTAAGGAGTTGTTTTCAAAACCTTATTTTAAAATTTGTTCATGCTGCGATTTTAGCGGTATCCATGAGGTCGTTCCCGCACGGCAGTTAAATGAAGAAAATATTAAGGGAGCAATACATGAAGCTTGAAGCGACAACGGCAAGAGATTCTTTTAATTATTTAAAACTTTTAGCTAAAATTTATCCTTTCATAAAGCCTTATTTATCAAGGGTGATTTTGGGGTTTTTGATTGCAATTCCCGTAGGGTTATTGGATGGCGTTGTGGCATTTTCCTTAAAACCTTATATGGATTACGTTGTAGGACAGAAAAATTTGGTATTTAGTTTTTTAAATCATACATATTTAATACCTTATTCCTTAATGGCGCTTATGATTCCTTTCGGGGTTATTATATTTGCGATTTTTCAAGGGCTGCTTCGTTATCTAAACGGATATTTGACGGATTGGACTTCTCAAAAAATTACAAACGGTGTAAAAATTGCCCTTTTTAATAAGCTTGTTTACATGGATGCTTCTTTTTATGATGAAAATTCATCGGGTGTAATACTTGCAAGATACTTATCAGACCCTGATACGGCATCTACCGGTATTGTAAATAACATAAAAACAATTTTATCAAGCGCTTTTGGCGCCCTAAGTTTAATTGCCGTTATGTTATACAGCTCCTATAAACTTGCTCTTATCGGGGTTTTGGTCTTGTGTATCGCTTTTGTTCCCGTTGCGATAATAAGAAAAAGAGTAAAAGAAACTTCAAACAAAAACATGGTTTTAGGGGGAAATATAGCAACAAATTTTAATGAAACTTACTCGGGTAATCGTGTTGTCAGAGCATACAGGCTTGAAGAAAGGCAAAAAAAGATATTTTTTAACAATATTCAAAAAGCCTTTAATAACAACATGTCTTTATTAAAGCGCGCTCTTTGGATGAGTCCTTTGATGTATTTAATAGCATCAATCGGTATTGCGATTGTTTTAGGATACGGCACCCATTTAATTTCAAAAGGGTATATGAGTGCGGGGAGTTTTGCTTCTTTTGTAACTTCTCTTTTACTTTTGTATAAGCCAGTTAAGACTCTCGGTAATACTTTAACGGGAGTACAGAATATTTTTGTTGCAATGGGGAGAGTTTTTGAATTGTTTGAAATAGAGCCTGTTTTAAAAGATTCAAAAAATCCTTTAATTATGAAGGGATTTAAGGATTCAATAGAGTTTAATAACGTTTATTTTGAATATGAAAAAAATAATCCCGTTATAAAAAATTTAAATCTTAAGGTAAATAAAAATGAAACCCTTGCAATAGTAGGTAATTCAGGCGGCGGGAAGTCTACTTTGGCTAATTTAATTTCAAGGTTTTATGATGTTACAAAAGGCTCTATTACAATAGATGGTGTCGATATAAGGAATTATTCCCTTGATTCTTTAAGAAAAAATATAGCCGTTGTTTTTCAGGATAATTTTTTATTTTCAGGTTCCATAAAAGAAAATATTTTAATGGGTAATTACAGTGCAACAACAGATGAACTGAATGAATCAATAAAAGCGGCACACCTGGAAGAAGTTTTAAAACACTTGCCAGATGGTATTGATACAATAATAGGGGAGCGCGGTTTAACGCTTTCTGGCGGTCAAAGACAAAGAGTTGCAATAGCAAGAGCAATGATTAAAAATGCTCCTATTGTAATACTTGATGAAGCAACATCGGCGCTCGATAATAAATCCGAAGCCATTGTTCAAAAAGCTTTGGATAATTTAATGAAAAATAAAACCGTTTTTATAATTGCCCATAGATTATCAACAATAAAAAATGCCTCAAGAATTATTTTTATAAATGAAGGAGAACTTGTTGAATCAGGTACGCACGAGGAACTTATGAAAATAAATAACGGCTGTTATAAAACGCTTTATGAAACGCAATTTAAAAAAGTTGAAGTTAATGTATAAAAAAAAGGGGTTTAATCCCCCTTTTTTTATTTTTTATAATCTACTATTTGAATAGTTACTTTTTTATCTAATATACCGTCTGAATCGGTATCGAATTCAACCGTGGTATTGTTAACATCCCCGTTTTCAAAGCTGAAGCTTATTTCTTCGTTTCCGTCGCTATTTATATCAATAGCAGCCTGCGATACTTTATTTTGTTCTATTAAGTCTTTCAGGCTCGTATTTTCGATTTTTTCATAATCAACGGATCCATCAACGCCTTCAGGCATTTCGATTTTATATCTTACCGTTGTTTTGTCTTTTTTTAATTTTTCTATTTCGACAAAATTTTCATCCCCGATATTTTGTATAACCGTAATTTCATCCGTTTTTTCGGACGGTGTTTCGTTTGATATTACAAGATCGTCCAAAAATTCTCTTGCTGTTTTTTCGGGGTCTTTTGCAAGGTCGTTTTGATAGCCGTTATTTCGAATGCTTCCTATTACATCATTTTTATATGCCATAAAAGCACCGCCAATAACAAGACCTGCTATTGTACCTACAAGAGCGCTTCTATATGCCAATGGTGAAGTTTTGCGGCTTCTACTCGTTGTTTTTTCAAAACTGTCTTCGGACTTATTAAAATTAGAGGGTTTTTGTTTGTGCACTGCATTTTCATATTCGCATCCGTCTTCTCCTAGCGGGTCAAGCTTTGTAACGCCGAGAGGATGCGGTTCGCCGCCGTATGAAATACTTCTTGATTTTATTTGAGCATTGTAGCTGTAAACGGGTGAAATTTTCATGTTTTCTCCTTTTTAATTCGTGTTGTATTTGAATAAAACTTAAAAAAAATATTTTTTGCCTAACTTTTAACCCATTCGCTTAATTCTTTTTTTGAAATTCTGTATTTATCATAGCTTAAATCTTCATCGTTACAGTATTTGCAAAATTCAATCGGACGCTTAAAAAGCTTGTTTATTTTTGAAGCGCTTTTTATTTTTTCTAAATCTATGTAATCTGTTTTATTCAGTTTAAAATTTAAATTAAAGTATTCGTTTAAAAATTTGATATTAGGTGCGGGAGTACAAACGTAGAGCTTTCCGTCTCTTAAGAAGTGGCATTTTTTTCTTGTGCATTTTAAAAATGCCCTTTTTTTATTCCTTGAACCTTTTATATCTAAATCCATTTTTTGCATTTTATCGCGGTTTAAGCTGAAATAGTAAGCTTTAATTCCTAAATTTTTGCATTTTTCAATATAGCCTAAATAATCAATATTTAACGGATAATGCGTCATAGAAAGAGCAATATCGTATTCTTTTAATTTTTCCCAGAATTCATCTTTTTGTTTATCAAGAAGTATTCCGTTTGTAATGATAATTATTTCGCTTTTAGGATAGAGTGTTCTTAAAGGGTTGAAAATTTTCAATAAATCAGGGTGTAATAAAGGCTCTCCGCCTACTATATAAATTTTTCCTATGTTATCAAAGATTTTTTTTAATTTTTTAAAATCATTAACAATATCTTCAATATCTGCAAAATATTCTTTTGCTAAAGGAGTAAAATGGTCGCAGTGCGCGCAATTTAAGTTACAATGATCGACAAGATGAAATTCTACTTGCGATAAATAAGTGCCTTTTGCGATTTTTCTTGTAATAAAATCATCCAAAAAACAGGGAATGTGTTTATTTATAAAATCTATTATTTTAATTTGCGTACTTAATTTCATGTTTTTCCTTTTTTGTTAATTATACCATATTGGCTTTTTATGTAAAAAATGATAAAATCGGTTAAAATTAGAGGTGTTTATGTTTGAAAATAAATTTTTAAGATTTTTAGTTTTAATCATAGCTTTATTAATAGCGGTTTATTTTTACTATACTTCAGATAAAATTAAACCCCAAATGCCTGAAAAGAATCCCCTAAAAGAAGTACAGCTTGTTTCTCAAGAAGAGTATATGGCGGATATGAATAAAAAAATAAAGTCAAACTGGAACAAAGTACAGTTAAACAGGGACTATACAATAATTGTTTCTTTTGATATTGATGCTTTAGGCAATATTTCAAACCTTAAAATTGTTCAATCTTCGCAGGATGAACAGGCAGATAAAAGCGCACTTGAAGCAATAATCAACGCGCAGCCTTTTATGTCTTCAAAAGCACTGGCGCGAAAAGATATAGTGAATGTTGAATTTCAATTTGACTACAGTGCGAGCTATAAAGAATAGCTAAATTTCAATATAGCTTTTTAAAGATACAAAAAATAAACGTGCAAGTCTTTTGAATTTATAAATTTCATAAGGATATAAACAACAATCCTTGCATTTATTTAAAAGAAAATAATCTTTCAAGGGTTCAAAGGAGTACTTTCCTTTTATATATTTGAAAATTTTCTTCATCATATAAAAATACTTTTTTTTGTATTTTTTATCAACAATACGCCAATAATGAAATAACTGTCCTATTCTGTTTTTTAGAAAGCTTGCTTTTATTTCTTTTATGTCTTTATATTTTGACTCTTCAAGAATTTTTTCGCAGATAAAGAACGTTTTTTTAATTGTTGCAATTCTTTTGTTTTGTTTAAATGTTGTCGAATTTTTATGTATTCTGTAATTCAGAATATATTCATCAAGACATGAAATTTTTGAAGCACTTAACATTGAGCGAAAATAAAATTCAGAGTCCTCAATAAATCTGGTGTTTGAATATTTTATATTATTTTCAACCAAAAAATTTCTCTTATACGCTTTATAAGGAAGCGCGTTTGCGGAAAATAAAATATCTTTTATATCAAGCACACAAAAAGGTTCTTGTTTGAATTTTGAATATATATCTATATATCTGAATTCTATTTTTGCTTTATTTTCTTCAAAAAACTTATAAACATTAAAAAAAACTATATCACTATCATCTTTCTTGAATTTTTCTTTTAATTTTAAAAGCGCATCATCTTCAAGCCAATCGTCGCAATCAAGATATAAAACATAGTCTCCTTTTGCTTGTTTTAAGGATTGATTCCTTATGATTCCTTGTCCTTCGTTAACTTTTGAAAAATATTTTATTCTTGAATCCAAGATAGCGTATTTTTTAATAATTTCAAGAGAGGAATCATTTGAGCCGTCATCCGCTAAAATAAATTCAAAATTTTTGTATGATTGAGCTAAAACGCTTTTTATGCATTCATCAAGATATTTTTGTGCGTTATATACAGGTGTAATTATGCTAAACATTATTTGCTCCAAGGGTTTGTTTAATATCGTTTATTATATTTTTTGCAGCATAACGGTTATCAAGTTTTAATTCTTTCAGGGTGTTTTTTCTTTCTTCTTTTTTATAATCAAGTTTTTGAATTATGACACTATCAAGAATTTTTTCAAGTTCGGATTCATTTTGTGCTTCATAATAAGTTTGAACAATTTTTTTAACCGACGGATTAAATGGTATAGCAAGGGGGTTTTTAAGATGTATCAACGGTTTTTGAGTTAAGAAATATTCCGTTTCAAAAGAACCGCAATCGGTTATCATTGCACATGATTGCATAAATAATTCAGGATAATCTCCTGATTCAATTACTTTTCCTATTTTTTCCCATTGAGCCCAATAATTATTTACTTCGTTTTCATTTGCAAAGTTTTTTATAAGAAGATAATTTTTCAAACACGGGTGCGGTTTGAATATCCAGTTTAGTTCTGGATGTTTTTTGGCGTATTTTAGCATAAATTCCCCGCTCCACAAAAACGTCCCCCATCTTAAATCGTTATTTTTATCAATTGACCAATGCGGGGCAAAAATAACGTAATCTTTTTTATCAAATTTTTTATCTTTGTTTAAATAGAAATAATCAAGCATAGGATGCCCTGCTGCTTTAAGGTTTTTACCTTTATTTTCCATGTTTATGCTGTAGTAATTTTTTATTTCATCATTTAAAACATACTGTGTTCCTATGTATTGATGAAATCTTAAATAATATTCAATAGGAGATATTGAAGTTGCAACAAAGTATGGAATGTAGTATGTGAGTGCAAATTTTGAACATGCGACAGGGCCTTGGGATGAGTGGATATACCAGGGATGGGAATAAAATATTATATCCGGTTTGATTTTAAGATTTTTAAACGGAATGAATTTATCTGAATCAAAATTGTAAGCGTAAAATACGCGCATGTTTCTTTTTTTGAAAAAATCGTATACTTTATAAAGCTCTTCTTTTGTCTGGTAGTTAAAGTTTGTTTTGGGGGAACAATTTTTACTTACAAAAATATAAGGTTCAAAAATTTCATCCTCAAGCATTAAATCGTAAATGCTTTGCGATTTCCATTTTGTTTCATCATAGATATAAAAAGCAACGTTTATTTTTTCATTGTTTTGAATTTTTTTTCTTAATTTTGTTAAAACCCGCTTTTGATTTTTTGAAATATATTTTAAATTGCTGTGAAGTTTTAATTTTACCCCTTTTTCTTTAAGCCTTGTATAGTATTTTAAGGGCAATATTAAAGCCAGAGTCTCAAATATTTTATCGTAAGGAATATACATAAACTATCTTGACCAAACTTCTTTTATCAAATCAATCAAAGGAATTCTTGCAATCGGGTAGGTTTTTATTTTTGTATTTTTCAAAAGATTCAATTCAAAATCTTCAACAATGGTTATATAATTAATCGTTGCGACAAGAACACAGTAAGGATTGTAGTTTGTTATTTTTTCTTTCGGTATTATTTTATACCCCAGAAAATCTCCTCCTTCTTCCGATAGGGAAAATTTAGCATCTGAAACACCGACTATATTTAAAAAAGATAAATCGTAGTTATTTTTAATATATTGAAAAAAGCTTCCAACTCCGTAGATTATAACTTTTTTATCTTTTAATTTCTTTTTTAATTTATTTAAATATTTTTCAAACTTAATATGTTCAAGATGCTTTTTAAATTCCTCGCCCATAAATCCTCCATCATCTTTAAAAAGAATACAATATATTATTTTCTATTGCAATAATATATTCATCTTTCCCATCTTATATCTTTTTTGATTATTTTTGCCGGGCTTCCGGCTATTATGCAATTTTCATCATTAAATTTTTTGTTGACGATTGAGCCTGCACCAACTATACAATTTGACGGGATATGTGCTCCTTTTAGGATTATTGCTCTTGTTCCTACCCATACATGGTTTCCTATCGTAATATCTTCGGGTTCATTTATTAATTTATTTGAATTAATATCATATATCTTATGCCCGTCTGACGGTCTTATTAAAATTCCATGACTAAAAAGACAATCATCTCCTATTTCAACACTTTTTTCTCCTGCTGCCGTTAAATATATTTGAGTATTCCAGCAGAAAAAATTTTTTCCTATTATAAGTTTTGCGCCCTGTTCAATTTTTATATTCAGGTTATAAAAAACGCAGTTTTTATCAATTGTTATTTTGGTATTATTTATTGCCCTTATTGTCATTTTGTTTTTTATAATAAACGGTTCTTTAATTTCAATATAATTATTGAAGCCTCTAAAAGTTATTTTAAGGTTTTTTATTTTAGGGTTATAAACTTTTTTGCCGTTTTGTTTAATTAAAACAACGGTGTTATTTTTGTTATTTAAAAAATCATACAAAAACGGTTTTTTAACAAAAGACATAATTTTTATTTTTGTATTTTTAAATTCTTTTTTAAGGCTTTTTTCGATTTTATTATTTTCAAGCACGCAAATTAAAATATAGTCAAAAGAGTTTATATGATTAATAATTTCATCGGGTTTCAGCGTTTTATATCCTTCATAATAACCTCTTGCGTCGTAATTAAATTTTTTATCGCAAATTCCCGTTATTTTTAAAGACGAAAGGTCATAGTTTTTATTAATATATTGAAAGAAAATCCCTGCGCCATATATTAAAACGGATTTATTTTTTAATTTTTTCTTTAATTTTTCAAATCGGGAATTAAAATTAATCCCATCAAGATAACTCTTAAAATTCTCCATTTTTTAAGTATACATTTTTAATTAATCTGTGGCAATTTTGTTTTTATGATATAATTCAACAATAGCAGAGGGAATTAAGGGAAATTTATGAAAAAAATATATATAGGGATGAGTGCCGATTTATTACACCCCGGGCATTTGAATATTATCAATGAAGCAAGAAAATTAATGGATAAATTTGGCGAAGGCGAGCTTATAGTAGGGCTTTTAACGGATAAAGCGATTGCAAGTTATAAAAGACTTCCCTATATGAACTGGGAACAAAGAAAAGTTATAATTGAAAACGTAAAAGGAGTAACAAAAGTTATTCCTCAGGAAACTCTTGATTATGTGCCCAATTTATTAAAAATTAAACCCGATTACGTCCTACATGGCGACGATTGGAAAACAGGCGTTCAAGCTAAAACCCGTCAGAGAATAATTGATGTTATGTCTGAATGGGGCGGTGAAGTTATAGATATACCATATACCGAAGGAATTTCATCAACAAAACTAAACAGCGTTTTAAAAGAAATAGGTACAACGCCTGAGATAAGATGCCACAGGTTAAGAAGATTATTGAATTCAAAAGATATTGTTACAATCTGCGAAGCGCATAATGGTTTATCGGGATTAATTGTAGAAAATACATTTATTAATCAAAACAACAAAAAAGTAGAATTCGACGGCATTTGGATTTCGTCCCTTACGCAATCAGCTGCGCAAGGAAAGCCCGATATCGGTTATCTTGATACAACTTCAAGAATGACAACCTTAAATGAGATTCTAGAAGTTACAACAAAACCGATTATATATGACGGTGATAACGGAGGCCCGCAGGAGCATTTTGTTTTCACGGTTAAAACCCTTGAAAGGCTTGGAGTAAGCGCGATAATAATTGAAGATAAAGTAGGCTTAAAGAAAAATTCGCTTTTCGGAACCGAAGTTTTTCAAGAGCAGGATGAGCCTTTGGAATTTGCGCAAAAAATAAAAGCGGGAAAACAAGCGCAGGTAGGCGATGATTTTATGATTATAGCGCGAATTGAAAGTTTGATTTTAGAACAAGGTATGGATGATGCCGTAAAAAGAGCAAAAATATATTTAGATTCAGGAGTTGACGGTATTATGATTCATTCAAGACAAAAAACTTTTGATGAAATTAAAGAATTTGCATCAATTTACAACAAACTTGAAAACAGAAAACCGCTTGTTGTTGTTCCTTCTTCATACTCACAAGTAAGTGAAAAAGAACTTGTTGATTCAGGTGTAAATATCGTAATTTATGCTAATCATCTTTTAAGAGCTGCATATCCCGCTATGGTAAATACTGCAAAATCCATTCTTGAAAATCACAGATGTAAAGAAGCATCGGATGAATACTGTATGAAAATAAAAGATATCATAACTCTTATTCCGGGAGCAAAATAATGATTAAATGCGAGGATTTATTTAACCTTTTAAAACAAAATAATATAAACTGTTTTTGCGGAGTGCCCGATAGCCTTTTAAAGGATTTTTGCGCTTATATTACGGACAATACGGATAATAAAAACCATACAATAACCGCAAACGAAGGAAATGCCATTGCTCTTGCCGCGGGTCATTATTTAGCAACATCAAACCCTGCTTTAGTGTATATGCAAAATTCGGGTCTTGGAAATTGTGTTAATCCCTTGCTTTCATTGACGGATGAAGAAGTTTATAATATTCCTCTTTTGATGTTTATAGGGCTTAGAGGGGAAATAGGTAAAAAAGATGAGCCGCAACATATAAAACAAGGCAAAGTAACAGATAAATTATTGGATTGCATGGGTATAAAATATGAAATTATGCCTTTTGAATTTGATGAGGCTGAAAAATTACTTTTAAAAGCCTTTGAGTATATGAAAGAAACAAATAAGCCTTTCGCTTTTATTATCAGAAAAGGAACTTTTGAAAAATATTCCCTGAAAAATAAAAAAAATAACAACTACACCCTAAAAAGAGAAGAAGCAATTGAAACGGTTATTAAAAAATTGAGTGAAAAAGATATAATTGTTTCAACAACAGGACACATCTCAAGAGAAGTATATGAAACAAGAGTAAGATTAAATCAATCTCATAAGCAGGATTTTTTAACCGTGGGTTCTATGGGGCATGCTTCTTCAATTGCTTTAGGCGTAGCGCTTGAAAAGCCCGATAGAAATGTGTATTGTTTTGATGGCGACGGTGCGTTTTTAATGCATCAGGGAGCGCTTGCCGTTAACGCTTCAAAAGAGCTTAAAAATTTTAAACATATAGTGTTTAATAATCAAGCGCATGATTCCGTCGGTTCGCAGCCTACTGTAATATATATGGAAGATATTGCAAAATGTGCGCAATTTTGCGGTTATAAAAAAACATACAGCACAAAAACCAAACAAGAACTTGATTCAATTTTGGATGAATTTATAAATAATAAAGACACTTCCCTTCTTGAAATCAAGGTTCAATGCGGCGCAAGAGAAGATTTAGGACGCCCTTTGGAAAAACCCGTTGAAAACAAGGAAATATTTATGCAAAATCTTGAACAGATTGAATTTTGTTCAAGAGGCGCAATAAAAAATCTTAATAAAATTTTAAAAACGGAAAAAGCAAAGAATGTTTTGGTTTTTACGGGAAAGAAATCTTTTGAACCAATTAAACCTTTAGCGCAAAAAGAGCTTGAAGGCTGTAAAATAACTTATTACAGCGATTTTTCAACCAATCCTAAAGAAGAAGATGTAAAAAAAGCAATAAAAAACCTTCAAGATGAATACGATATTATAATATCAATCGGCGGCGGAAGCGTAATTGATTTTGCAAAAGCGTACAGATTTTATAAAAAATCGAATTTAAAACTAATTGCAATTCCGACAACCTCAGGCACGGGTTCTGAATCGACACAGTTTGCGGTTATATACGTTGACGGGGTTAAAAAATCGCTTGATGATAAAAAAATATTGCCGGAGTATGTTATCTTAGACAGTCAATTTATTGAAAACAATCCGAAATATCTAAAAGCTACAACGGCACTGGATGCGTATTGTCAGGCAATTGAATCGTATTTTGCCTGTAACTCTACCGCTTTAAGCAGAAAATATGCGCTTGATTCCATGAAATTATGCAGGGATAATATTGTAAATTACGTTAATTCATCGGACATTGAAGTTTGCGCTAATATGATGAAAGCTTCAAACCTTGCAGGGCGTGCGATTAATATTTCAAGAACAACAGCAGCCCATGCGATGTCTTATTCAATTACGTCAAAATACGGACTTCCGCACGGGCATGCGGTTGCACTCAATATTGCAAAACTTCTAAAATACAATAAAAACGTAGATAATGATACCCTGAACGATAAAAGAGGGGTTGATTTTGTAAAACAAAGAATGAAAGAAATCTATGACACAATAGGTTTTCAAGATGCAGAGGAATATTTTTCAAATCTTTTTACTAAAATAGGAATTGAATATAAAGACTATAAATCAGACTATATCGATCCTGAAAGATTAAAAAACAATCCGAGAAAGCTTGTTGATTTCAAATAAAGAAATAAAGACTAGCCCTTTTTGGCGATTATAAAAATTCAAATTAATTTTATTATTTGAATTATGAAAAAATACATTTTTATAATTCTTATTTTAATTTCTGCGGGTTTGATTTTTTATATTTATAAACTTTCAACCTACACCTATATAAACGCTAAATTTCCGGAACTTCGCCCAATGGAAGAAAATATTCCCGTTTATTATAAAGGAATAATCATAGGGCGCGCTAAAGAGCGCAAGCATTCATCCGACTTGCATCATACCATAATAAGGCTCCTGTTGTATCCTAAAAATTTGCTTTTGCCTGAAAATACCACTGTTTTATTAAAAAAAGAAAAGAAAAATAAAAAAGAAAGGGATTTTTTAGAACTGATTTATCCTAAAAATCCATCAAAAGTAATGTTAACAAACAATTCAACCATTACAGGCGAAGCAACCGTTGATATTGATACTTTTATGGCAAACCAAAAGGTTGATGAACTTGAAGAAATAAAAGAAAATCTTGCGCAGAGTGCAAGGAATTTAAACTTTGCGCTTGAACAGCTCGGTTATGTTTTTGAAAATGTGAATGAAATTTTAAAACAAAATCAAAATAATTTATATCAAACAACGGGAAATATCAGAAAAATTTCAAAAAGTATAGATGATTCAATTGATGAAAAGAAAATTAATGATACTCTTAATGTTGTTAATTCTTCCATTCAAAATATTGAAGATTTAACAAACGCTTTAAATGCGGATACCCCAAAAACCCTTGATAATATTGAAGGGATAACTTCAAATGTAAATGCAATTACATGCGGAGTAAGAAAAACTTTAAGAAAAAAATTCGGCACCCTTCGTTTAATTTTCGGTCAGGTTATTGATGAATGTGATTAATTTTTAAGCAAAAATAAAAGCCCATATTTCAGGGCTTTTATTTTTTTATTTTAAGTTCATTATTGAACGCTTTGTTTTTCTTCTTCGGTAACACCTTTTATTGTAAGGTTTATTCTTCCTTTGTCATCAATTTTTTGAACTTTAACAATAACTTCCTGACCTATTGATAAGTGAGGTTCTATTGTTTCAATTCTTTCATGACAAATTTGCGAAATGTGAACCATGCCGTCTTTTCCCGGGGCTAATTCAACAAAAGCTCCGATAGGAATGATTCTTACTACTTTGCCTTTGCAAATCATACCTGCTTCGGGTTTAAATGTTAAATCCCTAATCATTTTTTGAGCAAGTTCGGCACCGTCTTTATCGTTTGAAGTAATTGTAACCTTGCCATCGTCTTGAATATCGATTTCAGCTCCTGTTGCATCAATAATTCCTCTTATTGTTTTACCTCCGGGCCCGATTACCGTTCCTATGTCTTCTTGAGGAATAGTCATGGTTAGAAGTCTCGGTGCATTGGGAGATATTTCGGCTCTTGGTGCGCTAATTACTTCTCTCATGCAATTCATAATATGAAGTCTGCCTTCTTTAGCTTGTGCTAAAGCGCGTCTTAGAGTCGGGTTGGATATTCCTTTAATTTTCATATCCATTTGAAGAGCAGTAATGCCTTCTTCATTTCCCGTAACTTTAAAATCCATATCTCCCAAGAAATCTTCGATTCCTTGAATGTCTGTTAAAACAATGTCGCAGTCATCTTCATGGATTAAACCCATTGCAACGCCGCCTATCATACATTTAACAGGAACACCCGCATCCATTAAAGCCATTGATGAAGCACAGGTTGAACCCATGGAAGTTGAACCGTTCGATTCTAAAACGTCTGATGTTACTCTTATTGTATAAGGGAATTCATCCATATCGGGAAGAGCGGGAACATTTGCTCTTTCTGCAAGGTTTCCATGTCCTACTTCACGACGTCCGGGGCCTCTTAGAGGTTTAACTTCGCCGACAGAGAAACCCGGGAAGATGTATTTATGCATATAGGGTTTAGATTTAACAGGGTCAACTCCGTCTAATTCTTGAGCCATTCCGGGGCCTGCAAGGGTTGCAACGGATAAAATTTGAGTTTGACCTCTTGTAAATACAGCGCTTCCATGAACCGTTGGTAAAACCCCTACTTCGCACCAGATTGGACGGACTTCGGTTGTAGTTCTGCCGTCGGCTCTGATGCCTTCGTTTTTAATCATGGCGCGCATGATTTTCTTTTCAAGAGCTTTAAATTCTTCTGCAACAAAGTCAATTCCTGTTTCTTCAATCATTTTTGCAATGGGGTGTTCTTCTCCCAGCGCTTCGATTTTTTCTTTGACTTTTTCTTTTATTGCGTCTAATTTTTCGCTTCTTTGGTCTCTATCCGTTGTATGATATGCATCAACTACAGCATCGTAAGCCGTTTCTTTAATTATATTTGCAAGTTCTGATGTATCATAAGGATTAACAAATTCTTGTTTTTCAACGCCGCATTCGCGTGCAAATTCAATTTGCGCTTCGCATTGTTTTTTAATTTCAACCTGCGCAAATTCAACTGCTGCCATAATATCATCTTCGGTTACGAATTTACATCCTGCTTCAACCATAATAACGGAATCATGGGTTCCTGCGATGACTATATTCATATCCGATTTTTCGTCTTGAGAATGTGTCGGGTTTGCAACAAATTGTCCGTCTATTCTTCCGACTCTTACAGCCCCAACAGGGCCTTCAAAAGGAGCGCCTGAAAGCATTAGAGCGGTTGATGCACCGATTATTGATAAAATATCGGGTTGTTCTTCCTGATCATATGCAAATAATTGTGAAACAATTTGAACATCGTTTCTATAGCCCTTAGGCCATAAGGGTCTAATGGGTCTGTCTATTAATCTTGAAACCAGAATGGCTTTTTCTGATGATCTTCCTTCCGTTCTTGTATATCCTCCCGGAATTTTGCCTATTGCAGACATTCTTTCTTCGTAATCAATTAATAACGGGAAGAAATCAATCCCTACTCTGGGTTCTTTTGAAACCGTTGCATGGATAAATAACATTGTACCGTTACATTTAACAGTTACCGAGGAAGTCGCTTGTTTAGCGTATTTTCCCGTTTCTACTTCTACGATTTTCCCACCAATCGTAAGTGTCATTTTTTTTGTTTCTGGCATGTTTGACATCTTTTTCTCTTTCTTTTAAATATTTACAGCTCAATTTTATAATAAATGTACCTTACATGCAATAAAAATAATACGTTTAAAACGGTTAAAAATGCTAAAAAAAAGGGGCTTGCGCCCCGAACTGTCTGGAATTAAGAATAGCTGGAAGTATGAAAAAGATTAATTATATATAATAATATAAGTGTGATATATACAATTATGCAGTCGGGTAATATTTATGGGTAATATTATTGAACACATGATATAAATCATGATAAAAAAATTAAGTGTACTTTTGACAGTTATTTGTAAATTTTTAATAAAATGTCTCAAAACGCAGTAATATTAAGAAATAAAATATTTATAAAGAAGGGTTGACAAATAAAAATTTTAGGTGCATAATAAAAATATAAAGAACAAGTGTTCAACAAACACTAAAAAATAAAAAAAACAAGAGGTGAGAAAACCAAAATGTTAACAATAAGTCCAATAAAAAATGTACAAAATACAATTAATAATAAAATAAGCTTTACTTCAGGCGTTAGACTTAACTCGGGCGCTGATGTAATTAACAATACGGCAGATTACAAAAACGAAGGAAAATTCTTAACGGATTTCTTAGGAACAATTAAACAATCTCCGCTTTTCTACCAAACTTTTTTTGAAAGACAAGAAAGCATTGAAAAAGGTTTGGATGTAGAACAAAAAAAACTTGACGCAATTGCGTAAAAAAAGCATTATCAACACCTAACAACACAATCTCGAAGCATAAACAACAACACAACAGCCTTATCGGTTTCCGATGAGGCTTTTTAATTATTAAAGCCTTCCTTAAAGGAAGGCTTTATATTATTTAAGTGCATTTTGCAATTTTGCTTTATCGATATATTCCTGATCAATTTTACCGGCATCATAAATTCCTTTTGTGCGAATTAAGTTGCTTGCTGCTGTAGTTAATACAAGTCCTATTCCTAAAACAACTTTAGCCGGTGTCGGAAGAGCTTTAAATTTGTTGGCGCATTTTTTAATATATGGGCTTAATTCTTCAACTGTATCTTTTATTACCTTGTTGTTTTTAATGCCGTTTAAACCTTTAGAGATATATTTAGAGATAAAATTTTGTGCTGTTTTTGATTTTGAAACTGCTGCGGCTGCACCTATTGAACCTGCTACACCTGCTACTGTTGCAAATGTATCTTTGGCTTGAGTTTGTTTTGCATGAAGCACTTGTTTAATTGTATGTTCTCTTTTGTTTCTGATTGACTCTTTGCTGTCTGTGCTTAAAAAAGGACACATTGCATTTACTGCTAAATTTTCCATTTCATTCTCCTTATTTTTCTTGTAATCGTTATCTTATCCAAACCGATTTGTTATGTTTTTATAAAGTATTTTTTGTTTTCTTAATTGCTAAATTTTTAGAAATTAAAACTCTTATTTTATCAAAATCAAGAATTAATAATGCTTTTTAGCTTAATAAAACTTAATAAAAAAAAATTTTCAAAGATATTTTATCTCTATTGATACTTAAATTACCGATTAAATTTCGTTATAAATAAACCAAAATAATTTTATACTTGTTTAAAGGAAAACAATGGATATCAAAAGACTTTTAGGCAAAAAGATTAAGCAATACAGAATTTTAAAAGGTTATTCGCAGGAGAAATTTGCGGAATTGCTGAATATTTCGCAAAGAACATTGTCAGGAATCGAATGCGGGAGCAATTTTTTATCTTCGCAGACATTAAATAAAATTCTTGAGGTTTTAAAAATTTCTCCCGATGATTTATTTTATGTTGAATATCTGAAATCAAACAAGGAACTTGTTGATGAGCTTGTTTTGGATATTAAAGCACTTGAAGGCGATAATGAAAAATTGCGCTCGGTTTATAAAGTTGTAAAAGCGTTGATTAAATAATTTTGTTATATAATATTAAAGATGAGAAGTGCAAAGTTAATTAATAATAAGGTTGAGTTAATCGAGCTTGAAAAACCCTCTCTTGATATAAAAGGCGCCATAATTAAAGTTTTAGGCTGCGGGTTGTGCGGGTCTGATTTGGTTAAAATTAAGCATGCTACGCCTGAAACTGAATCTAAAATTGTTTTAGGACATGAGGTTGTAGGGGTTATAGAAGATATTAATTGTAAAAATGACACTTTTAAAAAAGGGGACATTGTAGCGCTCGGTCATCACTACCCTTGTTTTAATTGCGAATTTTGCAAAAATAAATCGTATTCAATGTGTAAAACATTTAAAAAATCCAACATTTTTCCCTGCGGTTTTTCGCAATATATAAAAGTTGACGAAAATCATTTAAAATATACCGTCTATAAAATGTCTGATAAATTAAAAGACGATGAAAAAGCTTTTCTGGAGCCTCTTTCATGCTGTATTCGCGCAGTCAGGAGATGCGGTTTTGAATATGATAAAGATAATTCAAAATCAAGCGCGCTTGTTGTGGGACTTGGTTCAATAGGACTTTTAATGCTGAAAGCACTGAAAGCGTTTAGCGTAGAAGCTTATGGCTTTGATATATCTCAAAAAAGACAGGAATTTGCCAAAAATCAGGGTTTTGAGTTTGACAAAAACAAAAAATACGATGCGGTTTTTTTAACGGCAGGAAATTCTAAAGCGATTAAAACAGCACTTGATTATGTCATTGACGGAGGAAAAATTCTTGTTTTTGCATCGGTTGAAGACGATATATCGGGTTTTTCGAATAATGAGATATATTATCGGGAATTATCAATAATTGCAAGTTATTCCCCGTCTGTTGAGGATTTAAAATTATCAAGCGAACTTTTGAATAATAACATGGTAAATGTAAAAAATTTAAGCACGATTTATTCTCTTGACAATTTGTCAAAAGCCATTGATGATAGTTTTAATAACAGGATTTTTAAGGCATATATTAAAATATGAAAATGAAAGCAGTGCGCTTTTATGCGCCAAACGACATCAGATATGAAGAAGTTAAAGTGCCCGACTTAAAAGAGGGCGAAATTCTTGTTAAAGTTGAAGCGGCACTTACATGCGGAACTGATGTTAAAACATTTAAGCGCGGTCATCCCGTTTTAATTAAAAAAGTTCCCTCAGGTTTCGGGCATGAATTTTCGGGAATTGTTGCAAAAACCGACGAAACCGTTTCAAATTTTAAAGAAGGCGACAGGGTGGTATGCGCTAATTCTGCTCCTTGCGGTGAGTGCTTTTATTGCAGAAGGGGCGAATTTGAATTGTGCGAAAATCTTGATTTATTAAACGGTGCTTACGCGCAATATATAGCAATTCCAAGAAGAATTGTCGAGAAAAATACTCTTATAATCCCCAAAAATCTTTCTTTTGCACAGGCAGCTTTTTCAGAACCCTTGTCAAATGTTATGCATGGGATAGCTAAAACTCCTATTAACAAAGGGGATACCGTAGGAGTGGTAGGAATTGGCCCTATAGGTCTTATGTTTGCATATCTTGCAAAATTAAAAGGTGCAAAAGTAATAGCTATGGGAAGAAACCCGCTAAAATTAAAAATGGCGCATGAATTTGCGCATGCCGATGTTGTTATAGATTTAAAAAAGTACCCGGATCCTGTAGAGTTTATTAAAAATTACACGGAAGAAGGAAGAGGGCTTGATGTTGCAATTGAATGCGTGGGTTTACCCGCTATGTGGGAAAAGATGTTTTCAATTGTCAGAAAAGGCGGATACGTTCATTTGTTCGGCGGCTGCGCATCGGGAACTTCCGTGAATATAGATACAAGAAGGCTTCATTATGATGAAGTTAAGATTATAAGCTCTTTTCACCATACTCCGAAATATTTTAGAGAAGCGCTTGATTTAATTGCTGCAGGTAAAATTGATGTTGAAAAATTAATCACAAAACGCATGGATATGAAATACGCCAAGCGCGCGATTGAAATGCATCGCGACGGCGAGGCGATAAAGATTTTGCTTGAAAATTAAATATATTTATCAAAAGTACTCACAGGCGCATACTGCATTTGCCATTCTATTGCTTTATGAGCGCTGTTGTATGCGTTTAAAATATCGTACTCATTCAAAGTTTTATAAAAGCGGCTTATTGTTTCTTTTCCTTCAAGTCTTTTGTTTCTTGTGTCCTGTTCAACTTTTATGCCGATTTTATCTTCATTGTTATCAACTTCGAAAAATATTTTAACCGTGTCATTATTTCCGTTGTTTTCAAGCTTTTTAATTGCTTTTTTAAAGATAATAATTTCTTTTGCACTTAAAGAATCTTCGGGTCTTCCGTTGAAAGTATCAATAACTTTGATTTTTGATTTAAAATTTGTTGCGGCAATACTGTTAATTTTCATTTTTTCCTCCCTTGTTTATCGTATTTTATCATGCAAATTTAAAATAATAAATATTTTTATTGACTTGTGGGCTTGAATTGGTATGATATTTTTATCAACTTGATAAAAGAATATTTGCCGCGTTAGCTCAGTTGGTAGAGCAAGGGACTGAAAATCCCTGTGTCCTTGGTTCGATTCCGAGACGCGGCAAATTTTTTATTTGTTTTTTAAACAAATCATGAGTCTGCGTCTCGGAGCAACCGCTTCGCTTTTGCCCTCTCAAAAATGCTCAACGGTTCGCATTTTTTCGGCAGAGTGAGACGCGGCAAATTTTTTATTTGTTTTTTAAACAAATCATGAGTCTGCGTCTCGGAGCAACCGCTTATCGGGTATGGCTTCGCGCTTTGTGCCAAGCTATTTGCTTGCCACAGGCGCGGCTTCGCACACCTTTGCCCAAAGCTGCACTCGCTAAGCTGTGCACAGCTAAGCTCGCGCACTTCGGGTTTGCTTTTGCCCTCTCAAAAATGCTCAACGGTTCGCATTTTTTAAGTAGAGTGAGATATGGCAAATTTTTTATTTATTTTTTCGTGTTGATTGGTGGGGGTTTGGTGTGGTAGAATTTCGGGTATGAATATAATTACCGAAAAAAAGTTTGCAGCGGGGCTTTCGATTAGTTCTAACGCTTTGATAATTGTTTTAAAGTTTATAGCAGGGATAATTTCAGGTTCGATAAGCATTATCTCTGAAGCCATTCATTCGCTTAGTGATTTTCTGGCTTCGATTTTGACTTTTTTTGCGGTTATGAAGTCTTCCGAGCCTGCCGATAGGGATCATCCTTTCGGGCATGGAAAATATGAAGATATGTCAGGCTTTATTGAAGGCGGATTGATTATTTTTGCGGCTGTTTACATTATTTTTGAGGCATTAAGGAAGTTGTTTTTGCGCGATTCCCTTGAAGTTAATACAAATCTTGGTATTGCGGTTATGCTTTTTGCTTCTGTCGCTAATTTTTTTGTAAGCAGGGTGCTTTTTAGAGTTGCCAAAAAATCGGATTCTGTTTCGCTTTTTGCGGACGGGGAACATTTAAGGACGGATATTTATTCTTCTTTGGGTGTTATGGCGGGTTTGATTTTGATAAAAATAACGGGAATCCATATTCTTGATCCTATAATTGCAATTTTTGTAGCGCTTTTTATTTTCAAGGCAGGGTTTTCAATTGCAAAAGAGACTTTAAATAATCTTTTGGACGGATCACTTCCCGATAAGGATTTAAAGATAATAGAAGATATAATATATTCTTATAAAAATAACAACGTTTCGGGCTTCAAAAATTTAAAAGCACGCAGATGCGGCCCTTGTATCGATATAGAACTTACGATTATTTTTCCTTCGGATATGTCTATTTTAAAGTGTCATAATGTATGTGATGAAATTGAAGAATTAATATGTAAAAAATTGAAATATGTAACAATTATGATACACCCCGAGCCTGAATGCGAAAAATGTGCAATTAAAAAAGAGTCTTAACCCTTTTTATCACATCTTTTACAAACTCAATCGAAAATATATAACCTATTTTTTCAAAAGGCATCGGAAATATTTTTGTTAAAAATCCAAAAAATCTATATATTAAAAACATAAAAGGCGCATAAAATATTATCGTATCTTTTCGAAACCCTATTTTAAACGGCATAAACTGAAATTTAACCATAACAAAATAATTAAACAAAATATCAACTAAAAACACAATAAATAATGCAACAAAGAAATTCAAACCATCAAGCTTTTTAAATATCCCCGTCATTTTAGCACTTATATAGCATTCTATATAAATTCCTAAAATAAAAAGCAAAAACCACATATAAAGACCGTCGTCAGGGTTCATGTTTTTGGTTAAAAAAGAAATAATAGGAGAGTGTACATGTTCTAAAAATATATCGCTAATAAACAATCTTCTCAACACCAAAAAACAAAAACTCTAAGACAATATTGAGCTATTGCCTTAGAGAGTTTTTTTGTATTTTCATTATTAATTATTTCCATAATTCATCCAGGTTTTTTTTGGAATCATTATATCATGTATTGAAAAATATGGTTTTAATTCTCCTTTTATCATTGAATCTCTTCCTGCCTGATTCAGCGGGCTTGTATTTTCTTTATTAAAATCATAAGTATCATAGACTTTAATTCTTAAATTTCCTTCTTTATCTATATAGCCGTTTCTGATATCGGCATGTCCCAAGGCATAATGGAAATTGGATTTTTTGTAGTCGGAATATCTTGGGAAGGCTATTGAAATATCTTTTCCGTTTAAAATATTTTCTTTATTTTCTTTAATTACTTTTTTAAAATCCTCATCTTTTGCCATTCTTTGAGAGGGTTCCGAGTTATTTTTGAAAAAATAACCTTTAATTTTATTTATGTCAAAATTATAATCTTTAAATTGAGAGGATATTTTATCGGACAGATATTTTTTGTCGGATGCAACGCTCGGGTCATTATAGTTTTTAATATGTATAACGTCTTTTATATAATCTCTGTTTTGCATTTTGTCCCCATGGGCTAAATCGACCATACCTGTTGTATCAGGGCCAAAAGCTTTACCGGCAAAGAAGTATCCTATGTCATAGTATTTACCAAGCATTGCTTCCGCTGTTGTTTTAACGGCTTTATTTCTTAAACTTTCTTTTGGTTTAGAATTGTTTGAATTGTTTTTTGAATTTAAATTTTTAACTTTATTTTCAAGTTCCGTATTATCGGAATATAAAACGTCTGCTGCAGTTGCATTATTACCCAGCATGCTTAACAGTTCGTTTTTATATTCGTTATTTTTATTTTGTCTGTTTTTTTCTTCGTTTGAATTTTGGTAAAGAATTTCTGCGGGGCTTTTAGCTTCTTCTTTCGGTTTTTGTGTTAATCCTTTGAAAATAAAATTTTCGTCTTCTTCTTTTTTGTTCCATGGGTTTTTGTTGTTAAACACAGTTTCTCCTTTAATTTTTTGTGATAAATAAAAAGTAGAGAAAAGATGATATCTGATTATCATTTTTCTCTACTTATTGATTTTATAATTTTAATATAACATATATTTTATAAAAACAGTACAATTTAAGCTAAAAGTTAAGACAAGTGTCTAATTTTATTTTAATATTTCTTAATATTTCATATATTTTTTGAAAAAAAACTTATGCTTGCGTTTTAAAAAAGTATAGATTATGAATATTACCAATTTAAATTTATATAATAATTACAATAATTCCTTTATTCGTCCCCTTAAAAAACCTTGTGTCATTGAATTTAGCGGTGCTAACAGGCTTTTTAAAAAGTATGATATAGACCCTGACAATGTAAGAGTTGAGACAACGGACGGTAAAAGAATAACCGATGCGCAAAAAAAACTTTATATTGAAAAAGTGCTTGAAGCCCATGAACACGCGCAGAAAAATATCCTGAGCGGAAATATCACAGGAAGCGCGTATGCGACAAATATTGAAATTAAAGACGGAAGCTGGGTTTTAGCTACAAATTTTAACAATACCCGAAATGAAATTTCAAATTTTTGCGGGGAGAGAAGTGCTATAGTGGGCGCTTTTAATAAATGGCTTAAATCGCTTTCGCTATTTAAATTAAATAAGGATGAACAGTACAATTCTTCGCATCAGCAAAACAACGGTTTTAAAATTAAAACGCTTGCAATGGCGAGCGCTAAAAAAATCGGAACGGATAGAAACGCGGCTTCCCCTTGTGCCGATTGTCTAAGCTGGCTTAATACAGAAAGATTTATTGCAGACAATACAAAAATCGTAACCCTTTTAAAAGACGGTTCAAAATATACCCTCTCAATAAGAAACGTTAAAGACTATCTTCCCCACAGGGGCGAGTACAGTTCAATTATAAATAACCGTAAATCTCTTAAAGATTTAGATTTTGAAATATCGCCTTTAGCTTGTGAATCCATGGAAAAATACGGTATTTCCAAAAAAGATATAATAAGGCTTTTGCAAGGGGCAAAAAATGCTTATTCCAATAATAAACATGCTAAATTTACCTCTCAAAACGTCGGTGCTTCGGTTATGGACGAATCGGGAAATGTAACTTCGGCTAAAAAAATAGAATGGAGCAAAAGATGGTTTGTTGAGCCTTTGGAATATGCCGCAGCAAAAGCGCTTGAATCGCAAGAACCGGGCGCAAAAATTATCGCCTGCGGATACTATGGAACAGGTTCAACAAGACAAAACGGAAAAGTGCAACGCGATGGAGTTGTAAGTTTGCAGACTCTGGGGCGCATTAAAACAGACAGAGGAAGCAGCGATACAATTGTTGCGCTCATCAGAAACAATAAAATCGCAGTCAGGACAATAGGCGATTATATGCCTCAAAAATTCGGCTTTGTACAGGGATATATGCTTGATAAAAATGCATAAACCGATGTTTTTGTTTTTTTATTATAAAATATTTTTATGGCAAGTAATTTTGATTTTTTGAAAGAAATTGATTCTGAATTGTTTGAGATTATTGAAGATGCACAGAAACTTTTTTTGAGCGAGTATTTTAACCAATCTGTTGTGCAGGTCAGGATTTATGCCGAAAAAATGGCAAAAAAAATCATAGGTTCAACTAATCAAGAGCAGACTTTTGATGATATTTTAAATTATTTAAAAGACAGAGTTAAAACTCAAAGAGAAGAGGAATTTATTGAAGACCTGTTTTTTATTAAAAAACAGGGAAACGCCTGTGCCCATGGCGAAGATACAACGGCAATAAATGCGCTTGAGGTTTTAAGGAGAGCTTTTGAAGCGGGGATTAATTATTCTTATTATAAAAATAAAGATGAAAAAATTGATAAATTGATGTTTGATGAAACGCTTTTAATAACGGGTAAAAAAGCAAAAGAAAATAAAATCGTTGATAAATATATAAAGCTTGCGCAAGAACAGACAAAAGAAGAATTGTTAAATCAAAAACAGGCGGATTTTTTATCGGGTGAAAAAGAAGACAATGAAAACCCCGAAACAAAAATAAAAGACAAAAATTCGATTTCAAATGCAAAACAGTATAAAACGAAAAATAAAAACCCTAAAAAAGAAGAAATTAAAAAGAAAATAAAAGAAGCAAAGAAAAATTTAAAAGAAAACATAAATAAAACCCAAAAACCAAAGCAAAATAAAAAAAATCCCCCAAAAAAACAAACAAAAAAAATATCAAAAACGGATTTTGGGTTTATAAAACTTGTTTTATTTTTGATTTTTTGTATTTTTTCTTTAATTTTAATAATTAAAATGATATTTTAGAGTTTTTATGTTAATTTAATTTTATGGAAAATAAAGCATTATTTTTAGACTACGACGGAGTTTTGTTTGACACTTTATTGGAAGTGTATATTGTTAATCGTTTTATTTATTCAAAAAAAGACTTTTTTGAAAAAGTTGACAAGGATGAATATAATCTTTATTCTAAATATAAATTTCTTGTTTATAATATCTGGATGTTTTATTATTACAACCCTTTAATTTTTGAACACAAAGAAGATATAGTTTCTTCTTTTCAAGATGCTCTTTTAAAAAGAGATATAAAAAAAGAAGAAAAATATTGCAGCGATTTTTTGAATATCAGAAGCGAGCTTATAAAAAATCATTACGATTTTTGGAAAAATTTAGAAAAACCTTTTGAATTTTTCGCTGAAATTAAAAAACTTTACGAAACAAAAAATATAAATCTCATTATTGCTTCAAAAAAGAATAAATCATCCATTGTTGAGCGTTTTAAGGCTAATAATTTTGATTTTTGCGATAAATATATTTTTGCAAGAGAGGCGCTTGATAAATATTCTTCAAAAGGTGAATTCATTGAAGAATATATGAAATTAAATAATATTGATAAAGCAATTTTTGTTGATGATAATCCGAATAATATAAAAAGCTGCGAAAAATATGATAATATTCAAACAATTCTTGCGCTTTGGGGAAACAGTGGAATAAATTCAAAAGGTTTGAATCAAGAAGAAGCGATTTTTGAAATAAATAATTTCTTTAGCAAATAAATTTTTTCAGGTGTTTTATTTCTTAAAAGACTGTTGTTTTTTGTAATAAAAAATGCTATCATCTATCAAAACAAGGGAGAATAAACATGGTAGATAACAGAGGCATAAGTCCTGTTCCCAGTTTTAATTTCAAATCCGGCGATGCTTCAGGCATGGCAAATCGTATGTCTGATGAGAAAAACGGGCAGGGAGGAGAATATTTCGCTCAGGAGTTTTACGAAGACGAACAAGAGCAGGAAAATATTCAATATCAAGACCGCTCGGCTCAATTGAGAGCTTCTCTTAACGGACTTGCGGCAGCAAATGTCGGAGCTATTCATTTTATGAAAGCGATTAAAGAAAAAGAAGAAGAAAATTCCAAAAAGAAAAAAGCAAAAAAAGAAGAGCTTGAAGAAGAGATAACAGAAGAGCTGCTTGACGAATAATTTTTTATTTCGGTGTTGATATTTATATATTCTTAATTTGTATAAGATAAATTTGTGTATTAAAATAATCAAATAATGATTATTTAATTTGGAGTGAATATGTGCGGTATAATCGGATACATAGGAGACAGAAAAGCAAGCGAAGTTTTAATTAACGGTCTTTCCCATCTTGAATACAGGGGTTATGATTCAGCAGGCATTGCGCTTAGATATAATGATAAATTTGAAATATATAAAGCTCAGGGGAAATTGATAAACCTTATCAATGTAATAAAGCCTCATCAGGATGTTTGTCTTGCGTCAAATATCGGTATCGGTCATATCCGCTGGGCAACCCATGGGCTTCCGACGGAAATAAACGCGCATCCTCATACCTGCAATTGTAAAAGTCTTGTTCTTGTGCATAACGGAATAATTGAAAATTATCAGGAATTAAAGGAAGAATTGCTTAAAAAAGGTTCTAAATTTCTTTCTCAAACAGACACGGAAGTTGCCGCTCATTTAATTGCTTATGAATATGATAAAACTAAAGACTTGCACCTTGCAATGCAAAATGCGGTGAAAAAAATAAAAGGCGCTTTTGCGTTTTGTGCTATGCATAAAAATGAAAAAGATAAAATAGTTATTGCAAAAAGAAATGCCCCTTTGGTTATAGGAGTCGGAGAAGGGGAAAATTTTGTAGCTTCTGATATTCCTGCCATTATTGAATATACCAAAAAAGCAATATATTTAGCCGATAATCAAACGGGAATCGTTACAAAAGACAGTATTAAAATATATGATGAAGAAGGTAATTTAATAAATAATAAAATAGAACATCTTCCTTTTGAAGCAATAGCAATTTCAAAAATGGGATATAAGCATTTTATGCTTAAAGAAATCCATGAACAGGGTGATGTTGTAAGAAATATTTTATCTTCAAAACTTGAAGGCGCAAAACATCAGGTTGTGTTTGACGAATTTAAATTATCAAGTGAAAAAATCAAAAAAATTACAAGAATACAGATTATTGCCTGCGGAACAAGCCTTCATGCGGGTATGGTCGGTAAATATATAATTGAAGAACTTGCAAGAATCCCTGTTGATGTTGAAGCGTCAAGCGAATATATATACAGAAACACAATAGCGGATGAAAACACTTTAGTAATAGGTATTTCGCAATCAGGCGAAACGGCTGATACGATTACAGCCATAAAACAGGCAAAAGAAAAAGGCTCTCATATTGTAATTATTACAAACAGAGCCGATTCTACCATGGCGCGTTTGGCGGACAGTTTGCTACCTGTTAGTGCGGGGATTGAAGTTTCGGTTGCTGCGACAAAATCCTACATGGCTCAATTAATCAGCTTATATCTTCTTGCTTTTTATTTAACCGAGCAAAAAGGAATTGTTGAATATGATTCAATTATTCAAAATCTAAAACAGGAATTGATAGAGCTTCCGAATAAAATTGAGATGCTTCTTGAAAATACGGAAAATATTAAAAACATAGCTAAAAAATATTCAAGCTATAAAGATTTTATTTTTATAGCAAGAGGAATAAATTATCCTTCTGCGCTTGAAGGGGCACTGAAGCTGAAAGAAATAAGCTATATTAACGCAACAGGCTACGGTGCGGGTGAATTAAAACACGGGCCTATTGCAATGCTTGATGAGAATATGCCTGTTCTTGCAATTTTAAATACGGGAATCGTTTATGATAAAGTTTTATCAAACTGCGAAGAAGCACGCGCACGTCAGGCAAAATTAATCGGGGTTACAAATTATATCGCGCAAAAAGATAAAGATTTATTTGACGATTTGGTTTTGATTCCTCAAATTAGCGATCTTATGAGTCCTGCATTGAATATTGTGGTATTGCAGCTTTTAGCTTATTATATAGCGGAATATTTAGGAAAAGATGTCGATCAGCCGAGAAATCTTGCAAAATCCGTTACGGTTGAATAAATTTTAAAAAACTATATATTCAAAAAAATAATTTTTCTATATTTTATTTTTCTATTGATTATCATTTTTCTTTGATACAAAATAATCTCTGTAGCCAAAGTACATTAACAAATAAAGAGGAAATATGGAAAATTATTTTATAGGAGTTTTGCTGCTTTTATGCGCTGCAATTTTTTCACTATTGTTTAAAAAACAGGAGCTTAAGTTAAAATTTATAACAATAATGGCACTTATAGCATCAGGGTTTTGTGTATATGATGCAATAAGTGTTTTTATTTACGGCAAAGCGGAACAAATTTTTAATATGGGATATATTTTTCAAAACGCAAGATTTTCGCTTGATTACTTAAGCGCATTTTTTGTTGTTTTTATATCCGTTATGACTTCATTAGCTTTAATTTATTCAAACGGATATTTGAAGCAATATATTAATAAAGGAAAAGATTTAAGCGCGCATTGCGTATTTTTACCTTTGCTTTTAGCTTCTATGCTTGGAGTTGTTGCAGTGCAAAATGCGCTTTTGTTTATAATTATTTGGGAATTAATGTCTTTATCATCATTTTTCCTTGTTATTTTCGAAAACGATAAAAAAGAAGTAATACAAGCAGGCGTTAAATATCTTGTTTTTATGCATGTGAGCGTTGTTTTTATTATTTTATTGTTTGCGATTCTTTCAATAAATTCTTCAAGCTTGGATTTTGTTCAATTCAGCGAAGTTTTAAAAAACAATATGACTTTAGCAAATGTTGCTTTTATTCTTGCTTTTATAGGCTTTGGAATAAAAGCCGGATTTGTTCCTTTTCATAACTGGCTGCCTGATGCGCACCCTGCCGCACCGAGCCATGTTTCGGGGATTATGTCAGGGGTAATGATTAAAACGGGAATTTACGGGATTTTAAGAATTTTAGCTTTAATCGGTATACCGTGTGCGCAATTGGGATATTTTGTTTTGATAATATCCGTTATATCAGCTCTATATGGAGTCTTATACGCCATAGGGCAGCATGATTTAAAAAGGCTCCTTGCATATCACAGTATTGAAAATATCGGAATAATAGGAATCGGTATCGGAATCGGGATGTTAGGTCTTGTATATAACGCTCCTTTAGTTGCTCTTTTAGGGTTTGGCGGTGGAATTTTGCATATTTTAAACCATTCCATATTTAAAGAACTTTTATTTTTGGCAGCAGGTTCCGTTTACGTTAAAACGCACACAAGAGATATTGAACTTCTTGGCGGTTTAATTAAAAAAATGCCCTATAGCGCGATTTTATTTTTAACAGGTTCAATTGCAATATGCGGTTTACCTCCGTTTAACGGTTTTGTTAGTGAATTTATGATATATTTCGGGATGCTTAAGGGTTTGAGCGTAAATAATTTATTTATGCTTCTTGTAATGCTTTTAGGGCTTTCGGGGCTTGCGCTTGTGGGAACGCTTGCTGTTTTATGTTTTACAAAAGCGTTCAGCATAGTCTTTTTGGGTGAAGCAAGAAGCGAAAAAGCTAAAAATGTTGAAAATGATAACGGATGCAGTTTTATTTTGCCGATGTCAATTTTAGCTTGTTTTTCTCTTTTAATAGGGTTATTTCCGAAGCAGATATTTGATTTTATAACAAAACCCGCTTCGATTTTTATAAATATTACTGAATTAAATCAAATAACTTCTTTAATGAGCGCAATTTCTTGCGTTGCAATTGCTTTGATATTAACTGTTTTAGTTTTATATTTAATTAAAATAAAAATACAAAATAAAACGGATAAATATTCTACATGGGGATGCGGTTACAATAAAGTAACTTCGAAAATGGAATACAGCGCATCCTCTTACGCTGAGCCTTTTATTTCAATGCTTACACCGTTATTTAAAAAGGTTTCGGATATTAAAAAACCAAAAACAATATTTCCAAAAGACGCACACTGGGAGCAACATATTGAAGATGTTGAAGAAGCATACTTTATTAAACCCGTTATGGAACACATTGAAAAATTCTTTGCGGGTTTTGAAAAGCTTCAAAACGGAAATATTCAGCAGTATATAATGTACGGGTTGATATTTTTGTTTATTTCTCTTGTTTGCGTAGTTGCAATAGGTTAAATTAAGGTATAAAAAATGGATAAAAATTACATAATTTCAGCACTTTTAAATATAATTATTCTTTTAATTCTTCCTTTTTTCACAATCGGAATAATTAAAAAAACAAAAGCCTTTTTCGCGGGCAGAAAGGGTGTTTCAATATTTCAGCCTCTGTGGGATTTTTTAAGATTGTTTAAAAAAGGACAGGTAATAAGCAACACTACTTCGCAAATATTTAAAATAGCACCTGTTGTAGTATTTGCAACAACACTGTTTGCAGGGCTGTTTGCTCCAATGATTGGATGTTATTCAATTATTGAAATTGAAGGCGCTTTTGTGATATTTTCCTATATTCTCGGGCTTGGAAAATTCTTTTCTTTAATCGCTGCCATGGATACGGGAAGCAGCTTTGAAGGCATGGGTGCAAGCAGAGAGGCTTGTTTTACAACAATAATCGAGCCTGCATTTTTTATAATTTTAGCCTCATTTATTGCTCTAAACGGCAATTTGACATTTAAAAGTTTAACAGGCTTATTGAATGCTTCAGGGGGATTTGGGGTATTGATTATAGCGCTTAGTGTTGTATCTTTATTTATTATGCTTATTGTGGAATGCGCAAGAGTTCCTTTTGACGATCCTACAACGCACCTTGAATTAACCATGGTTCATGAAGTAATGATACTTGATAATTCAGGGATTGATTTAGGAATTTTAACCTGGAGCGCGGGTATGAAGATGATTATTTTAGCTTCTTTAATAACTAATTTAATTATTCCTTCCTCTTTACCTTTCGGACTTTCAATTTTAGCTTATATTTTATCAATAGTGTTTATTGCGCTTATTATAGGCGTTATTGAATCCGCTATAGCAAGATTCAGGATGAGCCATGTGTTTGAATTCGTATTTATTATGAGCTCCCTTGCTCTTGTTGTAGCATCGTTAGCGGTTGTAAAAATATATGGAGTATAAAATGATTAGTGCATTTATAATATTATTCGGTCTTACAATGCTTTATCTGTCTACAACGAGCAGATTGAAAGCTCATATAAAAATGCTTGTTGCGCAAGGAGTATTGTTATTTTTAATATGCAGCTGCGCTTTTAGGCATTGCACAATACCCGTTATTATATTTTTAACAATTGAAACTCTTATTGTTAAAGCAATACTAATACCGTGGTTTTTAAATAAAATATTAAATAAAACTCATTCAAACAGGGATACGGATGCAAATATCGCGCATTTTTACTGTCTTTTGATTTCAAGCGTGATTTTATTTTGCGGGTTTATGATATCCGTTATTCATATTCCTTCTTTATCCATGATTAATCCGATGTGTTTTGGAATTGCACTTTCAACAATAATAATAAGTCTTTGGCTTATCACAATTAAACACAAGGTTTTATCCAATGTTATTGAATTTATTACAATGGAAAACGGCATTTTTCTTTTATCGCTTTCGGTTGCAAAAGAAATGCCCATACTTGTAAATATCGGGGTTTTATTGGATGTGTTTATTGCAATTTTTATCTTAGGTTTGTTTGTTTCAAGAATAAACAGCGAATTTAGCGATATGGAAGTTACAAGTTTATCTGATTTAAAGGATTGTGAATAGTATGATTAATTTAGTTTTAATATTACCTTTAGTATTTTGTTTTGTTTTGTTTTTATTTAAAAATAAAACTTTAAATAATCTTTTAATAACTCTATATTCTCTTGTCCATTTGAGTTTGGGTGTATGTTATTTTATAAAACCCGAAGCACTTATTGGCAATAGTTATTTTATTTTGAATTCGACAAATATAATTTTTTATCTTGTTTTATCTGTTATTTTTCTTTGTGTTGCAATTTATAATAACGGATATTCAAGAAATTTATACGATAAATTTTCAGTTAAAAAAATGACTTTATATGCTGTTATGGTTTTAGCTTTCGTATTATCCATGACAGGAGGAATTTTAGCTTCCAATTTAGGTCTTGCGTGGATTTTTATTGAAGGCACCACTTTAGCAAGTGCGTATTTGATTTATTTTAATAAAACAAAGCACTCAATAGAAGCAGCCTGGAAATATGTATTTATATGTTCAATCGGTATTGCTCTTGCTTTTGTCGGAATTATTCTTTTAACAATTGCAACAGGCGCGCAAAATTCGCTTAATTATGCGGATTTAATAAATAACGCCTCTTCGTATAACCATTTTTGGCTTAATGTTTCATTTGTTTTGATTTTGTTCGGTATAGGTACAAAAATGGGGCTTGCGCCTGTTCATTTCTGGCTTCCCGATGCGCATTCTCAGGCACCGAGTCCGATTTCGGCGCTGTTATCGGCAACATTATTAAACTGCGCATTTTTAATAATTTTAAATGTTTATAGAGTAATGATTGCGGCAAATTGTGTTGCCTGTGCAAGAATTATGCTTTTATTTATGGGCTTTTTATCTTTGTTTATAACAAGCGTATTTTTATATCATGCGACAAACTATAAAAGAATGCTTGCATATTCATCGATTGAAAATATGGGAATTTTAGCCATTGCAACCGCTCTTGGAGGAATTGCATATTATGCTTTATTTATTCATTTAATAGGTCATTCTTTAATAAAAGCTTCTTTTTTCTTAACTTCGGGAAATATTTTAGAGCTGTTTGAAACAAAAAGAATAAAATCGATAAATCTTTTAGGACAAATTGACAAAAAAACAGCTTGGCTTTGGATTTTCAGTTTTTTGGGAATTTGTGCTTTTCCGCCAAGTATGCTTTTTATAAGCGAATTTATGATTGTTAAAGCATTTATTATGCAGCATCATTATATACTTTGCGTATTGTTCTTGTTTTTGCTTACGATTATTTTATTTGCAATGGCAAGAGTTGTAATTAAGATGGTTTACGGTGAAAAACACGGCGAAAAATTTGAAATTGCAAAAAATAATATAAAGAAAATCACAATTTCGATGTACATCCCTCAAATATTTATGCTTATATGCGCATTTACCCTGGGGCTGTATATTCCTCAATTTTTGGAAGTAATTATTAAAAATTCAATTATAGGATAAAAAACAAGGAAAATAAAATGAATTATTATGTAGCGAAAAATAATCAAAGAATTAACTTATTGGATATACCTACTCTTGATATTGAATTGTTCAGGGCACAGCTTGCCTTAACAAATTTAAGACCCTTGGCGTATTTTGGAGCCGATTGGGGAAATGATATAAAAATATTTTGTGCACTTGCGGATGATGAAAAAGGGGAAATTCTTGTTTCATCTTCTCTTATAAATAAATCCAATAAAGAATATGAATCAATAACAAAAGATAATCACCACTACCACATGTTTGAGCGTGAATTATATGAACAGTTTGGAATTTTACCCAAAGGACACCCCTGGTTAAAACCTGTCAGGAAAAATCTTGACAGTTATGAATTTTTTGAAATGGAAGGCGAGCAAACACATCAGGTTGCAGTAGGGCCGATACATGCAGGGGTAATTGAGCCGGGGCATTTTCGTTTTTTATGTCAAGGCGAAAAAGTTTATAATTTAGAAATAATGCTTGGTTATCAACACAGAGGCGTTGAAGATTTAATGGTTAAAAATCCTTCAAATTCCCTTGTGGAATCAATCTGCGGTGATAGTGTAGTTGCTTATAATATGGCGTATAGCCAGATTATGGAAGAATTAACAAATACTAAAATAACAACCAAAGCAAAGTTAATAAGAAGAATTGCGCTTGAAATGGAACGCGCTGCAATACATATAGGTGATATGGGTGCAATTTTAGGCGATATTGCTTATATGATGGGAAAAGATGTTTATGCTGTTACAAGAACTCTTGTAATTAATACCATGCTTGAAATTTCAGGAAGCAGGTTTGCAAGAGGTTTAATTGAAACAGGAGGCGTAAATTTTGATATAGATAACAATATGTCTCAAAAAATAACCCATGTTTTAGAAGGGGTTAAAAAGACTGTTGATAAAATGACGAAAACGGCTCTAAAGAGCGCTACCGTAGCTTCAAGGTTTGAAAAAACAGGCGTTGTATCATTAGAAACCGCTCAGGAATTAAACCTTACGGGTATGATAGCAAGATCGTGCGGGCTTGAAGTAGATTCTCGGTTTGATTTTTGTGATGAATTTTATAAAGATTTTAAAAAGACTCCCTTTAGAGCAACAAACGATGCTTATTCAAGGTTTAAAATAAGATATGTTGAAACAATTGATTCGATTAAATTTATTAATGAGTTATTGAAAAAACTTGAAAATTATAAAGATGAAGAAATTTTAGTCGATGTTAAAACCGATTTAATCCCAAACAGCTTTGTTGTTTCAATTGTTGAAAGCTGGAGAGGTGAATTGGTTCATGTTGCAACAACAAACGAAGAAGGTAAGCTTTCAAGATATAAAATTAAAGACCCTTCATTTAACAACTGGTGGGGATTATCAATGGCTTTAAGAGGTAATGGAATTTCTGATTTTCCGTTGTGCAATAAAGGTTTTGATCTTTCATACTGCGGTTTTGATTTATAGGATAATACGGGAAAAATAAATATGTTTGATACTTTAAAAATGAAATTATGGCAAAAAAATCAATTTATACCTGATATTAAAAATGCCAAAATAAAAGAACAATTCAGAGGACTTCCTGTTTTGGATGATTCTTGTTTGGATAATGGTATTGATGTTAATAAAATCTGCCCGACAGGCGCTCTTAAAATAAATCCTTTATCTATTGATATGGGTTTGTGTACATTATGCGGAAGATGTATAAATAAATGTACTAAAGGCGCAATTAAATTCAGCAATTATTATAAACTTGCTGCGGATAATAGGGATAAACTGATTGTAACTAAAGAAATCACTCCTGAAATATATCATAAGCGCGCAATTGATGTAAGAAAAGAAATATATTCAATCTTTAACCGCTCAATTAAATTCAGACAGGTATCAGCAGGCGGTTGTAACGGTTGCGAGATGGAATTAAACGCATGTTCCAACGCAAATTTTGATATGGGAAGGTATGGAATTGATTTTGTTGCATCCCCGCGCCATGCGGACGGTATTGTAATAACAGGCCCCATAACAAAAAATATGGCATACGCTCTTGAAGACTGCTATAAATCAACCCCTGATCCTAAGGTTGTTATATTGTGCGGAGCATGTGCAATTTCAGGCGGTATATTTAAAGATTCCAAAGAGTTAAACCGTGAATTTTTGGATAAATATAAAATAGATCTTTATATTCCCGGCTGTCCTGTTCATCCTTTGACTTTTATAAATGCAATTTTGGATTTTATAAGAAAGAAATAAAAAAATACCGCAAACAAAGTTGTTTGCGGTATTTTTAAAAGTGTTTATTTTTAGAATAATCTTTCTAATAAGCCTTTAAATGCAGCGCCGTGGCGTGCTTCATCTCTTGCCATTTCATGAACCGTGTCATGGATTGCGTCGTAGCCAAGTTCTTTTGCTCTTTTTGCAATTTCCGCTTTAGCTGCGCAAGCGCCTGTTTCAGCATCAACTCTTGCTTGAAGATTTTCTTTTGTTGAAGGTGAAACAACTTCGCCCAATAATTCCGCAAATTTAGCGGCATGTTCAGCTTCTTCAAAAGCTATTCTTTTGTATGCTTCCGCTACTTCGGGATAACCTTCTCTGTCTGCTACTCTTGACATTGCAAGATACATACCTACTTCGCAGCATTCGCCGTTAAAGTGGTCTTTTAAACCTTGCAATACAACGGCATCAACGTCTTTTCCGATACCTACTTCATGAACGCAGGCAAAAGAACCGTCTCCTGCTTTGTTAAATTTAGTTGCTCCGCATTGGGGGCATTTTTCGGGAGCTTCGGGAGCTTCAACAGTGTAGCCGCATACTGCACAAACCCATTTTGTCATTTTTTTCTCTCCTTTTAAACTGTCAGTTTTTTTATTATTTCATTTGTGAATTCTTCTGTTGTGGCACTTCCTTTTAAATCAGGCGTTAAATATTTGCCTTCTTTCAGGGTTTCAAAAAGAGCAAGCTCTATTTTTTTTGCTTTTTCTTTTTCGCCTATATATTCAAGCATCATTATAGCGCTTCTTAAAAGCCCTGTCGGGTTTGCCGTATTTTTCCCCGCAATATCGGGAGCAGAGCCGTGAACCGCTTCAAAAACCGCACAATCTTTCCCTATATTTGCACTTTGTGCTACTCCTAAACCTCCGATTAACCCTGCGCATAGGTCTGATGCTATATCGCCGTATAAATTAGGCATAACCATAACATCAAATTGAGAAGGATTAACCACAAGCTGCATGCAAAGATTGTCTATTAATATTTCTCTTGTTTTAATTTCGCTGTATTTTTTTGCAAGTTCTCTGAAACAATCCAAAAACATACCGTCTGCAAGCTTTGAAATGTTTGCTTTTGAAACGGCGCATACTTCTTTTCTGTTGTTTTTGATTGCATATTGGAATGCAAAGTCGCAAATTCTTTCGCATCCTTTTTTTGTTATGAGTTTTATTCCATGGATTGTGTTTTCATCAATTTTTTCTTCAAGACCCGCGTAAATATCTTCCGTATTTTCCCTTATTACGACTAAATCAACATCTTCAAAAGGGGTTTTAATGTTTGGGAGGTTCTTGCTCGGGCGGATATTTGCGTATAAATCGAATAGTTGTCTTAATTGAACGTTTACGGATTTAAACCCGTAGCCAATAGGCGTTGTGATGGGTGCTTTCAGGCAGACTCTGTTTTTTTTGATTGATTCTATCGTATTTGAAGGCAAAACGCTGCCGTATTTTTCAAGAGCGAGTTTACCTGCTTGTTGCTTGTCCCAGTTGATTTCAACATTTGCTTTTTTTATTATTTCAACAACGCTTTTTGATATTTCAGGGCCTATTCCATCGCCCTCTATTAAGGTTATATTATACAAGTTTAAAATCCCCGTTTTTCTTTAAATGTTCTACAAGCCCGCCGTCTTGAAGAAGTTTAATCATAACATCGGGCAGCGGAGTAATTTTGATTTCGATATTTTTTGTTAAATCTTTTATGATTCCGTTTTTGATATCAAGTTCTAATTCATCGTTATTATCAATTTTATCGGTGTCGCATTCAATCGCTAAAAGACCTATATTGATTGCGTTTCTGTAAAAAATTCTTGCAAAAGATTTTGCAATAACAGCACCCACTCCCGCAATTTTAATTATTTGAGGGGCATGTTCTCTTGAAGAACCAAGTCCGAAATTATTCCCAGCTACAATAAAATCTCCTTTTTTTACGTTTTTTGCAAAATTAATATCTGCATCTTCAAGAACATGTTTTGAAAATTCTTCCAGATCGTTTCTTAAATGAAAAAGTCTGCCGGGTGCAATATGGTCTGTTGAAATATTATCGCCAAACTTAAAAACTTTCCCTTTTTTTATATAATCTTCACTCATTTTAACTCCTGATTATTTTTCTAAATTATATAATAAAAATAATTTTCAAGCCATTAAGAGAAAAAATGTCCGCGTTTGGAATTAAGAGTTATATTATCAAAGGAATAAAGCGCTGCGGGACGTTTTGAGACTGATTTTGTAACTTCGTTTGTTTCAACAAGAATGTTTGATGATAACATTTTTTTTCTGAAGTTTCTTTTATCAAGCTGTTTTTTCAAAATCAACTCGTAAGATTTTTGTAATTCCGTTAAGGTAAATTTTTTGGGAAGAAGCTGGAAAGCTATCGGACATAATTCAAGTCTTTCGCGAGTTCTTTTAAGGGAATATTCTATAATTTCTTTGTGGTCGAATGCTAAAGGAGGAAGTTTTTCAACATCATACCATTGAATATCTGCAACCCCTTCAAGATTTCTTGTATCAAGTTTAATATCTTCCGCTCTCAAAAGCGCAAAATAAGCACACGTAATAACACGCGCGTTAGGATATCTCAAAGGATCTCCAAATGTGTATAATTGTTCAAGATAAATATTTTGTACCGATGTTTTTTCTTTTAAAACGCGAAGTGCTGCATCGTCGATATTTTCGGATAATCTGATAAATCCTCCGGGGATTGACCATTTTCCTCTGAAGGGTTCGTTTACACGTTTTACAAGTAAAACTTTTAATTTGTTGTTGTGTATTGTTAAAATTACAACGTCGACTGTTACTTCGTGTGTCTTTGTTTCTGCAAATGTTCTCATAGCCTTATGTTACAATAAATGATATTTAATATCAAGTGTTGCATTTGCAACTTAATTTTATTATTGTTAAAAAAATAAAATAATGTTTTAATAGTTATATAATTACAAAATCAAAAGGAATTAAACAATGAGAAGCGATATTTTAAAAACAGGAGTAGAACATGCGCCTCACAGGGCTCTTTTATATGCAGGAGGACTTTCCGATAAAAATATTAAAAAACCCTTTATAGGGATTGCAAGTTCTTTTTCTGATTTAGTTCCGGGACATGCAGGAATGCGTGATTTAGAAAGGCAGATAGAAAAAGGAATTCATTCAAACGGCGGACAAGCGTTTATTTTTGGAGTTCCTGCCGTGTGCGACGGTATTGCAATGGGACATTGCGGTATGAGATATTCGCTTCCAAGCAGAGATTTAATTGCGGATTGCGTTGAAACGGTCGCAAGTGCACATCAGCTGGACGGGCTTGTTTTATTGACAAATTGCGATAAAATTACCCCGGGGATGTTAATTGCCGCTTTAAGATTAAATATTCCTTCAATAATTGTAACCGCAGGACCTTCCCTGGAAGGTTTCTGTAAAGGCGAAACTCTTACTTTTATAAGAGGTTCATCGGAAGCTGTCGGAAGATATAGAGCAGGAGACATTTCAAAAGATAAATTAACCGAAATGGAACATTACGCATGTCCTACCATAGGTTCATGTCAAGGGTTATATACAGCTAACACTCTTGCATGTTTATCTGAAGTAATGGGTATGAGTTTACCCGGCTGTGCTACTGCAAGCGCTGTTTCATCCAAAAAGAAAAGAATTGCTTTTGAATCGGGATATGCAATTTGCGATATGATAAAAGAAAATATCCTGCCCCGTGATATCGTAACAAAAGATGCGATAAGAAACGCTATTGTAGTTGATTTAGCTTTAGGAGGTTCTACAAATTCAATTCTTCATCTTCTTGCAATAGCACAGAGTGCTGATATTGAGTTATCTTTGGATGATTTTGAAGAATTAAGCAATAAAATTCCTCAAATAATCAAGCTTGACCCTTCAAGCACTTTAACTATGACGGATTTGGATAATGCAGGGGGAATAGGAGGAGTATTTAAGACTCTTTTTGGTAAAACTCCCGAGTTTAAAGATACGAAAAACGTTATTGGTTTAAAGGTTTCGCAAATTGCGCAAGATGCATGGGTAAACAGCGAAGTTATAAAACCTCTTGATAATCCGATTACAAATAACCCCGGTCTTGCAATTTTACATGGTAATTTAGCTCCTGACGGTGCGGTTGTAAAAATTTCAGGGGTTGATAAAGATGTTTTTGAATTCAGCGGAAGAGCAAAAGTCTTTAACCATGAGGAAGATGCCATGAAGGCGATTGTTGATGATGTGGTTGTCGCAGGGGATGTTGTAGTTATTCGCTATGAAGGCCCTAAAGGCGGCCCCGGTATGAGAGAGATGCTTGCTCCGACATCTTTACTTGTGGGTAAAGGGCTTGGTAAAAAATGCGCTCTTATAACGGACGGAAGATTTTCAGGAGGCACAAGAGGCTTATGCATTGGTCATATTGCTCCTGAAGCATCCTTAGGAGGCATTATCGGATTAATTGAAGACGGTGATATAATTGAAATTGATATAAATAAAAGAACAATTAATTTAAAAGTGGATGAAGAAGAGCTTGAAAAAAGAAAAGCAAACTTTAAACCCTACCAAAACGAGGTTCCGAAAGGATATCTTTCAAAATATCAAAGAAATGTATCTCAGGCAAACAAAGGGGCAATTGCTCAATAAAATATGAAAAGACAGATTTTAGCAGAGATATTTATCTGGACTGTTATATTCGGAGTAATTTTCACGGGTGCAATTTTTATTTATTCCAAAATATTTATTGAGCCCAATCTTTATAACATAAAATTTAAAGATATAGACGGTATTACAAACGGTTCTCCCGTAAGATTTATGGGAATGAATATAGGTTATGTAAGAAAATTGACTTCGGAAGCTAAACACATTAATGTTCAAATTGTTGTAACAAAAAAAGATATGAAAATTCCAAACGGTACTGTTGCCCGTGTTGAATTTTACGGACTCGGGGGTTCTAAATCGATTGAATTAATGCCTCCTGACGGATCATGCAACGTCGGAATTTTAACGGACAGTACGATAAGAATCAACGATGTTGCAAGAGAAGTGATAAGTATTGTTGAAATTATCGAAGGTATTGAAAGCTATGTCAAAGGCTTTAATAAAAGCGCAACAGAGAATATCTTAGATACCGTTAAAAAGTTTAAAGACACTTCATTTAAAAACGCAAATTCGCAAATGAATGACTTTGAAAAAACACAGGAAGAAAAAATTGAAAAAATAAGAATAAAAGAAAAAGAACTGAAGGATAAAATAGAAAAAGTAAACGAAAGCGCACAAAAGATTAATCAATTCATAAACAAATAATTTTATGATATGATTGTCTTGAAGGGAAGTATAAATGCCAAAAGAAATCGAAGTAGTAATTGATGTTGAAACAACAGGACTTGATTATACAAAAGAAAGAATAATCGAGTTCGCGGGAGTTAAGCTTGTAAACGGTAAAATAAAAGATAAATTTGAAACTCTGGTTAACCCCCACCAACACATAAGAAAATCTTCACAGGCAATCCATGGAATTTCTGAGGCGGATTTAGAAGGGGCACCTGAAGAAGAAGAAATTTATCCAAAAATTTTTGAATTTATAGGAGATGCTCCGATTGTTGCGCATAATGCCATTTTTGACTATTCTTTTTTAAATAAAACTTCAAAAAGACTTTTTGATAAACCTTTTGAAAATAACTATATAGATACTCAAATGATGTTTAAAGAAGTGTATCCGCAGTATGAATCATGCGGATTGGATTCTCTTGTGAGTGTTTTTCAAGGAACAAACGAAAAAAGACACAGGGCCATGGGTGATGCTATGGCTTTAGCCGAATGTTATCCTAAATTGAAAGCTTTATATTATCAAAAATACAACTGGCAGTTATCTCAAATTGATCATGTCGAATATTTGTTTGAAAGATATTTAAGGCTTCAAAGCGCAATCAATACCATGCAATCTGAAATTCAGGATTTGCGCTCCATATTTAAAATTTATTTTGAGCGCGGCGGAAAAGAAATTCAATCAAATACGGGTGAAATCTTAACCTATAACCATAAAAAAACTTTCTCATACGATTTTTCGCAAATTAAAGAAACGCTTGATGAAATCGGTGCTTTAACAAAAGCGGTTAAATTAAACAATTCGTTTGTGGACAGATTGGTTGCAGGAAACAGCGTCTCTCAAGAGGTTAAAGATAAAATTAAATCCGCAAGAATAGAAATATCCGAAAATAAATCGTTCGGAATTATAAAACCCGAAAAAAATAAATAATTTTTAATTATAATTTTTCAAAATCGCAGACTTTTTCGAATTTTTCTTTAAGCATATTCAAAAGTGCCAATCTGTTTGTTTTGATTTTTTCATCTTTATCCATAACAAGAACTTTTTCAAAAAATTCTTCTATGGGTTGATTTAATTGTTCTAAAGAAAGAATATATTTTTCAATATCGCTTGAATCTTCATTTTGGTTTAAAATTGCGCTGTATAGATTTTTTTCTTCGTTTAAAACAAACAGACTATCATCAATTGAAGAAATTTGTTGATTTTTTAAGATTCTTAGAACTCTTTTTGCGTTTTCTTTTAATTTATCAAAAGATGCGTCTTTTTGAATTTTATTTATTACATTCAATCTTTTAATAAAACCGCCTAAATCACGCAACGGTTCTTGATTGGAGCATGATTGAATTAAGTTTGTATTAAATTCTTTTTCATACATAAACACGAGTCTTGCTATGAAAAATTCGTTTAATTCGTCTAAAATGGTATCTTCAAGTGCTGTCGAAAATTCATTCGATAACATTTTAAGAGAATTTTCAATAATTTTTTTTAAATTAAGTTTTAAATTCTTTTCAATTATTGTTCTCAAAACGCCAATTGCGGCACGTCTTGCGCCAAGAGGGTCGTTTGAGCCTGTCGGGCGTTTTTTCTTTTTGTCTTTTTGGGTCGAGATAAATAAAGCGCAGATTGTATCAATTTTATCCGCTATTGAAACAATTTGCCCCGTTATATCGCAAGCAAGCTCTGAATTAGCGCCAAGAGGGAAATAATGTTCGCAGATTCCTTTTGCAACTTCTTGTTTTTCTCCATCCAAAAGCGCGTAATTTTCTCCGATAAAACCTTGAAGTTCGGTAAATTCAAAAACAAGCTTTGTTGCTAAATCGCATTTTGCAAGTTTGGCGCATCTTAAAATGTCATTGTTATCTTCAATGTTTAATTTTTGCGATATGATTTTTGATAATTCAATCATCCTTTGGGTTTTATCGAATAAACTTCCCAATCCTTTTTGAAAAGTCATTCCTTTAAGATTTTCAAGTTTTGTTTCAAGTTTTGTTTTAGTGTCTTCTTTATAAAAGAAAACGCCGTCTTCAAGTCTTGCGCAGATAACTCTTTGATTACCCGCTTTTATGTTTGAAAAATCATCCCCGACATAATTTGCCATGGTGATAAAATGATTGGATAATCTTCCTTCCTTATCCCATAAAGGAAAATATCTTTGATGCTGCGTCATAACCGTTGTTGTAACGATTGAAGGGATTTGCAGATATTTTTTATCAAAATCACATAAAACACTAATCGGATATTCCGTAATATATGTTACTTCTTCAAGAAGATCTTCCATATCTTCAAATTTTATTTCAAGATTGTTTTTGTGTGCACAATCCTGCGCATTTTTAATTATAAGTTCTCTTCTCTCTTCTTGATTTGCTATAACCTGAGCTGTTTTTAAGAGATTTAAGTAGTTTTTGGGTTCATCTATTACAAGAGTTTTGATTTTTGAATATCTGTGCCCTTTTGTTTGATTATTTGCTTTTTTATCAAGAACTTTTAAATCAACTGTTTCATTTCCCAAAAGCGCCATAACATTTTCAATCGGTCTGGAGAATTTTTCGCTGTTATAGCCCCAGCGCATAAAATGTGCGCCTTGAAGATTTAGAATTATACTTTCAACATTTTGTGCTAAAATTTGAGAAGTTTTCTTGCCTTTAATTTCAATTTTTGCCCAGATATAGTTATCTTTTTCGTATAAATCTTCTGTATTTGCACTGTTTTTTGAAGCAAAGCCAAGAGCTGCTTTTGTATAGCCGTTTTCATCCTTTGCTATATTTAAAATAGGGCCTTTGATATTTTTTGTTATCGTTTTTTGTTCAATATCCAATTCAAAAACCAAAACAGCCAAGCGTCTTGGGGTAGCATAAACTTTTATTTCTTTATAATCAAGTTCTTGTTCTTTAAATAACTTTTCAAAAGCACTCTTTAGCTGTTTAATTGCGCTCGGTATAAATTTATAAGGTAATTCCTGAACCAATATTTCCAATAAAAAATCTTTTTTCATAATACAAAAATTATATTATAAAAACATGAAATTAAAAGCCTCGTTGAGTTCTTTTTTATTTATATTAAGAAAATGCAACAAATATCAAAATTTTTTTGAAAAATATCTTATTATGTGTCAAATTAATATTAGCAACATGAGGTATGAATTTTGACGTCAACTGTTGAATCGGATATTGTAGAAATAAATGAGGGTATGGCAGATGCTGCCAAATTAATGGCAAGCTCTTTAAGTACGCCCAAAGCGCGCAAACGCGCTTTAATTGATATGATGGGGATAAATTGCGCAATAAGCTACCTTCAATCAAAAAGACTTAAAATTGATACCCAAAAAAGTATATATAAAATTCCCAAACTTTATGAAGAATATAAAATATCGGATATTTATTACAGAAATTACAGAATTGATGTAATTACTCTTTATAAAGAAAAAAATATTAAAATTCCTAAAATCCATGCGGATATGGATATACTTGCGGATTTTTATTTTGTTGTTCAGGTTGGTGCAAAAATAAAAGAAGTGAAAATCATAGGTTTTATTGAAGGAAAAAGTATTCCATCATGTTCCCATGATTCAAAATTTTATTATCCTACCTTGAATTCTATAAAGGACTTTAGTGCTTTTACTGATATGGTAAAACATTGCGCGCCTCTAAAGACTCCTTACGGCAAACATTCCGATTGTCTTGGATTGTTTTTGAAATTTATGGATAATGATTTATCTTCAGTCTATAAAAGGCAATTGATACAGCACCTTATGAGCTGCGATTCTTGCAGAAGCAGGTTTGTTGATTCCGTTGAATTTGAAAAACTTTCAAGAAATTTAAAATATTATCCCGCACTTTTAAGAGAGTATGAAACAAAAGCGTCAAGCGTATTTATTCCAAAAGAGCCTTTGAGTTTAGAGGAAAGTCTTGAAAATGCGCAGGTTGAACAGGATTTTATTAATATTGAAGAAATATCCGAGCATAATGAAGAAAATGAAAAATCGGAAATAAATCAAACCCCAAAAACGGTTCAGATGTTTGATTTAAGCGAAAAATCGAAAAAAAGTTTATTAAATAAAGCCGTTATAGATTCAATTTTTAAAGACATGCCAAAATTTGAACTTCAATCGCTTAAGTCTGTTGTAAGTGCCAAAAACAGGCGTGCATTGATTGTTTGCGTTGTTTCGTTATTGATATTTGCAAGCTTTATTATTATTTCAATAAAAGGTTCAAATGCGGTCGAAGAAGTAAATGAAATGGCACAGCTTGAAGAATATAACGAAAACAGCGATTATTATACGGATGATGAAGGCTATACTTTGGCTGATGCTCCCGAGGAAGATATTCAGAATCTTGCAAATATTGAAAACGAATCAATGATGCAGCCTGTTTCTACAAAACCGGTATACAGCCCTACTGTTTCAAAAATTTCTTTTGAAGCGCCCGGGGATATTGTAGATGATGCTGCGTATACAAAATTTTTACAATTAATCGGAAAAACAATAAAATTAAATCTTCAAAACGACCTACTGCTTGTCGATGATATTCCTGTTAATAAAAAAGCAAAAGCGGATATTCAAATAACGGCAAACGGAGCGGTTAATTCGGTTAAAATAACCTATTCATCAGGTTCAAGAACGGTTGATGATACCATTTTAAAAGTTATAAATGATACCTTAAGCTACATGAAACCGCCAAAACACGGTATTATTGCAAAACCGCTCGTAATAACTTTATGTCTTGATCTTAATTAGTTTTCTATCCTTTGTTATTTTTTTATATTTTTGTGGAACATGGAAAATATATTGTAAAAGGATGTGAACAACAATGAGCATTAGTCCCTTAAGCAGCTTATCAATATATGAATATTACTATACCTTAAACAGGAAGAAAACCTCCCCTGTTGCTAAAGAGCTTGAAGAATACGGCATTAAACCGACAGATAATGAAAGCTTAAATGTTGCGCTGCTTCAAAGGGCAAAAGCGCAAGACGAAGCCCAAGAGACGGAAGCAAACGATACAACGTCATATTATGACAGACCCTGGGCTGATTTAATGTCTCAGCTTAATATTCCTTTTAATGATAATCCTGCTGATGATATTCAGGATATTAAAAGAGAGCTTCAAGACCTTATAAGCGGTGTTGCTGAAGATAAGGAATTGCAAGCCGAGGTTGATGAACTTATTTCTTATGTTCAGGATTTATATGTAGATTTTAAAAATATAAATCTTACAACATTCAACACCGACTCCACACTAACATCCCAATTAAATGCAATCGCTACTTATAATATTGCAGCTATTTAAGACAATTTTGACGCTTCTTTTTAAGAGAAGCGTTTGACGTATCTATAAACCCCCAAGTTAAATTTTTGGCTTCGATGTTATCGAAAGGCAATTTAGAACACTCGTTAAAGTCCATAAGGTGTTCTTTTTTGTTTTCTTCTCTCCAGGTTTGTTTAAAAGCGCCGATATTTCCGCCTTTTTCAACAACTTTAATTAAAAAATCAGCTAAACTCTTATCATATCTTGATAAAATTGCCTGAATCGTATCCCATTCGATGCTTGAGCATCTAAAATTAAAACCCAGTTTGTGAAGATTTTTCTTTAGATATTGCGCTCTTTTTTCAAGCGTTTTATTATCACACCTTTCAACCCTTTCAAAAGGGGTGTGTGCTTTGGGGATGAAAGTTGAAGTAGAGATTGTAATATCAAAAGGAGTTTTATTTTTTTTAATTTGTTTTTTGATTTCTTTTGAAAGTTCAATTAATTCTTCTATATCTTCATCCGTTTCTTCGGGTAATCCAATCATGGTATATATTTTCATACCTTTTAGACCGCATATTTGAGCGGTATTTAGAGTATTTAGAATTTGTTCTTTTGTCAGATTTTTGCCTATATAATCTCTAAGCCTCTGGCTTCCTGCTTCAAGAGCTATTGTTGCGGTTTTTTGGTTGCATTTTATTAATGTTTTAATTAAATTTTCGTCCGCTAAATCGGCTCTTAAGGATGAAATCGATAGTTCAACAGGCGATATAGCGCATTTTTTTGAAATATATGAAATTATATCGCTGAATTTCGGATGTCCTGCAACGTATGCACCTAAAAGAGCAAGTTTGTTTGTATATTTAAGCCCTAAATCTATTGCTTTTATGATTTGGTCATATTCGCCATATCTAACAGGCAAATTAAGCCAGCTTGCAAGGCAAAAATTACACATTCTCGGACACCCGCGCTCAAGTTCTATTATAAAAGTATTTTCAAAATAGCTTTTAGAAGATAAAATCGGGGTATAAACAACGTTATTTTTAATATCGTCCCTTACGATTTTTACTTTTTCTTTTTTATATTTCGCTACATATATTCCTTCAACTTCGCTTAAGCGCTTTAAAATTTCGTCTCTTGAAAGTTCTCTTTTCTTTTTTAGAATTTCAAGCGCACCTAAAAGGCAAGTTTTTTCTCCGATTGATATAAAGTCAAAAAAGTCTTCATAAGGCACAGGGTTTGACATCATAACAGGGCCGCCTGCAAAAATTATGGGGTCATTTTCTTTTCTTTCCTCGTATTTTAGAGGAAAATTATATTTTTTTAGCATTTTTATGATATTTAAAATATCAAGTTCAAAGCTTACCGAAAACCCCATAGCATCAACAAAATCAGGATTTATATTTGTTGTTTTGGAATCGGTATAAACGCGCTCTGTATATAATTCAGGGTCTGAATCAAACATTTGAAAAATGGTAAGGTACCCTAAAGACGCCATAGCAAAGCTCTCAATAGCAGGATATGCAAACCATAAGTTGATTTTTGGTGTTTTATTTTCTAATCTTTCGTATAGAAATTTTTCCATTATTGATCGTTTATTCTATTTAAATACAATTCATCAACTAAAACGCATATCACGCTTGCAATAGCGGGGGATAGGATAACTCCCCAGAAGCCTAAGAATTTTGCGCTTATCAGAAGGGCAACAATTATTAATAAAGGATGCATATTAAGCATTTTGCCAAACAATATCGGTTTTAAAAGCTGGTTTTGCGCCCATTGCGCAAGACCAAAAACAAGTATTGTAAGGATAATTCCTAAAATTCCGCTTGATATACCTGTTAATATTGCAATTAAAATAGCAATTACAGGGCCTATAACAGGGATTATATCTAAAATACATGTAATAAAACCAAGTAAAAACGCATGGTCATTGTGAATAAGTAATAAACCAACCATGGTTAAAAGACCTACAAAAACCATCGCAAGCCCTTGGGCGAATATATAGTTTCCGACTTTTTGAGATATATTTTCAAGGATTTTTTTTGCGGTTTCTTTTTTTTCACGCGGGAAAAATTCTGCGAATTTATCGGTTAGTCTTTGTTTATCGGTTGCAAGGTAGAAAATTATAATAGCCATTGCAAAAATCGCGGTTAAAACGTTTGCAAACTGTTTTGTTGCGGTTATTGAATTTTCTATAATACTTTTTGCGCCCGTAACCATGGGTTCTTTAAGAGAATCAAAAGTTACAAGGCTTGTTATTGAGTAATTAAAAATTTTGAAGTTTAAAAGTTTGTTTACAGCATCAATCATTGAAGGAAAAGTATTTACCAAATCTTTGATTTCATCAATTGAAACAGCGATTAAAGGAATTAAAATAAGAATACTCATAAGAAGCAAAGCTAAAAGCACAATGCCGACGCCTAAGGATCTTGGGATATATTTTTCAAGTTTTGTAATAACAGGGTCAATTGCACATGCTATAACGTATGAACCAAACAGAAGCAATAATAAATCAATTGAAAAAAAACAAAGCACAATGATTGCCAAGATTATAATAAAACTAAAAATATTTTTTGAAGTTAAGACATTTATTTTATCCATTAAAATTCCTTCCGTAATTTAAAGTTTGATATATTTTATGATATAATCATTTCATAAAATATACAATAAGAAAGTAATTTATTTTAATGAACAATAAAGCTAAAACAACAAACCAATATCTTAAACCTTTTAATACAAAAAGAAATGAAAAAGGGAATCTTGAAATTTCAAATTGCGATTTAGTCGAGCTTGCAGAAAAATATTCAACTCCTCTTTATGTAATGGATGAAGTTACTCTGAACAACATAATAGAAGAATATAAAGACGCTTTTAAAATTTATGAAAAAACAAGAATAACTTATGCTTCAAAAGCTTTAATGACTTCATCGATTGCAAAAATTTTCGCCAATGCGTCTTTTGGTTTTGATGTTGTATCAATCGGTGAAATTTATACTCTTTTAAACGCGGGAATTGATTTAAAAAAAGTTTCTTTTAACGGCAACAATAAATCAATTGAAGAAATGACTTTTGCAATAGATAACGGAATTGATCATTTCAGCGTTGATAATTTTTGGGAGCTTGAAAAACTTAACGAGATTGCAAAAAGTAAAAACATAATTCAAAAAATTCATCTAAGAATCACACCGGGGATTGAATGTCATACCCATGACTATATTAAAACGGGTCAGAACGATTCAAAATTCGGTTTTGATTTATCAATGACTGATGATGCCCTTGATTTAATTTTAAATAAATATAAAAATCTTAAATTAACGGGTCTTCATGCCCACATCGGCTCTCAGATTTTTGAAACGCAGGTTTATTATGACGAAGTCGGGGTATTATTAAAAGAAGTTAAAAGAATTAAAGATAAATTTTCTATAGAATTAAACGAAATTAATATCGGCGGCGGGGTTGGAATTACATATACCAAAAGCGATAATCCGCCAAGTATCTATGAAATTGCTAATTTAATAATTGAATCGGTTAAATTTCATTGTACTAAATATAATCTTCAAGAACCTGTTTTATATATTGAACCCGGCAGATCTCTTGTTTGCAGCGCGGGATTCAGCTTATATACCATAGGAAGTACAAAAGATATAAAAGGAATAAGAAAATACGTGGCACTTGATGGCGGTATGGCCGATAATCCAAGACCTTCAATGTATCAGGCAAAGTATGAAGCCGAAATTGCAAACGCAAAACAGGGACAGAATTTTGAAAAAGTTACGCTTGCAGGCAAGTTTTGCGAATCAGGGGATATTTTAGTTAAAGATATTGAATTAAACAACCCTCAAAGCGGAGATATTTTATGTGTTTATGATACCGGGGCATACTGTTATTCAATGTCATCAAATTACAACAGCGCGCAAAAACCCGCAATGGTTTTAATTAACAACGGAAAATCGGATATTATAGTTAAAAGACAAACTCTTGAACAAATTGTACAAAATGACGTTATTATAGATAGATTAAAATAATAAGAGGAATAAACATGGATTTTGCCAATTTTAATATGTTACTGCTTTCTCAAATTCAAATGTTTTTAAAAGAATTGGATAAAGTTGCCGTTGGCGTTAATGTTTTAGAAATTTTTGTACTTGTTTTTATATTATATTATCTTTATTGCAGATTTATAAAAGGTACTCAAAGCGAAAATCTTGTGAGAGGTTCTTTGCTTCTTGTCGTAATGTGGGGTATATCGGAACTTTTAATCAGGGTTAATCTTTATATTTTAGGTGCCTTTTTAAAGACTTTGGTTTCAATTGTTGCTTTTGCGCTAATTGTTATATTTCAGCCTGAACTAAGGCGGTTTTTAGGGTATATCGGGCAGGGAAACCTTTTTGAAAAGCTTTTTATGAGTGCACCCGAGCTTCCAAACACCAAAAAAACCGATATTGCATCGGAAATTATTGAAGCAATTAAATACATGTCAAAATCAAAAACAGGGGGTCTTATTGTTCTTCAAAAAGACACAAACCCGATTTCTCAAAGCGATGTCGGAGTTAAATTGAATGCTGATGTTTCACAGGAACTCTTGCTTACAATCTTTTTCCCCAAAACCCCCCTGCATGACGGGGCTGTTGTAATCCATGACGATAAAATAGTGTCTGCGGGAGTTTTGCTTCCTTTAACCGAGAATCCTAAATTATCCTGGAGATACGGAACAAGACACAGAGCGGCAATCGGGGTATCTGAAGTTTATCCTGATTGTGCGTGTATTGTAGTATCAGAAGAAACAGGGGATGTTTCGGTTGCAATTGACGGTATGTTAAAAAAATATGATGATTTAGGAAAATTAAAATCCGATTTAATAAGGATTCTTGGTTATAAACAGGAAGAAAACAAGCAGTACGAGAAGAATTTTATTAAATTTGACAATATTTTCGGAAAAAAATAATACTATTCTACTCTATCGATAATACCGCCTCCTATTACAATATCATCATCATATAAAACAACGGATTGCCCTGTTGCGATTGATTTTTGATATTCATCAAAAGTAACCTTGATTTCATTTTCATTTATTTTTTCAACCGTAACATTTTTAGCATCTTGAGTTGAGCGAAATTTTGCCTGTGCTTTAAAATTGTTTTTAAATTTATCTATGGCTATTATATTAATGTTATTTGCAAATAAAACTTTTTTAAAGGTTTCATCTTTGTGTCCTACTATTACTTCATTTTTATCTTTATCAAGAGATAAAACATATAACGGTTCGCTTGATGAAATCCTAAGACCTTTCCTTTGGCCTGTTGTGTAGTTCCAGATTCCTTTATGGTGTCCTAAAATATTGCCTTTTGTATCAACAATATTACCTTCTTTTTCTTTGATATTTAAAAGTTCGCAATAATCTCCACTGTAAAAATCCTGGCTGTCGGGTTTTGTTGCAACATCAAGATTATAATCGGACGCAATTTTTCTTATTTCATCTTTTGTATAAGTGCCTAAAGGAAGCCATATTTTTGATAATTGCTCTTGAGATAAATTATATAAAAAATAAGATTGGTCTTTTTTAGGGTTTATTCCTTTTTTTAAAAGAAATCTGTTGTTTTCTTTTTCTATTCTTGCATAGTGTCCCGTTGCAAAATAATCAAATTCAATCCCTGCTTTTTGGGCAGCCAGAGGAAGTGCTCTGAATTTAATTAATGAATTACATCTGACACAAGGATTCGGGGTTCTTCCTTTTAAGTATTCATCTTTAAAATAATCAAGAACAATATTTTTATATTCTTTGGAACAATCAAGTGCATGGAATTCAATATTTAATTCATCGGCTATTTTTTTAACTTTTTCAATGCTTTCTTTTTCATCGGGTTTAAAACAGGAATCTTTAGCGCTTTTTTTGATTTCTGCGGGGTAATTTTTCCCATCTCCCCAAATTGCCATTGTGGCTCCTATAACGCGATATCCTTTTTCTTTTAACAAAAGTGCACACACGCTTGAATCCACGCCGCCTGAAAGACCGACTAATACGGTTTTTGTCATTAATAATTCCTTATATTCTTTTAAAATAATTTAATAATAAAGATATTTATAAATCAATAAAAGCAATAAATAAAAAAAGAAACAATCCGTTTTCGCGCGCAATTGTTCTTATTTAAAAGAAAGTATGGGTGTGTGTAAATATGCCTTTTTTGAGTGTTTATGTTCTGTTTTTGTCAAATTCTTCTTTAGTTATTTCTTGTCTGCCAGTTGCAATATCTTTATAGTATTTTGTGATGCCGTTTTGGGTAATAAAATAATAATTTGTGCCGTCTTTTGCCGTGTAGGCTTGAGCGGGAGTATTGTTATTTTGTGTTGAGGCACTTAAGGTAAAGCTTCCGTTTTCAAATTTATAAGTATCATAAGAAGGGTTTATTCCCGAATCGTTTTTATTTACCGATAATTGGGATAAATTATTATTATCGAAAACAGCGCTGACTTCACAAATTCCGCTTTCGTTTTTATCGTAATTTATTGAAGCTAAATTGCCGCTTGAATCAAATACAGCAGTTGTTTCAGCAAAGCTATTGACGCCTTTTTTACCTTGAGCATCCGTTTTATCAAGCAGGATATTTTGAAGCAGTTGAGTATTTGAATCAAATGTTGCTCTTGCAATTTGCGGATTTGTATTAGAATAATAATTTGCATCTTTTAATTTACCGTTTTCATCAAGCGCAACATGGACATATTTTCCGTTTGATACTTCAACGGTATAAGCAACTATTTTTCCATACATGTTTGTTTTTGAAACTTTATTTGTTGAAGATTGATTTTCGTTTGACATATTTATCAATCTGATTGCTTCATCAAATGCACTCTTGTTTTGAAGAATTTCATTTTTATCGTTGTTTATTTTATCTGAAGAATAATTATTTAAGTCAATGTCAATGTTTGACGGAGTATTTGACGTTGGATATTGAACATTTGTTGAACTATTAGGATAGGAAGGTTTTACATAGCCTGGACCTTGTGAAGAATCTGAAGAAGATGAGGAAGAAGATTCTCTTTCGTAGATATCTTCAATATTGCCGTCATAATCTCGCTCTATTGTATATTTTTCACCATCCAGCGAGACGCTTTTACCTGTGCTTGAAACGGTCATGTTTTTTAACTTCGATAAATCGGAGCGTGAAAACCCGTCTTTATTATCAAGACTTGATAAAAACGCAACGACTTCTTCCGTATTAAAGTCTTCATCAATATCGTCATGGTCATACAGTGAATCAATAATAGCGTCAACTAAATCGTATTCGTCTATTCTTGATGAACCTGTTTCTTCTTTTAAATCTCTATATATTTTATTTATGTCAAAGTCTTTAATTTCGGGTTTGTTTTTAACTTTTGAATAGTTTTTGCCGTAAATTAGTTTTAATATATTTTCACTTGCGTCATTTGAAGAAGATGTACGGTTATCTTCTTTTTCAACTCCCGTTATGGTTTCTTTGCTGTTTCTTTCAAGCTTTATTGTCTGAATTTCATCTCCGTCTTCGTCTTTCAGGGTTATTTTATCGCCTGAGTAATTAACATCCATGTTTTCAAGATATTCTAAATCTTCGCTTGAAAAATTTCTGTCATCGTCAAAATCCGAAAATATATCTATAAGTTCTTCTATATTTTTATCTTCATCGGTATTGTATCTTGATTTATCGGTTCTATCAAAATCCTGCGTTCTTAAACCTAAATTATCTATTTCATCTTTAAGGGCATCAATTAAATCCGATTTTCTAACCGTGCCGTCGTCTGATTCGGATGCAAGGTCATCGTATATTGAAGTAAAATCAAAATCTTCGGACGCTTCTTTAAAGTCATCATCGTTTCTTAATTTTGTGTAGTTACTTCCGTATAACAGTTTAAAGAAATTAGTATTTATATCGTTTGTACCACTCATAAGATAACTTTCTTAAATACACCCTACGTTTTTTTAGACGGCATATTTAAAAAAGTCTTTAGGATTTTATTTATTTATTTTACATAACTTAATATTTAAGCCGTCTAACATAGCGATGTTTGTCCAGAATAATAATTGAACCTGGGGTCTGAACCAGATTGTATCAAAAAGCCCATGCCCCATAACGGCTAAAATCATTAAAACGATACTTAAAGCTAAGATTTTATTTGTTTTATCAAAATCATAAAAACCGATTTTTATACAGGTTCTAATAACAAAATACAAAAATAAAACAAATGCCAAAAGTGCAAATATTCCGCTTTCAACGGCAATTTCCAAAAATACACAGTATGAACCGAGCGCATCAAAACCTGTTTTCATATAAAGTCCGTAAATTTCTCTAAAGTTTTGATTACCTACACCTATTCCCAAAAAAGGATTATCCAAAAACATACGCCACACTGCTTCATAGACATTAAAACGAAATGAAATCGAGCTGTCTGCTCTGAATGCAAAAATGGATTCAAACCTTCTTATAAGAGCAGGGTCTGTTATTATGAAGTATAAAATTCCAATAATTGATACAAGGGTTATATTTTTATATCTTTTTTTGATTTTGGATAAACCGCCTGTTTTTTTGTGTATGTAGTATATTAAAGCGCTAAATAAACACAAAAAGAACAAAATAAAACCGATATAAGCCCCTCTTGAACCTGTGTCCATTATTGCGATGATATTAATTAAAAATAAAATTCCAAAAACAAGAGAGATTCTTTTCTTTTGTTTGTTTAGAAAATATAATATTGCAAAAATAAAACTCCCCAAACCGCACAAAAGGTATCCTGCAAGCAAATTAGGGTTGTAGGGTTTTAGTGTTCCATAGGAACGGGATATTATTTCTTCGGGGTTGATATTGCTCATATCCTGCCAGCCTGAAATTTCATTTACCCCTATTGAATTTTGAAAAATTGCAATCAATGATTCATAGCTCATTAAAAAAGTAACAAATAAAATTGTTGGTATAATTTTATTTTTGTTAAATTTAAAAAAGTCGCATGCGCAGAAAAAGAATAAAACATAAATGCATGTTTTAATATAGCCATGAAGGCTAAGTTTAAAAAGCGTTGAAGCGGCAAGACTCAATGTTGCAAGTAAAAAATAAACAAAAACGGCTTTTTTGTAATTTTCAAAGCCAAAGGAGAAATTTTCTTTTATTATTTTTTTAAAAATAATAAGAAAAGAAAATATTAAAGCCAATCCTCCCATTATCTCGCTTTGAGAAATTATCGAGAAGAACAACATCGATAATAACGCTAAATATGCAATATTATCAATGTTATCCATCAAAAAACTGTTGTTAATAAAATTTTTAATTTTACTGTACATCTTGATTTATTTTTGTATGCTTGTCTAAATCTTCATGGGTATCATTTTCGGGTGTGGGGCTTGGTGTTATGTTTGTGATTACTCCGTTTAGCTTGTATTTTGCCCCTTCAAGAGTCATCGGAATTCCGATTTTTACCTTATTCCCGCCGACTACCGCATCACCGTCTTTTGTAATTTTGGCACTGTCCGTTACTTTTATTAAATAGTCGTATTGATAAGGCGTTGTTTCATCATTTACAAGGATATACGGTTTTTTAGGGTTTATGGTGGGAAGCATTGCCTGCCTTTTTTCAAATTTAACATCCTTGATTTTTAGTTTTGCATAAGGAACATTTCTTATTGTAATGAATGTTTCTTCTCCCGATTTAAATACAGGCTCATTTGAAGTTGAGGTTACTCCTCTTAAATAAATTTCAATATCAATATCGGTTGTAGCTTCGATTTGATTGGATGAAGTTGCCCTTTTGCCGCTAAAAGTCAAAGCGCCGACTGTTAAAACGGCTATAATGATTACTAAAATAAGATAATCAAAGGGTCTTAGTTTTTTAATAAAGTTCATAATTTTTTCCTTTATTTTGTCTTTATTTTATTTCGTTTATTAAATCTTCAACACTTATTGTATGACATCCAAAATATCTTATAACAATGCTTGCCGCTAAATTTCCAAGCCGCATGGCATCTTTTGCGCTCAGCCCTGAGCAAAGAGCAAGGGTGAACGCTGCAACAACGGTGTCTCCGGCACCTGTAACATCAAAAACTTCTTTTTTATTGTAAGCAGGGATTTTATTGAAGGTTATTTTTCCGTCCTGTTTTTCAAAAAGCGCCATGCCGTTTTCGCCGCGTGTCATTAAAACTTTTTTTAAATCGAGAGTTTCCAAAAGTTCTTTGCCTGCTTTTAATAAATCATCGTCGTTTTTAATATAAAATCCGACCTGTTTTTCACTGTCGGGCTGATTGGGGGTTATGATATCCACCCCTTTGTATTTTTCCATGTCTTTTTGAATATCGGCTACAATTATTTTGTCGTGTTTTTTTGCTTCTTCAATGGCACAATTTATTACCCTTTGGGTTAGACAGCCAAGATGATAATCCGATAAAATTACTCCGTCATAGTCTTTTATTGCTTTTTTTATGTTTTCAATTATTTTATCTTCCGTATCTTTTTCAAGAGGAGTTTTTGTTTGTCTGTCTATTCTTACGATTTGCTGGGTTATACTGTGGTTGCAGGAGCCTGAAATTCTTGTTTTTGTGGTTGTTTTTCTTGTTTTATCCATGACCATGAGGCTTGTATCTATATTTTTTTCTTTAAGAATTCTCAATAACTCGCCGCCGTAATAGTCATCTCCGTATACTCCAATTGCACCTGCTTTTCCCGTATTTAATGTTGATACGTTATTGGCAGCGTTTGATGCAGCGCCTAGGATTTTTTTTGTATCATAATGTTCTAAAATAATAACCGGTGCTTCTCTTGAGATTCTTTCCGTGTTGCCAAACACCATCTCGTCAAGCGCAAAATCTCCTATGATTAAGATTTTAGGCTGTGTTATTTTTTTAATTTTATTTATGATTTCTTCTTTTAGCATAAAGACCTCAGCAGTCTTTATTTTACCATAAAAAAATAAATCGTTTCATTTTGTTAAAATAACTTCTTCTACACCATTTGAATGATATTAAACAATTAATGTTAAAGATTTTGGTTTTGTGGTACGACTACTAAAATGTAGAGAGAACTAAATTTTAAATACACACCATATAACTTTATTGTCATCCTTATTAGAACCTATTGTATACTATATATACAATAGTTTTTTTTATTTAAATAAATTAAAACAAGATATTAATCTTGTTTATTTAAAAATCTTAATTAAGAGCGCCTGCGCCTGAGATTACTTCCGTTATTTCCTGTGTAATTTTTGCCTGACGCTCTTTATTGTATTCAATTGTAAGAGCTGATATCATATCCTGAGCGTTATTTGTTGCAGCACTCATAGCCGTCATTCTTGAAGCAAGCTCACTTGCCTGTGCTTCAAGAAGAGCCTGATAGATGATATTTGTTATAAACATCGGAACAATTTTTGATAAAACACTGTTTAAATCAGGCAAAAATTCACTCAAAGGCTCAACCTTATGAACATCATGCGAAACTTTAAGCTCGTCTGATAAATCTTTATTATGAAAGTTTTTTATCTCATCCGTGTTTGAAACGGCAGGTAACAGCTGCCATTTTTCAACACTGTATGTCATCATATTTTTATATCTTGTTGTTACAAGTTCAATTGAATCGATTTTTTCTTTTACATAATCATTTGCAAGCTGTGTTGCTAAAACATAAGCGGAGCTTGAATTTATACCGTCAAGGAGGCTTGTGTAGGTTTTTGCAATTTTAAAATCAAGAACGGATTGCGCATTTTTAATTGCGGGAATTGTTTTTTGTCCGACAAGATAAACTACAACCTCTTTATTTTCTTCTTTTAATTTTTTTATTAAATTTAAGCTGAACCTTACGATATTTGCGTTATATGCTCCTGCAAGCCCTTTGTTTGATGAGACTATAACAACTCCTGTTTTTTTAATTTCTCTTCTTTCAAGCAAAGCAGGATAGTTATCTATATGTTCTTTTGTTCTGATTTTTTCACATTTGTTTTTTAAGGTTTCAAGATAAGTCCAATAGAACATTTTGGCTAATTCAAGAGTAAAAGGGCGGGATGATTTAACCGCGTATTCAGCTTTTTTAACTTTTGCCGCGGCAACCATCTTCATTGCTTTCGTAATTTTTTGCGTATTTTTAATTGAATTTATTCTGTCTTTTATGTTTCTTAAATTAGCCATTGTTTATTTCCCGTTTATGGTTTAAAGATGTTTTCTTTGAAATTTTTAATGTGTTTTATAAGTTCTTCTTTGTCTTCCTGTTCAAGTTTTGCGCCTTGGTTTAGTTTTTCTTCAAGAGCGGCACAGTTTGATTGGAAATATTCAAAGAACTGTTTTTTAAATTCCTGAATGTCTTTATTTTCAACATCGTTTATATAGCCTTCATTCCCGCAGAATAAAATAGCGACCTGTTGTGCAACTGATAAAGGACTGTATTGAGGCTGAATCAGAATTTGCGTCAATTTTTCGCCCTTTAAAAGCTGTGCTTTTGTAGCAGGGTCTAAATCCGAAGCAAATTGGGCAAATGCTGCAAGTTCTCTATATTGGGCTAAATCCAAACGCAATTGACCTGCGACCTGTTTAATGCCTTTTGTTTGAGCGGCACCGCCTACACGTGAAACAGAAATACCTGCGTTAATTGCGGGTCTTTGACCTGAGTTAAACAGGTTTGATTCAAGGAATATTTGACCGTCCGTAATCGAAATTACGTTGGTTGGAATATAGGCTGAAACATCCCCTGCTTGCGTTTCGATAATGGGAAGGGCGGTAATTGAGCCTCCTCCTCTTTCATCGCTTAATTTGCAGGCACGTTCAAGCAATCTTGAATGTAAGTAAAATACATCCCCCGGGTATGCTTCACGTCCCGGCGGTCTTTTAAGCAATAAGCTCATTGCACGGTAGCTTTGAGCATGTTTTGTTAAATCGTCATATATGATTAGAACATGACGACCTTGTTCCAAGAATTCTTCAGCTACGGCGCATCCTGCAAAGGGTGCTATATATTGCAAAGGTGCCGAGTTATCCGCAGTCGCGCTGACAATAATTGAATAATCCATTGCACCTTTTTCTTCAAGAGTTTTAGCAAGGTGCGCAACGGTTGAAGTTTTTTGTCCGATTGCAACATAAATACAAATAACGTCTTTACCTTTTTGATTGATTATGGTATCTATTGCAATTGCGGTTTTACCTGTTTGTCTGTCTCCTATTATCAATTCCCTTTGTCCGCGTCCTATGGGAGTAAGGGCATCTATTGCGCTAAGACCTGTTTGTAGAGGTTCATGGACAGACTTTCTTTCGATAATTCCGGGTGCAATACGTTCAATCGGGCGGGTTTTGGTGGCTCTTAATTCGCCTTTGCCGTCTATCGGTATTCCCGTCGGATCTATTATTCTTCCTATTAATTCATCTCCAACGGGGATTGAAGCAATTCTGCCCGTTGCTCTTACTGTCATGCCTTCTTTTATTTGAGTGTAATTACCCAAAATTACAACCCCGACATTATCTTCTTCAAGGTTTAGGGTAATACCTAAAGTTTTATTTCCGTCATCAAATTCTACAAGTTCTGACGACATTACATTTTTAAGACCGTAAATACGTGAAATACCGTCTGAAATTTCAATTACCGAACCGACATTATCGACTTCCAATTTTTGGTTGTAGTTTTCGATTTTGGATTTTATAATTTCGGTAATTTCCGAACTGTTTATTGTTGGTGACATATTTTTTGCCTTCCTATCATATTACGCTTTTTTTAAATTATCGAATTTTGTTTTTAAACTTAAATCAATAACTTTGTCGTTTATTTTAATAACCAAACCGCCTAAAATATCTTCATTTGTTTCGCAGGTTAGAATTATTTCTTTGTTTATTTTTTCAAATAATTTTTGTTTTATTCTTTCTTTTTCATCTTCGTTTAAATCAACAGCGCTTGTAACGGTTACGGTTTGTTGATTTTTTAGAATTTGAGTGTCTTTTTTAAATACGTCATAAATTGTATTAAATATATTAAATCTGTTTTCATCAAGAAGAACATTTAAGAAGTTCAGAGTGTTTTTATTTATTTTATTTAAAAATATTTCTTCTAAAACTTCTTTTTTATCTTTTAGGGATACTTCAGGATGCGAGAAAAACATTTTAAAATCCGAATTTTCATTTATCAGATTATAAATTTCATCCATGTTTTGATTTATTTCATCAATATTATCTTTTGATGTTTCAAGAAGCGCTTGAGCGTATCTTTTTGCTGTTTTCAAATTTTTTATATTTATGTTTTTCATAACAGCGCCCCTTCGATTTTATCGAGCTCATCAATTGATAAATTTATTAATTTTCGATGAAGATTATCATTTAGCATTTTTTTGGTTTCTTTTTGTGCAATTTCAACACCGATTTGATAAATTTCATTGACGGTGTCGTTTTTTACGGTTTCTTTTTGAGAAAGAATTATTTTATCAAGTTGTTTTACAATTTCGTCGCACTGGATTTTTGTTTTTGCTTCGGTTTTTTCTTTTAAGTTTTGCGCATTTACTTTTGCAAGGGACATAATGTCGTTTTGTTGCACGGGCAAATCTTTAAGGGATTTTTTAGTGGCTTTATATTCGCTTATTGCGCTTTGCGCATCAGCGGAACTTTTTTCCACGCGTCCTTTAACATCCTGCGCCATTTTTTCGATTAAAGCGCCTAACTTGGCCTTTTTAAAAATCCAGGCAAGAGTTAAGACAACTATTATAAAATTTATTAAATTTGTTTGCAGAATTTGTTCAAACAAAGACATTTTTTTATCCTTTTATATATTTAAATGCGACTTTAAATCTTCATCGCTTACTGTTATGTTTGTGTTTTCGCCTGTTAGTTTTGAGATTACGGCATTTACAAAAACGGACATTTGAGTTTTTATTTCTTCTTTTGCCTGTTTTTGTTCTTTTAATAATTCCTCTTTATTTCTTGCGCTCTCATCTTTAACATATTGTTTTACTCTTTTAAGTTCAATATTGCTTTCTCGTTTTGCGCCCTCAAGAGTTTCCTTTAAAAGCTTTGAAGCATCTTCTTTTGTTTTTGCAAGGGTTTCATTTTTTTGTTCAATAAGGTTCTTTGTTTTTTCCTTTGATTCGTTTTTCATTTTTTCATTTTTTGAATAAAACGATTGTCTTTCATCAAGGGTTTTGACAACGGGGTAAAACAATATGGCTTTCATAATAAACATAAATATTATAAAGCTTATTGCAACAAAAATAAATGTTCCGTCTATTTGCATTAACATATTTGATATGCTCCGTTTTCTTTTTAAGCTTATAAATTATAAGCTTAAAAAGGATTTATTTAATTACAAAACCGATTAAGATTACAACCAATAGTGCATAAATTGCACAAGCTTCGATTAGACCGGCACCGATATAGAAGTATTTTGAAATTTGTCCTTCGGCTTCGGGTTGTCTTGCAATGCTTTCAATGATTGCTTTTGTTGCAAGTCCCAAACCGATACCCGGGCCTACTACGCCGAATCCGATTGCTAAACCCATTGCGATAAATTTTAAAACAGATAAATCCATTGTTATTCTCCTTTTATACTACTCGTGTTTTGCAACGGCTCCGCTTATGTATGCACTTGCTAAAAGCGTAAATACCAGAGCCTGTATAAATGCTACAAATATTTCAAAAAACATTATAGGAAGCGGTAAAAGCGATCCTAAAAATAAACTTATATTATAAACCCAAGCAGAAGGCAGTATTCCTCCAAGGGTTGTTTGGCAAAACGCATCAATTGCCTGAGGACTTAAAAGAGAAGCAATTAATCCTCCTAAAACCAAAATTAAAATTTCACCCGCAAGTATGTTTGCAAAAAGACGGAGTGCCAATGTAAGAGGTCTTACAACATCTTCAAGCATATTAAAAGGGGTCATAAACCAGACAGGTTGGAAATAATGTTTAAAATATCCGATGCCTTTTCTTCTGACACCTGATGATATATAGTAAATTAAAACAATTATTGCTAAAGCAGCCGTTGTATTAATGTCGTTTGTAGGGGAAGCAAATTCAGCATGGAGTGATTTAATTGAAGGAATAAAATTTAAAAGTTTCCAGGGGATTTGACCTATTAAATTACCCGTTATTATAAATAAAAATAAAGCAATTAAAATAGGCGTGTGGCGCTTTCCTTCTTCTCCCATGTCTTTTGTTAAAGACGAGAAAATTGAAACGATATTTTCAAATACAGCCTGCATTTTATTTGGAACAAGTTTCATATTACCGGTTGCAATAAGCGCAAAGACAATAATAATTGCCATTGTAATCCAAAGGGTAATAAGCGTATCCATGTGAACACTAAGCCCTAATATGTTGACTATCCAATGCTGGCCTATATGAAAATCCATTTTTTCTCGCTTTATACAGAGTATGTCCGCATAATAATGTTAACTCAAATTATTTTATCATGCGCTAATTTATTTGTATGATATTTTTAAAAAAAATGCAATATTTTTGTATTAAAATCCCGATTAATATTTTAAAAGCATCCTTTTTGTAATAAAATTCAAATATAGTAATATTTAATGAGGCTTAATTGAGGAGATTTTTTTTAATATTTATAATTTTATGTTTCATCTTGTGTATATATCAGGATGCAAAGGCTGATTGTGCGCCTGTTTATGATATAAATGCTTCGAAAAAAATCGCTTTTGGTAATTCAAAAAAAGACACTTCAAAAATTTATTACTACAAAGAAAATTCTCCCAAAGAAAAATCCATAATAGGTTCATCGGATAAAGAAACAAATATTATCGTTGTTGATAAAAAAAACAAAAGAAATAAAAAAGAAAAAGAAAGAAATATTGAAGTAAGCACGAGAAATGACAGAATAATTTCTCAATCAAGCATTAAAATAAGTGCAATTTATCCCGATGATCTTGCAAGCGTTACAAATAATTACCCCGGATACCGCGGAACAAACCAGCTTGTTGTATATAAAAGAGAATTCGGACACACCACAAACACAAACGAATTCGGCAAAGAAGCGGTTGTTGAAAACGGAATAGTAACAAAATTAACAGGCGCAAATTCAATTATCCCCAAAAGAGGTTATGTAATTTCAGGGCATGGAAGCGCTAAAAAATGGATAAGCAATAATTTAAAAATCGGTACCGAAGTTGAAATATTTGACGATACTCTAAATGCCTATACTACAATAGACAGCTATCGATATTACGCCAAGCATAAGATAGAACAGGTTGAAGACATTTTAATTTCAACAAAATCAGACTATGCTTCACGTGAAGATAAGTGTATTTATAATTATTTGAAAAAAGCAAAACAATTATATAAAAAATCTTTAAGAAATGCTTCAAATAATTCAATTGAATGTGCCAAAGAATCAATTAAAAATGCCACCATGGCATACCGCTACACGCTGCCTTATTTATCTGGTGAATTAAAAGGTGTCTGGATAAGACCAACCCAAAAAACTCCTTATGAAATAGCGCAAACTCTTGATGCCATTAAAAATACGGGAATTGATAACGTATTTTTAGAAACATATTACCATGGAAGAACGATTTTTCCTTCAAATGTAATGAGGAAATACGGTTTTGAAGTGCAAAATCCGCAGTTTTCTTATGATGTCTTAGCTTCCTGGATTAAAGAGGCACACAAAAGAGGAATAAAGGTACATGTGTGGTTTCAGAGTTTTTATGTCGGGAATCTTTCTCCCGAGATTAACTCAAATTTAATTCTTGCCAAAAAACCCGAGTGGATGAACCGTTCAAAGAAAAAAGCGGATTTTGAAGGATATGTTTCTCATCCTCAGGAACATAACGGCTATTTTTTAGACCCTGCAAATCCTGAAGTTATAACATTCCTTCTTGAATTAATAGATGAAATTGCAACAAGATACAGAGTTGACGGCTTTAATATTGATTATGTCAGATATCCCAATGTTTCAAAAGAAAATTTTAATAACCAATGGGGATATACAAAATATGCAAGAGAAGAATTTAAGCAAATTTATGGAGTTGATCCTGTTGAAATTTCTAAAAAAGACAGCCTTTGGGATGAATGGTGCCAATATAGAAGCGATAAAATAACGGATTATGTAATAAGAGTATCAAAATATTTAAAATACAGAAAAATTATGTTTTCTGCAGTTGTTTTCCCTGATTACAAAACAAGTCTTCAAACAAAATATCAGGATTGGACAAATTGGACGGATAAAAAATACACGGATGCCATAACTCCTTTAATTTTAACAAGTGATGATGAATTGGCTTATAACATGCTTGAAGAAATTAAGAAAAAAGCGGGTGAAGTTACGGTTTATCCGGGCCTTTTTGCAGGGTTTATCGAAGCGGATCCTGAGGATTTATTAAGGCAAATTCATATAATAAGAAAGTTAAAACTAAACGGCGTAATTCTTTTTGATTGGGCTCATTTGAATTCCGATTATCTTGAAGTTTTAAAAACCAGTGTATTTAAATCACAAAATTTCTAAAACATTCTTTACAATTTAGCCTAAACAGTTGATTTTTTGATATTATTTATTTTAGGAATTAAAGGAAAAATATTAAAATTATGGCAGACAATATTGAAATAAGACTGGACCGGTTAACCGATGCGATAAAAGGGCTTTATGCAAAATCTTCAACATCCCAGGGAGAAATTTATAATGCCTTAACCAGTTTATCGCAGCGTTATGAAAATTTAACAAGCATTTCAAGCGAAAAAATAGCAACAACTCTTGTTAACGAATTCAGAAAAACGCTTGAAGTTAAATACGGACAAACAAACAGATATATAAAAGATTTAGAAAATGCGCTAAAAAGTTTTATCGCCTCTAATTCCAACCAAAACCCGAGAATGGCAGCCGAAGTTACAAAAATTGTAACGGATATTTCAAACGTTTATGCAAAATTAAATTCGCAGGATTTAGCCCTTCAAAAGATTTTTAACACTGTTGAAACACAGAAAAATAACAACACTTCCGCTCAGGAAATGGCTAAATTAAGCGAGAATTTTTTAAATTTTTCAAAGAATTTTGAAAATATAACGGTAACACTTAATAAAAATTTTGCCGATTTTTTGGAACAGGTAAAGCAAAATTCTTCAAAAAACGAATTAAAATCCCTTGAATCGGAGCTTGAAATTATTTCGGGAAACGTTAATTCCGTAATTTCGGCTATTTCAATAATAGATACAAAATATAAAGATTTAACGGGTTTAATAGGTTTAGTTCAAAGCAAGGAAAATTCATTCAATGATGCACTGAGAGAAGTGCGCAATTTGTCTGATTTAATGCAAAATATTAAAGATTCCGTTAAAAATCTTGATACAAGGCAAACTTTTGAAGTTTTTTACAATGATGTTACAAGCAAAGTTGAAGATTTAAAATCTGAAATAAATAAAATCATATCATCAATTCAAGAAAACAGTGTAAAATCGGAAATTTACAATCTAAATGCAGGAATAAACGCCGTTTCAAATAATGTTCAAAATCTCTACGCAGACCTTGTTTCAACAAATGAAGAATTAAAAAACATCTCCAAAGGAATGACCGATGCGGATGAAAAAATACAAAATATTTCATCGGAAATTACAAGCACAAATGAAGGAATAAAAAATCTTTCAGTAAATATTATTGATGCTAATGAAGGTTTAAAAAAAGTATCGGGTGATATAACCGATACAAATGAAGGTTTGAAGAATCTGTCCGAGAATTTTGGTGTAACAAACGACAAAATTGAAACCCTTTCTTCGAATATTACGGGTCTTGGCGGCGAAGTTAAAAATATCAGGAATTTAATAAACGATGAAATCTTATATAAATCGCATCAATATCAAAGCGAATACGAAAAATATTTAAACAGCGCAAAAGAAGATATTAAAGCGCTTGTTGCGGGACTCGGCAATTTTAAAAATGACCTTGAAGAAATAAATAAAGGAAATATCAAAGTTCTTCAAGAGCCTATAGTTAAAGCTATGGATGATTTAAAAAATCAAGACATAGGAAAAGATATAAAAGAACTTTCAACTAATTTGAAAGACGTTACAACAGAAATTCAAGCTTCCATACAAAATATGCGCGAGAGCTTGAATAACATAAATCATGTTTCGGGAATTCATATTTTAAATCAAATGGCTGAGGCAATTCCCGAAATTTCGGAAAAACTTGAAATATTCAGAACTCATGTTGTATCCGATAACAGTCTTCATTTAAGCGAGATACAAAAAACTTTTACTGATGCATTGGAAAGTTTTAAGGATAATTTACAAACAACCGCAAATAAAATAGAAGATGATACAAAAACGCTTAACATTGAAACTCTTGATGCTCTTAAAATAGATTTACAAAGGCTTTCCGATCATTTAATCGACAGCGTTGAATCAATTAATGACAGAATTCAGAAAGAATTTGCAAACTATAAAACAGATTTTCAAGAATTTTCGATAAGACAAGATGATAATATTGAGCGCATAAACGATAAACTCTCGGCTCTTGAGATGGGTTTAGAGGGCTTTGGTTCGGATACAATAGATAAAATAAACGATAACTTAAATGCCAATGCGGCAAAATCGCAAGATGCGCTAAACGAAATAAAAAGCGATATTTTAGACGGTATTATGAATGTCGAAAAGACAAATAAAAATACCCTGTCGCAATTTGAATTTAAAATAGATAAACTTTTAAACAGCTATTTAGGAGCTAATTTAGAAAATATTTCGGATTCAAAATCTCTAAGAGATACCGTTGTAGATATTGAAACAAAAATAGACAGAACAAACCTTCAGCAAATTCATAATGCAAAAGAATTATTGGAAGAAATTCAATCAAGCACATCCGATATTTCAATGAAAATAACCGCAATTGAAGAAAGTAAAAATATTGCAACAATTATGAATGTGCTTTCTAAAATTACGGATAGAATCCAGGGGCTTCAAGAAGCCGGAGATGAGTTAAGCGACGAATTTCAAAATGTGAAAGAAGAGATTGATCAGAAATTAAAAGAAAATGTTCAAAAAATTTCCGCTCTTGTTGAAAAAACAAAAGATTCAGCCCTTCCTTTAGAATCAGATTCCGATATTGACGATTTATCTGCTAAGGTGAGCGAATATCTTTCTAATTTTGAATATTTAAAGAATAATATTTCTCAAGAAATTAAAGAAAATTTAGCCGATGAATTTTTGAAAATAAATAATTCAATTAAAAAAATAAAATCGTCTGACGAAAATTCATCCTATACATATTCTTTGGAAGATGTTGAATCAGATTTAGCTAAAATCAGGGTTGCGATTGAAAAAGGCAATCACAACACGGACGATATTAAATTGCTATATGAGAAAGTAATCGAATTAAGAACCGTCGGGCTTGAAAACGTTAAAATAAACAGAGACACGGAAACGGAACTCGGTAATATTTCAGGCTGGTTAAGAGATACAAATAATAAAATTGATGATTTATCGCAAAATGTTGAAGATGTGCAAAAAAATGCTCTTCAAGAAATCAGGTCTCAATTAATTCAAAGCGAAAAATCCAAAAAAAGTGCGGGCGAATTTTACACAAGAATTGAAAATGCGCTTAAACACATAATTAAAACAAACCAAAGTGCGGATTCTAAAATTGCAGAGCTTGAAAAGAAGGTTGAATTAATCATGCAGGCCCAAAATGATGCATTTAATCCTTCTCAATTTATTGATATTTTTTATGAAAATATGACTCAGACAAAAATGCTTTCAAACAGGGTTGAAATAATTGAAGATAAAATAAATTCAATACAAAATGCGCTTGAAAAATTAATCAGCTATGTTGAACAGTAAGATAAAAATAGCTTTTATTCCTATTGATAATCGTCCTATTTGCTATGATATTATAAAAGATATATTATCGATAAACAGCAAAATTGAGTTTTTTATGCCTGATATTAAATATTTAGGCGGACTTAGAAAAAGTGCAGATATTGATAATATATTTGAATTTATAAAGAAATTGGATAAAATTGATTATTTTATTGTCTGTCTTGATACTTTAGCATACGGCGGTCTTATTCCTTCAAGAAGGGTTGGGGATTCATTTGATGAAATTAAAAAAAGGATTTTAAAATTTAGGGAATCAGTTGGTTCAAAATGTTCTAAAATTCTAGCTTTTTCATCAATTATGCGAATTTCAAACAATAATATAAACGAAGAAGAAAAAACCTACTGGGATAAATACGGAAAAAAAATATTTAACTGGTCTTATTATTCTCATAAAAATAATACAGATAAATTACCTTTGGATGTGCCTTTTGAGATAATTCAAGATTACCTTGAAACAAGGAAGAGGAATTTTGAGATAAATAAATTTTATCTTGAACTTGCAAAAGAGAATTTCTTCGATACTTTAATTTTTTCAAAAGACGACTGTGCCAAATACGGTCTAAATATAAAAGAAGCGGAGATTTTAGAAGATTTAGCCCAAAAAAACGCTTTATCAAGCGTTTTTATAAAAACGGGAGCCGATGAAATCCCTCTTTCACTATTAACAAGGGCTTTAGCTTATAATAAAAATATTAAAATAAATCCTTTATTTTTAGAAAAAGATTCTATCGGTTTAATTTCAAAATACGAAGATGTTTCAATTAAAGACTGTGTTTTATCTCAAATTTCTCTTGCAAATTTAGAAGTTGACAAAAATGCGAAGCTTACTTTTTTAATTAACAATTTCCAAAAAGAGCAGGGCGATTTGGTTTTAGGTAACAGAATAAATTTAATTAAAAAAGAAGTTAATTTTCCTTCCCAACCTTATTTTATAGCCGATGTTAACAATGCAAACGGTGCTGATTGTAATTTTATTAATCAATTATTTAAGCAAAATTTTGATAATTTATATTCATACTGCGCATATAACACATCCGCAAACACTATAGGATGCGCTATTTTGATTGCGGTTGTTAAATATTTATCAATGATTGATAATTCATACGATGAGCTTGCTTTTAAAAAAATATTATTCATAAGATTCTTAGACGATTGGGTTTATCAGGCGGTGGTTAGAAAATCAATCAGAGAATCAAAAATTGACTATAACCTTGCTTTGAGAGAAAAAATTGATGAACTGAATAAATATTCAAAAAAAATTTCAAAATTTTTAAACTATTATCCTCAAAAAATTGAATACTCACTTCCCTGGAATCGCAGTTTTGAAATAAGAATTAAATTATACTGATTTTTTGATATAATCAATTTATGCAAAAATTGGAACTTTTAGCCCCTGCTAAAGATATTAATTGCGCACTTGCCGCAATTAATTGCGGTGCGGATGCAATATATATAGGTGCGGATTTTAGCGCAAGAAGAGCTGCAAAAAATTCTGTTGAAGATATTGAAAAAATCATAAAATACGCTCATATTTTTAACGTCAAAGTTTATGTCGCGCTAAATACAATATTGAATGATGATGAACTGAAAGAATGCCAAGAATTAATTAAAAAATTATACGAAATTAAAGTTGATGCTTTAATTATTCAGGATATGGGGCTTTTGAATCTGGCGCTTTTTAATAAAATTCCTCCGATTGTGCTTCATATAAGCACACAGTGTGATAACAGGACATTGGAAAAAATTAAATTTTTTGAAGATATAGGAATTAAAAGAGCAATTTTAGCGCGTGAGTTATCTATAGATGATATTAAAAAAATAAGAAAAAATACTTCGCTTGAACTTGAATGTTTTGTTTCAGGCGCACTTTGTGTTTGCTATTCGGGATTATGCTATTTATCTTCATATATCGGCAAAAGAAGTGCTAATCGGGGCGAGTGCGCTCAGGCATGCAGAAAGAAATATTCTCTTGTTGATAAAAACGGTAATTTTATAATAAAAAATAAACATCTTCTATCTCTGAAAGATAACAATTTATCTTCTCATATTGACAAACTTATTGAAGCGGGGGTTGTGAGTTTTAAAATTGAAGGAAGATTAAAAGATGAAAATTATATAAAAAATCAGACATTATACTTTAGCAACATTTTAAATAAGTATGATAGAACAAGTTTTGGAAAAATAATACAAGATTTTATTCCTGATATTTCAAAAACATTTAACAGAGGTTTTTGCGACGATTATTTATTTAATAAAAAAGATAATATCTATAATTTTAATACCCCAAAATCAACAGGCGAAGAAATCGGAGCGGTTTTATACAATAGCGATGATTGTTTTTTAGTTAAAACAAATAAAAAACTAAACCCGCAGGATGGTTTATGTATAATATCGGATAATGAAATTCAAGGCTGTCTTGTGAATAAAACGGAAAAAACAAAGGAAGGGTATAAAATTTTTGCAAATAAGAAATTGAATTTAAAAAAAGGTGCAAAAGTATTTAGAAATTTTGATTTTGAATTTAATAAAATTCTAAAAACAACCAAAACAACAAGAAAACTTGAAGTGGATTTTGTTGTTAAAAAAGATGAAATTGTTATCTATGATATAAATAAAAATAAAGAAACAATTGATATATCTTCATTTGAAGAAGCAAAAAATTATGAAAAAATGAAAGAAAACTATATAAAATCATTGCAAAAATTACAAGAAACTCCTTTTATTATAAAAGATATAACATTTGATGCGGATGAATTAAAATTTATCCCCGTATCAAAATTAAACGAATTAAGAAGAGAGCTTGTTGAAAAATTGATAAATAAAATTTTATCGCGCTATAAAACAAAAACCCAAAAACACCTTGATATTGCCCAATATCCTGAAAATAAAGGCGATTACAGATTAAATGTTCATAATAAAAAAGCAAAAGAATTTTATTCAATGTGTAATTGCGAAGTTATTGAAGGAAGCTTTGAAAGCATAAAGGAACATAAAAATAAAGAATTAATGAGAACAAAACACTGTCTTAAAAAAATATTCTTAGGATGCGACAAAAAAATTGAAGATAAGTCTTTGTTTTTGGTTGATGAAAAAGGGGTTAAATTTCCTCTTTCGTTTGATTGCAAGAATTGCGAAATGATAATAAATACTCCTTAAAATAACAAAAAAATATTTTTTTGCGTTTTATATATTTGCAAAAAATAAAAGGAGTAATTATGAAAGTAAATTTATTTACAAATTATACAAACACGCTAAATATAGCCAATAAAAGAAATAATAACAGAATAAACTATCTGAATAATCCGTTTTGCGAAATTAAAGACAGCGTTAGTTTTAGTGCAAAAAGAAAAACAGGTAAAAGATCTTCTCAAAAGGCGGGTAATCTTGGTTTAGACATATATAAAAACGCACTAAGCAAAGATTGCAATTTAGCGCAAACAATAAAAACACAAGCACCTGATATTGAAGTACTTCCGATAATAAAAATGCCTCAAATCGGCGATACAAAGCCTGACTATGCAGCATTTTTTTCTGCTCAAATAGATAAAGATTTTAATTGCAATAATTATAAAATGTATATAGATGAAAATTTTTATTTTGAAGATGAAACAGAAGCATTAACAAAAGCCATGGATATAGCTCATGAATACACTCACTATCTTCAGGCAAAAAACGGGGAAGAGGGAGATTTTTTAAGGAGTATCTCCGATGAATGGGAATATTTTGGAGCGCTTTGCGCTATAGCTTCTCTTGTATTTAAAAAATTTGATACGGAAATTCAAGCACATACTTTAATGCCGCTTTTTTATAATATGCAGGATATGGCAGATAATAAAAAGTATAATAGAATTATTCCAAAACAAAGAAACATAACAAGAGAAATAATATTAAAAGCTAACGGCTATAATAATATGAAAGAATTTTGCAGCGAAATGAATCAAATTTTTGAAGCGCAATTTTATAAAACAAAAAGGCTAATAGAAACCATGCCTAAAGAAAAAATCGATCCTAATATCCAAGCTTGTATATCAAAAGCAGAAAAAAACGGAAAACTTGACGAATTAAAAGAACACTTAAGAATGTATTGCGCATTTAATGCCCAAAAAGAAAAAGAAGCATATTTAGCGGAATGCGAAGTTGCAAAAGGAGCACTAAAAACAAGAAAGCCGATTAATTCCGATGCTTTTCCTTTGTTTTATGATATGCTCTATGACGCATTTGCTAATTAAAAAGCCCTTTTAAAGGGCTTTTTAAACATCAATATTTGTTGCATAAACCGCATTTTGTTCGATAAAGTCTCTTCTTGGCGCAACATTATCACCCATTAAGATATCAAACAATTCATCACACAACTGTGCATCTTCAAGGCTTACTCTTTTTAAGGTTCTGTTTGCAGGATCCATGGTTGTTTCCCATAATTGCTGCGGCATCATTTCGCCTAAACCTTTGAAACGCTGAATTTGCATGCCTTTTTGACCTCTGTCTTCAATTAATTTTGAAAGCTGAGTAAAGGATGTAATATCTGTTGTGCCTGATTCTGTTTCTAGTTTAAGAACTTTTTCTTCTTCAATTAAAAACTCTCTTATTTTAGGATAAGAATCTTTTAATCTTAAAAATTCCTGCGATTTAATCATATGCTGCGTGATTAATACGGGTTCAAGCTCTCCTCCAAGTTCAATTTTTAAATTGAATCTTGTGTTTTCAGGGTTAGAAATTAAAAATACCCTGTAATCCTTAGCTTCCTCAATGCCGTAGTTTTTAGCATGGTCATCAATGTAATGAGCTAAATATTCATAATGTTCTTTCATTTTAGCTTCATTTTCAAAATCTTGAGGCTCGATTCCGGAACGTATCAACCCCCTTACAATAACGGAAGGCATTTGATTTATAATCGGGTTATAGAAAGCTCTATAATATTTACCCATTTCATACATTAAAGGTTCAAGCTTGTCTTCTGTTATTGATTTATCTTTTGTTTTATTGAATAAATGAACCCCTTTAACTCCTCGTTCGCGAACCATGCGATCAAGAGCTCTGTCATCATATAAGTATTCTGTTTGCTTTCCTGTTGTAACTTTATACAAAGGCGGCTGCGCTATATAAACATAGCCATGATCAAGCAAGGGTCTTGCATATCTAAAGAAGAACGTTAACATTAAAGTTCTTATGTGGGCACCGTCTACATCTGCATCCGTCATAATTACTACTTTATGGTATCTTAATTTTGCAACGTCAACTTCTTCGGGGTTTTTGGAAATATTAATTCCAAGCGCCTGAATCATTGTTTTAATTGAATCCGAATTATAGATTTTATCAAGCCTTGCTTTTTCAACGTTTAATATTTTACCTCTCAGGGGCAAAATTGCCTGAAACATCCTGTTTCTTCCTTGCTTAGCGCTTCCTCCCGCGGAATCTCCTTCGACTATATAAAGCTCACATTTATCAGCTTCTCTGCATGAACAATCCGCAAGTTTACCCGGTAGAGAAGATGATTCAAGAGCTGTTTTTCTTCTTGTTAATTCTCTTGCTTTTCTTGCCGCTTCTCTTGCGCGCTGCGCTTGCATGGTTTTATCTATTACAATTTTGGCTGTTTTTGGGTTAAATTCAAGCCACTCCTGGAATTTATCTCTTATAACATCATTAACCGCAGGAGTTACTTCGGCATTTCCCAATTTTTCCTTTGTTTGACCTTCAAACTCAGGATTTGCAATTTTAACCGAAACAATTGCCGTTAAACCTTCTCTGACATCTTCTCCCGCAAGGTTTGCGTCTTTTTCTTTTAAGATGTTATTTTTTCTTGCGTAATCATTAATAACACGCGTAATCCCGTTTCTAAAACCCGTTAAGTGAGTACCTCCCGAGTGCGTGTTTATATTGTTTGCAAAAGATAAAACGTTTTCCGTATAAGAATCGGTATATTGCATTGCAATTTCAACATTTATACCATCAACCATTTTTTCAATATAAATCGGTTTTTCAAACAATACGTTTTTATTTTTGTTTAAATGTTCAACATAGCTTGCAATACCGCCTTCAAAATGGTATGTTGTTTCTTTTTTATTTTTTTCGTCATGGAAAATAATTTTTAAACCTTTATTTAAAAACGCCATTTCGCGAAGCCTGTTTGCAATAACATCGCAGTCTATTTCCGTTGTTTCGGTGAATATTTCAGGATCGGGCCAGAAGTGCGTTTTTGTTCCGTGCTCCTGCGTTTCTCTTATTTGTTCAACCCCTGTTGTAGGTTCACCCCTTAAATATTCCTGCCTGTGAACAAAACCGTCGCGTGCAACCTCGACAACATATTTTTCGGAAAGTGCATTAACAACTGATGCCCCAACGCCATGCAGACCGCCTGATACTTTATAACCGCCGTCTCCGAATTTTCCTCCTGCATGAAGTACCGTATGGACTATTTCAAGAGCCGATTTACCGCTATCAGGCTTAATATCACAAGGAATCCCGCGTCCGTTATCCTGAACCGTAACTGAATTATCTTCATGCACGGTAACATGAATCGTATCGCAGTATCCTGCTAAACTTTCATCTATAGAATTATCAACAATTTCATAAATACAATGGTGCAAACCTCTTTGAGAAGTAGACCCTATATACATCCCCGGTCTGACCCTAACCGCTTCAAGCCCTTCCAAAACCCTAATATTGCTGGCATCATAATGACTATTACTAACAGTAGTATCTACCATACACTCCCCTTTATTAACATATACCAACATTGTACCATAAACGCTTTTTTTGTAAAAATAATATATAATTATATAAAATAAATTTAATTTAAGGGTATTTATATGAAAAAGATTTTGTGTTTCGGGGATAGTAATGTATTTGGTTTTATTGTGCAAAGCGGGGATAGATATGATGAAAAAACAAGATGGAGCGGGATTTTAAAAAAATTAGTTAAAAATGATTATGAGGTTATTGAAGAAGGCTGCAATAACAGAACCTGTTTTTGTGATAATGATGCAGGTATTAAGCAGACAGGATATAAATATTTGCCTTGTGTTTTAGATGAATCTTATGATATTTTAATTTTGGCTTTAGGAATAAACGATGTTCAAAAAGTATATAAAACAAATGAATTTGATATCAAAAAAGGTTTTGAAAAAATATTATCCATAGCAAAAAATAAAGCGCCAAAGACAAAAATAATATTAATTTCTCCGCTTGAATTAACAAAAAATGTTTTATGCGGGTATTTTTCCGCTTTATTTGATGAAGAATCCATTGAAAAATCGAAAAATATTGCAAAAATATGCAAAAAAGTTGCCAAAAATAATAATTGTTTATTTTTAAATCTGAATGAAATAAAAAATACAAGCTTGCCCGACGGGCTTCATTATGATATTGAAACACATAAAAAAATTGCTTATTTTGTGTTTGATTTATTGAGGAAAATTTAAATTCCATGCTATAATTTCGCTATGGAGCGCAGAGATTTTATTAAAAATAGTTTATGTTTGAGCTGCATGGGGTTAATAGTATCAGGATGCAACAGTTTTTTATCCGACAACAGTAATTTAAAAAACGATAAATTTTACTATAAATCAAAACAAGATTTACCAAAGACGGTTCGTCTTGAAGCCTGTTCGTTATGCCAACTAAATTGCCCTGCCTGCACGGTGAGAAAATTGGAAAAACAAATGCCTAAAGATTGGCTGGGTTATTTAAAATTCAAGGATTTCAAAAAGTTTGTCGACGAAAACGATTTTATTAAAGAAATAGAATTATCAAACAACGGCGAAATCTTTCTTAACCCCGAGCTTGATGAAATTATTAAATATGCGTATGAAAAAGGTGTGTCTTTAACTGCAGGCAACGGAGTAAATTTAAATACGGTTTCTGAAACTACTTTAGAAAATCTTGTTAAATATAAATTTAAATACATGAAAGTTTCAATAGACGGCGCAACCCCCGAAACATACAAAATATATCGCGTAGGAGGCGACTTTAATAATGTAATTGATAATATCAAAAAGATTAATTATTTTAAAAAGAAATACAACAGCGAATACCCTCATTTATTCTGGCAATTTATCTTATTTGGCCACAACGAACATGAAATAGAACTGGCCAAGAAAAAGGCAAAAGAGCTGGGTATGAAAATAGAATTCAAAAGAAATATGTCAGAAGAATACTCTCCGGTAAAAAATAAAGAACTTGTAGAAAAGCAAACGGGTCTTAAAATTTATAAAGATAAGAGTAAGCTAATAAAAGATACACTTGTGAAACAGAAATTAATTGCCTGTTATACATTATTTCATGCTCCGCAAATAGACTGGAACGGAAATTTTTTAGGGTGTTGCAAAATATACAATGGTAGCTTTGATAAAAATGTATTTAAAAATGGTTTTTTAGATGTGCTAAATTCACAAAATGTCATATACGCAAAGCATATGTTAACTGATTTAACGGTGATGCCTTCTAAAAATTTACCTTGTAGCAAATGTTCAAGATATAAATCTTTAAAGAAGGAAAAACTGACGTTATTAGTATGATTGTTCTAAAGAAGGCTATGAATTTTAATGTATAGAAGAGATTTTATTATTAATACTATATTTTTAGGTTGTTTGGGTTCACTTTTTACGGGTTGCAAAAATTCTTCGGAAGATAGACAGAATTTAAAAAATGATAAATTTTATTTTAGGTCAAAAGAAGATTTACCCAAAAGAATTCAATTGGAAGCTTGTTCGTTATGTCAATTAAATTGTCCTGAATGCATGGCAAGAAGATATGAAAAACAAGCTCCAAAAGATTGGCTAGGGTATTTAAAATTTGATGATTTTAAAAAATTTGTTGATGATAATGAATTTATAAATGAGATAGAGCTTGCAAATAAAGGTGAAATATTTTTGAATCCGGAGCTTGATGAGATTATTAAATATGCATATTATAAAGATGTATATCTAACGGCAACAACAGGTGTAAATTTAAATAATGTTTCAGAAAAGACATTAGAAAATTTAGTTAAATATAAATTTAGTATTTTGTTTATAGCACTTGATGGTGCAACTCCTGAAACATATAAAATATACAGACGCGGCGGCGATTTTAACAGAGTCATAGATAATATCAAGAAAATTAATTACTATAAAAAGAAATATAGCAGTGAATATCCAAAATTAGTATGGCAATTTATTCCATTCGGTCATAACGAACATGAGATAGACCTTGCAAAACAAAAAGCAAAAGAACTAAACATGAAAATAGAATTCAGAAGAAATTATTCTCCAAACTATTCTCCTGTTAAGAATAAAAAATTAGTGGAGCAAAAAACGGGAATGAAAATTTTTCATACAAAAAACGAAGCATATCAAGAACGGCTAAAGGAACAAAAATTATTTGCCTGTTACCAATCTCTAAAAAGTCCGCAAATCGACTATAATGGGGATTTATTATGTCATTGTAGAGTATCTACGGCAAAATTTAGTGCAAATGCATTTAAAGACGGTTTGTTGAGTGCACTAAATTCACCCGATTTTATATATGCTAAACACATGTTGACTGATTTATCAATCCCACCCAAAGAAGGCATACCTTGTACAAGATGCCCGAAATACAAATTTTTAAGAAGAAATAATCAGATTATTTCTCTGTAATAGTATTTTATATGCTATAATTCAATTATGGAAAGACGCGAGTTTATTAAAAATGGCTTATGTCTGGGATGCATGGGAATATTGGTTTCAGGATGCAATAATATATTTCAGGCAAACAATGGATTGAAGAATGACAGATTTTATTATAAATCAGAAAATGATTTGCCCAAGACGGTTCGCCTTGAGGCTTGTTCGTTATGCCAGTTGAATTGCCCCGAGTGTACAACAAGAAAGCTTGAAAAACAAGCTCCTAAAGATTGGCTAGGGTATTTAAAATTCAAGGATTTCAAAAAATTTGTCGACGAAAACGATTTTATTAAAGAAATAGAATTATCAAACAACGGTGAAATCTTCCTTAATCCTGAACTTGATGAGATTATAAAGTATGCGTATGAAAAGGGTATATGGTTGCGTGCAGGCAATGGGGTTAATTTAAATACGGTTTCTGAAACTACTTTAGAAAACCTTGTTAAATATAAATTTAAAAGAATGACTGTTTCATTAGACGCTGCTACCTCTGAGACATATAAAATATACAGACGCGGCGGCGATTTTAATAAAGTTATAGATAACATTAAAAAAATAAACTATTTTAAAAAGAAATACAATAGTGAATTTCCTGTATTGCATTATCAATTTATCTTATTCGGACACAATGAACATGAAATAGAGCTGGCTAAAAAGAAAGCTAAAGAGCTTAATATGAGAATGAGATTCAGAAGAAACAACAGTATTGAATACTCTCCAATAAAAAATAAAGAGCTTGTTGAGAAACAGACAGGTTTGAAAATATATGATGAAAAGAATAAAATGATTGAAAAATTATTTTCAATTAAAAAAGGCAGACTCTATGCTTGTTATACATTATTTTATTCGCCTCAGATTGACTATAATGGCGATTTATTGGGATGTTGCCAAATATTTTTGGAAAACCTGGGAATAAACGTATTTAAAGAAGGCTTATTGAATGCACTTAATTCGCAAAATGTAATATATACAAAACACATGCTTACTGATTTATCGATTCCCGTGAAGCAAAATTTGCCTTGTGCAAAATGTTCTAAGTATAGATTCTTAAAAAGACGGGGCAAAGGGTTGCAAGTATAGATATAATAAATATTCTTGTGCAAAGTGTGTTATAATTCAATTATGGAAAGACGAGAGTTTATTAAAAATGGTCTGTGTTTAAGCTGTATTAGTATTTTTGGTGCGGGCTGTAAAAATTCGTTAATTAATGATAATAGTCTTGAAAACGATAGATTTTACTATAAATCAAAAGACGAACTTCCAAAAAGAATAAGAATAGAAGCATGCTCCTTATGCCAACTTAATTGTCCTGCATGCACAACAAGAAGACTTGAAAAAAAAGCTCCAAAAGATTGGCTTGGGTATTTAAAATTTGATGATTTTAAGAAATTTGTCGACGATAATAAATTTGATGAGATAGAGTTATCTAATAATGGAGAAATATTTTTAAACCCGGAACTTGATGAGATTATTAAATATGCTTATTATAAGAATATAAGCTTAACTGCAAGTAATGGAGTTAATTTAAATACGGTTTCAGAAGCTACTTTAGAAAATCTTGTTAAGTATAAATTTAAAAAAATTACCGTTTCTATAGATGGTGCTACTCCTGAAACATATAAAATATACCGTGTGGGCGGAGATTTAAATACGGTTTTTCGTAACATTAAAAGAATTAATTATTATAAAGAAAAATATAACAGTATATTCCCGAAGCTTACATATCAATTTATTCCATTCGGACACAATGAACATGAGATTTTATTGGCAAAGAAAAAAGCTCAGGAATTGAATATGGGAATAACTTTCAGGCGTAATATACAAATTAAATATTCACCAATAAAAAACAAAGAACTTGTTGAAAGGCAAACAGGCCTTAAAATACACACGCAATTAAAAAATTTAATAAAAGAAGATATGGAATTGAAAAAAACATTTGTTTGTTATGGGCTATTTAATCGTCCTCAGATTGATTATAATGGCAATTTATTGGGATGTCCGAGGATATATATAGGGAGTTTTGGCGCTAATGCATTTAAAGACGGACTTTTAAAGGCATTGAATGATTCAAAATATATTTATGCGAAACATATGCTTACAGACCTTTCGGTATCTCCAAAGAAAGATGTTCCTTGTTTCGACTGCTATTCGTATCGAATGTTGAGGAAAAACAACACTCCGTTAAAACGATCTTTTATTGATAATATATAATACTAAATATTTGCAAACAATTTGTTTATCGGTAAATGGTGTGTTATAATTAAAGTATGAAAAGAAGAAGTTTTATAAAGAGTGCGGTTTGTCTGGGTTGTCTTGGAATGGCAGCAGGTTGCAGTGATTTTTTAAATTTTCAGGATAGAAATTCGGAATTCTTTTTAACCGCTGACCAGCTTCCAAGAAGCATACGATTAGAAGCATGTTCGCTATGTCAATTAAGGTGTCCTGCTTGCGTAACTTTGCTATACCAGAAAAAAGCTCCGAAAGATTGGGTCGGATATTTAAAATTTGATGATTTCAAAAAATTTGTCGATGAGAATGACTTTATTAAAGAAATAGAATTATCAAATAAAGGTGAAATATTTTTAAACCCTGAACTTGATGAAATAATTAAATATGCGCACCATAAAGGCATCACCTTAACTGCGGGAAATGGGGTTAATTTTAACTCCGTCTCCGATACCACTCTTGAAAATTTAGTAAAGTATCAGGTTAAGCATATGACAATTGCAATAGATGGTGCCACTCCTGAAACATACAAAATATATCGTGTTGGCGGAGATTTTAATAAAGTAATTGATAATATTAAAAAGATTAATTATTTCAAAAAGAAATACAACAGCGAATTTCCTAAGCTTACATGGCAATTTATTCCATTCGGACACAATGAACATGAGATTTTATTGGCAAAGAAAAAGGCTCAGGAATTGAATATGGAAATTCTGTATAAAAGAAATATGAGAAAAAAATATTCTCCTGTAAAAAATAGAAAATTAGTTGAAGAACTAACGGGGATCATAACTTTTGATAAATTTGACAATTCGCTCAAAGATGATTTAAAAGAAAAGACTTTTGCCTGCTATAATTTATTTAACTATCCTCAAATAGATTATAATGGACTTCTATTAGGCTGCAATAGGGCTTATATAGGAAATTTCGGAATTAATGTGTTTGAAGTAGGTCTTTTAAATGCATTAAATTATTCAAAATGTATATATGCAAAAAGAATGCTTACTGATTTTTCTACGCCTCCAAAGAACGGCATACCATGCACTAAGTGTCATTCATATACCGTTCTTAAATCAACCGGAAAACCATTAAATAAAGCTTTTTTTAATACATAATAAATATTTGAAGTTTGACCTTAGTGCACTTAACTATAGTGCACTAAAGGTTATTTCATCATTCTTGAAATCGATTTTTATTTTGTCGCCGTCTTGGAATTTGCCTTGTAGGAGTAGTTTGGATAGAGGGTTTTCGATTAGTTGTCTTATTGTTCTTTTCAAGGGGCGTGCGCCGTACATTGGGTTGTAGCCTTGAAGGGCAAGGTGTTCTTTGGCTTCTTGGGTTATATTCAGTTCGATTTTTCTGTCTTTTAATAATTCTTTTAAATATTTAATTTGAATATCGACAATTTTTGACAAATCTTCCATTGTAAGCGCGTTAAAGAATATTGTTTCATCGATTCTGTTTAAAAATTCGGGTTTGAAATATTCTCTTAATTTTTGGGTAATTTCTTCTTTTAACTGTTCTCTGTTGCTGTTACCCATCATGCCTTTAAGCGCGTTATCAAGAATTAGGTTTGAACCTATGTTTGATGTTAAGATAATAATAGTATTTTTAAAATCGACTGTTTTTCCTTTTGAATCCGTCAATCTGCCGTCATCAAATATTTGAAGCATAATGTTAAATACGTCAGGATGTGCTTTTTCAATTTCATCAAAGAGAATAACACTGTATGGTTTTCTTCTGACAGCTTCCGTTAATTGTCCGCCTTCATCATATCCCACATACCCGGGAGGTGCGCCTATTAATCTCGCTGTTGAATATTTTTCCATGTATTCGGACATATCGATTCTAATTAAACTGTCTTCATCCAAAAACATAAACTTGGCAAGAGCTTTTGCAAGTTCCGTTTTGCCGACCCCCGTAGGACCCAAGAATAAGAATGTTCCAATCGGGCGTTTGGGATCCGATAGGCCGCTTCTTGCACGTCTTATGGAATCGGATATAACTCGGACCGCTTCATCTTGTCCGATTACTTGGTTGTGAAGAGTGTTTTCCATATCCAAAAGTTTTTGGCTTTCTTCTTCAACAAGCTTTGCAACGGGAACTCCTGTCCATTTTGAAATAATTGTTGCAATATCGTTTTCATCTATTTCTTCTTTTAAAAGAGTGTTTTTGTGCTCTTGATTTTTACAATCTTTTAATTGTTGTTCAAGTTCGGGCAATTTTCCGTATTGCAATTTTGCTGCAAGTTCAAGATTATATTCTCTTTGTGCTTGTTCGATTTTGTGTTTAACTTCTTCAATTTCGCTTTTAATTTCAACTTCACCTTTGATTGATGATTTTTCTTTTTCCCATTGAGTTTTTAATACTTGCGCTCTTTTATTTACATCATCAAGAAGTGCTTGAACTTTTTTGATTTTTTCTTCATCATTATCATCTTTTAAAGACTGTAATTCAATTTGAAGTTGGAGTTTTTGCCTTTCCAGTTTATCAAGTTCTTCAGGCATTGAATCAATTTCTATTCTCACTGCGCTTGATGCTTCATCAACAAGGTCGATTGCTTTATCGGGTAAAAATCTGTCGGGAATATATCTATCCGATAATTTTGCCGCCGCAACAAGAGCGGAATCTTTGATTCTTATTCCGTGGTGAACTTCGTATTTATCTTTTAAACCTCTTAAAATTGAAATAGTATCTTCAACAGACGGTTCTTCAACAAGAATCGGTTGGAAACGACGTTCAAGCGCAGGATCTTTTTCAATATATTTTCTGTATTCGTTAATTGTCGTAGCGCCAAGAGTTCTTATTGCGCCGCGCGCTAACATCGGTTTTAAAAGATTTCCCGCGTCTCCCGTGCCTTCTGCACCTCCTGCGCCGATTATCGTATGAATTTCATCGATGAACATAATAATTTGTCCGTCTGATTTTTCGACTTCTTTTAAAACTTTTTTAAGTCTTTCTTCGAATTCCCCTCTGAATTTGGCGCCTGCAATTAATGCACCCATATCAAGAGAAATTAAAGTTGTATCTTTTAAGCTTTCAGGAACATCTCCTCTTATTATTCTTTGGGCAAGTCCTTCGACAATTGCCGTTTTACCAACCCCTGCCTCACCGATTAAGCATGGGTTATTTTTTGTTCTTCGATTTAAAACCTGAATAATTCTTCTTATTTCTTCATCTCTGCCAATAACAGGGTCTAATTTACCCAATCTTGCCATTTGCGTTAAATCTATAGAATATTTTTCTATTATTTTATAATCTTCATCTGCGTTTTTAGAATCCACTTTTTTATCTCCTCTGATTTTTTTCATGGCATTTAAAATATTAACTTCACTAATTTGAAATTTATTTACAAGTCTTTTAATATCATTATCTTCAATCTCAACCATTGCAAGCAAAATATGTTCGCCTGAAACAAATTTATCTTTTAAATTTTTAGCTTTTTCTTTTGCTTTTTCAAATAAGGAAAGAGAATTTTTTGAAAAATAAATTTTATCGCTGATTTCTTGCGTTTTTGCTAAAGAATTAATTATATTTTTTACATCAGACACAAAAAGATTGTTGTGTAACTTTAATTCATCAAAAAGCATACTGACAGATTCAATATCAGTTTGTGCCATAACCGATAAAATATGAATCGGCTCGATTAAAGTATTGTGATTTTCAATAGCTAAATTTTGCGCATCATAAATTAACTGTTTCGTTGAGTCTGTAAAATTATCAAACATAATAAATCCCTTCTTATATTTTTATTTTATAAGGATATTTTCAAAAACTTCCAAAATTAATATTATTTTAACAATTTAGTGATTTTTAAATATAACAAAAGTATATTGTCCGCAGCACTGTTTGTTTAAATGACATTATAACGGACAATAATTGAATGGATAAAGAGTTTTTGCAAAAATTTGGCAAACGAATTAAAGATTTGAGAAAAATCAAAGGTTATACACAGGATGAATTCTCATTTCGTGCTAATTTAAGCCGCTCAACTCTTGGAAATATCGAAACAGCACAGAATGATGTTACATTATCAAAAGTAAAACAAATTGCCGATGCTTTTGAAATTTCGCTATCAGAGCTTTTCATGTTTTAATTTATAAATCCGCCGTTCCTTCTTTAATCGGAGCGCCTACGACGCGTTCAAGTTCGGCTGCGTTAACGTTGTATTCCAGAAGGTTTGAATAATAGTTAAGCTGCGCATTTAAGTATGTATTTTCGGCATCTTTAAATTCAATAGCGTTTCCTAAACCTACCTGATATCTTCTATAGGCTTGATATTGTTGTTCTTTTGCCTGTTGAAGCGCTAATTTTGCAACAACAAAGCTGTCATGCGAATTTAAGAGGCTTATATATGCGCTTTTTACTTCAAGATAGACATTTTGGCTTTCCACTTCATAATCCGCAACGGATTTTTTATATGTTGCTTTTGCTTCATCTACTTGTTTTTTGATTGCAAGAAGATTTAATCCGCTGTAGCTGATTTGAAAACCTGCCTGATAACCGTAATCCATATCCATCTTAACACCGCCTCTGTTGTATGATGCAAAAGCGTCAATATTGGGCGTGAATTCTCTTTTAGCGCTTCTTAGCCCCATTTCCGCAGCATCCATTCTCTTTTTGGCAGATAAAAGAGACGGGCGTGATTCTTTTGCGATTTTAATTAATTCATCAAAATTAACCTCGTAAGCTTTTGTATTTAATTTATCTTTTAATTTAACAGACTCCATTTCAGGAATCCCGACGGCATTTGCAAGCTGAACCGCTGCAAGTTCAAGAGTATTTTTTGCTTTAATAAGGTTAACTTTAGCGTTTCCAAGGTTGTATTGTGCAGTTGTAACATCGATTTTTGCTTTTTTGCCTATTTTATAAAAAGCGCTTGCCTGTTTTAATTGAAGTTCGTAATCTTTTACGGTATCTTCATAAACAATTTTTTGTTCGGCCGCAAAAAGCATGTTATAGTAAGCGACTTTAACGTTATAAATCACTTGTTCTATGCTCATTTCAGCGTCATATCTTGAGGATTCATAGTTTCTTTTTGCCATATCGGCACTTGCTTTTGTTTTGCCGAAGTCAAAAATAAGCATATTGGCACTCAATGTCGGAGTGTAGTATAAATCATATTTTCGATTCATCATGGATGAAAATGCGCCGCTTGCCCTCATTGTCATCAATGAATCGTTTCTTGAATAACTGACCCCTGCTCCTAATGTCGGAAAATAATTAGACCAGGCCTGTCCTATTCTTGTTTTATAAATTTCGGCGTTGCTTATGGCTGACATAATTGCAGGGTGGTTGCTTAGAGCAAGTTTTATGCAATCTTCAAGCGTAACATCTTTTAGGCCTTCGGTGTATTCGATTCTGCTTGTGATTTCGGGGAATTTTGTTTCATACATCCCTTGGGCTTCTTTTGAAGATTTTTGTTTTGTTTTTTTATTTTCTTCGTTTTTCTTTTTTTCTTTTTTAAAGTTCATCTTCTTTTTTTCAGGTTTAATTATTTCAACTTTTTCTTTTTTTTCTTCCTTTTTAACCTTTTCTTTTTTGGTTTTCTCTTTTTTTACTTTTTCTTTTTTAACTTTTTGGGTTTTTACTTTCTTTTCTTTTTGTACTTTTGTTTCTTTTTCAATTTTTTGTTCCGAAGTATTTGAATCCTTTTTGAATTTAAAAGGAAAATCAAAGGCAAAAGCTGAATTTAGCCCCAGTGATACAATACACAAAGTTAAAAATATATTTAAAACTTTTTTCATTCTTAATACTCCAGATCTTTTTGGGTTATTTCTTTTTTGGGAAATTTATCGACAAATTCCTGAATAATTACATAAAATGCGGGTGTTAAACAAGCACCTATGGTAGCTGCCGCTATCATACCGCCAAATACGGTTGAACCGACGGAAATTCTTGAATTTGCGCCTGCGCCCGATGCAAATAGCATCGGCATAACGCCTATAATAAAGGCAAGTTCCGTCATCATAATTGCCCTGAATCTTAATTTAGCAGCCTTAAGTGCGGCACTTTTTACATCAAGACCGTTCTTTTCGTGTTCTTCTTTTGCAAATTCAACGATTAAAATTGCCTGTTTAGCTGCAAGCCCGATTAGAGTAATCATACCGACCTGCGAATAAATATCAAACGATTGATTAATCATCATTTGAAATATTAAAGCACCGGATGCTGCAACGGGAGAAATTAACAATACCGCAACGGGAATTGAATAGCTTTCATACAGTGCAACAAGGAATAAATAAACAAATATAAGTGCCATGGTTATTATCATTGCAACCTGTCCGGATGCTTCTCTTTCTTGAGCGGACGTACCTGACCAATCAAATGACATATTTGACGGTAATACGCTTTTTGCGACTTCTTCCATGGCGTTCATAGCGTCTCCGGAGCTTTTTCCTGCCGCTTGTTGACCTTGAATTTGTACCGATTCATACATGTTATATCTTGTAATTGATGCGGTACCTATACTTTGTTTTAATTTAACCATTGATAAAACGGGAACCATAACACCGTTATTGTTTTTAACATAAATTCCCGATAAATCTCCCGCTTTATTTCTGAATTTGCTTTGAGCTTGAATTTGAACTTTAAATACCCTTCCGTATTTATTAAAATCGTTAACATAATACGCGCCAAGCATTGATGATAATGTTGTGTATAGTTCGTTTAAATCAACATTTTGTGCAAGCGCTTTTTCATAATCAATCTCAACTATATATTGAGGAACGTTAGCTTGAAATGATGTATATACGCTTGATAGGGAAGGATTTTGATTAGCTGCTGCGATTAGCTTAGAAGCCCAGCTTTCAAGCTCTTGAGGAGTGTATTCTCCTTGAGACAGCATCTGAAATTCAAAACCGCCCATCATACTCATCCCCATAATTGCAGGAGGTGAAAACGAAACAATGGATGCTTCTTTTGTGTTTGATGCTACGGCTCTTACTTTATTTAAAATAGCGTTATGAGACAGATTGGTTTCTCTTCCTTGAATTTTTCTTTTAATCCAATCTATTGCACCTACTTTTCTTTCTTTGTAGCCGTCAAGAGAAATAATTGCGGTTGCCGTGTTTGTAGCGCCTCCCCCTGCAAAAACCAAAAGCCTTTCAGGGTCAACCCCTTCAATATCTCTTATTTGAGAAGTGAAACGGTTTGCAACTTCTTCCGTTCTTGATAACGATGCTCCATCAGGAAGTGTTATGCTTGCAAGTAAGATTTTTTGGTCTTCATCGGGGATAAAACCCGTTGATATGAATTTAAAAGATAACAAAGTAATAAATACAATGGTTAGATATACCGTAATTGTTAATTTTTTGTTGTAGACGAATTTTTCTACGTATTCCATGTAGAATGTTTCAACTTTATCGAAAAATTCGTTGAATTTATCAACCGCAATTGAAGCTTTTTTTTGTAATTTTTCGATTATTTTATTTTTGGGCTTATCCTCTTTTTGGTGTCCTAAAAAGTGCGAACACATTGCAGGGGATAAAGAAAGAGCACATATTGCGGATATTGCAATTGATACTGCTATACAAACGGCAAATTGTTTATACATAACCCCTGTCATACCGCCCATAAAAGCAATCGGAACAAAAACAGCCATTAAAACCATTGCCATAGCAACCAAAGAAGACCCTACTTCCTGCATAGTTATCTGTGTTGCCATTACGGCTGATTTTCCTTCATCAATATGTCTTTTAACGTTTTCAATTACAACAATGGCATCATCAACTACAACGGCAACCGCAAGAACAAGCGCAAATAATGTAAGCATATTAATACTCATTCCAAGCGCTTTAAGTGCGATAAATGTACCTACCAGTGAAACAGGAATTGTAACGCAAGGAACAAGCGTTGCAACGGCATCGCCAAGGAATAAAAATATGATTAAAATAACGATTAATGCGGTTAACAATATTGTAAATTCAACTTCTTTAATTGATTCATGGATATACTCGGCGTCATCCTTAAGAGGGATTATTTTTAAGCCGTTATCAAGTTTTGCGTTAATTTCATCAACTTTTTTATTGACTGCTTTGGATAATTCAATTACGTTTGCATCGGTTAATTGAGACACCATAATAATTGAAGCGGGTTTCCCGTCAACAAGACCAAGGTTAGTATAGGTGTATGCTCCTAATTCAACCTTTGCGATATCTTTAAGTTTTACATTCGTTCCATCCATGTTGGAGCGGATTATTATATTTTCAAATTCTTCAACATCGGCAAGCCTTCCTTTTGTTTTAAGGGTAATTTGAAGCGCCTGCGCCTCGTCTGTCGGAGGAGCACCCAAGGCGCCTGCCGTAACCTGGGTGTTTTGTGTTGCGATTGCATTTTTTACTTCAGAGGTTGAAATATTAAGGCCTGCCATTTTTTGAGGGTCAAGCCAGATTCTCATTGAATAATCGCCTGAACCGTATACGTTAACATCCGCTACCCCATCGACACGTTTTATTTCGTCTTTTATATAAATAGAGCCGTAGTTTGTCATATCAAGCTGGCTCCAGTGCCCTTTTTCAGGATATAATGTAAAAATTAAAGCGCCCGAACCGGATGAGCGACTAATAGCCGTAACGCCCGTTCTTTGTATTTCTTCGGGTAATTGTGATTGAACTTGTTGAATTCTGTTTTGAACATTCATCAGGTTAATATTTTTATCGGAGCCGACTTTAAAATACATTGTTAAGGTGTAGCTGCCGTCTGATGAAGTTGATGTCATGTATGAAAGATTTTCAACACCGTTTAATTTATTTTCAAGGACGGTTGCAACCGAAGACTCGATAACTTCAGCGTTTGCACCCGTGTAATTAGCACTTACCTGAATTTGAGGAGGGGTAACATCAGGATAGCTTTCCTGCTTTAGAGAAGCAAGTGAAATTAGCCCTACAATTACGATACAAAGCGAAATTACAAGGGCAAACCTCGGTTTTTGTATAAAAAAGAACAACTTTTCTTTATCAAAAATTTTTTTCATTATTTTCCGTCCGTGTTGTGTTTTTTGGCGTATTCTTTTTCGTCAATAAGTTTCAATTTTTGACCTTCGGATGTTACGTTTTGAATACCTGATATTACAATAGTATCGTCTTTTGTTAGTCCGCTTTCAACTATCCAGTTATTATTTATATCGCTTGAAACTTCTATATCTTTTCTTACGGATTTATTATCCTTAACTGCCCAGACATAATATCCACTCATAGCATCCCCTTTGGTTGAGGCTTGCGGAACGGTAAGGTATGAAACTGTTTTTGGGGCGGTTATTTTAACTTTGGCATAATCCCCCGGAACCAGCCAGCCTTTAGGGTTTTCAAAAACAGCACGAAGCAGGATAGAACCAGAGTTTTCATCTATTTTATTATCTACAAAATCAATTTTTCCTGTTTTATCGTACCATTCGCCGTTATCAAACTGGATTTGAACGCTAACATCTTTTAATTCGTTACTTGCTCTTAAAAGTTTGACAAAATCGTATCCTTTAAGGCTGAATGCAACATAAACAGGGTCTGTACTTGAAATGTTAACCAAAGAACCCGATGAAGCGGTTACGTAGTTTCCTTCGGTTATGTTAACTTTTCCTATTCTTCCGTTTATGGGGGATTTAATGCTTGTGTAGCCTAAATTTACCTGCGCCAGCGCAAGTTGTTCTCTTGCGGCATCTAATAGAGCCTTATTTTGGTTTCTTTGAGCCAGACTTGAATCAGCATCCGAGCGGCTTATTAAGTCTTCTTTAACAAGGGCATTTGCTCTGTCAAGCTCTTGCTGTGCATTTTTTAAAAGTGCAGAATACTGATTAACCGATGCTCTTGCATTATTTACTTGAAGCTGGTATTCTCTGGGGTCAATTTGAAAAATCAACTGCCCTTTTTTAACAAAATCACCTTCTTTAAAGTATTTTTTTGTTAAAAATCCGCTTACGCGCGCAATAACATCAACGGAATATTTCGCTTCAACGCGCCCGGTTGCTTCGGTTGTTGTTAAAACATCTTCGGTTTTTGGGTTTCCGACAACAACTTCTTTTGGCATTAAAAGCATTTGTTTTTGAATTATTCCCGCTATTGCAGCCGATATTTTATTATATACAATAGGCAGGATTATAATAAGCAATATGATAATTGCTGCGTGTTTTCTGGTGAATTTTAATTTCATAATTACTCCGCTAAATAGGTAGAATTTTCTACCTTATACTAACATCATAATTCTTTAAATGTCAACACTTGCTTGAATTTATACGCTATAAGGAGTATAATTGTTTAGGTAAAAATATGGCAAAAAAAGATTTACTTGATATCAAACTTGAAAACAGTTTAGCTTTTCAAATTGATTACACATCTAATTTTAATAAATCCTTCAGACGTGCTTTTCATAAAAAATTTATGAATTCAAATATTTCCATGGATGAACTTGCCATCCTGCTTTTAATAAATATAAGACCCGATATTACCCAAACTGCGCTTGCAAGATACATGTTTAAAGGAAAAGCCCATGTCGGCAAGATTTTAAATATAATGGAAGAAAAAGGGTTAATTAAAAGAAAGTATATTGAACATTCAAATACTACAAAAAATATAATTACCAAAAAAGGAAATGATATATTAAAACAGGGGCAAAAAGATTTTAAAAATATAGAAAAAAAGACAAAGGATATGTTTTCACTTCAAGAATTAGAACAATTTTTTGAATATTTAAAAAAATACAGAAAACTCTTAGAATCCATTGTAGAAGTTAAAATTAAATAATTTCATATAAATATTTGATTTGAATTATAAAAATAAAAGATATACTTTAGCTATCGGATGGATGAGGTTAGTTTTAATATGGTTTGCGGTATATCATCAGGCGGTTTTGAGAATTTTATAAATATAAATTCAATATCTCAAGATACTTCTTCTTTAGGGCTTGATTCGATTCTTCAAGAGCAAAATAATACATTTGAACAAATTCTTAAGCAAAATACAGACACCCAAGACATAAAACCAATCGAAACAAAAACCTGGGAAGACAGGGTTGCCGATGAAATTTTACAAATAAGCATTGAAAATAATTTAAGCGAAAGTCTGAATCTTCAAATTTCTCAAAAGGAAGCTCAAAAAGCATATTTTCAAAAATAAATCAGCTTTTTTTTGCGTTTTTCATTGCTTCAATTATTGTATTTCGAGCATCCATTGCCTGTTCTTTGGTAAGAGGCGGAACATCTTTTAAAGGGTACGGTTTTTTAAGATTTTCATATTTTGGAATAGCAAGATTATGATAAGGTAAAACATCAAGAGCCTGAATATTATCAAGTGTTGCAAGGAATTTCCCTAATCTTTTTAAGTAAGTTTTATTGTATGTAATCCCCGGAACTACAACATGTCTTATCCAGACGGGAATTTTTTTGTTTGATAAGTATCTTGCAAATTCTAATATATTGGTATTCGTATGCCCCGTTAGGGCGATGTGTTTTTCGTTATCTATGTGTTTTATATCAAGCATTACTAAATCCGTATATTTAAGAAGCTCATCAATTTTTGCAAGATTATTTTTATCAAAAGTAACACCTGAAGTATCAAGGGTTGTATGGATATTTCTCATTTTTGCCCTTTTAAAAAGTTCGATTAAAAAAGGCATTTGCGCCATGGGTTCGCCGCCTGTTGCGGTTAAGCCCCCGTGTTTTAGAAATTCTCTTACTCCTTCGTATTTTTTTAGAATTTCATCAACCGTCATTTTTTGGTTAACGTTAAAATCCCAAGTATCGGGATTGTGGCAATACTGGCATCTCATAGGGCAGCCCTGGAAAAATACCACAAAACGAATCCCCGGGCCGTCTACGGTTCCGCATGATTCTATAGAATGTATGTTGCCTTGCATTTCAGCCATAACTACCTCTTTTTTAATTATACAATAAGGCATTTAAAAGACAACAGCCAATATTTTTATAAAAAACGGGTTTTATTGTAAAGTTTTGTAAAAAATACTTCAAATAACCTAAAGAATTCCTCTAAAAATCCGTAAAAAGTAATATAAAACAATGGAGGCGATGACAATTATGGGTATGGCAGCAAGTCAAGCAAGGTTTTTAGGATTAACGGCAAGGAAAAGTAACGTTGAATATCAAGGTCAACAGGTAAACCAACAAAGAACCACTTTGTCAAACGAAAGTGCTAATTTGTACAACGAAATGATGGAATTAACGGTTCCTACCCCTCCGTCTTCTTCTGATTATTATAAAACGACCTATACCCTTGACAATTCTTCCGATTCTTATGCACAGGAAGATTATACAATAGCTAACGTACAAAAAACCTATGCTGCCGAAGGGGAATATTTAATAACTCTTTCAAGCAAAACAAGTCAGGCTGCCGCAACTACCATATCTTACAAAGTTCAAAATACAACTTCAAGCGAATACGGAGAAATTGTATATCAACAAAAAGCGCTTGATGACGGTACTTTGGTATACCAGGAAGTAAATGAAAATCAAGAACCTCTTTATCATGAAATTGATGATGAGGGAAATAAATTATACTATACCGATGAAAGCAAAACCGCAACGCAAACAGAGCCTACGGATTATCCTGTTACTACAACACAGGCTAATGATTATCCTGTTGAAACAACTAACGTTACGGATTATCCCGTATATGCTCTTGATGAAAACGGAAATAAAATCGTTGAAAGTGATACAAGACATACTAAATACGAAATTTCATTGTCTAATTCAACTTCAAACACAAAACTTGTATATGATACAGGGGCAAATGACGCATACACGGGCGAAAACGGTTCGTTAAACATTAACGACAATCAAATTTATTTACTTGATGATGAAAATAAAGCCGATTTAATGGGCTATAATGAATGTGCTCAAGAAAACCCGGATATTAAATATTTCTACAAAGACGGTGAAACATACCGCTTCTTAACCGAAGACGAACTTCAAACAATGATAACGGGCGACACAACAACAAGTATCAATCCTGATTATTCATATACTTATTCAAAAGAAACTTCAACTCAGGTCAAAGGTTATCTTGAAACTTCATCAAGCACAGATAGATACAGCACAATCACAATTCAAAGCGATGAAAGCTATCCCGAAAATTTAAGCGGTAAAACATTCAGCTTAAGCTGTTCTCAAGTATACGATGAAGCTGCATATAATGATGCATACAATGATTATGAATATGAAAAAACACAATATGAAAAAACATTATCTGATTTAAACGCTAAAACGGAAATTCTTCAAGAACAAGATCAAAGATTGGAATTAAAATTAAAACAATTAGATACTGAAGAAAACGCTCTTAAGACTGAAATGGAATCCGTTCAAACGGTATTAAAAGATAACGTTGAAAGTACATTTAAAACATTCGCTTAATTTTTTCTCCCCTCCATAAATAAATTTGTTTTATGTCCCGTTAATTAACGGGACATTTTTATATTGATTAAATTTTTGCTCTAAAGTAAAATTAAAGCATTATGACGAACAAAAAAATAAAAACCGCCCTTGTATTCGGCACTCGCCCTGAGGCAATTAAAATGTGCCCTTTGGTAAAAAGATTAAAAGAAAACAATAATTTTGAAGTTGTAACAATAGTAACGGCGCAGCACAGGCAGATGCTCGATAGCGTTTTGGATTTATTTGAAGTTGTACCTGATTATGATTTAAATTTAATGAAGCCTAATCAGGATTTATGGAATTTATCAAGCGAAATTTTATTATCCACAAAAGAAGTTTTTAATAAAGAAAAACCCGACTTAATTTTAGTCCATGGGGATACTACAACAGCAGGTTTAAGCGCTTTAAGCGCATTTTATTCAAGAATAAAAATAGGACATGTTGAAGCGGGGCTTAGAACTTTTAATAAAGATTACCCGTTCCCTGAAGAAATAAACAGAGTAATTGTTGATTCCGTCAGTGATTTAATGTTTTGTCCGACTGATAGAGCCATGGAAAATTTAGAAAATTCAGGAGTTAAAAACGGAATTTATAAAACGGGAAATACGGTAATTGATGCTCTTTTATACGTTGTTGAAAATAAAAAAACATCTCTTGATTATATAAATTTAAATCCGTCTTTAAAAACAATACTTCTTACATCCCACAGGCGTGAGAATTTTGGTAAACCCCTTGAGAGCATTTGTTTTGCAATAAAAGAGCTTGTTGAAAAATATGAAGATATACAGGTTGTTTATCCGCTTCATTTGAATCCTAATGTAAGAAATACCGTAAGACCGATTCTTGGAAATATTAAAAGAGTGCGTTTGATTGAGCCTTTGGATTACGCTCCTTTTTGCAATTTAATGAAACAATCTCATATTATCTTAACCGACTCGGGCGGCATTCAGGAAGAAGCACCAGCGCTTAAAATCCCTGTTCTTGTTTTAAGAGATGAAACAGAGCGCCCCGAAGCGATTAAATACGGCGGGGTAAAGCTTGTCGGTACAAATAAAGATAATATCGTTAAAAATGTAAGCTTATTGCTTGACAATAAAGAAGAATATGAAAAAATGTCAAAATCAAAAAATCCGTATGGTGATGGAAGAGCTTGCGAATATATAGAAAAAATAATACTTGATTATTTTAATGTTTAATCGGTATTGTTAATTTTTAAGGATATTGTTCTTCATAATAAACAGGAGGCTCTTCATTCGGCACTTCTTGATATCCGTATTCGTTATATTGATTATCATATTGATTTTGTTCACTATACATCTGTTCCTGCTCTTGCATTCTTTGTTGTTCTTCAAGAGCGGCTTGTTTTTCCTGCTTTCTTTTTAATTCTTTTTCAAGTCTTTCTTTTTTATCGTTTTCTTCTTTTATTCTTTGCTGTTCTTTCATCTGCTCTGCTAATTGAAGCATTTTTTCCTGCTGCGTTTGCTTATTTGCTTGGTTTTCTGCGTAATTTGTTAAGATTGCAAGCAGGATTATGACAATTAAAAGTAATTTTGCTGATTTCAGGCTATATTTGTATCTTTCCATATTCTTTTATATCCTTGCAGACGGGGCATGCGATATTTTTTGTGCATTCAAATATCTTAAAACCTGTTTTATATCCGTCAAATAATAATAGTTTATTTGTCAACAATTCGCATCCGCCCATTAGTACTTTTAATACTTCCTGCGATAAAATTGATGAAATTACACTGTTGGCGGAAGCAATTGAAGGATAAGTTTCAATTTCAAGCATGGCAGGCTTTTGTTTTATGCAGGATAGACACGCGCTTTTGCCCGGGATTACGGTTGTTGCCTGACCGATAAAACCTTGTGTGTATCCATGGATTAAGATTTTATTGTGTCTTAGCGCTATTTCATTTAGCATGTACTTTGTTTCAATTCCGTTAAAGCAATCTACTATAATATCGTAGTTTTCTATAACATTAAAATAATTAAGCTCGTTTAGTCTGGTTTTTTCGATTTCAACTTTAATATCAGGGTTAAAATCAGATATCCAGTCTTTAGCGGATATTACTTTTGCTCTTCCTATATTTTTATATTTGTGTATAAGCTGGGAATTTAAATCTTCTTCATCAACAACTTTATCGTCAATTATTTTAATTTGCCCGATGCCGAGTGCCGCAAGGTTCATAATCACGCCTGAACCCAGTGCTCCCGCACCCATTACAATGACTTTTGCGCAGAATAATTTTTCCTGTGTTTCTTTTGTAATTCCGTTTATGCCAATATTTTGCAGATATCTGGTAAGTTTTGCCATAGCTATTTATCTTTGTTTTCAATAATTTCTACTATCTTAATTCCGTAAGTATCTTCTATCGCGACAATTTGAGCTTTTGCAATTAAAATATCATCCACATAAACATCAACAGGTTCATCATTTGCCCTGTTAAGTGCAATAACGGAACCTCTGTCGCATTCCACGGCGTCTTTAAGTCTTATGTTTGTTCTGCCTAATTCTGCACTTAGGGTAACTTCAACATTTGCAACTTTTGCAATGTTGTTAAAATCAACCTCTTTTTTATCAGCTGTATTTTCAGGCATTAAAACTCCCCCTGTTATCTATATTTATAGCACATAAAATTTACATAATCCACTATTTAACAAATTTTATTGAATATTTTGCTCTATAAAATTTTGAATTTCGGATATATCCGTCTTTAGAAAATTCTTTTTAAAATCAATCAGCTTATTAAATTCTTCTTTTAAAATTTCAAATAAGGGATTATTTTTAAAATCTTCATAAGAAAAAGGTTTTATATACTCAATCTTATCAATATCGAGAATTTTTAAAGAATCAATATTTTCCATAATCTCAAGCACGATTTGAATAAAATTTTCACTGACTCCCGATGCGAAAGAAAGCCTTTTCAGGTCTATTTCTCCTTTTAATTTGTTTGATGAATATTTTATCATGCCGTTAATTTGTTTGATATAATTTTCAAGGTTTTCGTCAATTTTGCAGTTCATAAAATGAATTTTTTCAGGTTTTATTAAATATAGAATTTCGCTGAATTCTTCGCTTGATGAAGGATAGTCAAAAAACATAAGAATTTTATGTTTGTCGTGCGGTTTTATGGTGCATTTTTTAATGTTATCGTATTTTTCAAGTTTTTCTTTTGTTGAAGTTGTTTTTGCCCAGACTAATACATCTAAATTTTCATTTTTTAAATAATCATCAATTTGAGGTAAAATTCCTTGTTTTAGTCTGTGGTCATAGATTTTAATTTTTGAATTGTTACGTTTTAAATTTAAATCGGGATAGTATATATCTTCAATTTCAAGCTGAATAGTTTCCGTATCGTTGAATTTATTTAATTTCGGATAAAATGCAATATCGCATAGCGAACCTTTTTCAATTAACAAGCTTTCTTGGCGCCATCTTATTGAATCCAGTTTTATTCCGTCTTTTTCAAAGGTCATCTTAAGATGTTTTTGTTCTTTTCCGATTGTCCTGTAATCTTCAAGATTAACATCAAACATTGCAAATAAAGGCATTTGGTTATTTTGCCCGAAAGGTTCAAGCTTATTTATCGTATCAAGTAAATCAAAATTTAAATCCTTAGGGTTTAGTTTAATATCTGCAAATAAGACGTTTTCTTCCGATTTTTCTCCTTTTTGCTCTTTGATTGTTTTTAAAAGAGCGGCTTTTACCTCTTCAAAAGAAATTTGATTTAAATCAAAAGAACATCCGCCTGCAAGTTTATGCCCTCCAAAGCCTTTAAATAAAGCCTGATTTTCTTTTAAGACCTGATAAACGTTAATTAAATCATTGCTTCTTATAGAGCATCTTGCGCAGTTATTTTCATCAACCGTCATTAAAAAGCATGGCTTTTGATATTCTTCAACGATATGCGAAGCTACAATACCTATAACTCCTATATGCCAGGAGTCGTTGATTAATATAACGGCGTCATTTTTTTCTTCTTCTGTATTATTATTAAGATATGAAACTATATCGTTATATGTTTCGCTGCATTTTGACTGGCGGATTGTGTTATAGTTATCAAGTTTTTCTATGATTATATTTAATTCATCGTCATTTTTACAGTTTAAAAATTCAAATGATAATTTTGCATTGGCAAGTCTTCCGACTGCATTAATTCTTGGTGCCAAAATAAAAGCAAGATCATAGCTTGTTATTTTTCTGTTGTTTAAATTTTTTGATAAAAGCGTGTAGATTGCCCTATTTGAATCGTATTTTTTATTATTTAAAATTTCCAGTCCCACAGCTACAATAGAGCGATTTTCGCCAATCAGCGGAACAACGTCTGCAACAGCGCCCGCTGCTGCTATTGTTAAAAGTTCATCTTTTAAATTTTGGTTAGTACTTTCTTCTAATAGCGCTATAGCAAGTTTATACGCCACAACAGAACCCGAGTTATAAGTAAGAGATGTTATATCATCAACCGATAAGTCTTCCTTGAGTGCTCCTTTGACCTGCGGATTAATAACGGCAAGTGCATCAGGAAGCTCTGTATCGGTATTATGGTGGTCTGTTATAATTGTATCAACCCTTAAGCCTTTTAAAAGGTTAATTTCTGAGATATTTGAAATCCCGCAATCTACGGTAATTACAAGTTTTACTTTTTCTTTTGCAACAAGTGTAATTAACTCTTTTGAATTAAGCCCGTGTCCGTGGAGCAATCTGTCGGGTATAAATGTGATGACATCTGCTTTTAGTTCGTTTAGTGTTTTATATAAAATTGTGCTTGAAGTTACTCCGTCGCAATCAAAATCGCCCCAGATTAATATTTTTTCTTTTTTTTGAATAGATTCAAGTATTCTTTTTTTTGCTTTTTCCATATCGCAAAAAGCATAAGGAGAGATAAAATCTTCTTTTTTGGGATTTAAAAATTTATAAATTTCATCTTTATTTTTTATATTTCTTATCTCAAGAAGCCTTGTGAGGATATCTTTATTTTCTTCGTTATTTTTTAATTGAATTTTTCTATATTGCATAAATATATTCTATCACACCTTAAAATTTTGAAAATAAAAAGCACCCGTTTAAGGGTGCTTTTAAGTATCAACGAATAAATTAACTTCCCAAATAAACCAGCGTTTCAAGCATGCTGTTTGCTCCGTTGAATACTTGTGAATTAGCCTGAACAAGTCTTTGAGCTAAAATCATATTTGCAAATTGTTCAGATAAATCTACGTTTGATGCTTCAAGTGCTCCCGCTTGTATGTTGCCTGTGCCGTTTATACCTGAAGCTGTGTAAATAACGTCTCCCGAGTTTACGCCGACTACGTATTTATTATTTCCAGTTGCAACAAGACCACCGTCATTTGTTACTTTTGCAAGCTGAATTTGCATGTTTGCTTTAACAAGTACATTAGAATCAACAAGCAAGGGGGCTTCTCCTGAATTATTAACATCGCTGTTAATTTCAACCCCTTCGTTTGTTGTGTAGCTGAAATATGTCGAACCGTCTTCGTTAGCTAAAACTGTTAGAGTTGAGCCGTCGGAATATGTTACGGTTACTCTGCCGTCTTGACCTACGGAATAGCTTGAATAAAGTTTTGTTGTATCTGCCGTAACGTCATCAACCTGTGATATTGTAGCCGATATTCCCATGGTGTGCGAAGTGTAGTTTCCGTTTTCATCGGGTGCTATACCTGCAAGTTTTGTTTGAGCAACAAAATTTGATCCATCGGGAACCGATTCAAATGCTAAAGTATCTCCGCCTGCTGCAGGTTCGAATTGAATGGCGCCATCTACAACGGAAGCCGTAAATTGGCCCTGAGACTGGTCATTTATTTCTGCAACAAGTTGTGCAACGGTCGTATCGTTATTTATATCATCGGGTGATAAATTGATTGTAAGCTCTTGAGTACCGCCTCCCGCTTTATTTACGGTAATTTTAAATTCCCCCGGAGTAATTGTTTGAGCGTTATTCAGTTCCGAAATTTTAGTATCGGCAAAATCAGCAGCATTTGTCGGCTCTTCAACTACTTTAATCATTGTGGGAAATTTAATCGGTGTTGTTGAAGCGGTGCTTGAAGTCAGACTGTCCGTACCTAAAACTTTGTCGCCAGTTGCCGTACAAAGGTATCCTTCTTCATCAAGATGGAAGGTGCCGTCTCTTGTAAGAGAAACGTTACCGTCGCTGTCAATTACCGTGAACCAGCCATAGCCTGTTATTGCTAAATCAGTCGGGTTTCCTGTAGTTGTATTTGTTGTTGAAGGCTGCATGTTTTTGGTAATCCCCGCGCATTGTACGCCGACGCCGACTTGATAAGGGTTTGTTCCCCCCATAACTGCGGTTGAATTTGTACCTGTTGTTTTTGTTTGATACCAGATATCCTGAAAATCAACACGCGAGGTTTTGTATGCGGTAGTGTTCATGTTTGCAATATTGTCGGATACTACCGTTAGTTGCTGTGTACCTGCATTTAAGCCTGACATAGAGGTGTAGAGAGCTTGTGTCATCTTTTAGTTCATCCTTTCTTTATTTTTAATTACGATTCTTGCCCCGTAGTAGTTGTATCAGAAGCATTATTTTCGCCATTTCCCGCTGAGGAACTGTCGCCTCCTATATAAGAAGATAATTTTTGTGATATATTTCCGATATTATAAGCAACGTATGAAAGAGCTTCTTTTATGAAGTTTTTATCTTCTTCATTTGTTTCACTGTTGCTATCATTTGAAGTTGAAGTTTCTTTAGGATAAACCTTTGAAACGTTATCAAGAGGATAAAGAGTGCCGTTAACCGAGATACTTGCACCTTCGCTATCGGAATAATCGACATATTCTACAGTACCCACAACACTGCTTCCCGTGTTGCTTGATACTTCAACTTTTTGTCCTATTAAAGAATTTGCCTGATATATTGATGAAAACTCGCTAAAACTGCTTGCAAGTTTTTCCATTTGTTCCAAGGTTACAAACTGTGCTTCCTGTGCAAGCATTTCATTGTTATCCATGGGGTTAGTCGGATCCTGATATTGCAATTGCATACATAACAAGTTCAAAAACGCTTCACTTGATACACTGCTTGAACTTGAGCTTGAAGTTGTTGTAGCCGTGCTGTTTGATTGTGAATTTTTTGCAATGGTTGAATTGTTTGCATTTGAAATTATGTCGTTTGATACTGCTGAAGTCATTTTATTGTTCCTTATTAATTTAAACCGTAGCTCAAGGTTTTACTTAAAACACTTGAAAAATCATTTACAAAATTAAAATCGTAGTTTAATTTTGTTGCAAACATTTGATATTCGCTTTCATAGGCTTTATTTTGCCCGTTATTTTGGTTTTGATTATTGTTTTGTTGATTTAAGTTTTGATTATTTTGCTCGTTTTGAGTGTTAAAATTACCGTCATACCTTGTTGAACCTTCTTGTCCCGAGGTTTTTATTTGAATATTGTTGACGTTAATTCCCGCGTCATGCAGTTGTTGTCTTAGGGTGTTTATATTTTTTTCAATATAATTTCTTACATCATCATTTTGAGCAAGAATATTTGTTGTTAAACCGTCTTTATTTGTAATTAATTCAATATGCAGCCTTCCTAAATCATAAGGACGCAATACAACCGTTAGTTTTTTAGATTCCGAGTTTTGAATATCCGAGATTTTATCCGTTATTTGATTTAAAATATCGGAGCTTTCAAGATTTTTTGAAAATATATCAGTGCTTTGAGGTGTTTGAATATTATTTAGCTGAATATTTTTTAAATTATTCATATTTGAAATCATAATTCCGTTATTTGAAGCTGAATCATAGATTATATTAGTGTTTTGCGTATTTGAAGAAATTGTTCCCGTCTCTTCAAGGTTTAATTTTATAATTTCATCACTTACGCTTAAAGCCCCCGAATCTTTAAGAAAAGATGAATTTTTAGCTTCGGGTTCGCTTTTTTGAATATCTTTAGTTTCAATATCCGTACTCTCGATTGAAATTTCTGAATCTTCGGGTAAAATTTCAGAAATATCTTCTTTTAGAGTTGTAATATTTTTTTCCTGTGTTTTATTATCGGTTTTATTTTTAGCGTCAACACTGCCTGTTTCATAGCTTACTTGCGCGTCTGCGGCAGTTTTATTTTTGTTTATTTTTATGGAATCCGTTTGCGCTTCTTTTGTATAATTTTTAAATTCTTGCGTAGTTTCAACTTCCGTATTTAAAATTTCCATACTGCCTTTTTCGCTGTTATTTACAGTATTTAATTCTTTTGATGGGGAAGTATCCGAATTATTTAAAACCTGCTTATTTAAATCGGTTTTTAATAATGAATTATCCGTAATTTCTGAAGCGTCTTTTGAATTTAGGAGTTTTAAAATTGCATTTGAAGTTTCACTGTCAAGTTTATTATTTTTTATAAGCTTATTTAGAGTTTCAATGGCCTCGCTGCTTAGTTTTACGGTTTCATCCGTTGAATTGATTAATTCAATGTTTTCGCTTAATTTTAAACTTTCATCTTTTGAATTTAGTATATTTTCAAATTCACTGCTTTTTGAAGACGAGCCTATATTTTCCAATTCGCTTTTTAAGTTCTTCAGAGCCTGAAGAATGTTGTTTTTACTTTCTTTAGATAAATTTGAGTCGTTTTTTGGGTTTGATATATCTTCAACAATATAATCAATCCCATCAACAATATCCGTTAACAAAACATCTTCTTGCGCGGTGTTTTGTTTTTGTGCGGCATCATTTGTTGTATTGTTCGATAAATTTGCAATTTCATCACTTGAAAATGCAATATCAACTACATCTTTGGTATTCGTTGTTTCATCTAAAGAAAAAACCGGTGATGGATCTACAAATGAGCTATAATCTATGTCATTTAAATTTAAAATTTTATCTTCTTTGTTTAATATTTCTTTTTTTGGTTTTTCTTTTTGTGTTTTGTTGTCTGTTATTTCACTGTTTTGAACAGGTTTTTTGTCAATTGAATATGAATCATTTAAAGAATCTTCACTTGTTTCTTCTGCTTGATTGTTTGTTTTGTCTTCTTTCAATTTTTCGTTTTGAAATTTTTCTTTTAAAGTCGGTTTTTTATCTTCTTTTATTTTTTCTTCATTTTGATTTATTTGATTGTTTTCTTTTGGAGTGTCTGTTGTTTGTTCTTCTTTTTCAAGAGCTTTTTTATTTATTGAACTTGTATTTGTTTTGGCTGCTTTATCTACAAAGTTTGTCTGGGTATTTTGAGCCTTTGCATTTGCAGCGTTTGCCATAACGTTTGAAAAATCCGTTCCCGAGGCATCAAAAATTTTATAGTCAGATAAATTGGTGTTTGGCATCTGATTTATATTAAAATTTGTGATTATGTTTTGCGTAAGTGAATCAGTCATTTTTCCCCGTTTAATAAGAAATCCTTAAATGTCTTGAAGATACAATATCGTCAATCATTTTAAATTCTTCTTGTAATAATTCCTTATCGTATTTTTCTTTTTGTTTTTCTTTTAGTTTTTCAAGAGTTTTAACATCGATATATGCCTGGTTTGTGGCTTTTTGTTGAATTTTGAGCTCAAGTTCCTTTTTTTTGATTATTTCTTTTTGATTTTTGATTTTTTGTGCTAATTTTTCGCCATACAGTCTGAAATTTGTTATTATTTCAATATGAAAATCGTTTTTTAGGACGTAATCATCAGCCTGTTTTTTGTTTTGCTCAAACTCGAAAATCGTTTTTTCCAAAAGTTCTTTTTGCGCTCTCAGTTCATTCATTATCTTTGAAAGCTTGATTCTTTCGTCTTCAAGCTTTTTTTGCTTAACCGTAAGCACGCTTTCAAGAGTAAAGCTAAACCTCCTCAAAACTAAATTCTATCCCCATATCTTTATTAACATGATTAGAATAACGTCATGTGCTTATTTAATCATCATCTATATCGTTGAAAAAACTTTAGCGTTTTTTGTTAAAAATAAGTTATTTGATGTAGTTTAACCCATATAAAACAATATTCCGATAATTAAATCGGCAACAAGAAGGTAAATTGTGCATAAAATTGCGGATTTTGTGGTTGATTCTCCGACGTTTTTGGCTCCCCCTCTGGTATTATATCCGACAGTTGCACAAACAAGCGCAATGATACCGCCAAAAATCAACCCTTTTAAAAGGCTTACATATATATCTTTTAAAACAAGCATAAGCCAAACCGAGTTAAAGTATCTTACAGGATGAAGATCTATTGAATAGTATGCAACAACCATCCCGCCTAAAACTCCTATTAATTCAGCCAATAGAACTATATAAAAACAAGAAATTGCTCCTGCTATAATTCTAGGGGCAAAATAATAGCCTATGGAATCAACTTTTAATACATCAATCGCATCAATCTGGTTTGTAACCTGCATATTTGCAACCTGTGCAGTAATTGCAGTCCCTGCGCGTGCTGCAAGAGCAAGAGCTGCAAACCCGGGAGCAATTTCTCTAATCAGGGCAACGGCTAAAAAACCGCCTATGTAGCTGTCCCCTCCTGACATTAAGAATTGTTTTGATACTTGAAGCGCTATTGTGGATGCTGCAATAAAAACGATTGCAAGACAAATTCCAAGTGAATCAAACCCGATTGCGGCAATTTGATTAAATACTTCTTTAATTCTAAGGTTGCCTTTTAAGACATATTTTAGCGCAGTAAAGAAATTTAGTACGCATTGACCCAAAAAACTAATCATGCAATGATTATATATTCTTAAATTAAAAAAAGCTAGATTTTTGATTATTTTTTTTATAAAATACACTTATGATAGTATTCGATACGATTTTTGCACTCGTTACAATATATATTTTCATTTACTGCGCCTACCAACTATTTTTCCTGATTAAAGCAAAAGATATCGAGCATTACTTTGAAATGCAGGAAAAAACGCGCAGTATTGCCGTTGAAAAAAATAAACTGTGCGTTATTATCTACGCTTCTCAAAAAGATAAGAATCTTGAAAGATTATTGAATATATTAAATAATCAATCCTATAAAAAAGAATACTACGAAGTCCATGTGGCTTATCAAAGAGAAGAAACCGACACTTCGTCAATAAAAGATTTTATGTGCGGTGCGTTTATCCATAATATTCAAAATTCGGATTATTTTTCAAAAGATAAAGCAATTAACCTTTTGCTTGAAAAATTTATGGAAGAAGATAAATTTGATGCTTATGTTTTCCTTGGTGCAGACAGAATGGTCGGGGAAAAATACCTTGAAAATATCAATAAATCAATTCAAGGCCCGGGTGTTTACACAGGTTCCAAGGTGTCAATGAATGAAAAACCCCAGCTTGCAAAAAGAATAAAGCAATGTATCATTGCTTCATATTTAAAATATGTAAATATGACTTCAAACATCACCCGCTCAATGTTTGAACTGTCATCTTTTATAGATGGCGACAATCTTGTTGTTACAAAAGACGTTATTAAAAAAACAGGTTATGTCGGGCTTGAAGATAAAACTTCAGAGCTTGAATATGTTCTTGATTTAGCAATTAACGATATTAAAACAAAATTCTCGCCTTATATAATTTCTGCCGTTGATGTTAAAAATTATGATTTTTCAACCCCTCTGCTAAGAGACAAAATCACTCTTTTTATACACTATTTTCCGATTTTGCTTTTCAGGGGAAATTCTTATCGGGAATTTATTTTATATCTTTTAAAACCGAATTCTCTATTTGTATTATTTTCATATATCTTTTTATTATTTTTATCGGCTTATTCTCAAAGCAAAATAATATATAATACCGTTTATGCGTTAAGTTTCTTTTTATTTGCCAATTTTCTTTTATCCTTAAAGGTTACAAAAATGCGCATCAGTGAGATATTTTGGCTTTTATTTTATCCTTTGTGCTTAAGCTGGCAGAAAACAAAGTTGTTGATTAATGCTCTTACAATGAGATCGATTATGAACAGCCGATATGAAGAAGAAAATATAAATTCTGCTACAATCAATGCAGTTATTAACAACGGCAAAAAAGATTCAAGCTGTAAATTGGATTTAGTTTCGGAAGACGGCATGAGAAAAGTTATATTCAGGGAAGGAAACAGATTCATTGCAACGGATTCTTTTCTTAGAATGTATGATGCGCTAAGCGATATAACTTATAAATTAAAATCAAAGGGAATAACTCTTAAGACCTGTCAAAATTGTCAAAATTTTACTCTTAAACCGGACGGCACCCTTGATTGTCTAAACGGTCAATGTCAAATATCGCAAAATGAAATTTTAATCTGGAACGGATGCCAGTATTTTAGGGCGCATCCTGAAAAATAGATATAATAAAAACCCTGAGTAATTACTCAGGGTTTTTTGTATTTAAATATTATTTATTTTTCGTATTTTTTAAATAATATGGAAGCGTTTTGCCCGCCAAAGCCGAAAGAATTTGTAAGAGCATAAACCACTTCTTCTTTTATTGCTTTATTGGGTACATAATTTAAGTTTGCAACTTCAGGGTCTTGGTTTTCAAGATTGATTGTGGGAGGAATTATTCCTTCCTGTATGGTTTTTATACATACAATGGATTCCGTTGCACCCGTTGCTCCTATCATGTGTCCGTGCATGGATTTTGTTGAAGAAACTTTAAGTTTTTTATTTGTTTCTAAATCTCCAAACACTTTTGCAATAGCCTGAGATTCCGCTATATCTCCAAGATGGGTTGATGTACCATGGGCGTTAATATAATCAACTTTATCAGGTGTTATATTTGCTTCTTTTACTGCAAGTTCCATTGATTTAGCGGCTCCAGCCCCTGATGGATCGGGTGCTACCATATCGTATGCGTCTGCTGTTTGGCCGTATCCTACGATTTCTGCATAAATTTTGGCACCGCGTTTTAGCGCGTGTTCCAATTCTTCAATAATAAGGCATGCTCCGCCTTCACCCATAACAAAACCGTCTCTGTCTATATCGTAGGGTCTTGAAGCACGCTCTGGTTCATCATTTCTCCTTGAAAGAGTTCTTGCCGTAGTAAATGCGCCGATTCCAATATGTGTCATAACGGCTTCCGAACCGCCCGCAATAATTACATCGGCATCTCCGTATTGAATTGAACGGTATGCATCCCCGACACAATGCGCACTTGTGGCGCATGCTGTTGTTACGGCTTTATTAACGCCTTTTGCGCCGTGGCGCATGGAGACTCTGCCTGCTGCCATGTTTGATATAAGCATGGGAATCGTAAAAGGCGAACATTTGGTCGGACCTCTTTCGATAATAATTTTATGCTGCTTTTCAAAAGTGTCAAAGCCGCCTGCGCCAGAACCTACTATAACACCTACTCTATACGGGTCTTCTTTTGAAATATCAAGTTTAGAATCTTTAACCGCTTCATCCGATGCAACGCATGCAAACTGGGTGTATCTATCCATGCGCTTCATTTCTTTAGGATCTAAAAGCTCTTTTTCTTTTACTTCGTCTTCAAAAGTCGTAGCTTCCCCTCCGAAAGTAACCAAATGACCTTCAAGAGGCATTCTTGTGATGGTTTTTATGCCTGATTTACCTTCGATTATGGAGTTCCAAAATTTTTCAACACCACATCCGAAAGGACTTACTATACCGGCTCCCGTAACGACTACTCGTCTTTTATTCATAATTCTCCTCAAATCTAAATTTTTTAATGGTAATTTCTTAAAAAGACTGCAAAACAAAACCTTTGCAGTCTTTTTAAAATTATTTTAATACATACTCAATCTGATTATTGATGAGCTTCGATGTAAGAAACTGCGTCTTGAACTGTAGCGATTTTTTCTGCGTCTTCATCAGGAATTTCGCATCCGAAAGCTTCTTCGAAAGCCATAACCAATTCAACGGTGTCAAGTGAATCTGCACCTAAATCAGCAGTGAAAGAAGCAGAAGGTGTAACAAGGCTTTCATCAACGCTTAATTGATCTATTACAACTTTTTTTACTTTTTCGAAAATTTCTGTACTCATTTTTACCTCAATTTAATAATACTAAACATTTTACATGCTCAATTATATAAGCTAGAAAATAATTTTGCAAATTTATTTACATTTTTTTTAATTTAAGTTAAGCAATAAAAAAGAACTCGTTTTTTCGAGTTCTTTTAAGTCCGGTAGCTAAGCCTTATTATTGTCTTGAGATAATATTTTTTGTTTACATATATAGTTGTTGCGCTGCTATTGCCATATTCTCATAGTTATTATTTGTTGTATTTGCGTATCCCAAGGCGCATACAAGAAGCGCACAGGATATTATAAGCATTGTTCCTATAAATAAATTTGTATATCTTAGTTCATTCATTTTTCTATTCCCCCCTCATTTTTCTCTTCATTATGCAACTGCGCTGAATGAAGAAGATGAAGAAGATGATGAAGAACCTGCGTTGAATGAACCTGAATAAGCACAAGTTGAAGTATTTGAATTAGTGTTGTTAGAAGCGATTGTACCTGCTGTTTCTGTTTCTTTAACTGCTACTAGATTTGAAATTAAGTTAAACATAATTATTATCTCCTTTTAATATCTTCGTGTCTTACATATATATAAAGTATATAAGGAGTATCGAATTTCAGTTTTAATATTTTTTGTTACAATTCTTAATAATATAGCCAAAAATAGCGCAATAGCGCTAAAAAAGAATAAAATAAAAAATTTATGCGCAATAAATTTTGCTAAAATCTATTGTTTTAACTTCATCTTTAATATCAAAGAATGTTTTAGCGCTCAATTTAAATTCCAAAGGATTGGCGGAAACGTAAAAATCTATTTTAGAATCCTTATAATCAGGCGTTTTAATCTCATTTTTTACAATATGCGATATGCAAATTGCAGGGTTAAAATATTTAACATCATAGAATTTTTTGAATATATCAACAAGATAAGGATAGTGCGTACATCCTAAGATTATTTCTTTTGCGCCGGCTTTTTCTGCTATATCAAGCTTTGATTTTATCAATTCAAGAGATTCTTTTTTATTGTATAATCTGTTTTCAACAATTTCTACAAAACCGCTGCAATCTATTTCAACAACGTTAATTGAGGGGTTTAATTTTTGAATTTCATGGGTGTATTTTTTTGAATTTACGGTTGCTTTTGTTGCCAAAATTGCAATTGTGTCGTTGTTTTTAAGGTTTTCAAGCGCATATTTTGCGGCATGCTGAATTAAAGGATAGATATTTAATCTGCCTTCAAAATTATTTTTCAACTTATCATACGCAACGGCAGATGTTGTATTACAAGCTATTACAACATTTTTTACATTTTTTGTAATAAAAAAATCAAGTATTTCTTTTGTAAATTGATAAATTTCTTCAGGCGTTTTTGTTCCGTAGGGAAGATTTTTTGTATCTCCGAAGAATATGTAGTTTTTATAAGGCATTAGTTTATATAACTGTGCTAATACCGACAATCCTCCGACACCGCTGTCTAAAAGCCCTACAGGCTCAATTATTTCTTTTTTAAATGAATTTATCATTTTATTCCCAAATATTCCAAAATTCCTTTTACTATAGAATCGGCAATTTCTTCCTGCCTTGATTTTTTGACTAATTTTGCTCTTTCTTCTCTGTTTGAAATAAAGCCCATTTCAATTAAAATACTTGGTGCTTCAGTATGATTTATAACATAAAAACGAGATTTAATCACGCCTCTGTCTTTTGTATCCCATTTTTTAAGATTTTTTTCGCTGACAAAGTTTTTGTGCATTGTTTGGGCTAAATTTAAGCTGTCATCTTTGTAATAATGTATTTCAAGCCCGTAAGAATCTTCTTGAAGGGTTGAATTTGTATGAATACTTACAAAAATATCGGGTGCAATTTCGTTTGAATATGTGGTTCTGTCTTCAAGAGACAACGTCATATCTTTATTTCTTGTCATGTAGGTGTAGATATTTTTCTTTTTCAATTTTTCTTCAACCATTAATGCAACATTAAGGTTTAGCGTTTTTTCATATACTCCGCCTCCGATAGCTCCGCTGTCATCACCTCCATGGCCGGGGTCAATTACTACTTTTTTCATGGAGCTGATTTCTTGTTTTTTAGGAGGTTTTGGAGTTTCTTCTTTATCTTTTTTAGGTACAAACGTAACAATATTTTTATCCATCATTGAATCTTTTTCAACATTAGTCGGTTTTGATGTTGATATAACAAGTTCATCTTTGTTGTTATTTTGTGTTGTCGTTTGAACAGTCTTTTCTTTAAAACAAAGTTTGATTGATTTAGCGTTGCTTTCAGTGTTTGCATAAGAAAAATTAAAGTTTTTTAAAGGAATAATGTAGCGGGTTTTATCGGTTGAAATTTTGCTTGCGCTTGTTCCTGTTCCAAGGCTTTTTAGTGCATTATCAAAAGCAATTTGATTAAAATCGGGAAGGTTATATATATCTAAATAAAAGTTATCGTTTAATTCAAAAGCACTGTATACAACAGGGTTTGTAAATGCTAAATCAAAAATAAAATAACCGTTTGAGTTTTTCTGCGCTTTATATGAAGTTATTTTTGCATTTTCTGAAGTTAATTTATTGTTTAAAACATAGGTTCTATGGGAAATATATAAGCTTTGACCATCAGAAGACATAACAAGGCGATAATCCCTTAAGCTTTCTCCTTTTAATTCTACTTTAATTCTTTTTGAATTGTATGTGCTTAAAGTTATTGAAGGGCATTTTATATTCTGGCTTGAGGGAACTTTATAGGTTTTATTTTCATATTTTGAAGACAGTGTCGCACTGTCTAAATAAAAAACAGCTTCAGTATTAGAAGCATTATAGCTCGGGCGAATCAGAGAAATTGAACCTATTCCTTTTAATAATATGCCGTCTGAATTCTGGCTTATTCTGCTTAAATAGTATTTATTTTGAAGGCTCGGAATTGTTGTTTTAGAGTCGTTTGTGTTGTTAAATGTCGTTGTAAGATAAGTATTTTGCGGCACAATTGTTTTATCGGCGTCTCCTGATGGAGTGAAGAATTTATATTGAATCGAATTGGTAATAATCGGATTATTGTATTTGATAATAATATCGCTTCCGTTTGAATAAGCGCTGATTTTGGATAAATCAGCCTGATTATTAACAGTTACTACGGCTCTTACGATATTTGGCGAGACTGAAAACTGAGATAAGACTATTTCTTTAATAGTATTTGAATTGGTTGTTTTATAGGTTCTTGACGCGCCGATTAAAGTCGCATTCGGTATATCAAGAACAAACCTGTAAGGGTTTGAGAGGGTAAATTTTGAAATATTGTTGATTATATTAATCGGAGTGTTTGCTACAGGCACGGTTGTGTTTGGAATGGGAGCGTATACGTTTGTTTTATTTTCTTTAAAATTTCCATCCCCTTTAATTACAACCATTCTATCCGAGTTATCAATAATTAAATCTTGAATTTTATAATTTGAAGCACAAAAAGCACTCTGTAAAAAAAGCGTGCTCAAAAAGAATATTAAAATTATAAATCTTAATAAAAACAATTGTTTTCCTCTTATTTTTATATTTTAGCATCAATCGAATTAATAATAACTAAATCAGATTGTTGAATTTTTGAAGCAATTAATATAGTATTTATCTATGGATTTAAAGAAGAACTTAGGAGCTTACTTATTTTTATTACCCGCAGGGATTATCCTTTTGCTGTTCTTTTTTATTCCTTTTTTCCAAACAATATATTTAAGCTTTTTTGATTTTTCAAAAAGCGCTTATAATCCTGATTTTGTGGAGTTTAGTAACTATATCGCTCTTATAAAATCTCCTTTGTTTTTAAAGACCGTATTAAATACTTTTTATTTTTTAATACTGTGCGTTCCTTTTTTGGTTGTTTTCCCATTGTTTCTTGCAATTTTAATCAATCAAAATATCCGCTTAAAAACGCTCTATAAAGCTTTAATATATATCCCTGTTATTGTCTCGACCGTTGTTATTGCAATTGCTTTTAAATGGCTTTATGCGCCATCGGGGCTTTTGAATTATTTTGTTTCGCTGTTAGGTTTAGAGCCTATAGGATGGCTTAGCGATCCTAAAGTTGCAATGATTTCAGTTGCAATAGTTACGATATTTCGCGGTATCGGCTATTATATGATGATATATTTAAGCGCGCTTTTATCTATTCCTAATGAATTGTATGAAGCAGCAGAAGTAGATGGTGCCGTCGGTTTTAAGAAGCATTTAATAATAACAATCCCTCATTTAATGCCCGTTATAGCTTTAGTGAGTACGATAAGCTCAATTTCTGCTCTTAAGGCATTTACCGAAATATATGTAATGACAAAAGGCGGGCCTTTGGATTCAACTAAAACAATGGTATATTACATCTATCAATACGCGTTTGAAAATCTTGATTTAGGCCTGGCTTCGGCAGGAGCCGTTATATTGCTTATTATCATTATGGCATTTTCAATGTTAAATATATTTGTTTTTGAAAAGGATAAATATAAAATATGATAAAAAAAAGATTTAAAAATATTTTAATTCATCTTGTTATAATATTTATCTGTGTTTTATCGGTTATTCCTTTTGTCTGGTTATTATCAACAGCGCTTAAAGGAAGAGCGGAAAATATTTTTGCATATCCTCCCGTTTTTATTCCTCAGGATTTTACTTTGGATAACTTTAGAGAAGTTTTAAAACTTGTACCTATCTTAAGATATATTTTAAACAGCTTAATTGTTGCTTTTATGGCGGTCGTTTTAAATGTCTTATTTGCTTCTCTTGCGGGGTATCCTTTGGCAAGAATGAATTTTAAAGGCAAAAAAGTAGTCTTTTTTGCAATACTTGCAACGATTATGGTTCCTTTTCAAACAATTATGGTGCCGATTTATATTATTGTTTTAAAATTAAATTTAATTGACACATTTTCGATTTTGCAAGGTTATTTAGGGCTTGTTTTGCCTTTTGCGGTTAATGCTTTCGGTATATTTTTAATGAGACAGGCATTTTTAACCATCCCGAAAGAAATTGAAGAAAGCGCAATAGTTGACGGTTGCAACTCTTTAGAGATATTTTTCAGAATTTTATTACCCATGGTAAAACCGCAAATAGCGGTTTTGGCTATTTTTACATTTATTTCCTCATGGGGAGACTTTTTATGGCCGAGCATTGTTTTAACAAACGAAAATTTATACACTTTACCTGTGGGTATTAACAACATGGCAAGCAATTTCGGAGCCGATTACAGGCTTGTTGCGGCAGGGTCTGTAGTATCCATCATACCTATTTTGATATTTTTCCTTGCCCTTCAAAAATATTTCATAAAAGGTTCGCAAGACGGTGCAATTAAAGGTTAAATCATTTTAAAAGAAATGTTCTTATGTATTTATAAGCTAAAATAAGCTCTTCATTGTTTAATTTATCAAGCAAAAGTTTAGTTTCGTTTTTTAAATTTTGGGGCGTTTGATGATAATAAAATTCAAATAAATCTTTAACTTCAACTCCTAAAGCGCAAGAAAGACGATAGATTAAGTCTGCCGAGGGGAAATTTTTGCCGCTTTCAATACAGCTTATGTGTTTATCGTCGACATTTACAATTTCTGCAAGCTGAGCTTGCGTATAATTGCGTTTTTTTCTCAGTTCTTTAATTTTTTTGCCGAATAATATTTTAATATTTTCCATTTTTTCCTCTTTTAAATAATTTTATAGATATTAAAGCCGATTAAAAATGGATAATTAGGTAATTTATTGACAAAAATTTACTTAATTTATATAATTCATGGTGAAATAGGTAAATTTTTATTAATTTAATACCTGATTAGTATATTTTGGAGTTTGTTTTATGAAAAGATTTGGTTTTACTTTGGCTGAAATTTTAATTGTATTGGTAATAATCGGCGTTTTAACCATGATACTTTTGCCTATGGCTTTTCAATCTTCACCTGATGAAGCGGTGTTAAAATTTAAAAAAGGACATAATACCCTATCAACCGTAATTAAAGAACTGGTGTCATCAGACAAATATTATCAAAACGGTGATCTTGGAACAAGAGCAAACGGACAATTGCTGGATAGAACCCACAAGGGCGATATTGAATATTTTTGCAAAAGTATGTCTGAGATAATGACTACAAAAAGTGTCAACTGCTCCAAGGATAATTCAAAAGGTTCTGCGGGTTTTTATTGGATGGATGTGGATGTTGATAATTCAAATACGGAATCTTGTAAAACAAAAGCTGATGAATTGTGCAAAAAAAGACAAGAAGCCACAGGTGCCGAAATTGTTACATCCGATAATATTATATTTTTTAATGCAACTCCGGCGATAACTTTTGCCATGCCGACAACGCAAGCAAGAAAAGAGCGCTCCGAAAGGGACGATTATTCTGATGAAGTTCAGGATGATACCAGATTATTCGGCGGACACCATGTGGATGAGAATGGTTTTGACAGGATATATAAAATCGTATGCATGGATATAGACGGCATAAATAAGGGTGAAGACCCTTTTGCGTACGGCATTAGAGCGGACGGTAAAATTTTAACGGGAAAAAGGGCGGATGAATGGATGGAAAAATCAATTCAAAAAAATGATTAAATTTTTAAATTGTTGTTTTATGCTAAAATTTTAATATAGCAAATGAGGATTTAAAATGTTAAAAACAATAGATTATAAAACACAAGGCACCTGTTCCAAAAGAATTATGATTGTTTTAGATGATGATATTATTAAAGATATCGAGTTTGAAGGCGGATGCAGCGGTAATCTGCAAGGTATAAGCAAGCTTGTTAAGGGAATGAATGTAAATGAAGTTATTTCTAAATTAAAAGGAATAAGATGCGGCTATAAGCCTACAAGCTGTCCTGATCAATTGGCAAATTGTCTTATTGAATACGTTCAAAACAAGCAGAAAACAACCGTTTAATACCTCAAAAGCCTGTATGATACAGGCTTTTTTAAACTTCTCCAATTCCGCTATTTAATTTTAACTTCTTCTCTCTCTATAATATCAATAAATCAATTTTGATTTATCACATAACTCTTTTTTATCTGTTAATTCTAAAATTAATCATCGCTTTATGATTAACAGCAATTAACTCCATCGAATTCCAAAACTCATTAACATTCATCGTTGATTTAGAATCTAGGTTTACAGTAACCTTAGAAGAATAAAGCTCATTAAGTTTTTTATCAAAATCATTTGTAATTTGTAAATTCATCTTTATCATCCTTTAGTAACTGCTTACATATATATAAAGTATATAAAGATTATACAATTTCACTTTTATCTTATTTTGTTACAAAACTTAACAAATGTGTTTTTATTGCAATTACGCCGTTGTCGGGTCGTTGAAGATTATTTTCGTGTTTTTAAACAGGCTTAAATCTTTTATTTCTTTATAGTAATCTTTTGCAAGAATTTGCCCTTTTGAAATTAATTGCGCATTGTTTTCGTTTAAGATTGCAAGCAGCTCTTTGGAATTAAGGAAATAGTCTTTTACTTTTATATAAAGATGAAAATTTTTATATTTTTGTTTTAATTTTGAATAGATAAATTTAACTGCATCCATAAGATAGATGTTATAAGCAAAATCTATTACAAAGTTAACATAAAAATCAAGATGATTTTTTGTTGAAACTTCAAAATATCCTAAAATTTTATTTATATCATTATCGTTATAAAAAACATATTTTGTGCTTTTATTTTTTAACTGATATTCCTGTCTGGAAAAAAGAATGCGGTTAAAAGAATTTATATTTTCGTTATAAAAATTGCAAATATTTCCTCTAAGCTCTCTTTTTAAGGGTTTAAGGATAATTCCATAGTTTGAATCAATCGAATCTATACGATATAAATATTCACATCCGCACAATCTGAAATTTAATTCGTTTTTGAAAATATTTAACAATTGCGCATCTTTTTCATCTACAACGGCATAAAACTGCGCTGCTCCCATGGCGCGATATCTTGAAATAACATAATTTACAAGCTGTTTAAAGGCAAATGAAGAATTTTCTTCAAGTATTAATTTTGTAATTTTAAAGCGGGTATGGCTTTTTGTGTCTTTATCAAGAGTAAGCGTTGCTTGAACTTTTTTATCCGTTAAAATTACAAAACTTTCATTCGTAAATTTTAATCTCAGCGGCAAAAGATGATTAATAAAGCAAATAACGCATTTTATTAAACTTATGTGCGATTTTATGAAAATTATATTTTTTACTTCAATCATAATTATTTTTTATAGCATTTTTGATACGCCCAGGCATTGTGATTATGGATAGATTCAAATGCCTGCATCTCTACTTCATAAAAATTAATTACTTCATTTTCATTTAATTTTAAAACAACGTCTCTTATTACATCTTCAACAAATTTCGGGTTTTCATAGGCACATTCCGTTACATATTTTTCATCTTCTCTTTTTAAAAGAGGATAAATTTCACACGATGCACAGGATTCTGCCATTTTAATCAAATCTTCAAGCCAAATGTGTTTATCGTTATCATAACTTACTTTTATTTTTAACAATGCTCTTTGATTGTGTGCCCCGTATTTTGAAATCTCTTTTGAACAAGGACACAGAGTAGTCATTGGAACATTTGCAATTAAATAAAATTTATAATTGCAATTTTCATCAACTTCCCCCTCAAAAGCACAATCATAGCACATTAAGGATTCAAGATTGCTTATCGGCGCTTTTTTATTTATAAAATATTTAAAATCAAACTTAACATAAGCATTTTGAGCATCTAATCTGTTTTTCATATCAAACAGCACCTGCTCAATATCAGTTGATAAAAGACTCTCTTTTTTGTACTTGTTTAAAATTTCAAGAAAACGCGACATATGCGTTCCGCGGAAATGAGAAGGCAGACTCACGGACATTTTAACTTTTGCATAAACAGATTCAAGGGGAATGTTTGTACTATTTTCAGGCTTCCTCTCAATTATAAGAGGAATTTCAACATCCTTAACCCCCACTTTTTGGATTGGTATATTTCTTAAATCTTTTTGATTTTGGACATCCTTAATCATAATTTTTAATCAAAACTGTTTTTTTCCAACGCAAGCAATAATTTAAGCGCTGCAACTCTTTGAGTTTTAGGGTCAGCTTGACGAAGCATTTCAACCGCCTTAATCATAACAGGGTCATTATCATACCAGCGGTTTCCTCTTCCTTGGTATTGGGTTACAATTTCATAAATTCTCTCAATTACATCCTGTGCAACATCTTCCTGTAATTTTAACATGAAGTCTTTTGCCTGCTCTTTTTGCTCGTCCGAGGACAATCTTAAAAGCTCAAGCGCTTCTTTTAAAATAGGATCTCTATCATACCAGCGTTTGCCGTAATTAATATTTTCACTCATAAATCCGCCTTTCTCTAAAGATTAGTATAGCAAATTTTTATTTTTTTTAAAAGCAACATAATTTTAATTCCACAAAAAATTTAAATATACCCGATTGACTAATTTTAATTTACATTAATAATTCATACAATAATCAAAGCGCGAACTTATAAAGCCGGGCAAAAAGCTTATCTTAAAGCAATCCAAGGAGAACAACATGCAAAATCAAAAAATTATGTTTATGACGCCGCCAAAGGTAGAATTAAAGGAGCTAAAAAATTTATTTTTTCAACTTTGCTCAAAAACCTGCAATTTAAAATGCAAATATTGCTATATCGAAAAAAATCCCTACAAAAAAGAAGAAGATTTTATAAATATAGATAAAATCAAACAGGCACTTTTATTAGTCAAAGGACAAAAACTAAATTCAATTTATTTAACAGGCGGCGAACCCTTAATGCACCCCGATTTTAACCAAATACTAAGAATGTGCCTTAAAATTTCAAACACCACAATAATGTCTAACGGGGTTATGATTAACGATAAAAAAGCAAGATTTTTAAAAAAAATAGACGACGAGAGCGAATTTGAAACTATCTATAGAATCAGCCTTGATTCAACTGATGAAATAGAAAACGATATGTACCGCTCAAGAGGAAGCTACAGAAAAGCATTGTGTGCTATATTCAGTCTTTTAAAATACGAATTTAACCCGATTATAAGCGTAATTAACTATAAAAACAGATCAAGAGAAGAAATATTTAAAGAATTTAGGGAGTTCTTTTTTAAAAAAGGTTTTGAACTTGAAGACATAAACTTAAAAATCATCCCTTTCTTCACTAAAAACGACGAAACAAGCCAGGTTGAATTTGTTGAAAATATGCAATTTGACAAACTCGACTGCTACAATTCAAGAATAGTTTCCCAAAGCGGCGTTTATTCCTGCCCCATGCTTGTTAACGACTACCGTGCAAGATTAGGAAGCAGCCTTAACAACTGCTCCAAAATAAACTACCTCGATTGCGAAAAATGCTCAATCTGCATCCAAACCCACCAAAAAGCCCAGGTCAACGATTGGATGTAATTAAAATAAATCTAATAAATAACACCGGTAATTTTATAACAGGTACAATACAGCAAAAAAAACGGGAGCAAAAAGCTCCCGAAAACTGTTATTAAATATTAAATTATTCTTCTTCAAGCTCCGTAACACAACGCGCCGACCTCGCGTAACTCCTGTTGTAGCGTTTCCAGGACCAAAAACCTTGACTCAAGTAGTTATAGAAAGCGCTGCTATTGCCATAAAGCGTACCGCTCCATACGCTGCTCGGGTTGCAGAGACTATAGTCCGCGCCCGAACAGGCACTATCGAGTTTGCGGCACATCGCAGAGCCATAACCTGAGTAGTAGTCACACAACATTAAGCCTGAAGCACCTTTATTGATTGAATAGGAAGTAAAACTTTCAAGCTCAGCACTGGTGGGTAATCTCCAAGTTCTATCGTCATATTTTAAATTAGCACATACAATTTCTGCTGCAGGATGAGTGCATACCGTTCTGCCACATCCGCTATAGCCACCATTATCGGAATTGCAGATACTTGATGTAGTTCCCTTCCAACAACAAGCGTTAGCACTACAATTATTTCCTGTACTTACGGTAGTAACCCCTGATAACGGAAACGAAGCATCATCCCCCATGTTATACTGCGTAACACACAACTTCTTCCCTCCTGCCTCTATCTCAACCGTCTTATCAGGACACCCCTTCTTCTCACATTCCGTTCCATCCTCACTTGGTTCATATCCATCCTCACATTTTGTACACTTAGAGTTGTTGCACTCAACACAATGCTCAAATTTATCAGAACACTTAGAACAACTACCGGCTCCTGAGTTAGAATAATACCCTGCAGAACACTTAGTACAACTGCTTGCTCCCGTATTTGAATAATATCCTGCAGAACACTTTATACATGACGTACTTCCCGTACTTGATGAATAATACCCCTTAGCACACTTAGTACATGATGAACTTCCACTGCTTGATGAATAAGATCCCTTAGGACATGATATACACGAACTTGCACCTGCATTAGAATAAGTTCCTTTTGGACATGTTGAACAACTTGAAGCATTTGCTGATGAAGAATATTTACCTGCAGGACATGCCTTCTGTGATGAACTTCCAGAAGGACAATAATACCCCTTAGCACAAGCTATCAACTTACCATTAGGACAATAATACCCCTTAGGACACTTATTACAAGAAACAGCCTGAGCAGAACCTGATGCATAATACCCATTAGTACACAAAGTACAATTTACACTTCCCTCATTAATTGCAACACTCCCCTGAACACCTGACGTTGACTTAGCGCATGCAACACAAGCACTCATCCCCTCATTAGGCACAGCATAACCCTTAGGACATGGTTTTTAATAGACACACCACCATCACCATTAACTCCACCACTATTATCCTGATAACAATAATACCCCCTAGGACATATTGTACATTTATTATTACTATCTAAATAATACCCCTGCTTACACTGAACACAATACTTAGAATTACACCTTACACAACTAGAATCATTATGATGAATACTACACTTAACACAACTACACTCACTTACATTCTGAAACTCATCACTCTTACATGTCTTAGTACACACTATACAACTTTTAGGATTAAGATAACACATCCCGCAATATCCATCGGGAAACAAAGAACTACAACTTGTCGATATCCTGCTTTTACCCACAACTCCTCCCGTTAACCTCTTCGTTATAACAGGAGCCAAAGCTGCAACAATAATCGCAACAACAAGCAAAGCTACCATAATCTCTATCAAAGAAAAAGCAAACAACCTGCCTCTAAACATTCTAAATATTCCAAATATCCTAAACATCCTAAACATCCTAAATATTCCAAACCTAAACCTACTCACAATCACACCTTTCTACATTCTTCCTCATACCCAAAGGACAACTACCTCCACATGTTACACATGACTCCTCCCCATAACACAAAGTACACTCCAACCCATACCCATTCTCAAAACTAATCCCACAATCCTGAGAAGTTATCAACAACCCCGATCTTGACACCACAGGACTCTCAGATGCAAACCTTGACGTTATCACAGGCACAAACACAGCCAACACCACTGATATTGCAACTAATGCAAATGTGAGTTCTATGAGGGAGAAGGCGGGTTTGTAAGAATTTCGCATATTTTATTCCTGTATAATCAAATTATATTATTTTATTTTTAAATAACTATATATGATTATTACATGGATTTTAAAAATAATCAAATAATATTCTTTTTTTATTAAGTAACACAATTGGAGATTTAAAAATAATCAAATTGTATTTATATTAATAAAAAAGGAATATTATATGATTGATAAATCTGCATTTGGAAAAATTGTCAAAACTTTAAGAACAAATAAAAAAATGACGCAAGAAGAGCTTGCCGAAAAAATAGATATTTCAAAAAATTATCTAAGCAAAGTTGAGCGTGGACTCTCAACTATGAATGCCGAGTCTTTTTTAAAAATGGCTGTTGTTTTAGAGTTTAATTTAGAAGATTTCGGTATAAAACTTGATAAAAATATGGAAAACGATAATACAAAAAAAGAACTTGTAAATTTGATTTTATCTTCTACGCCTGAATCCGTGCAGATGTATTTAGAAGTATTTAAGACAATAAATAAATTTTGGAACAAATAAAAAAGCTTCTTTTAATTAAAAGAAGCTTTTTTATTTAACTATTATTATAAAATTTTATGCTTCATACCATAAAATTTCACAAGCAACCGGAGAAGCATCCATTAAAGCGCCTAATTTTGTATATTGAGTGTTATCGTTGCTTGATTTTTTTGTTATATTTGCAATTGCACTGATTCCTGCTGCAAGTGCGGCACCTATTGCCGCAAAAGTTAGGATTGAACGGTTTGCGCCTCTTGTTTTTGTAGCAGCAGAAGAAACAAAAGTGTCAAATGTTTCTTTATTTAATAAATTTTTTGCTTCAACTTTTGTAGGAATAACGTAGCGTGCGCCACTACCCATTGCAGCACCGATTAAAGCCGCAGGAATAAGATTACTTTTTTGTCTTGGTTGTTCTTTTACTGTTAAAGCTTGAATTTTTTCCATAACATTCACACTTTCTACACAAGATAATCATGTCAAATGCTGTTTTGCCTCTGACACTAACTTTTTCTCACCTTGATTTGGTTAAATTAAATCAAATCACCTTACAAAAACTTGAAAACCTAACCGATTTCTCAAATTTTTTCTATTGTATCATATAAAAATATTTTTGTCAACCGTTACAAAAAATTTTTTTAAAAAAATTCGAGGGATAAACCCCTCGAATTAAAACTATTTTTTATCAATTACTTTTATTAAATGCCAACCAAACTGCGTTTGAACTGGGTTCGAGACTTTACCTACAGTGCCGTCAAATGCTGCCTGCTCAAATTCTTTAACCATCATTCCACGCCCAAAATATCCTAAATCTCCGCCGTTTGCTTTAGAAGGACATTCGGAATACTTTTTTGCCGCATCTTCAAAAGTAATTTTTCCGCTTTCAATTTCATTTTTGACTGCTTTTGCTTCATTTTCGTCCGGCACTAAAATATGTTGTGCACGAACCTGTGTAATTTCATTGTTCATTTGTGCTCCTATCTTTGCGCTGCCTATAAAAATAACTCCTAACATTAAAACCGTAATAAGTAATATTTTTTTCATATAAAACTCCTTTTGTTAGATTTTATCATAAAATATGTTATAATAAAATTAGCCTTGTGCGAGTTTACAATTTTGTTCCTACATCTTTTATAATAGGGAGAGAATTGCTCAGTCGCATATGCTAGGTGTTTGAAGTAGACCACTTGAAAGTAATTTCAAGAATAAATGGAAATGGATGCACCCTGGCGCTCACCCACCTGCTTGGTTTAGGCAGGAAACAAAATTGCTCGCGCAAGGTTTTTATCTACCAGTGAAATTTATCAGGCACGGGGTCATAGCCGCCTTTATGATAAGGATGGCATCTTAAAATTCTTTTTATTCCTAAATATATCCCTTTTAAAAGTCCGAATTTTTCAATTGCTTCATAGGTATATTTTGAACATGTCGGCTCATATATGCATACCGAAGGAGTGTATTTTGAAAAAAAACGATAAATTGAAATCAGCTTTAAAACTAATTTTTTAAGCATTTTCATTTCTCTTGATTAAAATTTCTTCCACCTTTTTAAAATCATCAACAGTATCAATATCAATAATTCTTTGGGTAATGTATGCAGCGGGATTATAGCCTATAAAATCTTTTACTTCTTTTAGAGTATCCCATTTAAGCGCATAAAAAGCTCCGTTTTCACATATCATTTTGTAGTGCTGTTCTTCTTCCTGTCTTCTTGGGCGCAATCTGAAATCATACAAAGCTTCCAACTTATTGTTGTGTAAAATTTTCCATTTCGCATGGGTATAGCCAAAGCTATATGCGCCAAAACAACTGTCGAAGCCTTCTTTTTGTTTTTCGAAATAATATTCAAAAGCTTTGTCTATGTAATTTTCATCCCTAAGGGGACAGGTCGGCTGTAAAAGAACCACATAATCCGCGCTATATCCTTCTTTTTCTAATTCTTCGAGTACATGAAGCATAACAGGAGCCGTTTTTGCTTCATCAAGCGCCAATTCATAAGGTCTTTTTATGATCTCGGCTCCGTAATTTTTGCCTGTTTGAAGAATTTCATCATCTTCCGATGAAAGAATTGTTTTTGTTATATATTTTGATTTTAGCGAAGCTTCAATAGAATAAGCTATTAAGGGTTTATTTAAAATCGGTTTTAAATTTTTTCTCTTAATTCCTTTAGAGCCGCCTCTTGCAGGGATAATGCTTAATATTTCCATATTTTTTTTGCCTCATCATATAAAGTTAAATCGTAATCAAGCTCTTTTAAATATCTTTCAAGGTTAGTCATGGTGTTTGCGCCTAAAAATTCAATTTTTTCATTTTGTCTTACGGTAAGCATTGTATTTTTATGATTTTTAAAATCATGTTTTAAAAACACATCTCCCACTATTGCGCTTTCAAAAACATCAATCCAGTTAATTTCAAAGCCTTTTGTGAAAAAATCAACATTAATTTCATCAAAAAAGCCGTTATAATTTAAAAGATACAGCTGATTATCTTTTGTTAAAATAAAATCAAAGCCGATTATCCCCACATATTCTTCATCTTGAAAATTCAAAGCTTGAATCGTCGGATTTATAAAATTATCTTCAATTTCAATTTTTAATTCTTCATTTAAAACGGAAGAATTAACAAGAGCAGCATCGTCCTGATATTTTAAACTTGATAAAATAATTTTAAAATCATATCCGTTTGATATGGCCCAGACGCTTATATTTTTCCCTTCAATATAATCTTCAATAAGTATTTTTTTATTCCCGCAGGTAAATAAATCGTTAATTATTTTTTGTGCCTTAGAATATGTTTCGCAAAATTTAGAACACTCTTGATATGTATGCTCATCAGGTTTTATTGCCTGAGGGGTATTTGTTGTTTTAATATATTCAATTGCTGATTGCGGTTTATCTATAACTTGAAATTTAGGGGTTTTAATTTTATTTTTATACATAAACCTTTTAGCTTTTATTTTAGAGCTAAATATTCCAAGACTATCACACGAAGGAGAAAAAACACTTATATCAAGCCTTGAGAGTTCTTCTTGCAAAGACGAGATTAAATATTTAGGATTTGTTATTAAAACAAAATTTACCTCATTTGCTTCGCAAAAATCAATTATATCTTTATTTGAATTTAAATCAACACAATTTGAATAATTATGAATTGTCGAAAAGACTATGTTATTTTTATCTTTTGAAAATAAATTATAAAAACTCTTCGCGCTGTAATTATTTCCTAAAATCAAAATTATCATAGCATTATTATACCATATTTTAGCTTTTGGTATTTATTTTGCGTTTTTTAAAAACATGATATAATTTAAAAAGTTTAAAAGGAGTTTTATTTTGGAAGAAAATCAAAAACAAGATAATAATTTTGACGATACATCCATGTTTCAAAAAGACTACAATGAAATGCCTAAAGAATTTTCTTTAGCTGAAGAAGATAATCAAAATTCAGCGGATGAAAACATTGAAGCTGATACGGAATCTGAAATAGAACCCGAAATAGAAAATCAAACTCAAAAAGAACAGGACGATATTTTTGAGCAAAATGAAAACAGCGCTTTGAAAAAATATATAGTATATATTTCACGCGAATTTGTTCCTATTATCGATTCAATGACACTTGATGAGAGAGTGGCATATATTAACGACGCCATTCAAACAAAAATTGACGTCGAAAAACAAAAAGAAATCAAAAATAAAAAAAATCAACTTATTGCCCACATCATTTTATTCGCTTTTATATTTATCCTAACCCTGCCTTTTGCATTTTTCCTGGTAAACAAAGCAATAATGCTGACTTTTGAAAACTACAAATATTCACAGGAAAATTTCGAAAAACTATACAAACAACGCTTCGAAAAAGACAGCGCCTACATGCGCTCCATCCAATACAACAAAAAGCATTCGATAAAATAAATTTACTATAAGAATATTAAAAAACGGAACCGAATAATAACAAATTTATGAGATACTAAAAAGGATTGCCGGAGCAGTATGAATTTAAAATTTAAAATATTTTTGTGGTTTTTATTAATAAATGTTAAAAAAATTTTTAATTATTTTTGCTTGGCGAACTTTTTGTGGAGTTGTTGGGATAAAATAATATATAAGTATAAAAAATGTCAAACATATATACAGTAGCATATTATTAAATAAAATGATATAGTTGATTATGATGGAAAGAATTAATTATCTCCCCAAAAGTCATGAAAGGCGGAATAGAGTTGATGTGCAGTAAGGAAATTTTTGCCTTTAATTATGGTAATCAGGAATTTTGCGTTGACAGGTATAAAATTTTATATATATTATCGAAGCTAAGCAACTGTAATGTGTGTAAATTTTCCAAGCAAAATATAATTGATTTGATAATTGAGCACAAATTGCTTGATAAAAAGCTGTTTTATCGGATAAATAAAATGTAGATTTCTTCTTTTGTTATAAAATTAGCATTTCAGATAACCTTTTATGGTAATGAATACAAATTAAATAAAACGCATAATTTTAAAATAAAATTGTGCGTTATTAATATGTAAAAATAAATGCAACGCAAAGGAGGAAAAATGACAATTAAAAGAAAAATCATGCTAGGCAGCGCTTTAGCCTTTTGCTCACTTGCACTAAGCGTACCTATGACATTTGCTGCATGTCCGGTTACAAGCGATTGCGGATGTGATAAAAAATCTGAAATAGTAACACCTGATAATGCAACATGTTCAAAATGCAAACAAGCAGATTGTGCTTGTGAAAAGAAAGGATTGTTCCAAAAAAAATGCGATCCTTGCAAAACAAATGATGATTGCGGATGCCAAACAGGTGCTGCTGCTCCCTGTATTGAATCAAAACCGCTAAATCAACAAACTTATGCATATCCTAATGCAATTTATTCAAATTCTAACTCGTCTCAGGTGGGGGAGATGAGAAATAACGCTAAAATCAACGATTCGCTTCTTGTTCCTAACTATAGAGGCGTCCCTGTTGAATGCGGATGTCCTACGGGCGGTGCTGCCCCTGTCATTAATTCGGATGATTTACCGACATACGAATGTAATGACGGGCCCGATATCAGCTCAACTACTCACATGAATGTAATTCAAGTTACAAAAGAACCTTTTGAAGCTCTTGGCTTCACCGGTGCTGCAGCTGATGTAGCTTCTCAACAGTATCCCGATGTTTATAACAGCTACTGGGCAAGCTGCGATATTAACCGCTTAACCGAACAATGTGTCTTGGAAGGATATCCTGACGGTTTATTTAAACCCAACAGAAAAGTATCGCGTGCTGAGATGGCAACAATGGTTGTTAAAGGATACAACCTTGATGCAACTTCGCCTTGCGATAATTTAACATTTAAAGATGTACCTAAAAACCACTGGGCGCATGACTTTATTTCAAAAGGTGTCGCTGAAGATATGATTGCGGGAAAATCAAATGATATGTTCTATCCTAATGAAAATATCACTCGTGCCGAAGCATTAACAATAATGTCCAAGGGTATCAATTGTCCTATGGATGAAGCAAAAGCAAACGAAATCTTATCAAAATATAAAGACGGTGCTTCCGTTCCTTGCTGGGCAAGAGAATGTGTAGCTAAGGCCATTCAAAACGGTGCATTGAAAAATGAAAGAAATCAAGACTTCATTCGTCCTAACGACAAAACAACCCGTGCTGAAGCAAGCTCAATGCTTCAAGGCGTCAGAGTTGCAGGCGGTTACGATAAGAGCTCTAAAACCTGCGCTCAAGACTTAGGCGGAAAAACATACATTGAAAGAGAAGCAAAAGTTGAAATTCCGACACTGCAATTAACAATGAATGATATAGTTAATGCAAAACATGTTAACGTAGGCGAACAATTTGCCGCAACCACAACAAGTGAAATTACGATTGACGGCGTTGTATTCCCTTGCGGTTCAACCGTTAGAGGTAAGGTTGTAGAAGTAACAAGACCTTCTAAAAACTGCCCCGGCGCTTTAAGATTATCATTCAATGAAATTATCAACTGCAAAGGCTGCAAAGCTGCGCTTCCAAAACAAATCTTAACTGCTCAGGTTCAAAGACAAAAAGAAATCAACCCGATTTTAAGACTTGTACAACTTCCTTTCACTTGGACGGGTACTTTAATCGGTACAGCAGGAAGAACAATCGGTGGTGCTGCAATAGGTATTTCAAATGCTGCTGAAAGCTTCCTTGATCAAACAGGTGTTGGTACATCAGAGCTTCTTGGTGCTAAATTTAAAGCAGCGGGAAGAAGCTATCAAGATGCTATCAAAACAGCATTCAAAGCCCCTGTTGACTTAACAAGAACCGCTCTATCAGGTACAATGGGCTTATTCCAAACAACAGGCGATGAATTTGCTTACCTAATCGACGGTTCAGGCATGCCAATTGCAAAAGTTAACCCGAAAGAAAAGATAACAATCGCTTTTGGCAAAAAAGTAAAATAAAAAACCGGCATCTTCTCAATTTACGGTTTTTTGGGTTACGGATAACTTCCGTAACCTTTTTTCATTTATTCTTTTTGAATTTTTTTATTCAGCCATTCGTCGGCTCTTTGGCCGTTGTATAATTTTCCGTCTGCTCTTATTCCGAAGGCAAAGGGGTCTTCGCCTTTGTTTATGCCGTCTATATCCATGCAAAAAATTTTATATATTCTGTCAAAACCGAATTCGTCTTTGTGTCTGCCGCCAAAATATCTGTCTTTATCCCAATCTTCTTCTTCTCTATCTTCCATATCTTCAAAATAATCTCCTCCCTTGATTCCAAAATGAACACCCGGGGCAGGGTCAAAATAAATAATTCCATCAGTTGTAACTATTTGTTCACTTGAATCGGAGGTTAATTTTTTACAAGATTCATCTATTAAAGGTTTTATATCGAGTCCATCAGCATCCCAAGAAGCAGTGTCAAAAGTTGCGTATGTATTTCCAAGACTTGTGTAGCTTGATGAACCTTCTTTCGGGCAATTTTTCTTTTTTGTTGTTATGATATCGGCAAATGATTCGCATAATTGTGAAGGGCTGTCAACCAATTCTCCTCCTGTTTTAATCCCTAAGTCGCCATCTTGATAATATTTATCTGATGAAACAAGTTCTTTAATTGCGGTTGAAAGAGTATTATATCCTTTTTTAAATTTCATAACGTCTTCATTGGGAGAACTCTGAAATGCCACAGGTAAAAGTATCATAGTCAAAACACCAATGATTACAAGAACGATTAAAATTTCAGCTAAGGTAAATGCGCTTTTTTTGCCCATGTGTGTATTCTCCTTTTTAATTTTTAAATTAGGCTGCCACAGCAGCCTAATAAAATTAATTTAACACTAGGATAAAATATATGCAAGCGGATTTTAAAAATAATAAAATTAAACTGATAAACACCATAGGCAAAATTATTAAAGCAAAAAGAATTGCCTTGAATAAAACAATTTATTTAATTTCTGCCGAAAGCTCAATGTCTAAATCTACATGGAGAGAAGCAGAACTCGGATTATGTAATGATATTAACCTTACAACGTTGTGCAAAATATCCGAAGGGTTAAATATTAAACCGGGGGATTTAATTAATGAAGTATATAATAAACTGGGCAAGGATTTTACGTTAATTGATTAACTGATTTAACAAAAAATTATGTTTTTGGTATTTTTATATATGGCGCAAGTTGTTAGGATATAAAATAAGTTAAATGAAAATTGCAAAAATAGACGGATATAAAAATCCATATCATAAAAGTTTTAATTTTAAAAATAATAAAAATATAAACACCAAAAAAGAAGTTTCCTTCAAAGGGCTTGATATTTTAGCGCTTGAAAATATGGCATCAATTAAAAAACAGAAGATGTCCGTTGATGAATTTAAAAAAGAAGGCGAATTTATAGATGCTAAAGCAATGTATAAAGATAAACCCTATAATGGTATTATGATTGCGGAAAATAAAGACGGTATTTTTGAGCTTGAATATAAAAAAGGGGAATTAAAATCGTCTACATTCTTTTCAAAATATGAACTTTCCCCTGAGGCGCAGCTTATAACACCTCAAAGAAAAAGGGCGACAAGTAAAAAAGTTTATATAAATAAACCTGATGAAAAAATTATTGAAAAATATAATATTGCAACAAATAGGCTTCAAGACGGTTTATGTTTGAGCGAAACAACCATAATAAGACCAAGTGAAATCATAAATGAAAAGCAAGGATTATATGAGCCGACAGTTCGAATTGCACAAAAACAAGAAGACGGAAATTGGAAAACAATTTTAAGTGAAGCCTTTATAGGAAGCGGTTTTCAAGTTTACAGATTTACTATTGATGTAAATAACAATAAAATAATTGAGAAAAAATCTCTTGGCGTGAAAATTCCTAATTTATACTCCGAGCCTTATTATACCATTCCTTAGAATTATCCTCTAAACATGTTGTAGCTTGAAGCTTCGTTTTTTAAAAGCGGATAGTCGTCTATATTCTTATTCTGAACAAAATCAAAAGCTTCTTTTCGCGCAAGCTCCAGTATTTCGCTGTCGTTAATTAAATCAGCAATTTTAAAATCAGGAAGACCTGATTGTTTAACTCCCAAAAACTCCCCGGGACCTCTAAGATTTAAATCATGTTGCGAAATTATAAAACCGTTATTTGTTTTTGTCATAATATCGAGCTTTTTCCTAACTTCAATTGAAGGGCTTTGATTTATTAAAAAACAGTATGATTGATTTTCGCTCCTTCCAACTCTTCCTCTTAGCTGGTGAAGCTGCGATAAGCCGAATCGTTCGGCATTTTCAATAACAATAACCGTGGCATTAGGATTATCCACCCCGACTTCAACAACCGTTGTTGCAACTAAAATATCGTATTTTTGATTTTTAAAATCATTCATAACCTCGTCTTTTTCATCGGGACTCATTTTCCCGTGCAAAAGCCCCACGCGATAGCCGCTGAATTCTCCCTCTCTTAATTTTTGAGCTTCGATTGTTGCGGCTTTAGCGCTCAATGTTTCCGATTCTTCAATCAAAGGATAGACGATATAGGCTTGATGTTTGAAAAAAATCTCTTTTTTAATTAAATCATACGCTTTTTTTCTTTCCTGAATTCCCCCCAGAGAAGTGATTACAGGCTTTCTGTTTTTCGGGAGTTCATCTATTGTTGTAATATCCAGGTCGCCATGGAGTGTTAAAGCAAGGGTTCTCGGGATTGGAGTTGCTGTCATATTAAGCATTTGAGGCATTTTACCTTTGTTTAAAAGCGCACTTCGTTGTTTAACGCCGAATCTGTGCTGTTCATCTATTACAATTACTCCGAGGTTATTAAATTCAACTCCTTCCTGGATTAGCGCATGGGTTCCTACCGCAACATGGATTTGTCCGTTTTTTAAATTTAGATTCATTTCTCGTTTTATTTTAGCGCTGTTTTTGCCGCTGAAAAGCCCTACACTAAGCCCCAGTGGCGTTAGCCAGGAAGAAAAATTTTTAAAATGTTGTATTGCTAAAATCTCGGTAGGCGCCATAATCGCCCCTTGGTATCCGTTTTCAATAGCGCACAAAAGACAAACACAGGCAACAACGGTTTTACCCGAACCAACATCTCCTTGAAGAAGTCTTTGCATGGGAATTTTTGAATTTAAATCTTTTAAGATTTCGTCTATGGCGTGTTTTTGCCCGTTTGTTAATTCAAAAGGAAGATTTTTTATAAACCTGTCAACAAGTCCGCCTTTTTTAATTTCGAGTTTGATTGATTCACTATTTGAAACCTTTTTCCTCAAAAGCGCAAGATTTAATTGCATTGAGAACAATTCTTCAAAAGCAAGCCTTGTTCTTGCGCGCTCGATTTCTTCTTTTGTATTGGGATTGTGGATATCAATTAAGGCCTGTTTTTTTTCTATATAATTTAATTTTTTTAAAATCTCATCGGGCAACGGATCATATATCTTATCTTGAAATTTTGAAAGAGCATTGTTTATTGCGTTTTTCAGGATTTTTGAATTTAACCCTTCAACAAGAGAATAAACGGGAATTATCTTATTTTGGCCGTAATCAATATCTGAATTTTCGCTCAGAACCTGAATTTGAGGTTTATCAATAGTTGTTGTTGAACTGTAGCTGTCAAATTTTACCTTACCTAAAACCATAACCATGGAATTTATAGGATACATTGTTTTATAATGTTCTATTAATTTTCGGTTATTTGTTTTTAAAAATAAGTTAACGGGAATCATACCCGTTGAATCTTTAATATATATCGTAAATATGGTAAGTTTTTTAGGGGTTGTATAGTGTTTAATTCCTGAAATTATACCATAGAGCGTAACTTGCTGCCCAAGGGTTAGATTTTTAATTTTTGTACATCCGATATAGTCAATATATTTTTTGGGATAGTATTCAATTAAATCTTTAACTTTAAAAATATTCATTTTATTGAATATTTTGGCAAGTTTAGGCCCTACGCCTTTAACAAAAGCAACATCGATTTCTTCAATTTCTTCTTGAAATTCCTTTTTTTCTTTCGATTCTTCTTTTTCTTTCGGTTTAATTAATTTTCTTAATCTTGCAAATGTTTCAAGGGTTTTTTCTATTGTTTTTTTGCGGTTAAAAATATCATCCGTCCTGTACTGCTCAAAAAGAGTTATCAGGGAAGCTATATTTTGCTTTTCGGTTTTATTTATTTTTTTTAAAACTTCATACAAAATACCAACCATAAATTTTGAAAAATTTGTTTTTCTCCCGTCAAAATCTATGTATTGATATTTTATCTCAAGCGTTGTTGCCGTTTTTATTTTTTCATATATTTCATCAAAATTCAAAACCCTAAACCTTATTTAGCAAGCCTTACAACCTCATAAAGGTTAATTTTATTTGCTTTTCCTCTTATAGAAACATTATTAATCGTTATTACATCTATATTTGATTTTACTCTGTCATAAGTTTCTTCACTTATTAAAAAATTGGTTTTATAAACTTTATTATAATTTTCAATTCTGCTTGCAGTATTAACGGTATCACCTATGACGGTATATTCAAACCTTTCTTTTGAACCGATATTGCCTATAAAAGCATCGCCCGATGAAATTCCTATGCCGATTTCAATTTTTGGCTTTCCTTCATCCATCCATTTTTCCTGAAGATGTTTAACTTTTTTAAGCATTTTATCCGCACACCTGACAGCATCAAGCGCATGGTTGGATGTTTTTTTGGGTTCGCCAAAAATTGCCAAAATCGCATCTCCCATAAATTTATTTAAAATTCCGTTATTTTCTTCAATTACGGGAACAAGCGCACTGAAATATTCATTTAAAATTTTTGTTGTCGTTTTTACATCCATTTTTTCTGAAATCGAAGTAAAATTCCTTATATCCGCAAACAAAACCGTAATATCCGTTCTCTTGCCTCCAAGAGAAATGTTATCAATATTTTTAACAACATTTTTCATAACATCATAAGAAAGATACCTGCCAAGCGCCTTTTGCATCTTTGTTTTTCCCGTGTTTTCAATCAAATATTTATAAGAATACACACAAATTAGCGCAAATATCATTACGCATAAAAAAATTAAAAAATAATGCGATTCCAATTTTAAAAAATCAAGAACAGGTATTGTTATAAGCGCAAAAACGAATATAAACATCAAAAATATAAACTTGTTCTTTCTCTTCTTTAATCCCATAACACTATTGTATAATATTTCGGGAAAAATAAAAGCGGATATTTTCACATCCGCCTTTATCCCGAGTTTGCAGCATTTATGCTATACGGAAACCAATCCTTCCTTTATAGCTTTAACTGCCGCTTGTACTCTGTCATCAACGCAGAGCTTTTGTAAGATGGAGCATACATGTGCTTTTGCTGTGTGCACTGAAACAATTAATTCCTGCGCAATTTGCGTATTTGACTTTCCTTGTACCAATAGCTTTAAAACCTCGTTTTCCCTTTCGGTTAACTTTGTTTTTGATTCACCCGAAGAACTGACACCTGCGATTTCAGTGTTTTCGGGTTTGGGGAAAAATTTAAGAGCAAGATGTGCAATGTTTGAATCAAGCCAGCAAGCGCCTTTTGCAACATTTTTAATTACGTTTGATAACGTAACAGGGTCAATGTCTTTTAAACAATAACCGCTTGCACCGCATCCTAAAGACGCTATAACTTCTTCTTCTCTATCATGGGAGGTCAGGATGATTATTTTGGTATCGGGTGAAATCATTTTAACCTTTTGAGTTGCTTCAAGCCCGTTTATGCCCGGTAATCCCAAATCCATCAAAACAACATCGGGTTTTTCTTTTTTTATTATTTCAAGCCCGACTTCGGCATTTTGCGCCTCCGCTATTACGTTGATGTTTTCAATCTCATTTAGAGCATATCTTAACCCGACCCTCGTTAACTTATAATCCTCAACTATAACAACCTTAATCTCTTTTGCCGTCATATTAACAGCCGCTTGCTGACACATTTAAACGTCCTTTCTTTTATATCGTTCGTATTCCATGGAAGGCTTTAATTAACTATGGATTAATACTAACTTACACATAATTTTTACATAATTAGCCTAATGTCTATAAACCACATTACCCGGTCGGGCTATTTAAAGGTTGTAAAATAAAAAGTGTGCATAGCGCACACTTTCAATTTTTTATTTAGAACAACAATCGCAACAAGGAAGTTTATGAACAGTGGAGTATTTGAATATTTTTTTCATTTTTCTTTTTTCCTGACGTTGGAATGTGCGTAAATATCCGTATTGATCCTTGCATAGTAATTCTTTTACGTCATTTCTGAATGTTTTACATCTTTCTTTAACATCTTTTTTAATTTCTTTTAAGACTGATGCTTCTTCTTTATAACAATCGTTATCACATTCAATCATTTCAAGAACCTTATTTTTTTGTGCCCTGTATCTTGAATGGTAAACTTCCATATCGGCTTTAAAGTTTTTATATAATGTATCAATGCAGGTTTCTTGTTGGGCGGTTAAGCACAAAGCTTTTTTTAATTTTATAAATTGTTTATCAAAGTAACATTGATTATATGTGCAATATTCATCATCATCTATATCGCATTTATCAACCTTTTTGGTTTCACAAGGATTTTTATCGCAGGGAGAGCACTCTTTTAATTGTTTTTCACATTTGCAATCAGGAGTTTTAGGCATCTTGCATTCATCGCACGCTGCAAAACTGATTGAAGTTAATAAAGATAAAGCTAAAAAAGAAAATAACAATTTTTTCATAAATGACCTTTCAAAAACTATATTTAAAAGATAAATCATAAATGCTTTATTACATTACCCGATTTTGCTATCTTTTTTTAATTTTTGTAAAAAAGTATTTGACGTAAAAATTTGTTCTTGTTATATTAAATAAGCAACAGAAGACAGCACTTATTGAAAATTTAATTTAATTTGCGTCTGTAGCTCAGCAGGTAGAGCACTCCCCTTTTAAGGGATAGGTCGCGCGTTCGAATCGCGCCAGACGCAAATTTTTTATTTTATTGTGCTGTATTAAAAATTAAAATTGCTCGATTTTTTGATATTATATGCCTTATGGGCATATTTCGCAATTCAATATAAGTATTTGCTATTTTTAGGGATGGGGTTGAAAATATTTGTGTGATAAGGAGCAAAATTATGGATATTTTAAGAATAAGAACTCAAAGAGGTTTAGAGCTTAAAGGGGCGGTTTTTGATGGGGGGAATAGGGAAAATGTTTTGATTATGCTGAGCGGGATTTGTTCAAATGTTTTTCAAAACGATTTGTTGGTCGCAACAGGGGAGCTTTTAAGTAAAAACGGCATAACATGTATTATAGCGCATGCTATGGATTCTTTTTCCTGTCTTGCATACAGTGATTTTTCAACAGGGAAGCAGAAAAATACGGGGGTTGTTTTTGATGACTTTAGTGTTGTTTATGAAGATGTTGAAAGCTATGTAAAATATGCCAAAAAAGAAGGCTATAAAAATATAATTTTAGCAGGACATTCTCTTGGCTCAAATAAAATAATTCATTATTTAGGAAACACCCCTGATGATTTTGTTGATTATTTTATTGTAAGCTCTCCGATTGATATTATGCACTGGTGGAAAATAATGCCTGATATTGACAGGTGTTTTAATCTTGCAAAACAATTTGTTGATGAAAACAGAGGAAACGATATTCTTCCGTATATGTTTGGCGGGTTTTCTCCGATGAGTGCAGATGCCGTTTTAGGGTTTTATCATGCGGATAATCTTAAAAATTGTCCTGTTATAAGCGGTATTGGAGAAACAAATTCTCTTTATTCAATTAAACCCAATGGTTCTTTTATAATAGGTTCAAAAGATAGTGTAGTCGGGGGTGATGCTGAAGGTTTTATGAATAAATTAAATGCATTAACCAAACACCCTTATAATAATCAGGTTATAGTAGTACCTGATGCATCTCATATTTTTTATAATAAACATAATGAATATGCATCAACAATTCTTGATTGCATTCAAAAGCACTTTGCTTTTACTGCCGTGTAAATACTGTAACTATTATTAAAATAAGGTTTTGTAAATTTTAATTTCAATTTTGAACAAATTTATAATTATCTCCGTTATAATAATCAAATACATTTTTAAAAAAGCTAAAGAGGAGAAAAAGTATGAGAAAGAGATTATTTTCATTTTTAGTTGCAGGATTTTTGTTAATGGGTATAGGGTGTTTTAATAGCGAATGTTTTGCAGCGCCAAGCCATCATAAAAACAATAAAGCCCCTCATCAAAGAAATGTAAAACAACCGCCGCATGTTAAAAAAGCAAAACCTGCCCCTAAAAAACACGCTTTTTCAAAAAAACAACCCAAAAAACATTTTGGTATACAAAAAAACAGAAACAATAATTCAAAATTTTTCCAAAAGCAACACTCAAAAAATGTAAAAAAAATCCAAAAACATCAACAAAAAACAATTAAAAAAAGAGATAACAACCGCGCAAAAATACAAAAAAACACAAGAAAAAATAACTTTAGAAGAAACACAACAAGAAACCATAGAAGAAGATAACTTTGTGGTATAATTTAAAGTATGATTTTCTAGGGTTCCGCAAATTATTTTGGCCATGGTCCGAGAGAAAATCCGCAAAAAATAATATTTTTTGCGTACACGGAGGGATAAAAACCCGGGAGACTTTTGAATCTCCCGGGTTTTTATATTTAAATGAAAGGAAAAAAAATGCATTGGATTTATTTGTTAATTGCAGGATTGTTTGAGGTAGGCTGGGCAATAGGGCTTAAATTTTCCCATGGGTTCAGCCAGGTAATTCCATCGATTTTAACGATTATTGGGATGATTGCCAGTTTTTATTTTTTATCTTTAGCTCTTAAAAATCTGCCTTTAGGAACAGCTTATGCAATTTGGACGGGTATTGGAACCATTGGAACCGTAATATTTGGAATTTTACTGTTCAAAGAGCCTGTTGATACAGTAAGAATCTTATGCATCCTTTTAATAATATGCGGAATAACGGGACTGAAGCTCGTATCAAGCTGATGCATTGCAAAAAAGCGTTAAATATGCTAATCTCAATTAAAAGGTTTTTTATGTGTTGTTAAAAGGAGTAATCTATGAAGGGATTTGCAATGTTAACGATAGGGCAAACAGGCTGGATTGAAAAAGACACACCTGTTTGCGGCCCGCAGGATGCTATATGCAAACCTATAGCGCTTGCGCCTTGTACGTCTGATATCCATACGGTTTGGGCAGGCGCAATCGGCGACAGACACAATATGATATTAGGCCATGAGGCGGTTGGCGAAGTTGTTGAAGTAGGAAACCTTGTTAAAGATTTTAAAGTCGGAGATAAAGTATTGGTAAGCGCCATTACTCCGGATTGGAATTCTTTAGAAGCACAAGGAGGCTATTCGATGCATTCAGGCGGTATGCTTTCGGGGTGGAAATTTTCAAACTTTAAAGATGGCGTATTTGCGCAATATTTCCACGTAAATGATGCGGATGGCAATCTTGCACTTTTGCCTGAAGGAATGGATTTAGGTGCTGCATGTATGATTAGCGATATGGTTCCAACAGGATTCCATGGGGTTGAGCTTGCGGATATCCAATTTGGCGACAATGTGGCAGTAATCGGTATCGGCCCTGTCGGATTAATGGCGGTTGCAGCGGCAGCTATCAGAGGAGCTGCAAAAATTTATGCCGTCGGCTCAAGACAAAATTGTATCAATCTTGCTCTTGAATACGGTGCAACTGATATAATCAACTATCGCGAAGGTGATATAGTAGATCAAATTATGGATAAAACCCATGGTAAAGGGGTTGATAAAATAGTAATAGCAGGCGGAAATAACGACACGTTTGATCAAGCAATAAAAATTTTAAAACCCGGCGGTAAAATAGGAAACGTTAATTATTTAGGTGAAGGCGATTATGTAAAAATTCCAAGAATTCAGTGGGGCTGCGGTATGGGTCATAAGCAGATAATAGGCGGTTTGATGCCCGGCGGACGTTTAAGAAGCGAAAAACTTGCCAATCTTGTTTTAGCTAACAGGATTCATCCCGAAAAATTAATCACACACACATTCAAAGGTCTTGAAAGCGTTGAAGAAGCCTTAATGCTTATGAAAGACAAACCGCGTGATTTAATTAAACCGCTTGTTTTGATTGATTAAAGGAAAATATATGTTTAACAAAGCAGCTTTATGGGATTTATCGTATGGCATATATATTGTATCATCCTTGGATAATACAAGACCAACGGGATGTTGCGCGAATTGTGCGGTTCAATTAACGCATAACCTGATTGCCGTGAGTATAAATCATACAAATTATACAAATGAAGTAATTAAGAAAAATAAAGGGTTTGCAATATCAATTCTGTCTGAAAAATCAAACAGCGAAATAATTTCGATATTTGGTTTTTCATCAGGCAGAGACAGGAATAAATTTGATAATATCAAATATAGAACCGTAAATAACCTTGCAATAGTAGAAGACTCATGTGCGTATATTACGCTTAAAACAGTAAAAGAAGTTGAATTTGACACCCATACTTTATTTATAGGCGAAATAACAGACGGTGATATTATCAATAACAATATTCCAATGACATACAAATATTACCATGATGTTATAAAAGGCCGCGCGCCAAAAGCAGCGCCTACATATATTGCACCCGATGATTCAATAGAGGAAATAAATAATAAAAAACGTTTCAGATGTAAAATTTGCGGCTATATATATGAAGGCGATATTAATCTTGAAAAAGATGATTTTGTTTGCCCCGTATGTAAAAGACCAAAAAGTTCTTTTGAAGAAATTTAAAATAATTGGTTAAATAAAAAGGGCTTGTGAAATTCACAAGCCCTTTTAGTATCTAGCCTTCTTGTCCTTTTGGAATTCTCATTGCATAGAATGAACGAATTATAAACACAAGAGCTATAATTAAAAATATTGCGCCAAATATTTTTGAATATTTTGCAAATTTAGCACTTATTGCAATTTCCATCGCTAAAAGACCGAACAGAGTCGTGAATTTAATGATGGGATTCATTGCAACAGAGCTTGTGTCTTTAAAAGGATCGCCTACTGTATCGCCTACAACCGTTGCATCATGTAAGTCGGTTCCTTTTTCTTCAAGTTCAACTTCAACGATTTTTTTGGCATTATCCCAGCAGCCGCCCGCATTAGCCATAAACACGGCTTGGAATAAACCAAACACGGCTATTGCAATCAAGTAGCTTACAAAGAATGATACAGGAGCGTAGTCATCTTTAACGGGTGATGATAAAAACGCTAAAGCTAAAGCAAGTGAGAATAGTGCTACGAATATATTAAACATACCTTTTTGAGCGTATTGGGTACAAATTTTAACAACTTCTTTTGAGTTATCAAGATTTGCTTTTTTATCATCTGCTTCGCCCAATTTAATATGAGATTTAATATATTCAACGGCTCTGTATGCACCTGTTGTAACTGCTTGCATTGAAGCACCCGAGAACCAGTATATTACCGCACCGCCCATGATAAATCCTAAAAGAGTATAAGGATTTAAAAGGTTCAAGATGCTTTCAGGCGTGATATTTAATACGTTTTTAATAACAAGTATTAAAGAGAATATCATCGTTGTAGCACCAACAACAGCGGTACCGATTAAAACGGGTTTTGATGTTGCTTTAAAGGTGTTACCTGCGCCGTCATTTTCTTCCAAGTATTTTTTAGCATTTTCAAAATCAGGGCTGAATCCGTAATCTTTCTCGATTTGTTCTTTTATGCCTTCTTGTTCTTCAATTAATGACAATTCATAAACCGATTGCGCATTATCGGTAACAGGGCCATAACTGTCAACAGCGATTGTAACAGGACCCATACCCAAGAAACCGAACGCAACAAGGCCAAAGGCAAATACTGAAGGATAAATCATTATGTTTCCTATATATGTACTTGCATAATATGCAAGCCCCATTAAAAGAACAATGATTGCTCCAATCCAGAAGCCTGAAAAATTACCCGATACAATACCTGATAGTATTGTTAAAGAAGCGCCGCCTTCGCGCGAAGCAGTAACAACTTCTTTTGTGTGTTTTGCTTTGGGGCTTGTGAATATTTTTGTTGCTTCAGGGATTAATGCAGCGCCAAGTGTACCGCATGAAATAATTAACGATAATACAAGCCATAAGTTATCGGGCATTTCCCCTAAAAGCCATTTGCTTACCCCAAATGTCATTACGATTGATAAAATTGAAGTTAACCAGACCAAATTTGTCAAAGGTCTTTCAAAATCAAACCTTTTTTCGCTCTTTTCGCAGTTTTTAGCATAAATACAAGTAAACAAATTGTTAAACAGATATGCAACAACAGATGTTACAATCATCAAAAATCTCATTGTGAAAATCCATGCTAAAAGTTGAATTTGAAAATCATTAACGGCAAGCAAAATAAAGCTTACAAGCGCAACGCCCGTAACGCCGTATGTTTCAAAACCGTCTGCAGAAGGGCCTATGGAATCCCCTGCGTTATCTCCCGTGCAATCTGCAATAACACCGGGGTTTCTGGGGTCATCTTCTTTAATTCCGAATTGAATTTTCATTAAGTCTGAGCCGATATCGGCGATTTTTGTAAATATACCGCCTGCAACACGAAGTGCCGATGCGCCTAAGCTTTCACCGATTGCAAAACCGATAAAACAAGCGCCTGCAAGTTTACCCGGTACAAACAATAAAATTACAAGCATCAATATTAATTCAATTGATACAAGTAAAACCCCGATTGACATGCCTGCTCTTAAAGGGATATTTAAGCAGTTTAGGGGTTTTGAGCGAAGTGCGTTAAATGATGTTCTTGCGTTTGCAAGGGTATTCATTCTTATTCCAAACCATGCAACAAAATAAGAACCTAAAATACCGATAACAGACCATAATAAAATTAAGCCTACGCCTTTAGCACCCATATTTTCAAGAACGCCAAAGTAATATGCAATACAAATTCCTATTATTACTTCAAGAATAATAAGGAATTTACCCTGTTGAACAAGGTATGTTTTGCATGTTTCAAAAATTGTGTTTCCGACTGATTCCATAATCGGATGAACTTGAATTTTTTTGATTTTTAAAAATTCAATAAGTCCGAATACAACACCTAAAAGTGCAATTACTATACCTACAAGAAGCAGGTTATAGTCAAAAGGACTTTCTTTAATGTTTGGCACAACTAAAGATGCTTCGCTTGCATAAGTTGGAATACAAACGCCAAGCATAGCAAAAAGTGCCATAAAGCATTTTGTTAGTTTTTTCATGTTTTTCAATCCTCTATACATAAAACATAATCACCTTGCGCTAATTATAACATTAAAATTCTTTTTTGGCTCAATCTAAAGGTGTGTTTTATTCAATTTTAAGTTTTGATTTTATTTTGTGTTAAAATTTGTTTATGGATAATAAAAATAATATTGTTTTAGCACAAATTAACACTATTTCAGGCGATGTAGAATATAATAAAAATAAAATAATTGAACATATAAAACTGGCTAAAGAAAAAAAAGCTTCTTTGATTGTTTTTCCTGAATTGTGTTTATTGTCTTATCCTATGGGAGATATATTGGGAAGATATCCGTCGGTTGCAAAAAAATGCCTTTTAGCGCTTGATGAAATAAAAGAATATTGTGATAATATTTCGGCTCTTGTAGGGTATCCCGAGATAAACAACAATAAGACAGGCAAGCCTTTTTATAATTCAATTGCGCTTATTCAAAACAAAAAAATTACTAAAATAATAAGAAAATCCCTTCTTCCTAATTATCAGGAACATAACGACTATCGTTATTTTGAGCCTTATAGGGTTGATGTTGAATCAAGAATATTTGAACTTAACGGTATAAAATACGGTGTTATTGTTTGCGAAGATGCGTGGAATGATTTTGAATTTTTTGAAAGAAATTTATATGAAACAGACCCCGTTGCTATCATTGCGCCAAAGGTTGATGTTATTTTATGCTGTGCTTCATCATGCACAAGAGCAAAAAAAGAGCAATTAAAACACAATATGATGAAAACCGCAGCTAGAAAATATAAAGTTAAATATTTATATGTAAATCAGGTAGGCGCGCAGGATGAAATTGTATATGACGGATTATCAAGAATGTATAATGAAGAAGGCAATGTCTGCGCTATGGCAAAATCTTATGAAGAAGAAAATTACCTTCTTGATTTAAATTCAAAAACTAATCCGATTAACCCCTTGCCTGAAGGATTAGAATTAACTCTAAATTCTCAAAAAGAATTTTCGCTTGATCATGGGCCTGATTTAGAGCGAACCTACAAAACAATAGTTCTTGCAATTAAAGATTATTTTTCAAAAAACGGTTTTAAAAAAGCGATTTTAGGGCTTTCAGGAGGCCTTGATTCAACAATTTGCGCGGTGTTACTTGCGGATGCTCTGGGGTGTCAAAACGTACTCGGTGTATCCATGCCTTCAAAATTAACATCAAATGAAAGCAAAACCGATGCATCGATTTTGGCGCATAATTTAGGAATAAACTTTATTGAAATCCCTATTAAAGATATGCATGATTTAATGGCGGATAAATTTAAAAATATATTTAATAATATAGAAAAAAAATGGGATTCAAGATACACATCTTCATATACCCAGGACAACATTCAAGCCAGAAGCCGTGCTATGATTCTATGGGGCATTGCAAACGAATTTGAAAGAGCACTTCCCATTGCAACATCGGATAAATCGGAGTTATACATGGGTTATGCCACAATAAACGGAGATATGTCAGGAGGATATGCCCCTATTTGTGATGTTGTAAAGACAAAATTATTTGCGCTTGCAAAATGGATGAATGAAAAAAGACCAATAAAAAATGCAATACCAAAATCAATAATAAATAAACCCCCCGGAGCAGAACTTGCAATTAATCCTAAAACAGGCAAGGCGCTTCTTGCCGAGGATGCTCTTATGCCTTATGAATTTTTGGATGAAGTTATATGGAGAATTGAAAATTTTAATCAATCAATCAATGATATGATGAAAATTGAGTTTTTATATGAGAAAAAGAATAATGTAGACAAAAAAGTAAAAATTCAATGGCTTGAAAAATTCTTCAAAAGATTGAACGCTGCACTCTACAAATGGTATATAATACCGCCGGGTCCTATTATTGATGCACGCTCGATAAACAAAGCCGAATTTCGACAGCCGATTATTTCAAACATTGATTATAAATAGTCAAAAGGAGAAAACTATGAAAAAAGCTTTACTTACAATGGGTTTATGCGCTTTTGCATTCGGTCTTGGCATGGGTGTAAATAATATCGCATTCAGTGATGCCGCTATGCCAAAAATCGCATGCGTTAATGTAGGGCAGTTACTTGCAGCTTCAAAAACTTTAAAAGCAGCAGAAGATGCCAAAGCTAAATCAACAAAAGACATGCTTAAATGGTACAACACGGCAAGTGCTGATATTCAAAAACAAAAAACAAAAGAATCAAAAGCAGCCGCAATTAAAAAATATGAAGCTCAATTAACTCAAAAGAAAAAAGCAATAAAAGATGCTTACGCAAAAAAAGTTAACGCGGTAGATAAACAGCTTGATAGCGTAATTACTCAAAAGGCAAAGGGTTTAGGCTATACTATAGTATTTAGAAAAGATGCCGTATTATATGGCGGTACGGACATAACTTCGCAAATTTTGCCTTTGGTAAAATAAATTTATAAAGTTTAACAAATTTAAACTATTGTTCATAAAATTAAAAGATAAAAATCACTCAAAATGCGGGTGATTTTTATCTTTTAAAAAATAATTTAAAAAAAGGATAAATTAAGTTTGTCCATGCGCTAAAATTTATAGTAGAATATTAAAAATAAAAAAATTTCTAAAGTAACAATGAAAAATTGGACCGAAGCAAATTTTTTTAACTATCATTCAGAACAAATACGGAAATAACGAGCTTAAAAAACAAAAGCCCGAGGAGGAATTAATGCAAAAGGTTTCAAGCGATATTGGCGGTAGTATTTCTAATCAAGAAGTTTTTTCGCCGGTTAGCGATGCAATCAAAAACAGTGAAAATTTCGTTAATGTTCTTAATTTCTCAAGAAGAAATTTAAACAACATAACAATTATCAAAAAAGACGGCACAAAAGAAAAATACAACATTCAAAAAGTAATTGATGCAATTAAAAAATCTGCAACAAGAATGCTTGTTGAATTCAGTGATAAAGAAATAAAAGACATTTGTTCTTTTGTCAACAAAGCCGTGCTTGATATGAACAAAGACGATGTTGAAATTATTCAAATGCACAATATCGTAGAAAGCGCTCTTCAGGCAATAAGTCCTTTGGTTGCAGAAAGCTATCGCAACTACAGAAACTATAAAACGGATTTTGTTTCAATGCTTGATAAAGTTTATCAGGAATCTCAAAGAATTATGTATATCGGCGATAAAGAAAATGCAAATGCCGATTCTGCATTGGTTTCAACAAAACGTTCTTTAATTTTTAATGAATTGAATAAAGAACTTTATAAAAAATTCTTCCTGACCGTTGAAGAAATACAAGCAATTAAAGACGGATATATTTATATCCATGATATGTGTGCAAGACGTGATACCATGAATTGCTGCTTATTTGATGTTGCAACCGTTTTAAAAGGCGGTTTTGAAATGGGCAACATCTGGTATAACGAACCGAAAAGCCTGGATGTAGCATTTGATGTTATAGGCGATATCGTAATGGCTGCAGCAAGTCAACAATACGGCGGTTTTACGGTTCCTGAAGTAGATAAAATCCTTGCTCCTTACGCTAAAAAAACTTACGAAAGACAATATGACCGCTATATTTGCATGGGTCTTTCATTTGAAAAAGCAAAAGAAGAAGCTATGAAAGACGTTCAAAATGATTTTGAACAAGGATTCCAAGGCTGGGAATATAAATTCAACACCGTTGCATCTTCTCGCGGAGACTATCCTTTTATCACCGTTACGACAGGTTTAGGCGAAGGCGAATTTGAAGTTATGGCAACACTTGCCTGTCTTAAAACCCGTGCAGGCGGTCAAGGCAAAAAAGAATGCAAAAAACCCGTATTATTCCCGAAAATTGTATTCTTGTATGATGAAAATCTTCACGGCGAAGGTAAATCGCTTGAAAACTTATTCCATGCAGGGGTTGAATGTTCCAAAAAAACAATGTATCCCGATTGGCTAAGTTTAACGGGCGAAGGCTATGTGGCTGAAATGTATAAAAAATATAAAACGGTTGTATCTCCGATGGGATGTCGTGCGTTTTTGTCTCCCTGGTATGAAAGAGGGGGTATGAAACCGCAGGATGAAAATGACAAGGCAATTTTTGTCGGACGTTTCAATATCGGTGCCATAAGCTTACATTTGCCTATGATTTACGCTAAAGCAAAAAAAGAAAGCAAAGATTTTTATGAAGTTCTTGATTATTATATGAATATAATAAGAAAAATCCACATAAGAACTTATGAATATCTTGGCGAAATGAGAGCAAGCATCAATCCTTTGGCTTTCTGTGAAGGAGGATTTTTAGGCGGACATTTGAATTTCCACGATAAAATTAAACCTCTTTTAAAATCTGCAACAGCATCATTCGGTATAACCGCACTGAATGAACTTCAAGAAATCTATAACGGTAAATCTCTTGTTGAAGACGGTGCGTTTGCAATTGAAGTTATGGAATATATCAACAAAAAAATAAACGAATTCAAAGAACAAGACGGCTGGCTATACGCCCTATACGGTACACCTGCCGAAAACTTGTGCGGATTGCAGGTTAAACAGTTCAGAAAAAAATACGGAATAGTTGAAAATGTATCGGATAAACCGTATGTATCAAACTCTTTCCACTGCCATGTTACGGAAAAAATCACACCAATTGAAAAACAAGATATTGAAGGCAGATTCTGGAATTTAATGAACGGCGGAAAAATCCAATATGTTAAATATCCGATTTCATACAACACAAAAGCCATAGAAACATTAATTCGAAGAGCTATGAAAAAAGGTTTTTATGAAGGTGTTAATTTGTCTTTATCGTATTGCGACGATTGCGGACATCAGGAACTAAACATGGATGTTTGCCCGAAATGCGGTTCAAAGAATTTAACCAAAATAGACAGAATGAACGGCTATCTTGCATATTCACGCGTTAAAGGCGATTCAAGACTGGCTGATCATAAAATGGAAGAAATTAAAGACAGAGTATCAATGTAGTATAAGCCCGCTCTCGCGCGGGCTTAATTTAATTAAATCAGGGAATTAAAATGAATTATCACAACATCACCAAAGACGACATGTTAAACGGGGAAGGTTTAAGAGTCGTTTTATGGACTTCAGGATGCACGCATTGCTGCGAAGGATGTCAAAATCCCCAGACATGGGATATTGCAAGCGGAATAGAATTTGATGAAACAGCAGAAAAAGAACTGTTTGAAGATTTATCAAAAGATTATATCTCGGGAATTACATTCTCGGGAGGTGATCCTTTGCATCCTTTTAACAGAAGCGAAGTTTTAAGATTGGCAAAAAAAGTAAAAGAAGCTCTTCCCGATAAAACCGTCTGGCTTTATACGGGCTTTCTGTGGGAAGATATTAAAGATAAAATAGACCTTTCAAACATAGATGTTTTAGTTGACGGCGAATTTCAAAAAGAATTAAACGACAACAATCTTAAATGGGTGGGCAGTTCAAATCAGAGAATAATTGATGTACAAAAGAGTTTAAGCGAAGGTTGCGTTGTCCATCATTGTAAACCGTAGATTGTAACAAAAACTTAATAATATTCTTCAAAATAGCAATTTTTTCATTGAGAAGTTTTATTATATATATAGTGTAGTTGTTAATAAAAGGAGAAAAAAATGTCAATTATATCAGAATTTCATCAAGACAGATGGGAAAAATATGACTCAATTCCAAAAACCCCTTATATAAAACAAGATGATTCATTAAATACTGATGTTGTCGACAGAAGAACAATAGAACAGGCCAAAAATATAGTTGGTGAAAATGCCTCCGAGGCTGATATTGTGAATACAGCGGTCGAACTACAAAAAAATAAAGATTTTGATACATTTGTCAGAAACACTGATTTTAACAGCCCTTCTAATGCAAATGTTGAAAAGATGGTAAAAAAATTGCCACTTAAAAAAATTGGCATTGCAGGTGCTGCAGCAGCAGCTCTAATTGCTGCAGGTTTAGCTGTTAAACATTTTGTTATTGACAAAAAACAAGCTCAAGGACAAGAAAAAGCAGGACTTAACACGGCTGCATAAACCAAATTCAATTATACAAAAAACCTTCCCTTAAAATAAGCGGAAGGTTTTTTGTATAATTATTTTATGAACAATAAAATCAAAATTTTTAAAACACAGGATGGATCATTAGGGCTTTATGACGTTGAATTAAACGAAGTTTATCATTCAAAATACGGAGCAAAAACCGAAGCTTTTGAAAAATTTATCGAACCCTGTCTTATTTTAAACAATAAACCCTTAAAAATTCTTGATATATGTTATGGCATAGGCTACAACACAAAAACAGCTCTTTTACATTTTAAAAATATCGAATTAATTGATTGCGTTGAAATTGATAAAGAACTTGCGATAAAATCTTTTGAATTTGATTTTAGCAAAGATATCAATAAGATTATAAAAAAGAATTTAGAAAAACCGGATTTTATCAATTTTTATTTTGATGATATAAGAAAAGTTATTAAAACGCTCGATAAAAAATATGACATTATTTTCCATGACGGCTTTGCTTCGTATAAACAGCCTCAATTATGGAGCGAAGATTTAATTAAACAAATAGTTTTAAAAATGCACGATAATTCGATTTACTGTACTTACAATCATTCAAAACCCGTTTTAGCGGCACTTCATCAAAATAATTTATTTTTGGGAAAAATAAAAAAAGATTCAAGAACAATCGCAACAATAGCTTCATTCAACAAAGATTTAATTAAAAATCCTCTTTGCGAGATTGAATTATCCTGCCTTAAAACAAAATCCGCAATTACATACAAAGATAAAGATTTAAATTTATCAAACGAAGAAATTATTAAAAACAGAAAAAAAGAAATTGAAAATTCAAAGCGCGAAACTCTGAGCCATTTTATAAAAAATTTGAAAAATAAAAATATTTAGTTTTTAATAATAGTGGAGAAAATTATGAAAAAAGTCATTTTAGTTTTATTGTGTTTTTTAACTTTAAAAGTTTTTGCGCTTGATTATAACAATTACTGCTCTTCAAATATATACAACAAAAACTTCAAAGGCAATCTTGCTTCAATATCGGGGGTTAACTTTCTTGCAAGAAAAATAGCAGCCCATGAAATATCAAAAAGTCTTGAAGAAAGCATAAAAACAAAGTTTAAAGTTAAACTTGATAATTATTACGGGATTGCGCTGACAGACGGTATTTTTAAAAATTTGACAATTGAAGGTAAAAATTTTACCTATGATGATATGATTATTTCAAACATGGAAGCAAAAACGCTTTGCCCTTATAATCATATTCAATATAAAAACGATAAAATCACATATATAAATAACCTTGTTTTAGGCTACAGTGTTGATATTACGCAGGATGATTTAAATAAATCAATAAAATCAAGCAAATTTTTAAATGCGATTAATAAAATAAATAACGATAAATTTCTTTCCTCTCTTTTTAAAATCGAAAACCTTGAAGCACAACTTGATGAAGATAAATTATCTTTAAATTACAGAATAGTTCCCCTTCCAAACAGCAATGACAGCATATTTTCTTTTATAAAAAAACAAATTAAGCCTTTTGATGTTAAAATGGGTGCGGGCTTAAGGGTTGTAGATAATAAAATTGAACTTTGCGATTTTGATTTTAACTCTAAAAAAGCAGACTACAGCTATTTTCTTCCTTTTGTTAACATGTTAAATCCGCTAAATCAAAAAATAAAAGTAGATAAAGATAACGAAGGGGATTTAAAAATAGACAGCGTTAAAATTAAAACCGACAAAATTTCAATACATGGCGCAATTATCGTACCCGGGCAAAATAATAAATAATGAAAAACATTTTATTGGAAGATGTAGACTATAAAAGACCTTCAACGATTTATACTTTAAGTAAAATCCAAAACAGGGCACTTGAAGATTTTTCATCATATTTTGACAATAAAACAATTCTGTATCTTGAAAATTTTACGGATGAAAAAAATCTGAAAGAAAAAATAATGTTTGATAAAATTTCTTATTTTTTAATTAAAAATAACGAAGAAACAATCGGCTTTATTGAATACACAAAAGAAGAAAAGGAATTATTAATAAACGAATTTTATACGCTTATTGAATATAAAAATAAAACAGATTTTTCAAGAATCATGGATTTAATTATAAAAAACACAAAAAAAGATTTAAAATTCTTTATAAACAGCGCACTCACAGACGATATAGAAATTTTTAATTTATTAAATTTAGAACACCTATCAAGCCAGATAAGATACATCGGAAGCGATAAATTTTTAAAAGAAGAAGTATTTATAAAAAAAATCCTCTAAAATTAGAGGATTGAATCTTTTTTGCTTGATTCTCGTGTTGAAGGTTAGTGTGTATGTATGATTAATGTTTTAATTTCTTATTTATATCTTACATATATATAAAGTATATTTTTCATAAATAATTGCTTTTCTTTTTTCTTTTGTTACAAAAGTTAACAAAAAACCTCCAAACTCTACATTTGGAGGTTTTAAAAACAATTTTTAAAGAACTATTTTACTAATTCTTTGAATTTTTTACCTGCTGAGAATGCAGGAACTGTTTTAGCGGCAATTTTGATTTCTTTTCCTGTTTGAGGATTTCTACCTACTCTTGCAGCTCTTTTTCTTGCTTCAAAAGTACCAAAACCAACTAAAGTAACTTTTTTGCCTTTAGAAACAGTTTTTTGAATAGCTTCAATAGTTGCACCGATGATTTCAGCTGTGTCTTTTTGAGACATTTTTGTGTTAGCAGCAACCGCTTTAACTAATTCTTCTTTGTTCATATCTGACTCCTTTTTAATAACACCCTTTTATTATACATATTTATAGCTTTTTGACAAGTCCTTAACACCAAAAAAACCGATATTATTAAAAAATGGTACAAATTTATTATTTTTTATCCCAGTGATGATAAACAACAAGCCCCAATAAGCTTATAAAAAGCCCGGGGATTGTGTATGCGGGTTTAAATATCGTTAAAAGAATAATTAATATTGAAGCTAATGTTGTAAATGTCAAAGGAACAAAATCAGGCACTTTATATGTATTATTTGCCGCAGGATATAATTTTCTCATCTTAAAAATACCAAATATTGTAATTGCATAAAATAACATAGCACTATATATTACATAATCCAATAACTGCGCATAATTTCCCCAAAAAATTAAAATACATACCCATAAACACTGAAGCCACAGGGAATTTTGAGGAACCTTTGTTTTTCTGTTTATATATGCAAGAGAGCGAAAAAATACCCTGTCTTTTGCCATTTTATAATATATCCTCGAGCCTGTTAATATCATTCCGTTAGCACAGCCAAAAGCCGAAATAATTAAAATCAGCGCGGCCATTTTTAGAGCATTGGAATTAAAAATAGAAAGAAATAACTGTGCCGCTACAATATCTTCACTTGATGTTTTAATACTATCCAAAGGAAGAGAAGTTAAATATATCATATTCAAAAGAAAATAAAGCGATATAACAAGCATGGTTCCTATAAACAACGCTTTTTTAATATTTTTTTCGGGTTTTTTTATTTCCGATGTAATAAACGTTACATTATTCCAGGTAATTGAAGCAAATAAAGCACCCACAATGCTAAGAGCAATCGTTTTAAGGGTACTAAAATTAAATTGAATATTGTTATTTGCTAAAGCAAAATTTGACATTGCTACATCTAAACTAAACCCGTAAAATATCCCGCAGACTATTATTGCAATAATGGAAATTATTTTTGTTACGGTAAAAATATTCTGCGTTATAACGCCTGCTTTTACGCCTCTTGAATTAATATAAGTAATAAATAAAACATTAACTATCGCCAAAAGCTGCTGGTATGTAAATGAATAGTTATGAATCGAAAAAATTACATTCGAAGAAGAAAAAAAAGGAAAAATAAGCCCGACAAATTTAGCAAGTGCAATATTTAACGCCGCAAGGGTTCCTGTTTGAATAACAAGAAATAAAGTCCAGCCATATATAAAAGCTATTTTTTTAGAATATATTTTTTTTAAATAAATATACTGCCCGCCCTCTGATGGAATTGTCGAAGATAACTCCCCGTAACTCATCGCCCCCAAAAGCGTAATAAATCCCGCTAAAAGCCAGATTAAAATCGCCAAAACAGCACTGTTGGTTTCTCTTGCAATGATACAGGGAACAATAAAAATCCCGCTCCCAATCATCGACCCCGCCACAACGCTAACCGCATCCTTAAGGGAAAGTGTTCTTCTAAGTTCAGACATAAAAAAATTATAACATAACGAAAAATGAAATTGAAATTAAGAATATGTAAGTATTTTTAATAAATTTATCGGAAGCAAAAATATAAAAAACCTGCCGATGAGGGGAGTCGAACCCCTGACCTATCGATTACGAATCGATTGCTCTGCCATCTGAGCTACATCGGCTTTTCATAAATCAGGGATAATAATTTATAATCATTATCCCTGATAACATATATTATAATTCAAAAAAAAGTTACAAGTTATTTTTTATTTACTAATTCTTTGAATTTTTTACCTGCTGAGAATGCAGGAACTGTTTTAGCGGCAATTTTGATTTCTTTTCCTGTTTGAGGATTTCTGCCTGTTCTTGCAGCTCTTTTTCTTGCTTCAAAAGTACCAAAGCCGACTAAAGTAACTTTTTCGCCTTTAGCAACAGTTTTTTGAACTGTTTCAACAAGGCTTGTTAAAACTTCTGCAGCTTCTTTTTGAGTAACTTTTGCTTTTTTTGAAATTTCTTGTACTAATTCTTCTTTGTTCATTGAGAACCCCTTTCTATGTATCTGAATTGATTATATAGGGGAATTTAGCATGTTGCAAGTATTTTTTTAAAAAAATAGTAAAAATTTAGAATTTTTCATACTTTTTGTTTATTTTTCTTATACAACTTGTTATAATTTACCTATGGCAAAGCAAAAAATTAAAAGATGGTATGAAAAAAACGAATATTTAAATGCATTTATGAATTTGATGCAAAATTTATCAATTGATGAGCAGTGCGAAATTGCTGTCGATATTATAATTAAAGCTTCTTCTATGATAGATAGGGATTATGAGAATATTATAAAAGAAGTTTCACGCTTCAATCCTAAAGATTATAAAAGATGGTATGATAAAAATCCGAATGTTCATCTTGCAATCGAATCTTTAAGAGACCTGGATGAAGAAGGAATTAACGAGATTATTAAAGAATTTTCGCAGGTAATTTTAGATAAACAAAAAGAAAAAGAAGGCACTGATATTGAAATTGATGAATAAAAATGTTCTTTTAACGGGTGCAAGTTCAGGCATTGGCGCTTCAATTTCCGAGGTTTTATCTTTGGAGGGTTATAATTTATTTTTGTGCGGAAGAAGAAAGCTTGAAAAAAAGAATTATTTTTCCTGCGATTTATCAAACATTGAAAATATAAATATTCTTTTTAAAAAAGCAAAAGAATATTTTAACGGAAACATTGATATATTAATAAATTGTGCAGGGGAATACATTTATAAACCCATTGATAAAATGAATATTGATGAAATTAATTATTTGATTGATTTAAATTATAAAGCGCCTTATATCTTATCAAGCCTCGTAATTGTTGATATGAAAAAAAATAATTGGGGAAGAATTATAAATATAGGTTCGATTTCAGGCATGGTCGGAGAAGCAAACGCTACATTATATTCATCAACAAAAAGTGCCCTATCAGGCTTTACTAAAGCTCTGGCACTTGAAGTTGCGCAAGATAATATAACGATTAATCAAATTAACCCCGGCTGGGTTGACACCCCCTTGAGCAATTCTTGTTTAAATGAAGATGAAAAACAAGAAATAATTGATGTTACCCCTCAAAAAAGATTCGTAGAACCTAAAGAGATTGCTAAACTATGCGAATATTTAATCTCAGATTCCGCAAAAGGAATAACCGGACAAAACATAAACATCTGCGCAGGTTTATCGATAGGCTGCTAGAGATTTAAATTGCTACAACATTTGATATGACGATATAAAAAAATACAATAATACCTTTTTGTGTAATGTAAAAAATTGTTTTTCTTTTTATAAAGACACAATAAGGAGGAAATTATGAAGAAAAAAATGTTGATTGTGGTTACTAATTATTCAGGTGTTGGTGTTGAGGGGGCTAAGATTGTGGATACGGGGGTTTATTTGGAGGAGTTTGCCGTTCCTTTTTTGATTTTTGAAAAATCTGATGTTGATATGACAACAGCTTCTCTAAAAGGCGGTTTATCGCCTGTGGATGAAGGGTCTATGTCTTGTTCAAATCCTGATGAGTGGGATAAATGTATAAAAATTTTAAGAAATACAAAAAATCTTTATGATATAAACTTGGATGAATTTGACGGAATTTATTTCCCCGGAGGCCATGGGCCATTGTTTGATATTGCTCAAAATAAAAAAATAAAAGAAACGGTTGAATATTTTTATTCAAAAGGTAAATTAATAAGCGCAATTTGCCATGGGGTTTGTGCTTTATTGGGTGCAAAAGATGAATTTGGCGATTTTATTTTAAAAGGAAGAAATATAACTTCTTTTACAAATGAAGAAGAAAGAATAATTAAATTAAATGATATTGTTCCTTTGTCAATTGAAGATGAAGCTAAAAAAGAAGGTGCGAATTACATTGCGCAAAAAGCCTGGAGTGAGCATGTTGAAGTTTCAAGAAATATAATAACGGGGCAGAATCAAAATTCCGCTACGCTAACAGCTGAAAAAATACTTGAATATTTCAATTACGGTTCTTAATTTTGCGCTAAAATGGATTTATGAATATTTTAGCAAAACAAAATCACCCTAAAGGGCTTTATCTATTGTTCTTTATGGAAATGTGGGAGCGTTTTTCCTATTACGGGATGCGCTCTTTATTGGTTTTGTATATGGTTGAAGGATTATTCTTTTCAAACCAAAAGGCAGGTATAGTATATGGTCTTTATACGGGTCTTGTATATTTAACGCCTATTTTTGGAGGGTATATTGCAGACAGATACCTGGGTCAGAGAAAATCAATTAAAATCGGGGCGGTTTTAATGTGTTTAGGGTTATTTTTGCTTGCAATCAGTGAAAGAGCCTTTGATTTTTCTCTTTTTGTTCTTGTTATTGCAAACGGATTTTTTAAACCCAATATAAGTTCGCTTTTGGGGCTTTTATATGAAAAAACTCCGGATAAAAAAGACAGCGCTTTTACGATTTTTTATTTAGGAATCAATATAGGTGCGTTTTTTTCTCCTTTAATTTGCGCGACTCTTGCGCTTAAATACGGTTATAGATACGGGTTTTTGGCAAGCGCTACGGGAATGTTGGCAGGGATTATCGTATTTTTGCTTTTTGAAGCTAAATTATTAAAAGATAAAGGGATTTACCCTGTTTCAAAAATTCAAAATTCAGCAAAAGAAAAATTAACAAAAAGACAGATAAAAAGAATACAAGCGCTTTTTGTTTTGATGTTTTTTGTGATAATTTTTTGGATATGTTATGAACAGGCGGGAAGCTCTATGACATTATTTGCGCAATATTCAACAAGGCGCGAGTTGTTTAATTTTTTAATACCTTCAAGCTGGCTTCAATCCTTGAATCCTTTATATATTATGTTTTTAGCGCCCTTAATGGCATCGGGTTGGATATATTTGAAAAATAAAAATATCAAAATTACATCCATTGATAAATTTTTAATTGCACTTTTTTTAATGAGTTTTGCGTTCTTGGTTATGGCTTTTTGCGGTTATTTGTCTTTGGGTTCTAAAGTTTCGATTCTGTGGCTTGTTGTTGTGTATTTCATTATGACTGTTGCGGAATTATGTTTATCTCCGATTGGTTTATCAATGGTTTCAAAATTGGCTCCTCAAAAATTTGCATCTTTTTTCATGGGTGTATGGTTTTTAACAAGTTTCTTCGGGAATTTTTTTGCGGGGCTGTGGGGTGGCAAATACGGGCAGGTAAATAATTTTACCCTGTTTTTTACTTTAAGCATTTTATCTTTTATAAGTGCGTTTGTATTTTGGCTTTTGATGCCTAAACTTAAAAAAATAACGGGAAAAATTTAAAATTCGCGAAAAAAATTTTTATAGTAAAATAGAAATTGATATTTTGAGGAATTAAAAATGGTTATAAAAGCGCAGCGCGGAACAAAAGATATATTAAATGATGAAATCCCTACCTGGCAGTGGATTTTAGAGAATGCTAAAAACGTATTTCAGAACGCGGGTTTTTGTGAAATTAAAACCCCGATTTTTGAAGCAACAGAGCTTTTTGCGCGCGGTGTAGGGGATTCTACAGATATTGTAAATAAAGAAATGTATACATTTTCAATAGGCGGTGCCGATAAAAATTCTTCATCAATAACTCTTCGTCCCGAGAATACGGCAGGAGTAGTCAGAGCATTTATTGAACACAATATAGGACGCCAGAGTCCTCCTCAAAAATTCTGGTATTTCGGTCCGATGTTTCGATATGAAAGACCGCAGGCAGGACGTCAAAGACAATTTCATCAGATAGGGGTTGAAATGTTTGGCATTAAAGAGCCAACGGCGGACTGTGAGGTTATTTTAAATGCGGTTGAATTTTTAAAATCCGTGGGTTTGGGAGATTTAGAAGTAGAAATTAATTCTCTCGGCTGTACAAAATGCAAAAATCAATATAAAGAAGCAATAAAAAATGTCTTAGCGCCTTATTTAGATAAATTATGCGATGATTGTAAGATGAGATATGAAAAAAATCCTTTAAGAATTCTGGATTGCAAAAATGAGGATTGTAAAAAAATCTTTGAAATTGAAGAAGTTAAAAATGTAATTTTTAGCGATTATATTTGCGATGATTGCAGGGAGCATTTTGAAACTTTATGTGGATATTTAGATGAACTTGATATTAAATATTCAAGAAATAAATTGCTTGTTAGAGGGCTTGATTATTATAACAGAACAGTTTTTGAAATAAAGTCAAATGCTCTGGGGTCTCAAAGCGCTGTTTGCGGCGGAGGAAGATATGACGGGCTTGTTGAGATGCTCGGGGGAAATCCAACTCCTGCTGTTGGTTTTGCTATGGGAGTTGAAAGACTTTACAGTCTTGTTGATAAAAAAGAGTTGCAAAAGAGTAAATATTTCATTGTTTCAAATAATTTCAGCGAAACAATAAAGCTTGCAAAAAAATTAAGAGAAAAGAATATATCCGCTGATTTTGATTTTCAAAATCGTAAATTTGCAAAACAAATGGAAAAAGCTTCAAAAACATCGCACTATGCCATTATTTTAGGCGAAGACGAGATAAAAGAAGGTTATTTCAGTGTAAAAAATCTTAAAACAAGCACACAGGAGCGAATAGATTCGTTTGATGAACTGTAGAATCATACATTTATATGATTTTGTGGAAAAAAACCGTCTATGGCTTTATAATATAAAAAAAGCCCTTCGAAAGGGCGATAATGGTAAGTAAATGTTAAATTTATATATAATCCAGAAGGGACACTCCCTGTAGGATTTCGGCGCTTATTGTATAACTTGCCTGAAGTGCGTTTCTGGCGCTTGCCAGTTCTGTCGCCATTTTTGCAAGATCAACCTCTTCAATTTCAGCTTTATCTTCGGTTAAATTAAGTATTGTGGTATCATTTATTCCCTGGGTTGCATCAAGTTTTGAAACTTTGGCTGAAATGTCGCCTGTTGTTTGAATTATGTTATCTTGAACACCTTCAATAACCGTCATTTTTTCTCTTATGGCGTCATAATCAAGAGGTTCGGTGTTTAAGAGGGTATCCAGTTCTTTCATTTGAGAAAAGAAGTCATCCCCGTTGATTTCGCCGAATATGGCGTCTCCTGATACGTTGTATGCAAATGTTTTGCCTTCCGAGATTGTTAAATTTCTTGCCTGCGCGTCTTTTGAGCTGCCCTGATAGATTGTATCTCCGTTTTCATCAACCTTATAGGTTTGACTTTGTGTGTTTGTACCTGAAAATATATAGTTATCCATATATTTTGTGTTCATTTGAGAAACAATTGTTGAAACTTTTTCTTTTATTTCGCTTGATATTGCTTTGGCACCCTCAGGCGTTGTTGTTGCGTTAGCCGCTTCTATAATCAAAGAATTAATATCGGTTAATTCGTCATTAACGCTGTTTAGAGTATCATAAGCTAAATTCATTTCGTTTGTTGCAGCGTTTATGTTGCTTTGATATTCATTTAATTTAGCAAGCTGGTCGTTCAGTTTTAAAACTTTTGTAGCGCCCGGAACATCCTCTGATACCGAGGTAAAATTTTTACCCGATAAGATTTTAGAAAGTATATTCATATATGTACTATATGAATTTGATGTGGCGCCTGATGCCATATTTGTCATTACTGAAGTTGAAATACGCATAAAAATCCTTTTTTATTTATTATATTAGACCATCCCTAAAATTGTATCGTATAAACCATTTATTGTTGAAAACAGCCTTGCCGATGCCTCATAAGCTCTTTGGTATCTGAGCATATCCGACAGTTCTTCATCCAGATTTACTCCGATAAGGTTTAAATAATTGGTTTTTGCTTCATCTTTAATATCCTGATATAAATCAGCTTGTGATTCCGCATCGTTTGCATCCTGTCCTACTTTGCCCGCAAGAGTGTTTAAGAAGTTGGATAAAGTGCAATCAGTTCCTTTATAATCACAGATTTTTTGGTTTTGTAAATCCATGATTTCATTTGCATTATTTGAGTTACCTACGGCGTTTTTCCAATCGTCGCTGATTGTACCGTCTTCATTTGTATAATCGGCTAAATCGATTCTTGCTGCCGCTACATAATTAGGATTGTCAATAATGCTTTGGTTTACTCTTATATTTCCCGCAGTTATGGTTGTTGTACCATCGCTTGTATTAAACATGACAAGTTCATCGTACATATCCGCGCTTACTTTTTCTAAGACCGTATTTCCGTTGCCGTCGGATTTTAAATATGCCGCAAATACATCGGCATCATCTTCGCTGCCATAGGTTTGAATTTCGTTAAGAGCCGTTGCAAAATCGTTTGCGGCGGAGTTTATTAATTCTTCAACATCGTCATAATTATAATAACTTTCGCTGCCGTTTAAAAATTCAACCTGAGCACCGAATGAGCCTCCGGTAACTTTTTCGGTTATGCCTTTATCTATTACATAGTCTTCGTTTTCGGTTGATCTTAGCGCAAGTTCAACATTTTTATCGGGAGAATTAAAATCTATATTTGCTTCAAGAGTGTATTGTTGTTCTGCACCTTGGACAACTTCAATTCCGCCAAGATAAACGCTTACCATTCCGTTTGAATTTGTTTGCGTTGTAACATCGGCATACTGAGACAGTTCTTCAACAAGAGAATATATTGCAGATTGTGCTGAAGTGCCTTTTCCTGTTTTAATATATGCTTCATTTGCTTCAGCTATTTTTGATAACAGTGAATTAATGGTATCGACGCTTGAATTAACGTTTGAAGCCATTTCCTCTCTTGAAGTGTTTAGTTTTGATGAGATATCGTTAAATTTTTCGCAAACATTTTCAGCCGCTGCAATATACTGTTGCCTTATTGAAATATCCGTCGGAAATTGTTCTAAATTGGCAGCTGCAGCATAAAAATCGTTTAAAAGCGCATTAAGCCCGTTATCACCTAAAGCATCCGCTATTTCGTCAAGTCCGCTTAAAGCATCATTTAGCGTGTTATAATATGCCGCATCGGAACTTGAATCAATAACATTTCTCAGAGCACCCTCATCAAGGTAATCTGAAATTGATGCTAAAGTAGAGCCGTTTAAGCTTCTTATTGTTCCTAAAACCGTTGTGTCTCCGTTATATAGAACGGATTCTTCAAAATTAACCCTTTGTTTTACATATCCTTCGGTATTTATATTTGCAATATTATGAGCAACCACCGACAATGCGTACTGGTTGTTTTTCATTGAACCGTATGAAATGTATAGACCTTGATTTAATGACATAAATAAATCCTTTTATATTATGCTTCTTCCGTGATTGATGAAGTGCCCAATATATCCGTTGTTGTGCAATTCATTCCTTTTGAATTGTATGATGAGATATCCTGTTTCGCTATATTTAATATACCAGACATTAGGTTATTTATAACATCAAGCGAATGTTTTATTAAGATTTCGTTATTATTTTCCAACTTTTTTATTTCGAGTGCAAGCTCTTTTAGTTGATTTTTTTCATTATCCGTAAAAGTTTTAAAAATTTCTTTAATGTCTTTTGTTTTTAATTGTTCGCACAAAACAATCAATTCTTCGTCAATTCTGTGCAATTCGTCAAGATTTCTCTTTACTATTGCGTTTTTCTTGAGAGCAAGATTTTCTTTTAAATTAGAATAAATTTGATAAATTTCAGAATAATTCATATTTTTCCTTATACACTGTAATCGGCAATAACACTTCTTCCATACATTAAACCGTAGTTAATATCTTCGATTGATAAAGTTTCGCCAACACTTTGGGCGTATTTTTGAATTTCTTTAACATCGATTTTGTTTTTTATATTGTTTTCATCAATCAAAGCTTTATCTTCTTTTTCAAAATTATCTAAAGAAGCCTTGTTAAGCTCTTTTGTTGAGGTATTTGGAAGCGGAGCCTGTTTTGTTTTTAGGTTTAATTTCGAAATAGAATCCGATATTAAGCTTGATATATCAGTATTGTTATTTACGTTCATGTTATTCCTTAATTGTTTTTTCTAATTGTGTGTATAGTTGTTTTGCAATTCCCAAGTTTTGATTGGGGTCTTTTGCTATTGTTCTTGCAATATCATTATACATAAATGATTTAAAGTTATCTAAATATTTACTGTCTTGAAACAATGAGCCTTCTTTATCTATTGTTTTATCCATTTCCGTTAGCATTTTTGCGATAAAAATTGATTCAAACTCTTTTGATGCTGCCATTAGCTGCTCTTTTTGAGTTTTTGAGCCTTTTTTTATGTTTTCGATTTCTGCTAAATCGCTGCTGTTTGAATAGATTGAACCGATTGAACCAATGTAATTATTCAACTAAATTACCTCCAATTCCGCTTGCAAGCTTCCTGCTTGAGATAACGCCTGTAATATTGCAATTAAATCCATGGGTGTAACGCCTATATTATTAAGTGCGCTGACTAAATCCGATAAGCTTGCATTTGCTTCCATTTCAACCAAAGATGCCTGTTTTTCGTCAATTTGTATTTGAGCATTTTGGACAATTGCCGTTTGACCCATTGCAAAAGGATTAGGCTGTACTACATCGTTTTGCGCTCTTATTGTAACGGTAATTCCTCCGTGAGCAACGGCAGCAGGCATTAATTTCGTATTTCCGCCAATAACCACGGTTCCTGTTCTTTCGTTAACTATTACTTTTGCTTTTTCTGAAACCGCGCCTACTATTTGATTTTCAATCAAAGATAAAAATGCAACCCTGTCATTTCTGTATTTATAAGGAATTTGAATTTCAACCGAACCGCCATCCAGCGCTCTTGCGGGCGCAAGTCTTGTTGAAATCGTTTTCGAGATACGGGAAGCCATGGTGTAATCCGCTTTATCCAATATCAGAGTAAGAGTTGTTTCATCTCCTATTGTTGATAAAATGTCTCTTTCGATTATCCCTCCGTTGGGGACTCTGCCCGTTGTGGTAACTCCTTTAGAGGAGCTTGAGCCGCCTCTTGAAGCTTGAATTCCGCCTACCGTAACAGGGCCTTGCGCAATTGCAACAATTTCACCGTTGGGTGCTCTTAATTGTGTTTGAACAAGAACACCGCCCGCTAAACTTTTAGCATCCGCCATAGCAGAAACCGTAACATCAATCTTATCCCCTTCTTTTGCAAAAGGAGGAATATTAGCGGTAACAATAACGGCAGCCGATGTTCCCTTTTGAATATAGTTGGATTGGTCAATAACCGTACCCAAAGATAAAAGCATTTGTTGACTTGTCATTTGCGTATGACGGGAATTATCACCCGTATTTTGAAGACCTACTACAAGCCCGTAACCTACAACTTGATTTTCTCTGATACCTTTAACATGGGTTATATCTTTAATTCTTAAAGTCTGTTCCGACAGCGCCATGACCTCAAGAGGCAAAAGCGCAAGAGCTGAAATTAAGAGTATTAAAGCTGTTAGTTTTTTGAACTTCATTATATTCATCCTATTAAAATATTGTTCTAATCGTTCTATCCAAAATACCTTCGTTTTGACCGCGTGAAACGGTTCCTGCTCCGTTCATTGCAAATTGAAGATTTGCAACCTGGCTTGAATAGATTTCTCCTGCTTGATTAATCCATTTAGGATCAACTATCCCCGAGATTATTAAATCAACTCTTTCGTTTTGATTAACTAAACTTTTTTTGCCCTGTACGAGTAAATTGCCGTTAGGCAGCACCTGTACAACCTGTGCTACTATTGTGTCGGTTAAAGTCATGTTTCTTGAAAGCGTAGTTTGACCTGTAACGCCAAGAGAACCGTCAACGCCGTCAAGCGCGCCTTTTAGTTTTGTTTTAAATAAAGTATTAAACGCGTCCGTGAAATTTTGAACTATTGAATTTGTTTTTTCGGTTGAATACACGCCCGTATCAGACATTGAAGGAGCTTCATCGATTACGATTGAAACTAAATCTCCGACTCCTCTTGCTCTTACGGAAGAATAAAGCGCTTTTGGTTCAATTACGGTACTTTGAGACGCATTTAGCGAAAAAAGGCTTTCAGCGCCTGCTGATAGAGTTGTTAATAAAATTAAAGCCGTGATTATTTTTTTCATTTTATATCCTTACTGTTACTTGTGATGTTGAATCTATTGTTGCGCTGTAGGTTTTATTGTATTTATCCGATTTAACAAGGATAGTTTCGCCTATGGCGCCGTCTTTTAAGGCTCTGCCTTGAACTTTGATTTCAAAACCCGTTGAACTTATGAAATTTATATTTATTAGCGAATTTCTAAAAACAACTGCCTGTGATTTTATGGAATTTTTATAAATTATGCTGCCTTTTTGAAAATTTCTTTTTGCGATTGAATTTTTAGGAAGTTCCAATAAGACATTATCAAGGTTTCTTGAAATTTCTCTTTTTTCAAGTTTTGTATTATTTTTTGTTATCGGTTTTCCGAAAGGAATCGTATCCTGTGATATTAAAACATTTTTATAGACTTTTGTTTGAACCATCAAAGGAAACGATTTAATTAAATTATTTTTTAAATCTTTAATATAGACCCTTTTGTATGAAGTAGGGCTAAAGGTTGAATTTTGCGAAATAACAGTGATTTTAGGAGGGATTGAATCGTTTGTTAATATTTTTTCTTTCGGAATTCCGCTTAATTTAATCTCAAAATCGGATGAATATTTTAAAACATCTTTTTTGGTTTGTTTTTGAACCTGTGAAAAAATATTATTATAAAGTTCATCATAATTTAAGACATAACAATATGCGCTTTGAATTGAAAATAAAAGCGTCAGCAATAATATTAAATTTTTAGCCGTTTTTGTCATTGTCATCCTTAAAAATTAACTAAACTATCTGGTTTGTTTGTTGTAATATATCTGAACTTGCAGTGATTACTTTTGAATTTGTTTCATAGGCTCTTTCCGTTTTTATTAATCCTATTAATTCTTCAACCATTTGAACATTCGAGCCTTCAATGAAGCACTGTTCAATTGTTCCGTAACCTTCTTCACCTGCTATCCCTTGCAATGGTGCACCTGATGCGTTTGTTTCTCTGTATAGGTTGTGCCCTATTGCTTTTAAACCCGAAGGGTTTTGGAATTTAACAAGCTGAATTTGTCCCAACTGTGTTTGTTCGGAATTGGTACCGATTGAGCAGGAAACAATCCCCGCTTGAGAAACAACTATTTCATTCGCGTTATTTGGAATTGTTATCGGGGGTTGAAGCTGATAGCCGTCCGATGTTACAAGTTGTCCGTTTTGATCCATCTGCCAGGCTCCGTCTCTTGTGTATGCAAAAGAGCCGTCATCAAGAGTAACCTGAAAAAATCCGTCTCCTGCTATTGCCATATCTAAATTTCTGTCGGTTGATTGAAGTGTGCCTGTTGAAAATATTCTTGTGGTGGCTGAAGTTTTTGTACCAAGACCGATTTCAATACCGACGGGTTGATACGTTCCTTGCCCTGTTTGCGCGCCTGCCGTTCTAACTGTTTGGCTTAATAAATCCTGAAATTGCGCTCTTACTTTTTTATAACCGTAGGTTGATAAGTTAGCAATGTTGTTTGAAATAACATCAAGGTTATTTTGCTGTGCTATCATACCTGTTGCTGCTGTTGTAAGCGCTCTTAACATTTTTGACTCCTCTTAATTATCCTATATTACCCAGACTTATTGCCTGGCTTACGGTTTCACTCTGCCTTTTAAGTATTGTGCTCATTGCTTCATACCCTCTTGAAACGTTAATTGTATTTAACATTTCAGAAATTGTATTGGCATTGGACATTTCAACCATTCCCTGTTGAATTGAATATTCACCGTCTTGAAGGGTGTGTAAACCTGCATCCTGTCCGTATATCGGGAGATATTTCCCCTGACCTATGATTGAAATTTTTGTTTTGTCATCAAAATCGCAAACTTGAATTTTTTGAAGCATGACTTGATAGTTTTCGTTTTGAAGTTGTATTTGACCGTTTTCGCTAACCACTAAATCTTCCATTATTTGCATACGGTTCATTTCATCAAGATTGTCGGCCTCAGGGTCTCTTACGATTCTGATTCTTCTGTTTCTTGTATCCATAACATAATCGCCTTCGGAATTAACAAGATAGTTATCCGTTGTTAGTTGGAACTCTCCGGTTCTTTGATAATAATAATTTTTTTCGCTATAAGGCATATTATCATCAACTTCTTTTAATCTGATTTTATAAAATCCGTTTCCTTGAAAAGCCATATCAAGCTTATTTCCACTTTCGGATAAACCGCCTTGCGAAAAATCTATGTAGGTTCTATCATATTTTGCACCGTTGCTTAGTTGACCTACTGTTTTTGAAGCGCCTTTTTGAGTTTTTGTATTAACGTTTGATGACATAACGTCTTGAAAAGTTATGTTAACTTTTTTAAAACCGTTTGTTGTAACGTTTGCGACGTTGTGTGCCGTAACATCTTCAAAGTCTATCATTGCCTGCATACCGCGCGCAACTGCGCCGATTCCTCTTGTTATCATAATGACACCTCGTTTAATTTGTTGTATGAAGCCATTATTGAACTAACGTAATTTTGAGTTTCTTTATAGGGAGGAATGCCCCCGTATTTTTTAACGGCGCCGCTTCCTGCATTGTATGCGGCTAAAGTAAGTTCTTTATTTCCTTTGTATGTATTTAAAAGGCTTTTTAGATGTTTTACGCCGCCTTCAACATTTTCCCAAGGGTTATAGGCATTAATTACACCTAAGCTTTTTGCTGTTTGAGGCATAAGCTGCATTAGGCCCATAGCGCCTTTTTTGCTTGTTGCGTTAGGGTTGAAACCCGATTCTTGTTTAATTATGGCTTTTATAAAGTTAGAATCCACATCGTATTTGTCGGCAAAAGTTTGAATGATTTCATCAACATCATTTATTTGAGAATTTAAATCTATTTTTGATTTTAAATTTATCGAGTCTTTTTTTGAGATGCTTAAATCTTCATCAAGCGGCGCTGTATCTTCTGTATTTTCAATGTTTTGCGCATTTTGGACTTCTTTATTTTCTTCATTTTGCCCTATTTTAGCGTCAAGAATTGTTTTAAAATCGCTTTTTTGATTTTGAATTGAAGGCGAATTAATTGAAGACATTTCTTTTGAAATGTTTTCAAGGGCGCGAAAATTATTTTCAATTGAATTTAAGCGCATTAGCGTGAGATTAAGGCTTTGTGAAATGCCTTGTGTCATCCTCTTTAAAACCTCTTACCATCATCCAAGTCTTAAGATAAATATATCTACATCAATAATATAGACCATATTTAGTTTTAATCTCATCAATCAAAAGGTGTATTTTAAAATAAAATTTCATTCTTTAGATTTATTTTTTATTTTTCACTAAAACCTGTTAAAAACTACCCGGAAGGGTAATTTATTTTTGACTTTTAAAAGTTAATTTTAGATTATGGAAAAAACTTTAGATAAAACACAAACGATTATTAACGAGAACGAGAAGATAATTGCAAACATCCTGCATGATATTAAAAGTCCCCTTTATAGCATTAAAATCGGATTACAAAACAAACTTGATTCTGAATTAAACAGAGACATTTTTGAAACAACAATTGATATAATTAAATATATTGAAAATTTTTTGCTAAATTACAGTTTCAAATGCGGGAAATTTGATAATAAAATAACTTCCTGTAACATTAAAGAAATAATAAATAAAAAGCTTGAAAATTATAAATATATTTTTATGAATAAAAATATTCATATTGATATGATACTTGATGATAATAATTATATCGTTAATTCAATTGAAATTTTTTTATCAAGCATAATAGGAAATATAATTTCAAATATAGCATTCCATGCAAGTCCTAATGATAATGCAATAATTGAGCTTCAGCGAAAGAATAATTTGATTTTTGCAAATTTTGAAAATAATTACAATTCAAAAGACAGTAATTTTAATTTAGGGCTTAATTTCTGTCAAAATCTTGCAAAAGAAACAAACGTAGAATTTAAAATATCCAAAACAAAGTCTAAAATTAAAGTGTGCCTGAAAATTCCCGATATTAAGAAAGGTTAAGTTGCTGATTCAAGTGCGCAATATATTGTAATAAATGCCTTAAATGTATACGTTGTCTATTCTACGGCTATTTTAAGAAATGTTAAGAAAGAGTTGATTTTTTTAAACTCATCTTAACATTTCTTAATTTCATGATTGTAAAAGATTTTTTAAAGTGATATATTAAGTATATATAAAGTATATCATCCCATTTAAAAATACGGTTAGTGCCCGAAGATATTAACTTTTGTTTCAAAATGTGTTGTAAAGGGGTTTATTTATGAAAAAAATCAAATACGCAAAATTAAGCGAAACGGAACTTATTTTAAAAGCAAAACAAGGCGATGTTTATTCAAGAAACGAATTGATTAAGATGAATATGAAATTAATTGAAAATATTGCTTTAAAATCAATTCAAACAACAACTCTTACAAAATCAGACCTCATTCAGGAAGGAATTTTCGGGCTTGTTAAAGCTCTTGAAAAATTCAATCCTTCTCTTGGTTTTAAATTTTCAACTTATGCTTCCTGGTGGATTAAGCAGGCAATGTTTAAAGCAATCTCCGAGCAATCGTATGCTTATAATATTCCCGTTTATGTACAGGAAACATTATCAAGATTTAAAAAAACAAAACAGGAAATGGAGCAAAAGAGCCAAAAAGAAGTTTCAAACTATGAAGTAGCAAAAAAATTATCCATAACAAAAGAAAAAATAGATACATTCTTAAACGCTTACACAAAAGCCTTGTCGATTGAATCGGGAGTTGTGTTAAGCGGAAATAAAGAATTGAGTTTTTGTGAAATTATAGAAGACGAAAAACAAAACGTTGAGCGCGAAGTATATGATATTGAATTAAAAGAACAAATTCATTGTGCACTTAATTATTTAAAAGAAAAAGAAAAAAATGTAATTGTTTTAAGATTCGGACTTGAGGATAAAGAAAGAAAAACTCTTGAAGAAATCGGAAACAATTTTGGCGTTACTAAAGAATGTATCCGCCAGATTGAAAAAAGAGCGCTTAATAAAATGGCGTTAAGGTTGAACTTCGCACTCGGCTAAAGAGTAATTCTTTGTAATTATTGACAAAATTTTTTATTTAACATATATTAATCCCCATAAGGAAAAAATATGTTAAATAATTCAATTAAATTCATGTATATGCAAATGATGATGCAAGGCTTTATGTCAGGCAGTAATTATTTTGCACGAATGTGAATTAAAATACAAAATAATTAAAAGCCTGACAGTAATTGTCAGGCTTTTTTCGTAAATTAGCTAAAGTTATAAGGAAACAACAATGAAATTGGATAAAATAAATTTAAATAAACAAAATAACAACCCTTCTTTTAAATCAACAAACCCTTTTATTTCAAATACTTTAAGCGGCGGAGCCAAACTTGCCGATTTATTTATCCGCTCTCAGGAAAATTTATCATCAACAAGATTTATACAAGATACCGCAACAAACTGGCTTCCAAAGGCAATTTTTTCAAGAAGCAAAGCTGATTTTGCCGAGATGAGTTTTTTGGAGTTTTTGGAATCGGGGATTTTTTATTTTGCGTCGCCGATTTTAGGAGAAAAATTATTCAGAAACGTAATTTTTAAAAATTTTCAGCCAAAAAATCTTAAAAGTGCAATAAATGAGCAAATTCCAAAATCCTTAAAAGAAATTACAACTAATCCCAATTTATCAAAAGCAATAAAAAATAATGCAATAGCATCAAAAGCGGGTATAATTCTGGCATGTACGGCAATTCCCGTTGCGGAATACACTCTAAGCTTTGCAAAAAATCTTTTTACCCTAAAAGCGTTTAAAAAAAGTAATTTTAACAATATTGCAAACCTGGACAAAGGAAAAGCGGAAAAAGAAGATAAAAAACAACAACAACAAGTTGAAAAAAGCGCAAAAAGCCATCTTAAAAAAGCGGCCGTTTTATCTTTGGCAGGGGTTGCTATAGGTTCCATACTTGCCCTAAAAGGTGCAAAAAGCGATAAATTGATTAATTTATCAAAAGCAATAATAGAACCGGGACAAGCGCTTTCAAAAGGAATAAGTAAATTAGGTATAAAAAATGAAAAATTAAATAATACCCTATCAAAATTCAGTCTTGACTTTTCAAACAATAACGGCAAACTTGCTCTTGGCAAAGGACAATTGGCGCTAACTGCAATTTTAGGGCTTTTTGGTTATTCAAAAGCGGCATCGGACAGAGGAAAGCTTGATGTGGCGGAAGTTTGGACAAGGGTTCCGCTTGTTGTATTTTATACAATTTTTGGAAGTGAGTTGTTTGAAAAAGGTTTTATTAATATTTTAAATAAATTAGGCAAATGCAAGGATTTAATAAAAAAAGACGCAAAAGGAAATATTTCGATTCCCAAAAGAACGCAATTGCCCGAAATCGCGCAAAAGCTTGCAAAACAAAACAAAACCCTGCCTGAAAACGAACTAAATAAGCTTGTTAAACAAAAAGCGTTTATAACAGGGGTTCCATACGCATTCAGCTTATTGTTTATGGGTTTCACGCTAAGCGCTATAACAAGATTATGGACGCAATACAGATACAATAAACAAAATAAAGAAACCAAAAATGATACTTTGATTTTTCTTGGGAAAAATCTCCCCGAGGCATTTAAATCTTTTTCAAAATAATTTTATTGGTGATAAAATCTTTCATGTCTAATTAAAAGGATAAATAAAGTGGAAGATTACAAAATTAAAGCCGATGAAATTGTTGAAAAAGCACAAAATGCCATCAAAGATAAGTTTGATGAAATAGATAAAATAGCGGAATATAACCAGAAAAAAGTTCTTGATGCTTTTTGTAAAAATAAAATAGGCGAAGAACATTTCTACACTGTAACAGGTTACGGGCATGACGATTTAGGACGGGAAGCGCTTGATAGAGTGTATGCTGATGCGTTTAAAGCCGAAGCTGCAATTGTGCGCCCTCATTTTGTTTCGGGTTCTCATACCATTGCGTGTGCTCTTTTTGGCGTTTTAAAATACGATGACAGGTTGGTTTCAATAGCAGGAGAACCCTATGATACCATGCAACAAATTATAGGTTCGAGACCAAACTGTGATGATTTTGAAACAAGTCTTATGGGCCATGGGGTGAAATACTCTGAAGTACCACTTTTAGGGCTTGATGTTGATTATGAAAATATTGAAAAATACCTTCTTTCCGATACAAAAATGGTTTTAATCCAACGCTCAAGAGGTTACAGTTCAAGAAAACCGTTAAATATTGATGATATTGAGCGTATTATCAAAACAGTTAAAAATAAAAATCCTGATATTTGCTGCTTTGTTGATAACTGCTACGGGGAATTTTTGGAAGAAAAAGAACCGATTGAAGTTGGTGCCGATTTAATTGCTGGAAGTTTAATAAAAAACCCGGGCGGCGGGATTGTAGAAGCGGGCGGGTATATTGCAGGTAAAAAATATTATGTTGATTTAGCGGCAAGAAGACTTACAGCCCCCGGAATCGGCGCTATGGGAGGCGCTATGCACAATCAAACGCGCGTTATTTTACAGGGTTTTTTTATGGCACCTTCTGTTGTGGCGGGCGCTTATAAGGGAATAATCCTTGCTTCAAAAGTTTTTGAAGATATGGGATATAATACTTTTCCTAAATCAAGCGAAAAAAGAACCGATTTAATCCAGACGATTCAATTTGAAAATGAAGCGCAACAACAGGCGTTTTGCGCCATGATTCAAAGACATTCTCCGATAGAAAGCTACTTAACCCCGATTCCTGATAGTGTCCCCGGGTATGATTGCGATTTATTAATGGCGGGGGGAAGTTTTATTGAAGGTTCCACTATAGAACTATCGGCCGACGGGCCTGTTAGAGAACCCTGGTCAATATATATGCAGGGAGGTTTGAGCTATTATCATGTAAAAATAGCTCTAAAAGGCGTTGTTGAAGAAATTTTGAAATTAAAAAAATTATAATTTAAATTGGTATACCAAATCTTTATATTTCACAACAATCGGATATTCTATCGGGTCTTCAAAGAAAAAGTAATAATATTGGCTTTTTCTGGGGCTTATTGTTGATGAATATCTGATTGAATGGTTTAAGATGTTATTTCCGATTTCTTCAATGCGGGAAAATGCACTTTCGTTAGTTTGTTGTGCGGAATTTTGAGCCATGGTTTGATTGAAATCATTATAATTTGACATCATACCCGTCATATTTGTAATGGTTGAACCAAGATTGCTCATTGAAGCCATGGATGATGCTTCCTGTGCCTGATAGATATTTAAATAGTTGTTTGTTGTAATGAATTGTAATTCTTTATCGCCCTGATATATTCTTAAATTTTCAACTTTAAAAACATAAGGCGTTTCATAAGATGTGTTTTCAATTTGAACATAAAGCGCAAGAAGCTCTGTAATCGGGGTTTTTGAAACCCCTATTTTTAAATTAATGTTATCCGTTGTTTTTTTATAAACATCAAAAATAAAATCTTCCTGTGTTTTAACTGTCTGAACATTGGTTTCCTGATAATCGTTTCCGACATAAGATAATGTTGCGCAGCCTCCTAAAAACAAAAGCGTGCAAGGTATGATTATTAAATTTGACAGTAATTTTAATTTATTCATTAGATAAATTATATTTGTTGTTTTAAAGTTAGTCAAGTATATAAAAGGGCTTTATATATTATAAAGCCCTTAATTTCGCTGCTTACGGTTTTATAAACTGATATAAGCAGCTCTATCAACACCTTCAATTTTGCTGATTTTGTTAAGGGTTGATTCTTCAACAACGGAATCAACATTTATTATCATAATTGATTTTTCGCTTTTTTCGATATTTTGAGCAACCTGCATGCCTGAAATATTAATATTATCGGCACCGATAACGCTTGCAACCTGTGCTACCATGTTGGGCTTATTAATATGAGGCACTAAAAGCATGTTGTTTTGAGGCTCGATTGATGTGATATAGTTGTTTAATTGGACAATTCTTTTAACATCTTTTGCAATCAGCGCACCTTTAACAATTGTATGAGAGTCGCTTGATACAATTTCTACTTCGATTGAATCGTCTTTAGAAGTTGATTTTGAAATTTTAACTTCAATTCCTCTTGCTTGCGCCATAACAGGAGCATTCACATAATTTATTCCAACCATATTAGCACTTAATACTCCTTTTAAAATCGCAATTTCCAAAGGAGAAATATCAAGTGTGGCAAGCTTTCCGCTAACGTTGATTTTAATATCTTTAATTGCGCCTTTTGATAATTGAGAAGCTATTTTTGCGATATTTTCGGCAAGCTCCATAAATTCTTTAACGGCTTCCAATTTTTGAGGTTTTAAGGCAGGAATATTAATAGCGCTTGTTGCATTTCTTCCTGACAATACTTCAACAACCTGATTTGCAACATCAAGTGCAACATTTATCTGCGCTTCATCCGTGCTTGCTCCCAAATGAGGCGTTAGGATTGCTTTTGAACCTAGTTTAATTAAAGGAGACTTATCAACATGTTTTTCATCTTCATAAACGTCAATAGCACACTGAGCAACCTGACCTTCTTCAATTGCTTTAGCCAGGGCAGCTTCATCAATAATTCCGCCTCTTGCGCAGTTTATTATTCTTACTCCTTTTTTGGTTTTCTTTAGAGTGTCTTCGTTGATTAAATTTGCCGTTTCTTTGGTTTTCGGGGTGTGAATTGTGATATAATCGCACAATCCCCAGAAATCATCAAGGTTTTGAATATATTTTGCTCCCGATTTTTCTACAATTTCGGCTTTTGCGTAAGGGTCATAAACAACAACCTTCATCCCAAGAGCATGCGCAACATTTAATACAATCGTTCCGATTTTCCCTAAGCCGATTATCCCAAGCGTTTTTGAGTATACTTCAACGCCTGTGAATTTAGATCTTTCCCATAAACCTTGTTTTACCGATAAATCGGCCGAAGGAATATTTCTGCTCATTGCCATCATCATTGCAATTGTGTGCTCTGCTGCGGCATGGGTATTGCCATCGGGGGAATTTACAACAATAATACCCTGCTTTGTTGCAGCTTCAACGTCTATATTATCAACCCCGACGCCTGCACGTCCTATGATTTTAAGATTTTTAGCCGCTTCTATAATTTTTTTTGTAACTTTGGTTTGCGATCTTACCAATAATGCATCATATTCGCCTATTATTTCGCACAGCTTATCCTCGTCCATTGTCGGAAGATTATCGACCTGTGCAACATTTGATACTATACGAACAGCCAAATCGTTGATTTTGTCTGTTATTAAAACTTTTGCCATTTTGACTCCTTTTTAACCTTTTGGTAAATACGCCTGTGAATATTTATACGACAGAATAAATCCTGCTGCCTCGTACATTTTAGCCGCATTTGCCAGATTTAAATCCAAACTCGCATTTAATTCGTTTAATTCAATAATCCCGCCCTGGCTTAATTTGATTACATCGAGTATTGCATTTTTAATCAGAGGCCCTGAAAGTCTTTTACCTCTGTGTTCTTTAATTATTCCTATTAAAGGAAGGTTTGCTATTCCTCCGTTTGTAATGTTTGCAAGGCAGAAGCCTACAAGCTTATTTTCATATAATAAAATTTTACTTGCCTGAGGCAAAAATCTTCCGTATATCGATGTTGTAATTTTATGGGTTATATCTCTTGTGCCGTCTTGAGATAAAAATCTTGTATCAAAATTTGAATCGCTTGAATCTTTGAATGCGTCATATATTGCTTCCGATAATTCTTCAAAATAAATGTCCCTGTAGGGGGTTAGTTTATAGCCTAAGGGAAGTTCCATAAAGTTAAATTTAAACAGTTCTTTTAATTTTTGTTTGTTTGTAATATCAAAAACAACAACGCCCGTGTCTATGAAATTAAAACCGTATTGCGCAACAATCGGTCTGAAGTCTTCTTGAACTCCAAGCATGGCATAACTTACCACTCTTTGTTTTCTTAGAGTTTTTGTTTGTTCCATGAATTTTTCAAACAATAATCTGCGTTTTTCGTTAATGTTTTCATCTCCGAGACAGTGTATGATGAATAATTCTATAACATCATCGGGAACCGTGGTGTATGCTAAAAATCCCGTTGGAATTGAATCTTCAAGTAAAATTATACAATTGATTAAATTGTTTTTAAACGAATCAATAAAATCATCGTAAACCAAAGGGTCAATTTCAAACTTGTAATCAGATCTGGCTTTAAGGCGGAAGTCGTTGTATGCGCCTTGAAATACTCTAAAAAATTTTTCTTCTAAAATCGCAGTTTCGTACATCGAGCAATACTTTCTTAATTTTTTTGCTCATTGTATCATGATTATTTATGAATTTTCAAATTTTATGTTTAGTTTTGTATAGTTTAATTAAGCAACAAACAAGCCCGGCTACATAAAAGGAATAAGCCGGGCTTGCGTGGAGAGAAGTTAATTTATTATTTTATTAACCGCCTAGTAAAGACAGCGCAAGTTGTTGCGTGCTGTTTGATTGTGTCAATAATGACACGTTAAGTTGTTCTAAAATTTGTTGTCTTACGTAATTTGTGGATTCTTTTGCAACATCAGTATCCGTGTATACGCTTTGACCTTCTTTTAAACTTTCAACGCGGATAGATAGTGAATCGTATGAACTTTCCAATCTGTTTCCGTACGCCCCCAAAAGTCCCCTTTGGGTCGTTAAGCGTCCTATTGCTTCTTGAATTTCTGCCATGTATTCTCTGCAGTTTGCGTTCGTAGGGTCAAATTTAGGCGTTAAGGTGCTTGGGTCGCCAATAGTTACCGTTGCTCCAGTATTATCGACATAAGTACCGTCATCTTGCAGATAAACAGTTTGACCTGCGTTATCAAATGCATTGGGGTTTAATTCATCGGGGAGTATGATATTTAAACCTTGAGCGGTTGTATAGCAGTTTGATAATGCTCCTGCAATTTCCAAAATAGAATCTTCGGTCGAATCAGGACCCAGTTGAACAATGATTGAATCGGTTGAGCCGTCAAGCATTTTCATACCGTTAAAGTTTGTACTGCTTGCAAGTCTGTCAATTTCTTCCAATCTTTCAACAATTTCATTTGCGGATGCGGTTCTTGAATCAATGTCGTTTGTATCGTTCGCCATGTTTGTTAAAAGGTCATTGATTCTTTGAAGGTGATCCGTAATTGAAACCATACCGTCTTCTGCGACCGTTAAAAACGCTTCGGATGTTTGAATGTTTTGCATTGCTTGTTCCGAGCTTTGAATTCTGGCTTGCATATTTTCAGAAATTACCAAGCCTGCTGCGTCATCTTTTGCGGAATTGATTTTTAATCCGCTTGATAATCTTTCCATAGAATCAGCCAGAGCGGTAGTGATATTGTTGATACCGTTGGTGATTTTAAGAGAAGATATGTTTGTTCCTAGTGTGATAGCCATTTTTTTCTCTCCATTTTTCCACGTTACATATATCGTACTTTTAAAAATATACTTTAGTTTTAAAAACACTATACTAAAGTATAAAAAAATCTGAAATTTCAATCTATAATTGAATTTTAGGTACTTTAAATTATTTTTTAAATATCCTCCATATAATGTAGAAAACAGAAATTTCGTGCTAAAATTAATGTGTTATGCCGCATTTTTTAATTAAAAAAGAAGAAATAAAAGATAATTTTATAGAGCTTTTTGATAATGAAAATCTTTTTCACATTACAAAAGTTTTAAGATATAAAAAAGGCGAAAAAATTAAATTTATAGATACTGATAAAAACGTATACTATTGTACGATTTTAAAAATAGAAAAAAATTATCTTTTGGCTGAAATAAACGATTGTAAAAAATCAAACAGATTTTTAAAAACGGATATTTGTTTAATCCAATCCGTTTTAGCATCCGATGCACAAAATCTTGCAATTGCAAATGCGCTTCAATGCGGAGTTAGGGAAATTTATCCCGTTATATCTCAAAATTCTACACTCAGCTTAAAATCTCTTAAAGATAAAAAAGAAAAATGGGAAAAAATCGCTCTTGAAAACTTTAAACAGTGTGAAAGAGCCGATATGGCGCTAATTTATGATGTGTCTGATTTAAAAGATTGTCTTGAAAAATTTAAAAAAGAAAATGTTATAATTTTTGCCGAAAAATATGCAAATAAAAAATTGGATCCGGTAATTAAAAACATGGATAAATCCGAAAAAATAGCGCTTGTTGTTGGCCCTGAGGGCGGATTTAGCGAAGAAGAATTTGAATATTTTAAAAATAATAACTATAATCTTGTTTCTTTGGGAAAAATGATATATAAAGCGCCAAATGCAATAACTGCAGGGGTTTCAAACGTTGTATCAAGGGTTGAAGATGATATTTAGCGATGAGATTTTAAATTCAATAGAAGATATAATAAAAAATTACAAAGTCTATCTTGTGGGCGGGTATTTAAGAAATTATTTTATAAATAATAAAATATCTTCTGATAGAGACCTTGTTTGTATAAATAACGCCAAAAATTTAGCAATGGATATAGCGGATAAATTGGAAGGCGTATTTATCGAGCTGGATAGCGAAAATGAAATATATAGAGTCGTTCTAAAAGATAAAATAAATTATTTTGATATAGCACAAGCTCTTGATAATGATATTTTAAAAGATGCCAAAAGGCGCGATTTTACAATTAATTCAATATTTTATGACTTAAACAAAAAAGAAATATTTGATCCCTTGGATGGGATTAGCGATATTAAAAATAAAATAATTAAAACCTCTGATTTACAAAATATGCTTGATGATACTTTAAGGTTTTTAAGAATATACCGTTTTCAATCCCAAACAGGCTTTGAAATTGATAAAAAACTTGCGGATTTTTCAAAAGAAAATTTTAAATTAATAAAAAATGTAGCGCCCGAGAGAATAAATTATGAGATAATTAAAATTTTTGAAGGGGAATATTTAATTAAAACTCTTTTAAGGATGCTTGATGATAATGTCGCGGAGCTTGTTTTTCCTTTTGTTGCTGATGTTAAGAGGGTGCCTTGTAATTCTCATCACCATCTTGATTTAATTCATCATTTAATTGAAACAACAAGGTTAATTGAAACAACTAACCCTCTTTTAAAGCTTGCCGCCTTTTATCATGACATAGGTAAACCCTCAACCTGGACGATTGAACCCGACGGACGACACAGATTCATAGGGCATGATATAAAAGGGGCTGAAATTGCAAAAAAAGAACTTGAAAAATTGAAATTTTCAACAAAACAAATTCAATACATAACTAAAATGATAAAGTATCATATCTACCCTTCAAGCCTTATGAATTGCGAAGATAATAAAAAAGCGTACGCAAGGTTTGTTAAAAAAATGGGTAAAGACGCACTTGATGTAATAAAACTTGCAAAAGCGGACAGATTATCGGCAAGAGGAGAAAAAGTTACAGACAAGATGGTGGAAAATAACCTTTCACATCTTGAAAAACTTAAAAATTATTATCTTGAAGTTGAGAGCATGGCGCAAAACCCAAAAGCGCTTTTAGATGGCAGAGAAGTAATGGAAATTTTAAATTTAAAACCTTCCAAAAAAGTAGGCGAAATTTTGGAAAATTTAAAAATAGCGCAATTATCAGGCGAAATTTTAACAAAAGAAGAAGCAATAAATTATATAAAAACAAAAGCCGTTAAGACCACTTAACGGCATTAAAAATTAAACAATAGAGGAGAATAAGGAAAACTCTCTAACTACTCTTGCGCAGAAAATATTTGAGCTGCAAGAGCCATTTTGCTTTCAGGTTTAAACAAACCGGGGAATTCTTGTTCTATTGTGTCTGCTACCTGATTTACTCCGGAATCAAATTTACCCATCATGGCTTGAATATCACGAATTCTGTCTTCAGATAAATAATCGGAAGGGTTAACTTCTTTTTTTGCAATTGATGAAATTTGTGCCCTGTTTTGAAGCCCTGAAATATTCATTGCATTAAAAAAGTCATCCGCGCTCATTTTTTGAGTATCAGATGAAGATTTAACTTCTTGTTGTTGTACACTTTCCTTTTGTGCTTCTTCCTTTTTACCAAGGTGTGCTTGAGAAGAACCTATTGTATAGTTCCCAAATCTTACTTGATTAACATCCATAACTTTATTGCTCCTTATTTCCTATTGTTTCTTGTTCTTACATAATGATACACGGCAGGATTTCATTCAAACTTTAGGAAATTTGAGTATATTTTTACAATTTGTTACAAATAAAAAATAAAATAAAAGCCACACTATATCTATCGATTAGCTAAATATTAAAATCCGATTGAAAAATCTCCTAAATAACCTCTCGCACCCGAATTTTGCGCCTTAGGGCTGCTATGTTTCCATCCTGACCCGGTTGGGGCGAAAATCCGCCGCAAAAAATTAAATTATCAACAATTTTTCAATTTTCAATGTAATATCTAACCACCCTCATGATATACTCTGCGCCCGACATAAGCTTTCGGTCAAGGAGATGCAACCCCCCGCGAAGTGTGGCTATATTATTCTAACATAAAAAATTATTTTATTGTAAAATATTATCAATTAAAGCTTTAAGGATAAAAAAATGACGCAGGAAACAGATAATTTTATTGAAGATAATAAAAATTTTAATTTTTCAAAAATAAAAAATTTGAAATGCGGCGAAAATCCGCATCAAAAGGCTGCTTTATACAGTTATGACAAAGAGCTTGATTGGGAAATTCTTCAAGGAAGTGATTTAACGTATAATAATATAATCGATTCAACCACAGCGCTAGAAGTAATATCGGAATTTTTTGATGTTGCAGCGCTTGCCGTTATTAACCATGGAAGAATTGATGCAGTTGCGCTGGGTGTTGATATAATTAATGCCTGGGATAAAATTTTAGATTCCGATCCTACCTGTTATTACAGAAGTACAATAAGTACAACAAGAGAAGTAACCCTTGAATTTGCAAAAAAAATCTCTTCTCTTCCTCTAAAAGTGATTCTATCTCCTTATTATTCAAAAGATGCGCTTTTAGAGCTAAAGAAAAACAAAAATTTAAAAGTCGTTAAAATTAACACACCTTATGAAAAAATTATTAAATTTAACAATGAAGAAATAAAACTAACCCCGTTTGGAGCGTTAATTCAGCAAAAAGATATTGAAGATTTAAATGTTGAAACTTTTAAGGTTGTAACAAATAAAAAACCGCAGCAAAAAGAAGCGGAAGATATGATTTTTGCTTTCAAAGTTGCAAAACATGCGCAATCCTGTGCGATTGTAGTTGCAAAAGATTTAAGAACGCTCGGTGTAATTTCAGGCGAAGCAAACCGTTCAAGAGCGGTTGAGCTTGCAATTACCAAAGTTTGTGATTCACTAAAAGATACCGTGATTGCAAGCGATGGTTTCTTTTCAACGCCTGATGCCGTGCAAATTGCGGCACAAAACAGAATTTGCGCAATAATACAACCCATGGGAAGCATACATGATAAAGAAATTGTTGATATGTGTAATAAATATAATATTTCAATGATTTCAACAGGCATAAGACATATAAAGCATTAAAAGATGAAAAATATATTAAATAAAGCTACAAGAGCATTATTCGGACTTAGTTTGGGGCATTTTGCGCTTGATTTATACGCTGCAATTTTAACCCCCTTGTATCCTTTGATTACTTCAAAATTAAGCATAAACCTTGCGCAAATAAGTTTAATTATTGCGCTGGGACATTTAATTTCTTCTATGATGCAGCCTGTTTTCGGTTTTATTGCGGATAAAATGCGCCATAGAATTTTTATGGTCTGGGGGTTGATTTTATCTTCAATTTTTATTCCTTTAACCATAAAAACAAATTCAATATTTATTTTTACCATGTTTTTGCTTTTGGGGATGCTTGGTAACGCCTTTTTCCATCCTCAGGTAAGCGCTCTTGTTAAAGATTTTCATAAGCAAAACCCTAATATTTCCCGCGCTATGGGGGTATTTTTGGGTATGGGTACGATAGGTTACGCGCTTGGACCTTATATTTCAACTTTTATTATTCAAAATTGGGGCGAGAATAACTTTTTATATATCGGTTTATTCGGGCTTATATCTTGTATTTTTATATACTTTTTCGTTCCTAAGATGCCTGATAGGGATTGTTATACAAAAGAAAACTTCTTTTTTATTATGAAGGAAATTTTAAAAAACAAGACCTGTGTATTTTTGACTTTTGTTTCGACGATAAAATCGGCAGTGAGTATTTCTTTTGGGACATATATCCCCTTTTTATTGCAAAAACAGGGTTATAGCCTGACGCAAACAGGCTTAATCGTTACTTTGTTTTTTGTATCGGGGGGTTTAGCTACTATATTCAGTTCAAAATTTGAAAGAAAAATGGGTGCAAACGGAGTTGTTATTCTTTCGATGGTTAGTATTTTGCCGATTATTGTATTATTTTTATTAACATTTAATCATTTAAAGTATTTTCCTGTTATTTTGTTTATTTTAACGGGATTTTTCATTCTTTTATCGGTCGGGATTATTCTTGTACAGGCTCAAAGAGAAATGCCTCAATATACAGCAGTAGTTTCAGGCGTAATGCAGGGTTTCAGCTGGGGTCTGGGAGCGTTATTTTTGGCGCCTTTAGGAATAATCGGGCAATATTTCGGAATTAAGGCAATTTTAATTTTAATGGCTTCAATTGCTTTTATAGTCGGTTTATATACGGCTAAATACAAATGTTTAAAGGATTAATATGTTTGTTGATGCTGATTTAATTTCTTATAATTATTATCAATACGACAAAGGTCAATACACCTTAAATCCTGTTGTAAAAAGCGGAGAAAAAGAAGAAGATAAACTGAATGACGAACTTAATTTCAGCGATAAAAATCCTGCCGTTTTGATTTTAGAAGAAGATATTATAAATAAAGAAGGATATGGTTTAAAAAAAGGGTTTTATAATATCACAACCGATAAATACATGGATTATTTATATATCTATCAAACAGGAAATTTAAAAGCAAAAATTCCCGTTATTAACATGGAAGTTTTTGAAACAATAAACCCGAAACAAAATAAAGTTAAAAAAATGAGCTACAGAAGGTTTTTAAAAGAAGAAGAAAAAAAGCGCCAGAAGTATCTTAAAGGTCAAAATCCTCTTGAAGTTGATTATAAAGAAGCAAAAATACAATATATTAATGAGCAAAATTGCTATATAATCATTTATAATTTTAATAATATCGAACTAACGGGCATAATTAAATTTTAATTTCAACCAAAAGATTGATTTTTTATTTCATTCCCTATGATAACTTTAATTTAGGATAAACGTATTAATATTTTGGAAAAGAAAGGCAAAGAAAATGCAAAAGATTTCCCCTCTAAGATCTAGTATTGAGGCTTTTAACAAATTCAAAGCATTAAGAGCAAACAAAGCTCAAAAAGAAGAAAAAGCAGCTCAAACAAATCCTTTTGGAATTACATTCAAAGGCACCGTTATTCAAATGGATGTTTTTGAAAAAACAAACAAAAGCGAAGAAAACAAAAACCACTTAAACTCTCTTAAAGAAAAAATGCAAAACACGGGCAAACTTTTAGCAAGTGCGTGGGTTGGCACAATCAACAAATTTTCGTCTTTAAAAGCAAATGCTATTGCATTCGGTAACAAAATAAAAGATAACACAATTGCTACCGCTAAGAAAATACAAGAAATCGGAAACACTAAAATCGAAATCAATCCTTTTAAATACAGTGTTGCAAGATTACAAAATCAGCCGGTATCGGAATTAAGAACAATGTTATCTAACGAATTACAAGGAGTGTCAAATGAATAACAGAAGAGTTAAAAACATTATTGAAGCTCTTGGCAAACACAAGGACGAAGAATCAATTAAAATCTTAAACGAATTGGGAACAAACTGCCCGATTGACGAAGTAAGAGAGATGACAAGCAAAGCGCTTATCAGAAAAAACACCCATGAAGCTCTTGAGATTATGATTGTAAACAAAGGAAAAGGAATAAACGACCTTTCGGCAAGAGTTGCAATGTGCGCTATTAATGAGCTTTTGGCTCTTAAAGACAAACAAGAAGCACTAAAAATTTTAGAAGACACAATCAACATGCACAGCGAAAAAGAAGTACAAGACACGGCACGCTCTGTTAAAGCCTTAATGTCTTTCAGTTCATAAAAATATTTAATATATTTATCCCGAAAAATCCGTGCAATTAGCACGGATTTTTTGCATATTGTGAAATTTTAAAAAGAAATTTGAATTTATGTTAAATTTAGAGCATACTTTTTATTGAAAAACTTTACATATAAAAATTTTTAAAATATAGTTAAGTAAAAGGATAAATATATAAAGAGGGCTAATAAGTGGACAAGTTCAAATTAGATAACTACGACAGACAACCTAGCGAATATCCCAGGTATTCTTCAAATGCCAATATTAAAGTAGTAGGCGTTGGCGGCGGCGGCGGAAATGCGGTTAACCGTATGATTGCTTCGGGATTAAGCGGAGTAGAATTTTGGGCGATGAACACGGATGCTCAGGTTCTTGAAATGTCAAGCGCTCCAAGAAAAGTGCAACTCGGTACAAAATTAACAAACGGTCTTGGCGCAGGTGGCAATCCTTCGGTAGGCGAAAAGGCTGCTGAAGAATCAAGAGAAGACATCACAGTTGCACTTGACAGTGCCGATATGGTTTTTGTTACCGCAGGTATGGGAGGCGGAACGGGAACAGGGGCAGCTCCTGTTGTTGCTAAAATTGCAAAAGAAATGGGTGCCTTAACAATCGGTGTTGTTACGAAACCTTTTAAGTTTGAAGGTAAAAAAAGATTGGCGCAAGCTCTTGCAGGGCTTGAAAAATTAAAAGAAAACGTTGATGCTTTGATTGTTATCCCTAACGATAAATTAATGGAAGTAGTTGAGCGCAGAACAACGTTTAAAGACGCTTTCTCGGTTGTAGATGAAGTTCTTTTATGCGGTGTTCAAGGTATTTCAGATATTATTTTAGTCGGCGGTTTAATTAACGTTGACTTTGCCGATGTTAAAACAATTATGCAATCCTCGGGAAGCGCTTTAATGGGCATCGGTAAATCTTCAGGCGAAGGCAGAGCGCTTGAAGCCGCTAAACTTGCAATTGATTCAAAACTTCTTGAAACCTCAATCAACGGTGCAACAGGTATCATCATGAATGTTACAGGCGGCCCTGATATGACATTGTTTGAAGTAAACGAAGCAGCAAGCGTTATCCATGACGCTGTAGCGGATGATGCGGAAGTTATATTCGGTGCTGTTGTTGATGATAGAATTCAAGGAGAAATTCAAATTACAATTATTGCAACAGGTTTTGAATTGAAAAACGGTGAGGTTTCGGCTCCTTCTGCAGATGCTAAATTAAGTGCCGCAGGATTATTCGGTACATTTAATTCATCGGGTCTTGCAGGTTCTTCATCCTCATTCCCGTTTGGCATGCCTTCTTCAAGTGATGAAAGACCGCGCGAAAGTCAAACACCTTCGACATCAACAAGTTCTTTGGATATCCCCGAATTTTTAAATCCAAAAAACAGATTATAATTTAAAAATAATAATTAAACAAAAATACACCTTATTTAAGGGTGTATTTTTGTTATAATATAGTAAAATGAAGAAAATACAGTTACTCGATTGCACCTTAAGGGATGGCGGTTATATTAATAATTGGGAATTCGGGTTTGATAACATTAAAGAAATAATTTTTAATTTATCAAGCGCAAATTTTGATTTTTTGGAATGCGGATTTTTAAAACCAGATACTTATAATAAAAATAAAACAATTTTTAGTAATTTAAATCAGCTTCTAAAGCTTTTGCCAAATAAAAATTTTAAAACAAAATACGCTCTTATGATAAATTACGGCGAAGTTGATATAAATAATATTAATGAAAACGATTCAAATATTTTTTTAAGGGTTGCTTTTAAGAAATACCAACTAAAGGATGCTTTGGTTTTTGTTCAACAATTAAAAGAAAAAAATTATAATATTTTTATAAACCCCATGCACACGGATATTTATTCAAAAGATGAACTTCTGTTTCTTTTAGACAGTGTAAATGAAATTAAACCTTTTGCATTTTCCATTGTGGATACAATAGGCGCTATGGATAAAGAGTATATTTTAAAACTTTATAATGTTATAAATTCAAATCTTTCAAATAATATATCTCTTTGTTTTCATTCTCATAACAATTTAGGGCTTTCATATTCAAATACTCTTGAATTAATTAAACACAATAATTCAAGAAATTTAGTAATAGATTGTTCTTTAATGGGCATGGGAAGATGCGCGGGGAATTTGGCGGCTGAAAAGATAGTATCAATATTTAATTTATATGATAAAGAAATTATCAATAAAACAATTGATAAATATATAAAACCAATATATAATACGGTTTCGCGCAGATATAAAGAAGCCTATTTATTGAGCGCAAAACATAAACTTCATCCAAACTATGCGAAATATTTAATTGATAGAAATTTTTCAATTAATAAAATTGAAAAAACTTTTAATTTAATCCCTAAAGATAAAAAAGATGATTTTGATGTTAAAATAATTGAAAAAATAAGCTCTCTTAAATAAGAGAGCTTATTTATTTTATGCGTTTAAATACAACCTGTCAGCTTCTTTGGTTGTCATGGGGCCGTTTTGATGAAGCAAGTCCGCATAATATTTAAGCGAATCAATCATATAGCGCGGGCCGTTTTTGGCTTCAAGAGCCTTTGCAAGAGCATCGGGATAATTTAATCCTTTACCCCTTGAAAGATTTTCATGGTAATCTCTTTCATAATCCTTGCTTGCTCTATAGTCCCAATTGTCTTCAGAAGTGTTTGGAGTATTTATTCTTCGCTCCGAGCCCAATATATCAGGCAGAGTCATAAATTGATTTTTGGTTGTAAATAGTTCCGCTGTTATTGCTTTTGCCATGTTTTCTCTGTTGTGCAGGGAAGAAGGATTTAAGCGCAAATCGTCAGCTAAAAATTTAATTCTGTCTTTTCCATGTTCTGCCTGTTTTAATAAACTATCGTCGTCATGGGTACCGGCGCCTATTATATAGTCTCCGGGTTTCATATTTTGATATTTGCTTTCGCCTTTTGCTTCGTAATATTTTACTCTGCCCCAATCTTTTCCTGCATATCTTGTAATATGAATTAAAGTTGTTCCCGTATTTTTAACGGCATCAAGGGCATCATAAGAATTTCCTCCCAATAATTCAAGGTGTATTTTATTATGAGGAATATTGTTTTTATCTGCGGCTTTCAGGATAATATTTTTTAGAATATATTCACCGTTATTTTTTACTTTCGGCTGGTTTTTAAGTTTATTGCCGAGTTTGTTTCCTTCCCCGTCAAAAACATCACTTCCATCCTTGTTTTTTAAAGGCTCGCAAACAAGAGGAACTATATATTGCCAAGCCGCATCGATTCTTGCGCCGTCATAGCGCTTGAAAAATAAATCGAATTTATGAAATAAAAATTCTTCCGCTTCCCCGGGTATTTTATTAAAATCAATGGAAGGAGACCAGCAGGAATAGTTGTTATGACCTATATCGCAGCCAAACTCATAATTTTTTGAAAAAGCAGATTTGTGTGCCCAGAAATCTTTTTGTGAAAAGCCGATTTGAGAATCTCCGTAAATATCAATTCCTTTTTCGTTAAATTGTTTTTTGGCTTCTTTTTGTTCTTTATCCGCTATAAATTGTGCAAATTCTTCAAAATCAACGATATTATTTCCGTATTCATCTGAAACCTGTTTTAGTTCGTTAATTCTGTTTTCGTCTCCTTTAGGATTTTCATATATATCCTGATCGCGTTTCGGCCATTTTCTTATATCTCTTGTTTGATTTACAAAAGCGGCCGCTTCAAATACGGCATCTTTTTCAAGCCAGTAGCTGTTTTCGCGTTTAAAGTTTTCAAATTCCAATTTTAAGGGATGATTGGAATCATATTCCCTAAATCTTGAATAAGCAAGTTTTAAAACGGCTTCCTGGCCGTCAGGTGCAAAGATATTATTGTAATCAACCGATTCTTCCGCTGTTGTTCTGTTGAAATACGGCATATCAAAATCGTAATCGTTTAATAAATTACCGTAGTTGTCCTCTTTTAATTTTTTTAAATCAATCAAATGTTTTCCTAAAGAAAAACTTGTACCTGAATATGGTGAGCGGGTATAGTTTGAAATTTCTCCTTCAGGGCCTGTTTGGATTGCATTAATTCCGCACATTGCCTTTAGTGTCATTGCAAGCTCCTGCGCGTCATTAGAAAAAGTTGTACCGATACCTGTATTTTTGTCAAACGTAGGTACGCTAAAGTCAAAAATCGTAGCGCTTGTAGTATTAAGCCCTAATTCTTGTCTTGCTTGATTTGTTAAATCAATATAGGACTGTTTTTCAACCGATGTTAACGCCCGCTTGAAATTTAAGTTTGAATTCAATGCACTTATTTTCATTTTTCACCCCTAATCTATACACAATCTGGCTATACAAAACTCGTAAAATATATTTTTTGACAAGTTCTATTGTAACACATCAACAAAAAAAATCTACTTAAATTAAATGAATTATAAACAAGACTTGATTGTATTGGCGATATTTTATAATATAATTAAGAAGTAGCCTGATAATGAGGTAAATATGAACGGTATTAACGAGTATAAAATAATTGATTATGTTCCGACTGTTATTGAAGCATCAAGCAGAGGAGAACGCTCTTTTGATATATTTTCAAGATTATTAAGAGAAAGAATTATTTTTCTTGGTTCAGAGATAGATGATGATGTAGCTAATTCAATAGTAGCACAGCTTCTTTTATTGGATAGCGAAAATCCCGAAAAAGATATCATGCTTTATATTAACTCCCCGGGCGGTGTTATAACGGCAGGCATGGCAATTTATGATACCATGAAATTAATAAAAGCTGATGTTTCAACAATTTGTCTCGGTGATGCCGCTTCAATGGGCGCATTTTTATTATCAGGCGGAACAAAAGGGAAGCGCCTTGCTCTTCCTAATTCAAGAATTATGATTCACCAACCCTTGGGTGGCGCTAAGGGCCAAGCAACGGATATTGAAATTGAAGCAAAAGAAATTTTAAGAATGAAATCCATGCTAAATTCTCTTTTAGCTGAACATACCGGTCAAAAACTTGAAACAATCAAAAAAGACACCGAAAGAGACAACTTCATGTCCGCACAAGAAGCTCTTGAATACGGATTAATTGATAAGATTATAACAAAAGTTGAAAATTAATTATTCTAATTCATAATCCGATAAATTTACGGTTTTAAGAGTGTGCCTTAGGGTATTATCCTCGCTTTTGAAGTGAATTTTTATGTAATTTTTTGTAATTGCGCTATAGCAGCCTGTTTTTGGAGATTTTTTTTCGATTAAAATTTCTTGAATTGTGTTTTTGTTTTTATCAAGGAAGTCTTTATGGAGCTTATTTGATAAATCAATAATTTTTTTAACTCTTTGAGTTTTAATTTTTTCCTGAATTTGAGCCATGGAATAAGCGGGGGTGTTTTCTCTTTTTGAATACGGAAAACAATGAATTTGAGACATTTTTAATTTTTCTAAATTATTATATGTTTCTAAAAAATCATCCTCATTTTCATTTGGAAATCCTGCTATAATATCGCAGCCCAAATAAGGTAATTTAAAAGAGTTATGGAGCTTTGAAACAACTCTGAAAATATCGTTGGTATTATATTTTCTGTTCATATTTTTCAATGTCTTATCGCAGACTGATTGGAGGGATAGGTGAAAATGGGGACAGAATTTTGATGATTTTGATAAAAATTCAATAATTTCATCATCCAATTCATTAACATATAATGACCCCAGGCGGTATCTTTTAATTGGTGTTTTTTCAATTTCTTTTAATAAATCGATAAGTTTTTTATTAAATTCCTGTCCCCACTGCCCTATATGAATTCCCGTTAAAACAATTTCTTTTATATCTTTTTTAACAATTAAATCAATCTGTTTAATTATATTTTCAATATTGTTTGAGCGCGAATTACCTCTTGCGTAAGGAATAATGCAATAAGAACATCTGTTGTTGCATCCGTCTTGGATTTTAACGCTTACTCTTGTTGTTTTAGGGTCGGTTAAAAATTTATTTAAAAAATCTTTTCTTTCCATGATATCCTCGACAAATATTTCGTTTTCATCATCAAAAAGATTTTTTATATATTTTTCTATTTCAAGCTTTTCGCTGTTTCCTAAGATTAAATCAATGTTTTTGTAATTAAAATTTTTGTGAATTTTATGCGTTTGAGCGCAGCAGCCCGTTAAAACCCGCTTAATTTCAGGATTTAATCTTTTAGCTTGGTTTAAAAGGTAATTTGTTTGAGAATCGCTGTGAGATGTAACAGAACATGAATTTAGAATATAAATATCGGCATCTTGAATTTTGGATACTTTAATAAAGCCTGATTTTATAAGCTCGTTTTCAATTATTGCGCCTTCAAGAAGGTTTTGTTTGCAGCCTAAGGATTTTAAATAAAAAGTTTTAGCCTTCATATTTTGCATATTCTTTTGATTCTTCTTCCCAATCTTTTCTATCAAGAATCAGAGCATGAGACCAGAATTTTTCGATTTTATACATTTCTCTTTGTTCGCTTCGCATAATATGAACTACAACTTCACCGTAATCCAATAAATTCCATTTGTTTTGCTGTTCTTTTTCTTCTCCTATGGGGAGCCTTTTAAATATGTCTTTAATTTTTTTTCTGACGGTTTCCGTTAATCCTCTTACATGGGGGGTTGAGGTACCTGTTGCGATAATAAAATAATCAGAAAGAGAACAGACATTTGAAACATTTAAAATTATGATATCTAAAGCTTTATTGTCGTCTAAAAATCTTGCAATCGCGGATGCAAATTTTTTACTTGTTATTTGATTTTCCATTACTTATTCCTTTAAGTTTATATGTTTCCTGTTGTGGAATTTTTATCGTCGTTTAGAGTTTTGATATCCACAACTTCTTCTTCCTGATAGTTCAAATTGTTGTCTATATTAATTTCAATATCTACTTCGCCATCTATCATTTCGATTTCTTCTTTGTTGTATTCTTTGGTTTTGCCGTCTTCAAGTTTAACGTTTACGGTTTTCTTTAAGAAATTAACCATAAATACTTTACCCACGCCTTCAGGCGTCATAACACCAGAACCAACGGGAGGAAGGGTTTTAGCGGCATCAATATAGTTGTTGTATTCGTAATTTAAACAACACAACAATCTTCCGCATGCGCCCGTTATTTTCCCCGGGGTCATAGGAATCCCTTGGTCTTTTGCAAGTTTTGTATTTACCTGTTCAAATTTTTTCAAAAATCTGCAGCAGCAATAATCCTGTCCGCAAATACCTTGTCCTTGAAGAATTGAGGTTTCGTCCCTTACGCCTATGTGTCTTAAATCAATTCTTACTCTCGGGAATTCTTTTGTTAAATCTTTCAATAATTCTCTAAAATCAACTCTTTCGGGTGCCGTATAGTAAAATGTTATTTTTTTTCTGTCGAAGGTGTATCTTGCCTGTGCAAATTTCATAACAAGATTTCTTTTAAGCGCTAAATCACGGCATTTGTAAAAAGCTTCAACTTCAAGCTTTTTTTGCTCTTCGTATGTTTTCATATCTTCAGGCGTCATGATTCTTACAACAGACAAAGGCTCAGGCTGATGTTTTTCCCATATTTTTTGAATTTCATTGTTTACAAGAAAAACCTTAAATACTTCTTCTCCTTTATCCGTGCGCGCAAGAACGTATTGCCCGTGTTTAATGTTGGCATTTTGTGCCACTTTTAAGGGGTGAAAAATATTTTTTATTACACGAATTGCAAATTTCATAGTTTAATTATATCCGAAATTAAAGAATTAGCAAACAAAAGCATCTTTTACTTTTTGTTTGTGCCGGGTTTAAAATTTACTTTAATGTTATTAATCTGCATTAAATATTTTTTTAAATCTCCTATGTTTTGATTTTCTTCAAGAAGATTTTTTTGAACTTCTTGTTTTAAAAGAGAATCCTTTGTTTTTTCAAATTCTGATTTATATCCTTGTTGATTTATTTTATAAATCAATTCATCAATACTTTTAGCGCTATAAGAAGTATACTGCGCTAAAATTTCTTCTTTTGTTTTTCCGACAGGCAATTTATAAAGCCATTTAAGAGTTTCAATATCGTTTTTTGAAATATTAACAATCCCGTATTCATGGGGAACATACATAATATCTCCTTTTGTTTTAGAGTGCCCTAATCCTAAGGAGTGTCCGATTTCATGGAGAATTGTGTGGAAAACTTCGTTTTCATCCATGTATTGATGATGAAGTATGCCGTCTGATAAACCTATTGATAATTCAGCCGAGTAATATCTTCCGAGCTTATCAAAATTAAAAGTACATGAACCCAGTGATTTTCTATCCACTCTTTTCCAATCGATATTTATGTTTGATTCGTATAAATCCATGGTACGCTCAAAAGCTACAAGCCCGCCCGATAATTTCTCCCAGGTATTAAACCCGTCTATTATCATTTGAGTGTATCTGTATTCATCTTGTATTCCTTGCGATTTATACCAGTTAAATTTTCCGATAAAGACTTTTAAGGGCATGACATTATCTGCCCAGCGGGACAATTTTCCTTTATTAAAACAATAGTCTATGTAGGTAATAGTTTGCATATAAATATATAATAGCATATAATAATATATAAAAAGTACTTATGACCTAAGGGAGAAAATAATATTATGATGAATATGATGCAGGTGATGCAGCAAGCACAAAAAATGCAAAAAAAATTCAAAGAAACTCAAGGAGAGCTTGAAAAAGCGGAAGTTATTTCAACATCAGGAAACGGCGCAGTTACTGCAATTTTAACGGGTCAGGCAAAATTTAAATCAATAAAATTAAAACCCGAAGCAATTAACCCGCAGGATCCTTCCTCTGTTGACAGCGATACCCTTGAAATGCTTGAAGATTTATTAAATCAAGCGCTTAGCGAAGCAACGCAAAAAGCAACAAGCGAAATGGAAGCAAAATTAAGAGCAATAACGGGCGGTATTTCAATACCGGGATTATTTTAATTTTGAAAAAATTTAAAAATATAAGCGCCGAAAACTATTGTTTTTCGGCGTTTATTTAAAAGGATTTACTTCACTTTTCTTTACTTTATAAATTTGACCGCATTTAGAGCATGCTAAAATTTTGCCTGTTGAATCAATCGGAACAAAAAGATGACTGCACTTTTCTTCTGTTTGTTCTTTAGGCTTTTTTGGTTTTTTAAATTTACCTTTTTTGATGTCGTCTTTAATTTTTAAAAATAATTCTATAATATACATTTTTATATATTTTAATTTTAAACTATAATTTTATTATGGAAAAGAAGTTAAAAAAATTTATATCATCAACAGTCGCATTCCATGATTTTCAAGAAGCCGTAAATATAGCAAATTCGCTTAATTGCGGAATTGAAATTTCAAGGTTCGGGAAACTGGCAAATATTGAAATTGATTATGAAAAAAATAAAAAAGAATACAGTGCAATCTTAAAAGATTTTAATAATGAAATTACGCTTCATGGGTTTTTTTCAAATTTAAATATAGCTGCAAAAGACCCTGAAATTTCAAGAATAAGCAAAAAAAGATACTATCAAAGCCTTGAGCTTGCCGAGCTTTTTGATGCAAGAACTGTTGTGTTTCATACTTGTTTTAATAATTTATTAAAACAGGCAAAGTATAGGGAAATGTTTTTTTTATCAAATATAGAATTTTACAGGGAATTTATTAAAGATTTTGAAAAGCTTGGAATAACTCTGACTATAGAAAATGTCCATGAAAGCGACTCAACTTTAATCAGAAATATAATAGCGGCAATTAATTCCCCTTATTTAGGCGCTACAATTGACATAGGTCATTGTAATCTTCACAGCGACATACCCGTAAGCGAATGGATAAAAGATTACGGGATTATGCTTAAACACATGCATTTTCACAACAATTTTAAAGATGAAGATGCGCACCAAAGCCTTCTTAAGGGTAATATAAATATTAAAGATATTTTAATTACCTTAAAAGAAATGCAGCTTTATCCTACAATCACATTTGAAATTTTTGATTATGATGAATTGGTTGAATCAATAGATTATTTTGATTCTTTGTGTGAAGAAATAGGACTTGAAACATAAATTATGCAAGATAAATAAAAAGAGGATGAATTTCATCCTCTTTTTAAGTTATTGTTGTGCTTCTTCTTGTTCTTTTCTTTTTTTGAAGCATTCTTTACATAAAATTTCTTTTCCTTCTATGGGTTTAAAAGGAACTTTTGTTTGTGCACCGCATTGAGAACAAACAGCATCATGCATTCTTCTTCTGGATCTTTGTCTTCTCGCTTTACGGCAATCAGGGCATCTTTTCGGTGTGTTTACAAGTCCTTTTTGAGCATAGAACTCTTGTTCTCCTGCGCTGAAAACAAATTCCTGTCCGCAATCTTCACAGGTAAGCGTTTTGTCTTCGTACATTTTTGGGTCTCCTTGTGTTAAATTTTGTGCTTTATCTGACCACTTGTGCAAAAAATTTTTTAAAAAATAAAGAATTCAGCGCACGAATAGTTGATTAAACTATATTTTATAACTTTTTTTTGATTTATGCAATATTTTGCCGAATTATGTATTATTTTTTTAATATTTTATAAATTTCATCAATCAATGAAGGGGATGCTAAAATAAGCATGTTTTCATTTTTTTCTAAATCGTAATAGCAGCACTCAATTGCATTTTTAATATCGCTATCCATAATAATAAGCCCCGGGTTAACTCCCGCATATTTAAGCCTTAGCGCCATATCGTCAAACCTTTTTGAAGATACGTAAATTTTATTTTCAAAAGAAGAAAGTGCACTGAAATTAGAATCCCAAATCCAGCTTGTGTCTTTGCCGTCTTTTTTAATGTTGTCATTAAGGCAGAAAATAATTTTCACATTTTTTTGTAAATATATTTCACCTAAAGCTTCCGTTAGGGAAGTCGGGTTTTTAATCGTTTTTATTTTTATTTTTTTATCTTTATATTGAATTATTTCATCGCGCCCTTTTAAGGGAGTGAAGTTGTCAAAAGCGCTTGAAATTATTTTTCTTTCTATTCCTGTACTTAAAGCCAAACTTATTGCGCCAAGAGCGTTATAAGCGTTATATATACCCGTTAGGGGAAGTTTAAAGACAAATTTATTGTCTTTATAAAAAACATCCAAGAATGTGTAATTTGAATATATTTTAGCATTAGCACTAATATCAATCTTTGGGCGCTTGAATCCGCAGGCGCATTCGTATTGACCTAAATGAGAATAAAATCTTTTTTTGTATTCAAGTTTTGATGAACAAAGAGGGCATTTTATTAAGTCGTTTTTTTGTTCAATTAAATTTTTACCCTGATATTCAATTGAATTAAAACCGAAATAAATCTTATTTCTTTTTTTAAACGTTAAATCGTCTTTTATATTATCTATTTCAAAAAATAAAGGTTCATCCGCATTTATTACAAGATTTACTTTAGAATCAAGCAAAAGCGCATTTTGTATTATTTTTCTTTTATCGCTCAATTGAGCAAATTCTTTTTGATCGCAAAAGATATTATTCAAAAGAAGGTAATCGAATTTAATTGAATTAAAATAATTTAAAAGTTCAAATTCATCAAATATAAAAGTATAATAGTCTTTTTTATCTTCTTCAATATTAAAAGAAGGGTTTGAAAGAGAATTTATTATTGATAAAAATACGGGATATTTTTTTGAATTTGAATCGATATTTGTAATAAAAGAGTTATTATTTTTTTCAAAAATTTGATTCAAGATGTTAAGAGTTGTTTTTTTGCCGTTTGTTGAGCAAAGGGCAATTTTTGAAATTTTTGAATATGAAAGAAGTTTGGATTGAATTTGAGGAAAATATTTATCAAAAAGATAATCAATATTAAACTTATCTTCAAGATTAACCTTTTGAAGAAGGGAGTATATTTTGGATGTGTTGTTTATAAATTTATCGAAATTCATTACTTCCTAATACATTTATGCGTAGCAAAATTTTAATATATATATTATAATACACTAATGCTAGATTTTGTTTGTATATTTTCAATATTTTTAGAAGTTATTTTAACGACTGTTATAATAAACAGGGTAATAAAGCTTGAAAAAAAAGTTGAAGAAATAAATAAAAAGCTGATTGAAGCAGGAAATGTTATTGTTATAGCGGTTAAAAAAGTTACAAATATTGTATCTAAAATTAACAAAATCGCATCTTTTGTAACGAATAAAAAAATATGGCAGATAAAAAGATTTATTATTTTAACAATCGATATTATACAATTTATTGTTTTAATTCGTTCTCTTGATTTTTCAAAAGGTTTAAAATCGATTAATTACAAAAATCTTAAAAAATTGCTGTTTGCGCAAGCGCTAAGGGGGCTTATCAGAAACATATTAAAAAATGTTGAAAAATGCTCTTTATAAACTTTTAAAATTCTTAAAATATTCTATGAAAAAGATTATTTTTTAAATATAATTAAAGAATAGTTAAAAAGGAATAAAAAATGCAGGCAAGAAGAGCAAGCAGAGAATTAGCTTTAATATTATTTTCACAACTGGATAAAAATATAGAAAAATATAAAAAAGAAGACTTCGCATCAATCGTTTTAAAATCGGTAAGAACGCTTATTTCTTCTTCTTATGATGAAGTTTCTTTATGTGTTTCACAATTAAACGAAGTTAAAAATCAAATAATAGAATATGAAAATTCGCATCCTGATAACCTTTCGCGTCCAATTGAGTGCGAAAATATCCCCGTTGCAATTCCTTTGACATCGGATGCCGAAGGAAAAATAGATATTTTATTAAACGCAGCGGAAAAAACTTTAAGCGCTCTTGATATTGCGGAATTATGTACATTGTCATCTCAAGAAGGCGTTCAGGAATATATAATTAAAATTTGCGAAGAATTTCAAAACCATAAAGAAGAAATCGATAAAATGATAAGCTCTTATGCTTTCGGGTGGGATATTGAGAGAATTTTTAAAATAGATAAAGATATTTTAAGAATCGCAATAACGGAATTGGCGTTTATTAAAGATGCTCCGCATAAAGTTGTTATAGATGAAGCACTTGAACTTGCAAAAAAATATTCAACCGACGATTCACCTTCATTTATCAATGGAATTTTAGCAAGAGTTGTTGAAAAATATGTTTAATTTTTTTAAAAAGAAAAGCGACGAAAAAGAAAACAATGAAAAAAAATCCTTAAAAGAGGTTTTATCAAACACGATTAATTCTCTTGTCGGAAATGTCATAAACAGTGTTCAAAATGAAAAAATAGATGAATTTGAACTTGAAAACATTGAAACAATGTTAATTAAAGCCGATTTAGGGGTTGATTTAGCGCTTGAGATAACCGAAGAAATTAAAAATAAAAATATTAAACTTTCCGAGCTTAAAACTTTTTTAAAAGAAAAATTCAGCTCAATATTAAATATTGATAAAGACGATAAACTAAAATTTGACAAAGATAAATTAAACATATATTTTGTTGTCGGGGTTAATGGAGCAGGCAAGACAACCTTAATCGGAAAACTTGCAAACAAATTTAAAAAAGAAGGTTCAAAAGTTCTTCTTGTTGCAGGAGATACTTTTAGAGCAGCAGCTGAAGAACAGCTTGATATCTGGTCTCAAAGAGCAGGTGTTGATATTTTAAGAGAGGATAAGGCAAACAGTGCTGCGCTGGTATATAAAGGAATAGATAAAGCACGTATTGAAGGATATAACGTTGTTATTATAGACAGTGCGGGAAGATTGCAGAATAAATTTAATTTAATTGAAGAATTAAAGAAAATTAAAAACGTAATTTTAAAGAAGCTTCAAAACGATAATCTTGAAACAATTCTTGTGCTTGACGGCTCTCAGGGGCAAAACGGTTTGAATCAGGCGCTTGTTTTTAACGAAGCCGTTGAAATTGATTCAATAGCAATAACAAAACTGGATGGAAGTGCTAAAGGCGGAATAATTTTATCTATAGCAAAACAATTAAAGCTGCCTGCTAAATTAATCGGAACCGGAGAAAAAATCGACGATTTAGAAGAATTTAACAGGAGCGAATTTATAAGCGCTTTGTTTGAATAACCCATGGAAGAAGAAATTAACAGAGGTAATATATTTAAAGAAAAAGGTTTTACCGTACTTTTTTCGATTTTTTATATTTTTTCCATAGTTTCGGTATTTTATAATAAAGAAAATTTATTTATATTTTTAATATTTATAATTTTATCCTGTTTGGTTTTATTTTTTAATTACGGAATAAAGCGTGTATTTATTTTATTTTTCGTTTTTATTTTGGGAATTTTAAGAGCAAATTATGCCATAAAAACCGATAATTTTTTAAATGATGTTTATTGTAAAAATGCAAAAATAGAAGGACAGATTGTTTCATCAAAACAGATTACAAATTCAAAAATAAGATTCTTTTTGAATGTTAAAAATATTAAAATATACAATAAAAAATATGAAAATATAAATTCAAAAATTCTTGTAAATATTGATTATAATGAAAATATTATTGATAAATTTTCAATCGGAGATTATATCTATATTGAAGGAGTGCTTAATCCTCCTAAAAATTCAACCAATCCTTATCAGTTTGATTATAAAAATTATCTTTTAAACAAAAATTGCACAAATATACTGTATTCAAAAGGTAAAACCCTGAAAGTTATAAAAGAAGCGCAGTTTTTATCAAATTATAATGACAGTTTTTATTTTGTTTTAAAAAAGTTTGAAAACACAAGAAATGAAATAATAAAGAAACATTCCGAAAACATAAAATCTCCCGAGCTTGAAATTTTATCGGGATTGGTTTTTGGCTCTGAAGCAGTGAGTCCTGATGATAAAATTAAAGAAAATTTTAAAAATTCAGGGCTGCTCCATCTTTTAGCTGCAAGCGGGTTAAATGTTGCTTTAATTTACGGTATCTGGTGGTGGCTTGCAAGTTTAGCGCGCCTTCCTTATAATTTATCAATAATAACGGGTGCTGTTTTTGTTATTTTATACACTTTTATGACAGGCTTCCCGCCTTCTATTTTAAGAGCTTCGATAATGCTTTTGTTTGTGCTTTTCGGGAAATTGATAGACAGAAAAACTTCAACAATAGCGCTTATTTTCTTTGTCGGGTTTTTGATTTTATTGTTTAGACCCAAAATGATATTTGATATCAGCTTTCAATTATCGTTTATGGTAACTTTGGGGCTTGTTGTGTGCTGTAGTGTTATAATTGAAAAGTTTAAAAATATTGATGAAAAATATAAAGAAAAATTTAAAAATTCTTCAAGATTTAAAAAGTATGTTTTCTTTTTATTTTCACCTGAAAAGCTGGTTTCAATTGTAAGCGTTCCTTTAATTGCGCAGTTGTGGGTGATACCTCTTCAATTGCATTATTTTAATAATATTGCTCCTTTAAGCGTTTTTGCAAATATTGCGGTTGTGCCTTTTATTGGTATATTGAGTTTTATCGGATTTATCGGTTCGATTTTTTCTCTTGTTCCTAAAATTTCATCTTTTATTGTTTTTGTTTTTGATATGATTGCAAAGCCTTTTTTAACTTTGCTTGTGAAAATAAGCGAATTTTTTGCTTCTTTTAAATATTCTCTTATTACAACATCAGGGTTTAATTTATTTCAGATTTTTTCTTTTTGGGGTTTGATTTTAATTTTAACGTTTTATATTCAAAAGAATTTTTCAAAAAAATATTTAATTTATTTTCTTTCGCTTCTCGTTATTTTTCTTATGAGTTTTATTAAAATTGATAATTTTAAGCAAAACCTTGAAATTATGATGTTTGATGTTAAGAATGCGGATTGCTTTTTAATTAAGACGCCAAATAAAAAGTATATTATGATAGATAGCGCAAAAAGCGGCTTTAGGGGGTTTGATGATGCTAAAAATATAATAAATCCTTACTTAAGAAATGAAAGAATAAGAAAAATTGATTATTTAATAATCACCCATTTTGATTCCGATCACTCGGGAGGAGCCATATCTTTATTAAAAAATTTCAGGGTGAATAATATAATTATTCAAAACGAAAATAAAACAACAAAAACATCAAAAGAAATTCTTTCTTATCTTAAAGAAAATAAACTAAATTATAAAATTATAAACAATAATGAAACAATTTTAAAAGAAGATAATCTTGAAATAAAAACCTTCTTGCCTTCTTTGAGCAACGAAAATAATGAAAATTCCATTATTACATATTTAAAATATAAAAATAAAAATATTTTATTTATGGCCGATTGCGGCTATAAGGGTTTTGAAAAGATTAAAAAATTTATACCTAATAATATAGATATTTTAAAAATAGGGCACCATGGTGCGCAAAACAGTATAAATAAACAAATGATAAATTACCTGTATCCTAAGTATTCCCTGATTTCTTCAAAAGAAAATGATTATAACCATCCTCATTATTCAACCGTTAATTTATTAAATGAGATAAATTCAAAAATTATTCAAACAAAAAACCATGGATTCGTAAAATTAATAATTAACGATGATTTTAAAATTTATCATTTTAATTCAGTAAATAAAAAATTAGAAAAAATAACTTTTTAATTTTAAAAATGCCGATGAATTTTCATCGGCATTAATATATTTTAGCAGTTATAGTGTGAACATTCCATTTCGTCTTTAATTGATAACAAGAAATAACCCAAAGCACACAGACCTACTATTGAATAAACAATTCTTGTTAAAACAGTCATTTCACCAAACAAAAAGCTTACAAGATTAAAATCGAACGCTCCGATAAGCCCCCAATTCAGTGCTCCTATTAAAACCGCGCAATATGTTATCCATTTTAAAATATTAAAAACAGTGCAGCTCATAAATTTTCTCCTTTTTAAATATCATAAGTATTATGAATTTAAAAAGGAGAAAAATGAATATCATAAAGTTTATTAATATATTGCTTTAAGGGCTACTTTTCTTTAACAACCGTGTAAATATACGGTTTTGAAAAATATCTGTTGGCTGTTTCTATGATGTCATTTTGGGTTGTTGACATAATCATTTTCTTATATTCTTCAAGCGCCCCTAAGTCGCGCCCTAAAAGGTCATACCAGCTTAACAGGTCAGCTTCTGACATATTGGTTTCAAGAGACAGCAAGAATTGACCCATTAATTTATTTTTGGCATCATTTAACTCGCTTGTTGTAACCATTTCTTTTTTTAAGATTTCAATTTCATTAAGAATGCCTTTTTTAGCTTGTTCAATGCTGCTTGCGTTTGTTCCGATATAAGCAATAAATGCCCCGTCCAAAACGTTTGCATTTATGGTTGAACCTACGCTATAAGCAAGTCCTTGTTCTTCTCTTAATTTTGTGAATAATCTGCTTGACATTCCTTCGCCTAAAATTGCGTTAATAACGCTTAATGTTGCGATATCTTTTCTTTCTTTCGGGGTTGTAATGCCGCAAATTTTATATCCTAAAGCCATCCAGTTTGCCTGCACCTCGTTTTTATATATTGTTGTTTCAATGTTTTGAGAGGGCTTATAGGGAGTAAAATTCATTTTATCATAAGAAAATTTAGTGCCTGTCGGATTTTTCTTTATTATTTCATCAAACTTTTGGGCAATGTAATCTTCATCAATATCTCCGACAACAGAAACAGACATATTTTGAGGATTCATTATTCTTGAATAGTATTCAACAATATCGTCTCTTTTAACTTTGTTTATGTTTTCAAGAACAAAGGTTGAATTTTGTCCGTAAATGGTATTTAAAAACGCAAGACGTCTAAATTCGTCAAAAACAAAGCTTGAAGGGTTGTCTGAAATTGCTTTCAATTCTTTTATTTTTCTTGATTTAATTTTTTTAATTTCGCAATCGGGGAATACGGGCTTATTTATAATTTCATCAAGTGCAATAAATGCTTTATCAAGATTGTCTTTTGTTGTCTGAAGGGCGATTGTAAAGACATCACTTGATGATGAAACGGCTAATTTTATTCCGTTTTCATCCAAAAATTGAGCAAATTGGGAGCTTGTATAGTTTTCACTTCCGCTTTTTGCGCTTGACGCTGCTAAAAGTGCGCTTAGGGGGACTTTTTCCTGTGCTTTTGCTCCTTTGATTGAAATATCAATTGCGATGATTGAATTTGTTGTTTTCTTTTTGGTGATTAAATTTGCTCCGTTATTAAGTAAAACTTTTTTTGTGTTATCTTTTTCTTCAATTAATTTAGGACTCTGTTTTTGAATTTCTTCTTTATTTGAAACGGGTTTAAAACCATCGGGTCTTATTATGGATAAAGCGTATTTATCAATTGTTAAATATTTTTTTGCAGCGTTGATAATATCATTTTTTGTAACTTTTTCAATGTTTTTTATGTAATCATCATAATAATTTTCGTTATCGGAAAAAGTAAAACTGTAGCCTAATTCATCCGATATGTTGGAGATTGACTCTCTTGAGTAGTAAGTGTCCGTTTTAATTTGATTTTTTGCTTTAATAACGGCTTCATCGGATAATTCGCCCTGTTCGATTTTTTTGATTTCATTGATTATTTCATTTTTTACGATTTCTTCGTTTTTCGCATCAAGCGTAGCGTAGATATAAAACAATCCGCTGTCTTTTTGGGAGTAATTTCCGCTTGAGATTGATAAAACAAGGTCTTTTTCTTCTTTTAGTTTTTGATTTAGGATTGAACTTTTTCCTGTTGTGAGTATTGTTGATAAAACATCTAAAGGATAAGTTTCTTTTTCATCCGAAAATTTCGGCGCTAAAAAGGCAATCATTAAATGAGTCTTGTTAACATCCATGGGTTCTATTTTCGTTTCGATTTTTTCCAAGGGTTTAACTTTTGGATATTTTACCTTTTTTTGCTTGGATTTTTTTTGATTAAAGGCGCTCATGACCTTATTAAGCGCTTCTTCTTTGTTAACGTCTCCTACAATAACCGTTGTATAAGCATCAGGCGTGTAGAATTTGTTGTAATAGTTTAGAATTTCTTCTCTTGTAACGTTTTCTATTATTTCTTTTTTGCCTATAACGGGTCTTTTATAAGGATGGTTTGATTTTTCGTAAATCAAAGTATAAAGATTGTCAAAAAGCCTGTTTTGCGGGCTGTCTTTTGTTTTTGATATTTCTTCAATTACAACCGGGCGTTCGCGCTCAAGCTCTTTTCTTGGTATCATAGGATTTAAAAGCATGTCTGAATGAAGCTCGAGTGCTAAATCAAAATCTTTTGAAGGAAGCTCGATATAATAATGGGTATAGTCTTTGCTTGTTGCAGCGTTTACGTTTGCACCTTTTGAGTCAAGAATTTTATCAAAGGTTCCCGTCGGATATTTTTGTGTGCCTTTAAAAAACAGATGTTCAAGAAAATGGCTTATTCCTGTTGTTTTGTCATCTTCATTTATTGAGCCTGTATTTATCCAGGTATCAATTTTTACTATGTTGTTATCATGGATTTCTTTTATAATTACTTTTTGCCCTGAAGGTAAAATATTAAAGCTTGTACTCTCATCAAGCGCAAAAGCTATATTAGCCGTTAAAATTACGAAAGCCGTGATAAAAATTTTCTTAAACAAATTCATAAAATATCCTCATTTAACGATTGCTGATTTTATTTTACATCTTAAAAACCGCTCTAAATATCCCCCATAGGATTTATTGTATTATTTAACGGTATAAAAAGTATAAGGTTTTGGCTGTTGTGTTCTTTGATATTTAATATCAGGATAGCCGAAAAGCATAACATAAGATAGTTTATGTGTTTTTGGAATATTCAGCGCTTTTTGAAGAGAGGGGATTTTTGATAAAACCCCTTGCGCAAATCCGCACCAGCAGGTGCCTATATTAAGGCTGTAAGCATATAATTCAAAATATGAAAGAGCAATTATGGGATCAATATCTCTGCATGGCGAGTCTTTAGATACGCTAAGCGCAACAAGATGCGGACAGGAGCGAAATATTACATCTTGACCTTCTTTTATGGGAGCTAAAAGAGTTTTATATCTTGATAAAAAAGGACTTAAAAAAGGGTTGGATAAAACTTTAATCATTTTTTTATTAACATTGTTTCTGAATTTTTCCATAACATCTCTATCTTCGATAAAAGAAAAATAAAGTCCTCTTCTATTGCAGCCTGTCGGGGTATAATTAAGCATTTGTTTTAATTTATTTAAATCTTCTTTTGAGACATTTTCGTCTTTAAATTTTCTTATGCTTCTTCTTGATTGAATTAAATTAAATAAGTCTTCTTCTTTTACTTTATTTTCAATTTTTGATGAGTTTGAAGGATCTTTATCAAAAATTGAAAGTGCTCCCACGGGGCAAACCATAAGGCAATGCTGGCATGATATGCAATAAGCAGGGTTTATTTCAACGGGATAGCCGTCATCACCCTGTTTTATTGCTGATGTTATACAGTCATTTGTACATTTTGCACATTTTATACATTTATCTTTATCTATTTTTAAATTTAGAGTATTCATTTTTTGTATCCTTTTTGTAAATATGTTTTATAATATAATTTTTAAAATTTTATCTCAAATTGTAAAGTTTTGTAAAAATAATATATAATATTGAAATAATCTATAAATATTCGGTTTTATATATATGTAAGACAAATTGAAGGTACAAAGTTATGTTATTACAATTGCTTGCAAAATTATTAGGAACAGCACAAAGACAAAGCATAGAAAATCAAATGACGGATAATTCCATGGAATCCCGTCTAAAACATAAATATTCCGATAATGTCGTAACAAGAATCCACAGACAATACGATGAAGAACAATCAATGATTCAAAATCAAATGGACGCTATTGATGATAAGACTTCCGACGAATATAAAGAATTAATGGCAGAATTAAAAGATTCAAAAGAAGAAGAAGATAAAGCCGTTGAAAGAGAAGAAAATAAAGCTACGGAATATCAAGATAGAATAGATAGAGAAAATGCCGTTTTAGAAGACAGGTTGAGCGCAATAAGCGCCGATCAGGAAGCTTGGGATAATGCAATAAATGATGATATTCAAGATAATTACGGATATTTTCAAAGATAATAAGTAATAAATTATAAATAAAAAACCTGCAAGCACCAAGATGTTGCAGGTTTTTTATTATTTTATAAATTAATTATCTGTTTGCGTACAATGGCGCTAATTTCTTTTCCTGTTGCGGGATAACACCTTCTTCAATCGGAAGATAAACTCTATAGTCAATATCAGGGAAGCAGTTATCTATTGATTCGATTTCAGATAACGCGCTTTCATCAATCGCATTGTTATCAATCATATCCGCAATTTTTTCAAATCTTGCAACATGTTCTCTGAATCTGTCTGTTGCATAGTCTTTAGCTTGCCATGTCGTAATTAAAAACGGCCAATCTGAACTTTGAAGCAACAGTTCTTCTCTTGCCAGTTGGTTTAAAGCTCTGTGCAAAAGTTTATCATTCGGGATATTTTCATATCTTGAAACAATGTCGATAATTCTTTTTTCGCAAGAATGAATTATAGGCCACATCCATTCGGTTAAATGGTTTTGCCATACCCAGAAATGACCGCCTTGACCCCAGGATGATTCAGGGATTTGAATTGCTTCCGTTGGCGGATGAGCTGCTAAATATTCGCCTGCCGTCATCATTTCAACTTCAGGTACGTATTTATTCAGCTTACTTATAACCTGCTTAATAAATTCGATACCTTCAAACCACCAATGTCCGTATAATTCCGTATCAAACGAAACCATAACAAGACCTTCTTTTCCGTTGTGAGAATTCTTGTAATCGTTTAAAAGATGGTAAATCAAATTCGTATAGTGGTCGGAATTTGAATTTACTTGATTCATTGCCAATACAGGGTCATAAAGCATTTTGTCTCCAAGGTCTGTAGTGGAAGAAGTTATTCTCCAGTAGTGCATGCCTGAATTGCAGTCTTTTCTGTGAAATTCCCTGTAGCATCCGTCTCCCGGATATCCGTCCGCTGCAGACCAGACTTGAAAACCTGCTCTATCGTTTCTACCCATCACGGCAACTTGTGCATCAGGTAACCAGTATGCGCTGTATGTGTCATATCCGGTTGCCTCTCTTTTTGGTAATGGTATATACTCAATATTTCCGTAGACTCCTATATTTCTACGGTTTCCGATAGAGTTTCCACCTTCAATCACGTGTGATTCGGTGAAAAAGTATTCTATATCATTGTTTTGTAAAATTACTTCAATAGCGGGACGCCATTTTTTCTTGCCGTCTTTGCCTGTGAATTCGTACCCTTGACGGTATGCACATTCAGGAAGCCAGCAGCCTTTTGCCTTTTTGCCGAAAAGGCGTTTTGTTGTATCGGAACCTACTTTAAACTGTGCGTTTAAGTTTGTATCCGTTGCAAGCAAAGGCGAAAAACCATGGGTTGCACCTGATGTTGTTATCTCGATGCAGCCTAAATCCTGGAATTTTTTGAATCCCGAAATTAAATCTTTATTGAATTTGTTAATAAATAAATCTTTAATTCTGTTGTACCAGTCAAAATAATATTTAGCAAGATATTTTAAATGCTGACTGTGAGCAACTTCAGGATCGGGATATCTTTCTAAATCTTCAGATACCGCTTTAATTCTTGAATCCAAATATTCAATAAAACCTTGTTGAAGGTGCTCGTCATTTAATTGTTCAGCCAGAATCGGAGTAATCCCAATGGTTAATTTAGCTTTTATTCCTTCATCATATAATTCAGAAATCATATTTAATAAAGGTACGTATGTTTCTTCCATACATTCATACAAACATTCTTCCCCAAAAGGCCACATGCCCGCTTTTCTGTAATACGGCAGATGCGAATGGAGCATGAAAACAAATTGCCCGATTTTTTGTCCCATAATTTTAATGCCTCCGATTTTCTAGTTTATTTTATATTTATACCATAGAATAACATAAATTATAATCATTTAGAATTAGTACATTTGTATAAATTTACTAAAGTTAATATAGTCAATTAGAATTAGTTAAATAAAAGCTTTTTAGCTAAATAAGCCGAATAATGAAATAAAAAATAATTATATAAAGCAATAAAATGTTAATATTTTAAAGCATAATTAAGAATATAACAAATTATTTTTATCATGCTTTTTTGTGCTTAAAAATAAATACAAAAATATATAAATTATTTTTATTTTTGTATTTCTTTATTCATCCACTCATCCGCTCTTTTGCCGGGCATTATTTTACCATCTGAACGTATACCATACCCAAACGGCGCTTCGCCTTTATTGATTCCATCTATATCAAGGCAAAAAAGTTTATATGTACAGGGTAGACCACTATCCATACTTATTGTATCTCCAAAATGCCGCCTTATACTGGTGCAATCTTCCCCCGTGTCATAGCTTGAAGTTGATTTATTGTCCTTATTGCCGTTTTTGCAGCCATTCACAAAATATATCCCAAACGTCTGCGCAGCACTTGTTTGATAAAATACACTACCGTCTGATGCTACAATTTCTTCACCTACTTTTAGTGCTTCATCCGATGCACAAACTTTATCCAATTTCGCCTTCTGCTCTTCAATCGATGATCCGCTTACTTCCCACCCGCAATCAATATCCGCTCTTGTAACATCAACGGAATCAGACGTTCCGTTATCATAAAACGTCCTGCCTTCAGTCGAACAATTAACACTTTTTGTTGAAATCACATCAGCAAAAGTCTCACAAAAATACTTCTTCTGCTCATCATTAGCTCCCGATATCACGGTTCCATCATACTTAACCCCTAAATCCCCGTCTTGATAATATTTATCTGATGACACAAGTTCTTTAATTACGGTATTTAACGTATTATTCGCCTTTTTAAATTTCATAACTTTTTCATCAGGAGAAGATTGAAATGCAATCGGTAAAAGTATCATGGTTAAAACGCCGATTATAACTAAAACAATTAGAATTTCAGCTAATGTGAAAGCTTTTTTCATTATAAAACTCCTAAATAAATAGTTCTTATATAGAATTATATATATTTAATCTATTCAGATAATAGTTTAAATATATTAAATATTATATTAAATCTATTTGTTATCAATTGAAAATAAAAATATAATTCAAATTATGTAAACAACCAAAAACGATTTAGGAATTCAAATCGGAAAGAAAATTCAACTTTTAAGAAAACAAAAAGGCTTCAGCCAGGAAAAATTTGCCGAAGCGATTAATATTGCAACAACTTCGCTAAGCTATATTGAAACAGGGAGAGGGTTTATGACATTATCTACTCTGCAGCGAATTTGCGAAGTGCTTGAAATTGAACCTGTAGAAATTTTTCAATTTACTTCAATTAAAACAAATGAAGAAATGTGCGATTATATTTATTCAAAACTTGAAAAAATAAAAAACAACCCCCAGCAGCTAAAACTCGCTTACGGAATATTTAAAAATATTATTTAAAGCGTTATTTTGTATTTAAAAATTGAACAATTTTATAAACAAGCTCAAGTTTATCTCTGTCGTTTTCAAAGTTTTTTATTGAATTATTAATATATTTTATTAAAATTTTGCTATCGCGCAGATGATTGTTTGCAAAAAAGCAAAAAATATCAAAGAATCAAAAAATTCGAATCATCTTAAAGTGCTTTTGAAAAAAGGAAATATTTCAGAACTTGATAAAACGGCAATTGCTGAAATTTTAAACAACCGCACTTAGCTTTCTTTAACTAAAACTTCTTAATTGAAGCGCTTGAGCAATATGTGAGACCTTGATATCTTCTTGATTTTCAAGGTCTGCTATTGTTCTTGAGATTTTTAAGAGTCTGTCAAAAGAACGCGCTGAAAGATTAAATTGATTAATGGCGTTTTTTAAGAAAGTCTTTTCGCTTTCGTTTATTTTGCAGTATTTTTTGATTAATTTAGGCGTAAGTTCGCCGTTTGTTAATATTCCTTCGTTTTTATATCTTTCAAGCTGAATTTTTCTTGCTTTTATTACTCTTTCTTTGATTTGAAAAGAACTTTCGGATGAGGTTTTTGTATTTATCAATTCATCATCTTCAAGCCTTTGGACTTTTATTTGAATATCGATTCTATCAAGCAAAGGCCCCGATAATCTTGAGCGATAGCGGTTAATTTGATATTCGCTGCAGGTGCAGGGTTTTTTACTGTCTCCCAAGAATCCGCAAGGGCAAGGATTCATTGCGCCTATTAAAATAAAATTGGCGGGATATTGAACGCTTGTCTGGGCTCTCGAGATTGTAACAACGTTATCTTCAAGAGGCTGTCTTAAAACTTCCAAAGTAGAGCGGGGAAATTCTACCATTTCATCCAAAAACAAAACCCCTCTGTGAGCAAGGGTGATTTCGCCGGGTTTTGGGTTTGTTCCTCCTCCGATTATTCCAACCGCACTTGCGCTATGGTGAGGAGAACGGAAGGGTCTTTTTGTAACAAGCGGATTTTTCCTATCCAAAAGACCCGAGATGGAATAAATTTTTGTTAATTCAATAGCTTCTTTTTTGTTTAAGGGAGGCAGAATCGACATAAAGGCTTTTGCAAGCATTGTTTTGCCTGATCCCGGGGAACCTGACATTAATACGTTATGTGCGCCTGATGCTGCAATTTCCAGTGCTTTTTTAGCTTGCAGCTGTCCTTTAACCTGATTAAAATCAATTTCAAAATTTATATCTTCATAAAGAAAATCGTCAATATTTTGTTTTAGAGTTTTTAAATTACCTTCTTTATTTAAATAGTTTACAACCTGGGCTAAATTATCGGCACCAAGCGCTTCAATATTATCAATAAAACTCGCTTCTTTTAAGTTAGCGCTCGGAAGAATTATTTTTTTGATTCCCAATTCTTCCAAACCGCAGACAATGGGCAAAATCCCGTTTACTGCTCTAAGAGAGCCGTCAAGCGATAATTCGCCCATAAAGGCGATTGAATTGTAATCAAAATCTTTAATTATTCCTTCGCGTGCTAAAATCCCAACAGCCATAGCTAAGTCATAAGATGAACCTTCTTTCTTTAAATCTGCGGGAGCAAGGTTTATTACCACTTTTGTTTTCGGAAAAGAATAAGATGAATTTTTAATTGCGAGTCTTAATCTTTCTTTGGCTTCGGAAATCGCAGTATCTCCAAGCCCTATTATAACCACTTGCGGAAGCGAGTTTATTGTATCAACTTCTATATTTATTTCATATACTTCCAAACCGACAGTTGCAGCGCTTTTTATTGTTATTGCCAATTATATTTCCTCGCTAAAGTTATCGGGTATTAATTTTAAAAGCTTAATGTTTGCAATTTCAAAAGAAGGATTTAAATTAAGAGATGTTTTAAAGTAATGTATTGCTTCATCGTTTTTATTAAGCGCCTGATTTAAAAGACCGCAAAGATAGTAATAGTAGTAATTTTTTTCTAAAGTCAAAGAAGTGTTTGCAATCAGACCTTTAGCGGGCTTGATATTTTTGTTTTTTAAATACAATTCAACAAGTGCGCCTATTGCGTTTTCGTTTAACGGGTTAACAAGAAGCGCGCGTTTTAGGAAATCTTCTTTTAAAACGTCATTTTTCTGTGCGATGCTTATTGCGCTTTTATAATAGCTTAAATAAGCGTTTTTTGGCATTTTATCAATTTTTGCTTCAAGTTTTGCAAGCTCTTTAGGGTTTTTAGCGTATTCTCTTTGAGCATTTGCAAGTTTTATTATGATTTCATAGTTATTTTTATCTTTTGAATAAGCTTTTTTATACATTTTAACCGCATTTTTGTAGTCTCTGTGCATAAATTTAATATCGCCTATTCCTATTATTGTTTCTTCGTTATTCTTTTCAAGCTTATAAGAATTTACAAAAAACGTATTGGCTCTTTCAACATTTCCGCTTGCAAGTTCGCTTTTGGCGTAAAGTGTTATGATTTTTGCGTTATCTTTATCAAAATTTAAAATATTCTGACAGTCTTTTTTAACTTTTTCATAATTTCCTTCAAGAAAAGCTTTTTTAACCGCGTGATATTTCCGCTCTTTTTCGTTTCCTGATGATTGAGCTAAGATGCATTCTTTTTTTATTTGTAAATCTTGCGCAAAATTAACACAGGAAGGCATTTTTTCCAGTTTTTGAATAATTTTAAGTGCGTCAGAGTATTTTTTTGCGTTTGTTAAAATATCGATTTTAAACATTTGATATTGCAAATTATCATTAGCAATTGAAATTGCTTTATTAATTGAATTTAGAGCATCATTATATTTTTTGATTTCAAAATATGCTCTTGATAACATAAAATGATAGTAATCGTTTTTTTGATATTGAGATTTTTTTGTATTCAGTTCATTTATTGCTTCAAGGGATGAATTATCAAAATATATGCTGCTGTATAATTTTGCAAAGTATATTTCATCTTCCTGTGATAAATTGGCTTTTGGAATATAACTTTTTTCAAGATCTGAAATGTTATCGTAGAAATAATTTTTATAAACAATTTTATCAATTGCTTTATTTCCTAAAGAAAAAAATCCAATTTCATAAAATACTTTTGATAAAGTTAATAAAGAAGTATCATCGTCTATTTTATCAATTAATTGTTTATATTCATCATAAGCAACACTTGCGTTTCCTTGATTGAATTTTGAAGTTATATTGATAAAATCTTTTCGCATTTGAACTTTTTTATCGGTAACATTTTCCTTATTTACTTTTGTTTCGTTATTTAAAAGAGTATCTACGATATTAGCTAAATTAAAATAACTTGTATTATTATTTTGCGTGTTTGATGAGGGCACTAAAAGTGAATCACTGTCTGAATAAGCGCTTGAAACAGTGAAAAACAAAAGAAATAAAATTAAAATTATATTCTTTTTTGCTTTCATTTTATTCAACTTTTGATTCCTCTAAGAATTATAACGATAATATTTGTTAAATGTTCTGACTATATTTTTTTCTTTTTGATTGATGGCATTATCCTCATTATTAAGGATACCATATAATTGACTCAAATTAAACTCTTTTAATAAATTTTGGTCTTTTTCTTCGATAATATCTTTATTATCTCCAAGTATTATATTTAAAATGTCATACATGGAAATATCCAAAAATGCATCTGTTATATTTTCGTCAAAGTGGCTGTTTTTCCCTTTAACCATTATTTGAAGAGCATCTTTTATTTCCATTTTATCGCGGTAGTGTCTTTTTGATGTAACGGCGTCAAACACGTCGCACACGGCAAGAATCCTTCCGCCCAGGGGAATTTCTTCTCCTTTTAAACCTTTGAAATATCCGCTTCCGTCATATCTTTCATGGTGGGATGATGCGATTGATGCTACTTCTTTAAAATTTTTTGAAATATAGACTTTACCTAAGATGTTATCGGTTAATTTTACATGTTCTTTTATGTGTTCGTATTCATCAGGGGTTAATTTTCCTTCTTTTTGAAGAATGGAATCTTTGATTCCTATTTTACCTATATCGTGTAATAAGGCAGCGTTTTTTATAATTTCTTTTTCTTTTTTACTTAAAGCGCACTTATCACAAATTAAATCGGCATAAAGCATAACGCGCTTTGAGTGTCCCGATGTTATTTTATCTCTTGCATCAATTGAAGCTGAGAGTGCATTAATAAAGCTTGTGAATAAATTTCTCTGTTCTTCGATTAATTTTTTTTGTTTATCGAATAAATTTGCATTCTCAAGCGCAATCCCCGCGCTTGAACCTATTGCAAGAAGTAAATCTTCGTCTTTTTGCGTAAAATCGCCTTCAAATTTATTTAAAACCTGAAAAACGCCGACTATCTGATGGGACAGGTTTCTAATGGGCATACATAAGATGTTTCTTGTTTTATAGCCTGTTTTTATATCGATTTCTTTATTGAAATATTCATTTTCGTATGCATTTTTAATGTTTATGGTTTCTCCCGTTGTTGCAACATGTCCTGCAAGACCTTTTGTCGCGCTGAATCTTATCTCTATGCTTTCAAGACCGGGAGCGACTTTGCTCCATAATTCATTATGTTCATCATCCAACAAAAAGACGGTGCATCTATCCGCACAAAGCGCTTTTTCAATTTGCCGCGCTATTATTTCAAGAAGACTGTCGATATTTGTTTCAATTGCAATGCTTCTTCCGACCTGTAAAAGTGCTAAAAGTGCATTGTCTTTCATTTCGTTTGGAATGAAAGAAATTTTTTTGGAATTTAATGTCGGATTTTCTTTTTCCGTTTTTTCCTTGAAAGCTAAAATTGCAGCGTTTAAATCCTTGTTTTCGTTTGTTTTTATTAATAAACTTCCTTTTATTAAATCAAGTGAAATTTCGATATTTTTCTCATGGTATTCTACAAGCCCCGCGCAAAAAAGATTAATTTTTTGTGCAAGAGCGCTTGATGATGAATTTGCAATATATTTTGCATCGTTTAAAAGATTTACGGTTTGATAATACCTTGCTCCCGTAAGATAGTTGTTGAGCGCAAGATAAGACATAACTATCGAAACAATATCAAAAAATTTATTTGCAATTGCGTTTTTATGCAAATAAATAAGTTCATCATTCTTGAAGGGCAGATTTTTGCAAATACGGTTAAAAAAAGAGTCAATAAGATACTCTTTTATTTTTTGATAATTGCTTATATCTGTATTTTTTAAGGTTATAACCATTAATCTATCCCATAATATTTTAAAATTATTATTAATTCATGTCAATTAAAGGAAAAATTTAATATATAAATATTTTTTATACTAATATTTGTAAATATATTTTAATAATGTATTGAATTATTTCTATATTTTAAATATTCTTAAAGTATAAGTTATTCAACGATACGGAAGGCAAAATTTTGAAAGTAAATTTAATTTTAAACAACGGCTATCTTAAAAAAAATACTCTTCAATCAAAAAGTAATTACGCTAAAGCTCCTTTTAAAAATCTTCAAAATTCAAATATACCTTTTAAATCAAATCATGAAAACATTATCGATAAAGTCTCAAATTACGAACAAAACTCTGAAGTAAGCGCTTTTATTGATGATTTTAACAATTATCCGACAAGAGAAGTAAATGAAGGCATAACTAAGCTTTATGATAACAAGTATGCTTTTTTATATGATGAAATCCATGGCATGATAAGAAACGGCGAAGAAAGTAAAGCGCGCAGTATATTAAACAGGTTAAATCTTATAGGCCCTGTCGGAACTCATGCAAACACATATTACGGAAAATATATTCCTTTCTTTATCAAAAACGAAAAAAATGAAGATCCCGTAGAATATTTTAAACAACATGCTCAAAAATCATACACCGATATAAGTAAATTAAAAGCTCCCGAAATAGTTTTTGAAAGCGAAGAAAAAACAATAGAAAAAGTAAGACAAGTAAAAAATAAAGCGCAGGATTATCAAAAACAATTAAAACCTTTTGTTAAAAAATTCCGGGATTTAAATAACGGTAAAAATCCTGAATTTCCTGACTATATTATGTTCGTAACGGATGAAAAAGCGCCTGTTTATCTTGCTTTAGAACAACTTAAAAAAGAAATCCCCGAAGCCGATTTTATATATGTTGCAGGAAGATATTTAAGAGCGGGGATATTGCAGGAAAGACTTGCGCAAACACTTGATAAAGCAGATGATAAATACTTGATGGAAGGAAAAAGAAGCATTATTTTTGTTCCCCATCTTGATGATTTAATGAACAGAAGAAAAAATATAAGAGAAAACATTGAACAAATAAGACGCTTTACCAGAAACGCAAGTGAAGGTTATCATGTAACTTTGGTTTTTTACACAGAACCCGATACAATCGAGCTGCTTGATAAAGAATCGCTTAAAGCAAATAACAAAGGTTTAGTAATAAAATAAAAAAGATTAAAATTCTTTAATTTTTTCCAATGGAATGATGCAAAAAAATGTAATTTATAATATAATGATAATAGACAATAGAAGCAAATTAACACAATAGGGAAATTGAAAAAATATGAAGATTGGTGTTGTTGGTACAGTTGGGTTAACTCCTGCAAAAAATTCGCAAAAGCTTAGAAGCAATTCAAATTACAAAATTTCATTCGGCTCTGTAGAGCAAGATTGTTTCGTAAAAAGAGACAGGGCGCAAATTTTTGAAAATATGAAAAAAATATACGATGCCCATGATGAAATGTTTTATAAAATAAAACCCGAAGTTGATGAATTAAGAAGCAATATATCTGATTTAACAAACAAAGCTTCACAGGTTCAATCGATAAAATACGTATCTGATGATGACAAATCACCTTTAGCGCAATTTATAAGATCAATGAAAAAAGATGAGATGAAACCCGTAAATGAGCTTTATGATATACTTGAAGAAAGTATTGCGGGTCGTTTAAATTATGGTGCTGAAGAAAGCGTTAAACAACAAAGCTCTGCAGGATGTATATTATTTAAAAGCCGCGACAGGCAGCTTGCAAAAGATATGACTTCACTGTATCCTTTTTACGGTTTATTTAGAAAAGATAAACAAGAAACCGCTTCAGGCGTGTTTGAGCTTCTTGATATGTATAATAATAAAAATTATCTTTTTGAAACCGAAATATTAGATTCAAGCAATAAACAAACAAGTGATTATTTTAATCAAATAATGCAAAAATTAACGGATTCAACATCCTCAAAAAGAACAGGCTATTTTATAATTGATGATTTAGAAAGTCTTATGGATGAAAACAAAAATTCAAAAGAAAATGTTGAAACCATGAAAGATGTCCTGGAAAATTCTTTTGATAAATTTAAAAGCATTATTATTGCAAGTGCCCAAGAAGCGCCTGAAAACGCGCAGGACGGATTTATAAGGGAAATTGATCTTGATAATCTCGGAATAACAAAAGACCACGTTGAAGCTATTAAAGGAGCAAAAAGAGAAATCGGCGCGCAAGTTGAAGAGTTTGCTTCTTTGTATGGGAAAGTTCCAAGTCAAGAACTTGAAAGAATGGAAAAATTAAAACCCATGTTTGCCGATTTAACAAGAATAGATAAAGAACTTGAAAACTTTATTTTCACTCAAAAAAGAAGCGAATTATGCATAGGTGTTACTGATGATGAATTTTATAAATTAAGTCATCTTCAAGATGTTGGACCTTATACAAAAACAAAAGCCAGCCTTCTTGCTAAACTTTTGGAAGAAAAAATAGCCCAGGGCGGTGCGGAGGAAATAATTGAAACAAGTGTGCCTCAAATTAATGAAAAACCGATTCAACAGGCAGCTAAAAAAACTTTCAAAGATAATATTGATGAAATAATAAATAAAATAAAAAACATGCCCCCGAATAAAACTTTTAAATATGCGGCAATTGGGCTTGCTATAGTTACGGGTATTACTTATATTGCAAAAAGAATAAAAACTTCAAAACAACTAAAATAAATTTTTAAGTTTTAAAGTTAAAAGTTTTATTATATAATTTTATACTCTTAAAGATTATATTATCTAATTATTTTATATGTAGAAAACAAAAATACTTTTGTTATAATATAATTTGTATAAAAAGGAAAGACTTATGACTTTAAAACAAATGCTTAAAAGATTTTCAATATTTATTGCAATATTTATTTTATTCTGTACAACAAATATCCAAAACCCTGCAATGGCAATTACTCCTCAAGGATTATACGACAGGGCCTGGAGGTTAATAAGCGCTAAATATGTTGATGATACTCAAAATCAACAAAACTGGCAAAGATGGCGCCATAAATACGATAGCGTAATTAAAGACGAAGAAGATGCTTATATTGCAATAGGTACCATGGTAGATTCTTTAGGCGATGTGTATACTAAATTTTTAACTCCTAAGGAATATAAGGAAGAAACAGAAAGTATTAAAGGTTCTCTAAACGGTATTGGTGTACAAATCGGAGTTAGAGACGGTAAATTATTAATTATTGCTCCGCTCGAGGATACCCCGGGGGAGCGTGCGGGTTTAAAAAGCGAGGATGAAATCCTTGAAATTGACGGAAAGTCTACAAAAGGAATTAAAGTTGAAGCCGCAGCCGATCAAATAAGAGGCCCTGAAGGAACCGAAGTTAAACTTTTAATTAAAAGAAAAGGCGAAGAAAATAAATACTACACAGTTCCAAGAGCCAAAATCGAGCTTAAGTCGGTTTCAACAAAACCTCCTAAAATCGGCAAAGTTGACGATAATTTAGGATATATAAGACTAAGTTCATTTATTTCAAGAAACGCAGCAGGCGAATTTCAAAAAGCGCTTAACGAGCTTAAAGATAAAGACGGTCTTATAATCGATTTAAGGTCAAACCCCGGCGGTCTTTTGGATAACGCTATTTATATTGCCGATATGTTATTAAGCTCAAAAGTCATAGTCTCAACGGTTGATAGAGACGGATATAAAGAAACACAACATTCTCTATCTCAGGTTGCAACAAATCAACCGATAGTCGTATTAATAGACGGCGGCTCGGCATCCGCTTCGGAAATCCTGTCAGGCGCCTTAAAAGATAACGACAGAGCTGTAATTGTGGGTAAAAATTCTTTCGGAAAAGGCCTTGTTCAAGAAATAAACAACCTTCCTGACGGATCTGCACTTCATATTACAATACAAAAATATTTAACTCCAAATGGAACAGATATCCACAAAAAAGGTATCTCGCCCGATTATGTCGTTGATTTTACGCAGGAAGACGCCAAGAAAAACATAGATCCCCAGCTTGCAAAAGCTTGTGAGATTTTACAAAAAGCGGTCGGCAAATACACCCCTGCTCAAAATCAAGAACAAAAGAAAGAAGAAAATAAACAAGCCTTAAATAAATAATCTTTAAATAACAATTTATTCCCGCAAGCAGTTTGTTTGCGGGATTTTAAATTAATAAATTAAATAAATTCAAAAACTCGGGAAAGGAAGTATTAACGCAATCAAACCCTTTAATTTTTGTTTCTTTTTTATTTATTAAGGATAAAACAAAATAAGTCATAGCAAGCCTGTGATCAAGAAATGTTTCAAGGTTCAGTTCTTTATTTATTTCTTTCTTGCCTTGAATTTCAAAACCGTCTATATTTTCTTTAATTTCCACATCCGCCTTTTTAAAAGCTTCTGTTATTGTTTTAATTCTGTCCGATTCTTTGTTTCTTAAATCTTGAGCATCGCAAACTATTGTTTTACCTTGCGCTTGGGTTGCCAAAAGCGCCAAAATCGGTATTTCATCAATCAATCTTGGCACCATATCTCCCTTAATTTCAAAAGGTTTTATGTTTTTTGTATATTTAACCGAAATATCGCAAACTTCTTCATTGGATATTTTTCTTTTGTTTAAAAGTTTGTAATCAACCCCGGCTTGATTAAAAACATCCAGTATTCCCGTCCTTGTCGGGTTTATTCCGACATTTTTAATTAAAATCAAAGAATCGGGAACAATTGCCGCTCCAACCATAAAAAACGCAGCTGATGAAATATCTCCCGATATTTCAATATCTTTTGATATAAGAGGTGATTTTTTTATTTTGGTAAAATAGCCTTTTTCGTTTTTTCCCGTTTTTATATCAGCTCCTAAATATTCAAGCATGATTTCGCTATGGTTTCTGGATAGCGAAGGTTCATAAATCACGGTTTCATCATCAATACCTAATCCTGCAAGCAATAAACAGCTTTTAACCTGTGCTGAGGCGATGGGTGAATTGTAGGTTATTGCGTTTAATTTTTTCCCTTTGATTTTTAAAGGAAGCTTATTTTCGTTTGATTCAATATCTGCTCCCATCAGCCTTAAAGGTTCAATTATTCGCTTCATGGGGCGTTTTGATAAGCTTTTATCCCCTTTTAGGGTGGCTTGATAATTACTTCTTGCAAAAAATCCTGACAATAACCTTGTTGTGGTGCCTGAATTTCCGCAATCAAAAACAAATTCACCTTCTTTTAAAACATCGGAACTATCCAAAATTAAATCGTTTTTGGATATAAATTCATATTTTGCACCCAGCTGTTTTAAAATTTTAAGGGTTGAAATGCAGTCTTCGCAAACGGAAAGGTTCTTAATTTTAATTTTGGAGTTTGTTAAAAATCCGAAAATTAAGCTTCTGTGGGATATTGATTTATCGGGAGGAATTGTTATTTCACCCGATAAACCGTTTTTTTTGATTTTTTCTATAAGTTTATCCATTGGCTAATTCTTTAACAAAGTTAGGAACCATAAATGCTGCGCAATGAAGCATTCTGTTGTAGATTTTGCAGGTTTTTTCAATTTCTTGTGCTCTTTTTTCATCAATTTTTGTGCAATCAAAAGGAATTTCAACATCATCACTGCAAAATCCCCATGACCAGTAGCCGCCCGGATAAGTGGGCATTGGGCCGCAATAAGGAGCAACATTTTTAAAGACTTTTCTTAAAAGATGATATGTTTTTTTCATGTTTTCGCTTTGCGCAAAAGGGCCTTCCGTTTGAGGAGTAACAATGCCGCCTTTTTTAAGGGCACGTTTTACGTTGTTATAGAATTTTTCGTTAAACAATCCTTCCCCGGGGCCGATTGGGTCTGTTGAATCAATTAAAACAATATCATAGATATCTTCTTTATCTTTGATAAATTCAACGGCATCTTGAATTAAAACGTTTACCTTGGGGTTGTTTAATTCACTTGAAACGGTTGGGAAGAATTTCTTTGAAGCTTCAACAACAAGCCCGTCTATTTCAACCATATCAATATGTTCAACACTTTTGTGTTTTAAAAGTTCTCTAACGGTGCCGCCGTCTCCGCCGCCTATTACAAGAATGTTTTTAGGGTTTTTGTGAGTCAACATGGGGATATGAACTATCATTTCATGATAGAAAAATTCGTCGCGCTCCGTAACCATCATTAGCCCGTCCAGAGTTAAAACATTGCCGAAAGCACGGGATGAAAAAACATCAACTTTTTGATAAGGAGAAGTTTCACTATATAAATCCTTATCCTTTTCAATTGCAATTCCAAAGCCTTCGGGGGTTATTTCATGGTATAAATTTTGCATTATTTTTTCCTTTTTTTATATTATTTAACATGTTTTTTATTATACAAAAAAAACAATATTTGATATAATAAGTTTTAATGAAAAGCAAAAATAAAATCATGGATTCGTTTGAAGAATTTCTTGCCTTGCCTTTGTCGATTTTAAAACAAAGAATAATACAAATCACAGGTTACAGGTCTGATTTTATTACAAGAAAATCAATAGACATTGATGTTAGCGATAATGCAATAAGAATTAACTGCATAAATTCTGAAGGCGCATATAACTTATTAAGCAGCGTTATTTATAAAAAAAGAAATCTTAAAAAAGCGCAAAAACAAAACACGCAAATTGTAACAAATACCCTTGAAATTGTTGATAATAAAGAAAAAGAATTAATCGGTGCGGGTAATGAAAATTAAAAGCGCCAAATTTTTAATAAGTTCACCGAATTTAAAACTGTGTCCGCAACTTGATAAATGCGAATTTGCGCTTTTAGGACGTTCAAATGTCGGAAAGTCAACTTTTATAAATACTCTATGCAATCAATCAAAACTCGCTAAAACTTCAAATACCCCGGGTAAAACCCGTCTTATCAATCTTTTTGAAATAATAACAGATAAAAAACCTTTTATTTTAGCGGATTTACCGGGTTACGGATATGCCAAAGTATCTAAAAAAGAACAGGATTCCTGGCAAAAAAATCTTGAAGAATACCTTCTTAAAAGAAATTTAACATCAACAATTCAATTTATTGATGCCAGGCATGACATTCAAAAAAACGATATTCTAATGCAGGAATGGTTAAAATTTAACAACATTCCCTGTATAAATATCCTGACAAAATGCGACTATATCTCAAGAAACGAAATAACAAAAAAATTAGCCTTAATAGAAACCAAATTCCAAAACACCACTCTCGCCTTTTCATCAAAAGACAGAACCTATATCGACAAAGTACTTAAAACAATCGAAGATTTTATGTAATTTATTTTTTCCAATAAGGCCTAAATTAACTATTTTTTCATACATATCATCATAATCCCCCTCAAATGTAATCGCTCTATCATCAATACACAAAAAAGCAGGCAACTTAACATTGGTTATATTACTAAAATATGAATAAAGATTATTATCAACTAACCACTTCGCGGATTTTAAAATGTTCCTTGTCGTAAACAAAACAAGATTAAATCTACCTAAACTATATAACCTCTCAACAAACTCTCTTGCCCCCTCTCTAATCTCAGGAATAAACTCCTCATCATACTCCCCACAATAACAATTCAAAACCCCATCCAAATCAATCAAAATATTCCGCCTAAATTTATTTTCTTCTTTTGTCTTGTTGCTTATACTCATAAACCAAACACCCTCCCCCATTAATCATCTCTTCATTAACATTCACTCTACCAAAATACAAAACCCCCAACGCTCTAGAATACCTATCTACTCCCTGAAATTGAAAATAAATCCTATCCTTCCCAACCTGATTAAATAAACCACTCAAATATTCTTTTGATTTTCCCCCTCTTTCAACAACCTCATCAACACTAATCCCCCCTTCATAAGCCTGCCTATACGCCCTGCTAATCCTCATAGTCTCATAACAATCAACCCCCTTCAACCTAACCAAAAACACCTCACCTTCAACCTCGGCTTGAACCGTATCTCCATCGTAGATTTTGGTTATGGTGATTGGAGTTAGAGAGTCTGCGTATAACGGTAATGCAAACAGAAATAATATTGAAATTAAAACAAATATATAATTTTTAATTGAATTTTTTATCATAGGTAAATTTGCAAAATTTATTGCTTATATTATGTTTATTTACCATCATTATATTGTATTCACATAATTAAATCAATATATTCCTTTAGATAATTAACTTATAATTTTAAAACAACTAAAATTAAAAAATGGGTTATGACGCACTAAAGGAATTAGTAGGAACTATCATTAAAAATCTTAGAGAGTCGAAAGAAATGACTCAAGAATCTTTGTGCGAATTAATTGACATAAATCAAGGAAATTTAAGCAATATAGAAAATGGAAAAAATTTTCCTTCTTTTGAAACGATTTGTGCACTTATTGAAGTTTTAAATATAGAGCCAAATGAATTTTTTGGATTTTTAAAATATAATACAAATACAAAAGACGCAACAGATGTTGAATTTTTAGAACACTATAAAATATTGCCAAAATCAGTTAAGCTAAGTCTGCTTGATGTTGTAAAACATATAAAATGAGCCTCTTCTATTTACGTCTTCCACTTAAGAATGCTTTTAAATTTTACTTATTGAACGTTCGTTTCTCTTTCTTTGCTCCTGTGGGTATCTCGGCTCTGCTCGGCTTTACCGCCTCACAGCCTCGATTATCCGCACCCCAAGGGCACTTCCAATCCCTAAGGCTCATTCTTCGCCAAGGGATTTAGGGCGTCGCCATCGTACGGTTACAGCGAAAACTCATCGTTTCCGCTTTCACCTCGGCTCACGCTTTCTTTTCCACTCAATCGCCGTAAGCAAAAGAAAGAGAAACGAACCAAAGAGAAAGAAAACAGAGGCTGCCTCAAGCCAATTTGCTTCGCAAAGATATATTATAATTATTTTTTTATTGCTAATTAATTTAAAAACAAAAACATTCAACCATCCTATCTACCCACATCAAACCAAGCCGTTATTTTTTTTGTTTGGCTTTTTATTATAATAACGTTAGGATTAAAGATTTTTGCTGTAGAATTTGAAAATTGTTATATAATTTAATTAAATTATGAAAAAGAGGATGAAAGTTAGGATAATTAATTTTGTAATAGCTCTTTTGGTGTTTGGGGCGGGGTATGTTTATTTTGATGTGGGGTATGTGCCTTTGGAGTTGTATGAAGTGCAAAATATGGAACCTGCGCAAAAAGAAGCTTATTATGTTGAAAAGTGGTGCTCTGCTTCGTTTGGGAGAAGGGAATACGTTCTTTTGGATAAAACGCGTGTTGATTGTTATACGAAAGATTATGCGATTGAATTTGATTTTGCTCATAAATGGGCGGAATCCATAGGGCAATCTTTGTATTATTCAAAAATGACAAATAAAAAACCTGCGGTTGCGATAATTTTAAATTCCCCTGATGATTTAAAATATGTAAAAAGAATTGAAAAAACCAAGCAGGATATTAAGATATTTTTAATTAAGGCTTATTAAAAAATGAGCCTTGTTTAGAAGGCTCATTTTAATCGGATATTTAATTTTATACTTCCGCTTCACTTTCTATTGTCGCTGAGGTTCTGATTGATTCTACGCCGCCTTTGGATTTTGACAGTCCTTTTTCTTTGAATTTTTTTACCTGACGGTCTAATTTGTCGCAGACAAGGTCAATTGAAGCGTACATGTTTTCCGCATGTTCTTCTACTCTGATTGTATCGCCGCCTATTTTACACAACACTTCCGCAATGTGCGAATCACTAACGGAGGGATTTTTGATAACAGATAAAACAACATCAATAGCGTCAATCTGTTCGTAGTGTGCTGCTACTTTTCCTGCTTTCTCTTTGACGTAAGCTTTGATGGCATCGGTAATTTCGATGTTACGTCCGTTAACGTGGATATGCATAAGTTTTCTCCGTTTCTAGCGCAGATAGTCTCCATCTCGCATTTATATATTATACCCTATATAGGATTTTTTTAAAAGGTATTTGAATAAAAAGTAAAAATTATTTACTTAAAATTTATTAAGTCGCAACATCCGACGTTTAGTGCTTTTGCAATTTCAAAAAGCTTATTTAAGCTTACTTTTTTATGCCCACGTTCAATATCAGCTATATATTCTCTTGATAAATCAACCATTTCGGCTAGAGAATTGAGATATATTATTTTGTTTTCTTATTTTTTTAATATTTAATCCAAGCAGTTTATATTTTTCCATAAAATTATTATTTCACTAATTTATTAAAATAACTTGACCTATTTGTCCAAAAAAAAATTTTATGACCGAAAAATAGCTTACATACTTTTAAAACATTCTTTTTTATAATTAATAAATCAGTAAATAAGGAGAAATTTTATGGAAAAAGATTTTTTAATTCCTCAAAAAGAAATGGAAAAAATTGTTAAATTGACTGATGACGCTTCAAGTATTTCGATTGTTGTTTTAAAATATTGTCAAGCTGAGCTTGAGGATACTGTTGAAACGGATGCTATTATACCCGTTATTGACCATTTGGTAAATAAATTGGGGCAGCTGTATCATATTATTTTTAATTTGTATGAAGACATAAAAACCGAAGAAACTTGACTATACTTTATTAAAGGTCTAAAATAGTTAAGCAATAAAGAGGTGAAAGTATGATTAGCGAAGATTTATTTAACAACCAGATTAAAAATATGTCAAATTATATTATGTTCAGGATTAAGGCGCGTCAAATTGAGTTGACTCCTGAATTAAAAGCTAAAAACAGGGCCCCTATAGCGCTTTCGATGGGCGCTCCGGTTGAAGCCGTTCCTAAATTTGTAATTGATAAAACAAAAGAATATTTAGACATTGATTCGCTTCATACTTATTCAACCCCAAAGGGAGAAAAGAAATTTTTAGAAGCAGTTAAATCAAGAATGAAAAAAAGATTCGGAGTTGATTTAAATGCGGAAAATGAAATTTTTTCTTTAATAGGTTCAAAAGAAGGTATAGCAAATTTAATCAGAGCTTTAGTTAATTATAAAGATATTGAGGAAGAAAAAGATGTTATTTTAATTCCTTCTCCAAGCTACGCTTCATATACTCAAATGATTAAAGCATCGGGCGCAAGGGCTTATGCGGTCGATTTAAACGAAGAAAATAATTTTATGCCTGATTTAAATGAAGTTTATGAAAAATATTTAAAAGAAGGCAATGACCCCAAAAAAATTAAAGCGCTGATTGTAAATTATCCTAACAACCCGCTTGGGTGCACTTGTGATTTTGAATATTTACAAAAGTGCGTTGATTTTTGCAATAAGCACGGCATTGTTTTAATATCCGATGTTGCATATTGCGAGATGTATTTTGATGAAAGCTATAAACCCCACAGCATGCTTGAATGCAAAGGGGCAATGGAGTGCTGTATTGAAATGCACAGTTTTTCAAAAACTTATGCAATGACAGGCTGGCGTTTAGGCTGGGCTTGCGGTAATTCGACCATAATTAAAATGTTATCAAGAATGAAATCAACTGTTGATACGGGTATATTTAAAGTTCTTCAATATGCCGCTGCTGACTTATTGGTAGGCGAAGAAGGGGATAAGTATATTGAAGAGCAAAATATTAAATTTAAAAATAAAATTCAAACTTTTGTTGACGGACTGAATTCCCTGGGTTATGAAGTTAAAATGCCTAAAGCCGCGTTTTATTTGTGGTTGAAAATTCCCGAAAGATTTAAAGATTGCGAAGAATTTGCAACGCAGATGCTTGAAAAATCAGGCATTGTAATAGTCCCGGGTACAGGCTTTGACGAAAATTCAAAAAGACATGTAAGGGTATCTGTTGTGGCGTCTGATGATGATTTAAAAGAAGTCATAAGACGTATGAAAGAAGACGGATTTCAATACAGCGAAAAATAATTTATAATAGTTTTATGAAAAAAATATTATTAACGGTTTTTCTTTTGTTTTTGTTAAGCGGAATTGTATTGGCTGATGTTGCGCCTTATTATATTAATTCGCTAAAACGCTACGGCATCGGCTTTACAAAAGTACAAAGCCCTCTTGTAATGAGGCTTGAGCCGAAGAAAGATGCAAAAATTTTAGAAACCCTTACTTTTGATTATAATAACAGCGCAAAATGTGCGATAAATAAAAACAAATGCGAAATAGACGATATTTTTGCGCAGTATTCGACGGATAAAAAAATTGCATTTTTAACAACCATTGATTCAACCGAAAATTGGAATATGGTTTGCTTTAATCAGGCACAGGCTCCCGTTTGCGGCTGGGTTGATGATAATTTGAATAAATATTATAACTATATTGAATTTTTTGAGCAATTCGGTAAAAAATACGGAATATATCTTTTTAAAGATTTAAAAAAACCAGATAAAATCTTATATGCAGCTCCTTTAAAAGAAACAAATTCCTTAGGGTCAATTGAAATGCCGAGATTTATTTCCCCATGGCTTATCAGGGGAAATTGGATGCTTGTTAAGGTTAAAGATTTTAAAGATTCAAAAACGGGCTGGATACAATTTAGAGGCTCTGACGGAAAATTAAGACTTTTTGTTAAGTTTTAAAAAATAAGAGTTTGATTTCTTTATTTTTATGTTATTTTAAAAATAAAGAAGGAAAAATAAATGACTACATTTTTTTATACACTGCAAATTTTAAGCGCACTGTTCAGCATTATTTTAGTATTATTGCACTCGCCTAAAGGCGATGCTGCTTCTGCACTGGGCGCTGCAAGCCAGTTATTTTCATCTCAAAAATCAACGGAAAAAGGTCTGAACCGTCTTACATATTTCTTTGTAGGGATTTTTGTGGTTTCGACTTTTATACTTGGTTTTATTTTAAAATAGCGCTTAAATAAAAGTTTTAGAAAAATTGATAAACAAAATGTTTATCAATTTTTTATATCTAAAAGAAAATTTTACATAACGTCATAAATAATTGTAGTTAAAAAATGTTTAATGTACTCTTTTCATGAGTATTAGAATATTTGATTAAGGTATGAAAATTATTTATGTATGACAATGAGTTTTTTGTAGTAGACATGGCGTCTTGCTCATCAACCGGCGAAATCATCAACAGCTTGTCTTTGGCTTTGGAAACTTTAAATCATTCGGGTAAAAAAATAGTACTTAAATTAAATGACAGCTATTTTAACCAATCGCAAATGTTAAGTATTCAATCTTTAATTACAAGCTACGGATGCATTTTAGACACCGTTGAAACAACAAATGAGGATACAATTAAAGTTGTTGAAAATATGAACATTCCTGTTCAAAAACCTATTGAAAAAAGAGTAGACAACAGCTATTCAAATATTAATTCAACAAACAGCTTTGAACCGTTTTCAATGAGTTCTCAAAATAATATTGAACAAAAAGAAGAAAACTTGCATTTTGAAGCGGATTTAGATGCTTTTAAAAAACAAAATGAGGTTGATATACCTTCATTTAATAATGTGCAGGATGGTAAAGATGAAGATTTTACAATTATGCAAAATCATTTTACTGCGCATCATGATGATATAATTGAACCTGAAACAGTAATATCCGATGAATTTCAGGACGCTGATGATTTACATACAGCCGCTTTATATGCTCAAAATTTAAATACGATTAATAAAGAGCAAGAATCAAAAGAAGAAAAGACCGAGGAATTTGAAAACACGGAAAAAAAATCAATCGGTGTATATAAAAAAGCTTATGATGAAAATGCGATAGATCAGGACGAGTGGGAAGAGGTGGATTTTTACGAAACTCCTTCAAACGACCCTGTTGTGTCTGATTCTAAGCATACAACATACATAAATCAAACCCTTCGCTCGGGGCAGGTAATTGAATCGGACGGAAATGTTGTAATAATCGGCGATTGCCATCCGGGAAGCGAAATAAGAGCTATAGGTGATATTACCGTCTGGGGAATATTATCAGGGATTGCCCATGCGGGATATAAGGGAAATAACAGCGCAAAAGTCAGAGCGCTTAAAATGAATGCCGTTCAATTAAGAATAGGCGACTGTTATTCAAGACGTCCCGACGGTACAAACATTCCCTATATTATTAAATCCTCCATCTTTACACCCGAAGAAGCAAGGGTGGTTGATGGTGAGATTATGTTATTTAAGATAAATCAAAAAAATTAAAGGAGCATAAAATGACAGGTTCTGTTATTGTTATTACATCAGGAAAGGGCGGTGTCGGTAAGACTACTACATCCGCAAACATTGGCACAGCGCTTGCGCGTTTGGGCAACAAAGTCGTTTTAATTGATACGGACATCGGTTTAAGAAATTTAGATTTATTGTTAGGTTTGGAAAATCGTATTGTATATACAATTGTCGATGTTGTTGAAGAACGCTGCAAGCTAAAACAAGCACTTGTAAAAGATAAGAAAAATCCTAACCTTTGTCTTTTAGCAGCGGCTCAAACACGCGATAAATCTGCAGTTGATGCGCAGCAGCTAAAAGATATCTGCGATCAACTAAAAGAAGAATTCGATTACGTTCTTGTTGATTGCCCTGCAGGAATTGAACAAGGGTTCCAAAATGCAGTTGCTGGGGCAAATGAAGCAATAGTTGTTACAACTCCCGAAATGAGCGCCATAAGAGACGCAGACAGAATTATAGGTCTTTTGGAATCAAAAGAAGGCGTTGAAAAATACAGACTTCTTGTAAACCGCGTCAGACCCAAACTTATTAAAAATAACGATATGATGGGCGTTGATGATGTTGTTGATATTTTATCGTGCGATTTAATAGGGGTAATTCCCGAAGATACAAATATTATCACATCAACAAACAAAGGTGAACCCGTTGTAAATGATGAAAAATCGCTTGCAGGTCAGGCTTATATGAATGTTGCAAGAAGAATCACGGGTGAAGAAGTGCCTTTGCTTGATATTGATGAACCGGATACGATAATAGATAAAATTAAAAAATTCTTTTCAAAGAAAGCGCAGGGCTAAATGAAAGATATTTTTTCAGATATTTACGATAGAGTTTTAAGCTTTTTTAACTCTCAAAATGACGATACAAAGCAGGTTGCCAAAAGTCGTTTAAAAACTGTTTTAATGCAAGACAGAGTCGGCTTTTCGGAGCGTGCTATGCAGATGCTTAAAGACGATATGATTGATTCGATTTCAAAATATTTGGAAATCGATGTTGATTCTTTTGATTTAAGTATTGATGCGTCTGAAAATGCTACGATTTTAAACTTGAGTATTCCTGTTTTGCGTCCTAAGACCGATGAAGAAATTGATGAAGCTCTTGCAATTGTGAAAAATGCAAATATAGAAAAAACAAATGAAATTGTAGGAGAGCTTCAAGAGCTTGTAAAAGAAAAAGCTCAGGCTCTTGCGCAGGCAAAAATTGAAGAAGATAAAGAAAATAAAGAAGAATCGGAAGAAAAAGAAGATACAGAAGAAGAAAAAGAAGAAAAAACAGAAGAAGAAACTTCAAAACAATCCGAAAAAGAAACGGAAGAATAATTATAAAATAAGCATGGCTTGAAATTTAGTCATGTTTTAAATAAGATTAAATAGCTAAATACTATAACAAAGGAGAAACCAATGCAGGTTATATTAAAAAAAGATGTACAAAATATAGGTGAAGTAGGCGATTTAGTTAACGTTAAAGACGGTTATGCAAGAAACTACTTAATCCCTAACGAATTAGCGGAAGTTGCCACAAAAGGCGCTTTGGCTCAAAGAGAAAGAAACATAGCACGCATTAAAGCAAAAGCTGAAAAATTACACCAAGAAGCACTTAGCGCTAAAGAAGAAATCGAAAAAATCGAAAAAATTACTCTTAGCGCAAAAGCAGGTGAATCGGGTAAATTATTCGGAACAATTACAACAAAGAAACTTTCCGAAGAATTGCTTAATAAAACAGGCATGGAAATTGATAAAAAATCAATTATTCTTGACAGCCCGATTAACCATATCGGTAATTTTGTTATGACAATTAAATTATCATCAAAAGTTAAAGCTCAATTGAATGTTGAAGTAAGCGCTTCTGAAACCATTAAAGAAGTTTACGAAGAAGAAGAAAAAAGCGAAGAAGCTTAAAAATAATAGTAGATAATATATAAAAAGCAGGTTCATTTTAAAATATGAACCTGCTTTTTGTTAAAACTGTATTTGATTGGAATTTTATAGTAAAATATTTTCAAGGGGATTTTATGGAAGATAAAAAGACTTTAATTTTAATTGACGGGCATGCTTTAGCTTTCAGAATGTTTTTTGCGCTTGAGCGAACAAACATGCAAACAACCGATCATATCCCCACTTGGGCAGTGTATGGGTTTTTTAAAGCGGTTTTTGACATACTTGCGGATAAAAAATTAAATATAAAACCCGATTCCATTGCTGTTGCTTTTGATGTTTCAAAAGCAACTTTCAGGCTTGAAAAATATGAAAATTATAAAGCAAACAGACTAACAATGCCTGACAGTTTAAGAAGCCAGCTTGCTTTAATTCAAGAAGGGCTTTGCGCGCTTGATATACCCGTTTATACTTATGAAGGGTATGAGGGGGATGATGTTATAGGTACAATTTGCGCTCAAGCTCAAAAGCAAGGTCATAAGACTTATGTCTTAACAGGAGATAAGGATTCATTCCAGCTTGTTGACGATGAAGGTTTAACCACAATTTTAATTCCTTCAAAAGGCGAGATTGTTAAATATAACAAGCAGGAAGTGTTTGAAAAAATGGAGGTTTACCCCAACCAAATTGTTGATTATAAGGCTTTGTGCGGGGATAGCTCGGATAATATTCCTGGGATTAAGGGAGTCGGCCCAAAAAGTGCCGTTTCACTTTTAGGTGAATATAAAACGCTTGATAATATTTATCAAAATATTGAAAATATAACAAAAAAATCCTTGAAAGAAAAGCTTATTCAAGGCAAGGAGGATGCTTATTTATCGCAATTTTTAGCAAGAATTGTTCAAAATCTTGATATAAAATTTGATTTTGACGGTGCATGTTTAGCAATCCCCAACAAGGAAAATGTTAAAAACTTTTTCCAAAAAATGCAATTTTATAAATTCATTAATAATATTGATAAATTACTTTTGCCTTTTAATAGTGATAAAAATTGTGAAAATATCGTAAAATTTGAACCCTTGATTGAAGAAAAGCAAATGGGGCTTTTTGATGAAATTATATCTAAGGAAAATAAAAAAATTAATAAATTAGATAAAAATGAAATAAAAGACTATTTAAAAAATATCAAAAACGGTGATAAAATCGGATTTTTAGCTGATTTTGAAGACAGGGAATTTTGTTATATAGCGCATAACAGCACTGTTTTTAAAACTTCCTGTCTTGAAATTATTGATATAATTAAAAATTCTGATATTAAAAAGGTGGTCTATCAAATAAAATCAATAGATTATGATATTAAAGGCGTAGTTTGCGATGTTGAAATATCAAGCTATATTAAGGATTCATCAAGAAAACATGATTTAATCACCCAGATTAACGAAAATCTTCAAGTTGTGGTTGATGAAAAAGATTATTATTTATTGTGTTCGTATTTATTGGATTTAGATGATTATTATTCTAATCATCTTACAAAAAAAGAACTGGAACTTTTAAATAATACCGAACTTCCCCTTTCTTACGTTTTAAAAGATATGGAAAATACGGGTGTTAAGCTTGATATTCAATATTTAAAATCAATCGGCGATGAAATCGATCTTAAAGTAAAATCTCTTGAAGAAAAGATATTTCTTGAAGCAAAATGTAATTTTAATATAAATTCTCCAAAACAGGTTGCTGAAGTTCTTTTTGATAAACTTCAAATTAAACCCAAAAAGAAAGGAAAATCAGGAAACTATTCAACAAATGCTAAAATTTTAGATGAACTTGCCTTGGAATATGATATTGCAAAAAATATTCTGGAGCATAGAGGTTTGATGAAATTAAAAACCACATATATCGACGCTCTGCCTAAATTGGTTAAAAAAGACGGTAAAATTCATACGCACTTTAACCAGATTGTAACAACAACGGGAAGATTGTCTTCATCTGAACCTAATTTACAAAATATTCCGATTAAAACCGATTTTTCAAGCAGAATAAGAGCGGCTTTTGTACCCGCAAACAGCGAAAATGTTATTTTAAGCGCGGATTATTCACAGGTTGAACTGAGGCTTTTGGCGCATTATTCAAAAGATGAAACATTAATGAAAGCTTTTATTGATGATCTTGATATCCACAGTATAACTGCTTCTAAAATTTTTGGTGTTCCTTTGGAATCGGTTACAAAAGAACAGAGAAGAAAAGCAAAAACCGTAAATTTCGGCATAATATACGGACAAACCCGTTTTGGTTTAGCTCAAACTCTTAATATATCTCATTATGAAGCGCAGGAGCTTATAAATAAATATTTTATGACATATCCGGGTATTTCGCGCTATATAAATGATACTCTTGAATCGGCACAAGAAAAAGGCTATGTTGAAACGCTTTTTGGAAGAAGAAGATATTTGGGCGCTCAATTGAATTCAAGAAATGCAAACATCAGAGAATTTGCGCACCGTGCCGCAATTAATGCTCCGCTTCAAGGAACAAGCGCTGATATCATTAAAATGGCGATGGTTGATTTATTTGAAAAATTGAAAAATTATAAATCAAAAATAATTCTTCAAATCCATGACGAGCTTGTTTTGGAAGTTTTAAAAGACGAACTTGAAGAAGTTAAAAATTTAACCATAAAAGCCATGGAACAAAACCAGCCCTTAAGAGTACCCCTAAAAGTTGAAACAGGCTGGGGTAAAACGTGGATGGAGAAATAGTATGAAAAAAACAGCTGTTTTGTTATTTTTTTTATTAATCACAACTTGTACTTTTGCAACATCATCTGAATGTTACAGAAATTTCAGCCAAAATCCCGATATTTTATTTATGAGCGCTGTTGCTGCAATTGATTCTTTAAACCAATTGGAGTTATGCGAAATACAATCAAAGAACGGCTATATTTTATTTTCGAAGGGTTCAAAGTTTTATCTTTTGACTCTTACGAAAAAATATCAAAATCAAACGGAAATCAAAATCCTGCCTCAGGACAGTAATTATAACGATAATAACGAAGTTGCAAAAGCGGTTTTTTCTTTAATTGATTTTCAACTAAAATATCAAAAAATGGAGCAGGTTAAATAATGCATGCTGATTATAAATATGCTCTTGTTTTGGTTGATATTAATAAACTCGGCTCCAAAACATTCAGTTACTTAATACCTGATAATTTAAAAGAGAATATTAAAATAGGGCAGGCGGTGAGTGTTCCTTTCGGGAGAAGAAAAGAAAACTTAAAAGCTTACGTTGTCGGTTTTTCTTCATATCTTGAAAAAGGAATTAAACCTAAAGCAATTGATGAAATACTTGAGTATCAGCCTTTATTTACAAACGAATATTTAAAACTTTTGGATTGGGTTTCAACTTATTATTATTGCGATATTCAAACGGTTTTAAACACCGCGCTTCCTCAAAAGTTTTTTGAAAAAAACGTTAAAAAATACAGAAAACCTAAAATTAAAAACGAAATTTTTGAAATTTCAAAAATAAAAACAAATAATACTCTTTCAAATGAACAAAAAAAAGTTTACGATGAAATAAAAAGAATAAACCCCAAAACATCGCTTATCTATGGCATTACGGGTTCAGGCAAAACCGAGATTTATTTTAAGTTAATGGAAGATGCGATTAAAAAAGGTAAAAATGTTATATTTTTAGCTCCTGAAATAGCCCTTGTATCCCAGCTTGTTATAAGAACAACAGAGCATTTTGGCACTGATTCAATAGCAATCTGGCACAGTTCAATAACTGAAGCCGAAAAATATGAAACCTGGAAAAAATTAAGAAATAATGAAATTAAAATCCTTTTTGGAGCGCGAAGTGCTATTTTTGCGCCGATTCAAAATTTAGGGCTTATTATTATTGATGAAGAACACGATTCAAGCTACAAACAAAATATGCCAAACCCGAGGTATAACGCTAAAGATGTTGCAAAAAAATTATGCGAACTCTATGATGCAAAGTTAATTTTAGGCTCTGCAACCCCTTCGATTGAAAGCTATTATGAAGCCGTTAATACCAATTCTTTATTTACCTTAAAAGAAAGATATAATAACGCATCCCTGCCTAAAGTTGTTGTTGTTGATATGAGGCAAGAAAGGTTTGAGAGAAATTACACTCTTTTTTCAAAAACGCTTGTTGAAAACACCAAAAAAACGATTGAAAACGGAAATCAGGCAATTTTTTTAATAAACAGACGCGGTTTTGCAACATATACGCAGTGTCTTGAATGCGGTAAGGTGGTTGAATGTAAAAAATGCGCAATTCCTTTGATATACCACGCTCAAACAAATTCATACAAGTGTCATTATTGCAATTATGAATTAAAAGCGCCGATAAGATGTCCTTCTTGTAATAGCGAAGCTCTGGAAAATTTCGGTGCAGGTTCTCAAAAAGTTGAACTTCAAGCAAGAGAGATTTTTAAAGACTACAGAATTGAAAGGCTTGATTCCGATAGTTTATCCAAAAAAAACGAACATATTAAAATTTTAAAAAGGTTTCAAAATAAAGAGATTGATATTTTAATCGGTACCCAGATGATTGCCAAAGGTCTGGATAACAAAAACGTTACGCTTGTCGGGGTGATTAATGCGGATTTGAGCTTTAATTTGCCCGATTATCGAAGCTCCGAGCGGGGTTTTTCAATATTGACACAGGTTGCAGGCCGCTCAGGGCGCGGGGAAGAAGAAGGAAAAGTAATTTTTCAAACTTATAATGAAGATAATATTTTCTTAAAAGATGCGCAAAATCAAGACTATGAAAATTTTTACAAAAGCGAGATTGAATTAAGAAAACTTTTTGACTATCCTCCTTATTCTAAAATGATAAGAATAATACTTTCTTCAAAAAATGAATACAGAGCTGAAAAATCAGCTCTTGAAATAGAGCTTCATTTAAGCGAATATTTAAAAAAACTCTCGCTTGATGAAACAATTTTGGTTTTAGGGCCAAGCCCTTGTGTTATTAACAAGATTAAGGATGAGTATCGTTTTAATATTTTAATTAAAAATAAAATAGATGAACTCGGACACAGAACGGTTTTAAGATTTTTAAAATCGATCAAACTCCCATCAGACATTAAACTTACCGTAGATATAGACCCTTTGGATATATTATGATAATTAATGCAAATTCAACTACAAACAGGACTTTAATTTTAATTGATGAATACATAAACCTTTTAAAAAAGGGTGTTAACAGCGAAAAAATTCTTGTCCTTGTTCAAAATTCAAAAAAGAAAAACGAATTTATAAATTTAATTAAAGAAAAATTCGATTTCGGAAATATCGGTAATTTAAAAATATACAGTTTTTTTGGGCTTGTGTATAATTATGTAAATGAAAATTGGGCGCTTATTGAAAATTCGATAAAAGATACAAAAAACGTTAAAATTTTACCTAACTTGTGCGGGCTTGAAGTTTCGCAGTATATTTTTAAAAATTGCATAAATGAAGTTGATTTTACGGGGTATAATTCCAAAACAAGCCTTTTGCACCAGCTTTTAAGAAGATATTCTTTGATTAACTTTAATGCTCTTGATAAAAAAGAAATAAAACTAAGGGAAAATATCCTAAAAGAAAGTTACAGCAATGAAGCGCGGGAGGCAATAAATAAATATAAACTCAAAACCATTGAAAAGCGCGCTTTTGATTATATAAGACAGATTAATTTATTTGAATACCTTTATAAAAATTTAAAAAACGAATTCGAATACGTTTTTTTGGATGACGGAGATGAGATAATTCCAGCACTTTTGGAGTATTTAAAATATATTAAAAAAGATATTAAAGAGTTTTTTATAGGGTATGATTCAAACGGCTCTTCGCGTCTCGGTTATCTTGGCGCCATAAATGTTGATTTTGAGGAATTTTTAGGAGAAAAAGCGCATAAAATAACAACCATTGATAAAAAAACAAAAAACGCACTTAAGATTTTAAATTCAATTAAAAACGACGAGTTAATTGAACTTGAAAATATTGAACAAAGAACTTTCTTAAGACGCGATGAGATGCTTGATGATGTAATTAATGAAATTAAAAACCTCATAAATCAAGGGGTAAAATATAGCGATATATCTATAATAACTCCATTGTGCGACGAATTTTTAAAAAGCAGCCTTGAAAAAAGCGGTTTTGAATTTAATTTCATATCAAAAAGCGAAAAATTAAATCAAAACAGATTAATAGGCTATATTCTTGAATTTTTAAAAATTATAAACGATACAAATAATTCAGATATCTCCCCCTATTGCTTAAAAGGGATATTAATGGAATTAATCGGCCTAAGGGGGGCTAGTGCACTTCAATTTATTCAGGAATACAAAATTAAAAGAGAATTGGAAGATAAAAATTTATTTGAATTAATAAAAGAAAAAAAAGAAGAAGATTTTAAAAAATTATATGAGATTTATGAAAAAATAAGATTTCAAAAGCTTTCTTTTCAACTTTGCGAAATAATAACAAATTATATTCCTTTAAATAAAGAAATATCAAAAGATATTATTAAAATTAATCAGCTCTTAAAACAGATTTATGATTTTGAAGAAGTCTTTGATGATGAAGTCGGGATAAATGAATTAATTAATCAAATTGAAAATACGATAATATCTGAAAATCCGTTGTCTGATGATGAAATTGAAGAAAATTCAATTGTTGTTTCATCGATTCAAAAAATAATCGATTATTCTCATAAAACAAAATATCAATTCATGCTTGATATTAATAACGAAGGCTGGCTGAAACAGGATATAGGGCCTTTGTATAACGCATGGGTTATGCAAAAAAGCTGGAAAAAAGAGAGTTTTGAACTTGAAGATAACATGGAATTAACAAAAGACAGAAGCGCAAGAATGCTCTATAAGGCGTATCTGTTGGCAGATAAAATATATCTTTATTCTTCTTCGTATGATTCTTTAGGATTGGAAAATTTTTCAGGGATTGATAAATTCTATAAATTTGATTCAAAAATTGAAAATTCCACACTTCAAAAACCGATTATTCCAAGGCAAGACCAAAAAGCCGTTTTTGATTATAACGGCGGTTTGATGTCTGTCAGCGCGACTGCAGGCTCCGGCAAAACGACGGTTATGCTTCTTTTAATTGAAAAAATATTATCAAAAGAAATTTTGAATAATGAAGAAATCGGAGAAATTGAGCCTAAAAATATTTTTGTTTTAACTTTTATGGAATCAGCCGCAAGGAATTTCAAAGAAAGAATTAAACAAAGATACCCGCAATTAAAAGAATTACCCAACATTTCAACAATCCACGGGCTTGCGCTTAGAATAATCAAAGAAAATAATAACTATTCAAGGCTCGGGCTTGATTATGATTTTGAAATAATTGATGAAATAAAAAGAACATCGTTATTGAATGAAATTTTATATACTCTGGGCATTCAAAACGATAAATTAAATTTATACGACAGTGCCATTTCAACTTATAAAAGCGAACTTGCAAAGTATGGCGATTATAATTGTTCAAATAAATTATTTTTAAAGGTTTTTAATTTATATCAGGCAAAATTAAAAGAGAGTAATTTAATAGATTACGATGATTTGTTGTTCTTAAGTTTGAAACTTTTAAAGGAAAATTCCGATATTCTTGAATATTATCAAAACCTTGCAAAAATAATAATTGAAGATGAAGCGCAGGATTCAAGCTTTATTCAGCAAAGTTTAATTACGTTTTTATCGGGCAAATATAATAACGTTATAAGATGCGGTGATATTAATCAGGCAATAACTTCAACATTTACAAACAGCGATGTTGAAGGGTTTAGAGAATTTATGAAAAAATCCAAAAATGTTGAAATGAACAGATGCCAAAGATGCGCAACGGGAATACTGGATTGCGCCAATAATGTTGTTAAATTTGCAAATAATAAAAATTTCAACCCTTTTTCAACATTAATTATGAAACCGGTTGAGGGGGTAAATATTGTTGATAAAAACGCGGTAAAATTGAATATTTTTGAAAAAGAAAATGAAGAAATTGATTTTGTTATAAATAAAATAAAAAATATCTTATCTAAAGACAATAAAGCAAGCTGCGCGATACTTTTGAGGAGTAATTTTGCAATAGCAAGATGGGAGCAATTGCTTAAAGATAAAAAAATTAAAACATACTGCAAGTCTGATGCTTTTATTAATAACCCTGTTTTTAAAATTTGCCTTTTGATTTTGGAATATATTATAGAGCCTTATGATATTAAAAAAGTTAAAACATTAATTGAAGAACTTTTCAAACTTAAAAAATACGATATTGCAACTCTTGAATATGTTAAAAATATAAATACTCCTCTTTTCCTGTGCCAAAATTATGATGAACAGTTTTTTTGGGATATGAATTATTTTTTATATAAAAATCATTATTCAATTTATAACCTTGTTTATGAAATCGGGAATTTTTATTTTAAAAATACAAAACAGGAAGTAAATATTTCGCTTGTTGCAACGATAGCTCAAAAAATAAGATTAAATCAAAAAAGTTTTGAAAATACGGTTAAAAAATTAAGAGAAATTCAATTCAGAAGCAATTTCTCAAATATTAAACTCTTTAATGACGATAAAAATGATGAATCACGCGAACAAACGGTTCAGATTATGACCCTTCATAAATCAAAAGGGGATGAATTTGATTACGTATTTATCCCTGAATTATCGCAGGATAATATGTGTTTTAATATTGATGAATATAAATTAAAAGAAAATTCAAAATTTAATCAAAAAATTAAAAAAATTCCGCTTGATGACCTTTCTTTAAAAAAAGAAATCATTGAAGAAAATTTCAGGCTAATGTATGTCGGAATTACAAGAGCAAAGAAAAAATTATTCATCAGTGCTTCAAACAGCTATAAGATATATAATAAAGTAAGACCTTCAAAAAATTCGGAGTTTTTTGAAGGAATGGAGAGTATTATATGAAAAAAATCGATACTTTTAGCGCAAACTCTCTAAAGCTTCTTGATAAAAGCGTTTTGGAATTTGAAAATAAATATCTGTACAATCTTTCTATAATGAAAAAAGATAAAAGAGCAATTTTAGGGCAAAAGTTTCATAATCTCATTTGTTTTTATATAAAAAATTTTGATGTTTCAAAATTAATCCTGAATTTGACACAAGATGAACAAAAAAGCTGGCAAAAGCTTAAAGACTACCTGAAAGACAAGAAAGATGACTTTATTAAAACGGAATATTCTTTTTTAATTAAAGAAAAATTAAACTCTAAACCCTATTTTTTAACAGGGCGTTTTGATGCCGTATATAAAAAGGATGGCTTTTATGTAATTTATGATTGGAAAACTCTTAATATTCCTAAAAATCCCAAAGATGACTTACAGAGTATTGTTTATTTATTCTGTGCAAATAAAATTTTTAAAACAGAAAAGATAAAACTTAAATATCTTTCGATAGAAAAGCTTGATTCTTTTGAAATACCTTTTATAAATCCTGATTATTATAAAGAAAAGCTTGATAAAATAATATTAAAACATTTTATTAAGTAAGGGTATAATTTAACAAAAGCAAAATAAAACAGAAAGCAAAAGCCGATTGAAAGCATCTGAAATTTATAATATTTCGGACAAAATAAAAATAAAATTGCGCATAAAACAAGAAGCAAAAATTCGACCTGGCGAAAGATATAGTTATAAATTACAATACTTTTAAAAAATGTTTTAATTATGGCAGGTATGAGCGTTATACAGCAGCATGCAATAATTAATAAAATTAAACCTGTTATAAAATATCTTGTTTGTCGTTTCATAAATTATATTATCGTTAATTTAGCCTATATTATCAAGTGATTTTTTTAAAAGCTCCAAAAACTCTTTCCTGTCTTCAAGGGGATATACAATATTGCATAATGAATCGTATCTTAAAAGTCTTTTAAAGAGCTTTTGCTTATCTTGAGAGTAGTTTGTAATTACAATTTTATCTTTAAATACATCTTTCAAGACTTCATTTTCTTTTAAGACATAATTTTTAGCCAGTCTTCCTCTTAATTCAAAAACGGTTTCTTTTTCGTTTTTGTTGCTTGATGTTTCTTTTATGGGGTGCATGCTTAAAATATCACAGGGAGAAATTTGTTTTTTTTCTCTTGTTTCAACATCTTCAAAAAGAAAAAAAGAATTTTTTTGTCCCCAGATATATTCAACAGGCTTTAGAATAAGATTTTCTTTTTGTTTTGTTGTGATATTCAGGGTATATTTTTTATTTAAATATTTTTGAAAAAGTTCTGTTTTTTCGCTACATTCGCTATCTTGCGTTATTTTATTGAAAAGAGTGTATTTTTCAATAAAATTGTCGTAATCGTTTTTTGATGACAAATATAAAAATTTTTTAAAAATAAAATGCAGCTCTTTTGTTTTATTTTTTGGAAAAATACCGTTTGCTAAAGTTAAAAGATGCGCCATTATATTTATATTAAGTATAGAATAATTGATTAAATTTTTAAAAGAGACTATTTTATATTTTCTGTTTTCTTTTATATATTTAAACCCTGCAAATAAAATAAGCCTTAAGTTTTTAAAAAAGGTAACCTGTTTTATATTCAGTGCTTCCATGATTTCTTCTTTCGAATAAAAATTATCCAAAAGCATGCGTGTCATAATAAGCGGTGTTTTATTTATCGAGCGGTTGTTTTTCATAGTTTGATTTCAGTATTTCCAATTTTTCCCTGACCTGATTTTTTATTTTGCCTTCCGAAATATAATAAACATCGGGGCAAAAATGAAGTATTCTTTGTATTAAATTAAATTCGTTTATAATCGGTGCTTTAATTATCACAAAATCATCTTCTTCTTTTACTATTTCGTTTTCATCTATTGTTGCATTTAAATACGCATTTTTTGAGACTTTATATGTAACGTAATTTGATTTAAAATTAAACATCACGCATTTTCTTAGAACTTTTTTTACCATAAAAATTCTATCTATCGGAAGTTCAAAAAAATCAGTTGCCCCCTCAAGCATCCCGTGAAGATAAAGCCTTTGAGACATTGTGCTGAAGCTTATCTTATCAAGATGAAACCATATTAATTTATTTCCGCCTTCAGGCAATATATAATCCAAAATTACAATATCTTTTGTTTTGCAATGATTTTCAAGAATTTCAATCAACCCCCAGTTGAGAGTTGAAAAATAACCAAAGTTAAGAAATTGTTTTTTTCTTTCTTCATCTTTTATAAAATCCGAGACTTTATAAAATAATTCCATTAAGGCTCTTATTGCTTTATAATCTTTTTGCGCAAAAAGCATGTTTTTTGCATCATTTAATACTTTTAAGTTTTCTTTTGTTAATTCAAGATTGTTTTTTGTATTTTCAACCGAATAATATATTGCCCTGTTTATTTTTTCTTCATTTACGGTTATATCATGCGCTCTTAATTTATTTATGTAATTTAGAATTGAAGTTTGCCCTGCTTCAATTGAGAATTTTTGAAACTCGTCTATTAATTCTTTCCTTGTATATTTGCCGTTAATTAAAAGATTCAGCAAAAGCAAAATTTTATGAATTATTGTTTTTTTAGCTGTTTTTAATTCCATAAATTAAATTATAAACTAATATTGTTATTCATACAAATGTAGTAATTTCATTTTATTATATTTGATGAAAAATAAAATTCGCTATAATAAAGTTAAATAAGGATACAAGAGGCTATATGATTACTGATGACGAATATTTAAAATTATTGCAAGACTACGATTTTAATTATAAAAGCGGCGATATAGTAAAAGGTACAATCGAAGGCTATGATAAAAATAATTTAATTGTTGATATCAAAGCAAAAAGCAGCGCAATTTGCCCTGAAAAAGAAATTTTAAAAGAAGAAAATGAAAATGTAAAAGATTTATACAAATTAAAAAAAGAATACGACTTTTTTATTATGTATAAAGATGAAGATGAAGATATATATTATCTTTCAGCTAAAAAAGTCGCCGTTTCAATAAATTCTAAAATATTAAAAGAAAAATATAAAAATAATGAAACAATAAAAGGAAAAATAACCGCAATTACAAAAGGCGGAATTCTTGTTAATGTTAACGGCATAAAAGGTTTTGTACCTTTGAGCCAGATTAAGGAAAACAAGGTAGAAATCGGAGACAGCATAGACTTAAAGGTTCTTTCTTTTGACAACAGTCTTACAAACTTTATTTTTTCAAACAAAAAAGTGTATCAGGATAATATTGAAGAAATTAAAAAAGAAATTTTTGATAAAATCGAACTCAACATGGTAATCAAAGGAACAATAACACGCCTTGTTGATTTCGGTGCTTTTGTTGATATAGGGGGAATTGAAGCACTTTTACCTTTATCTCAAATTTCATATAAATGGATTGATAAACCTGAAGATATTTTAAAAGAAGGTGATAAAAAAGAATTTGAAATTATAGGAATAGATAAAGAAAAGCAAAGAATTTCTCTGAGCCTGAAAAGTCTTAAAGAAAACCCTTGGCTTAAAGCGCAGGAATTTATTGAAGATAAAAAAATTATTGAAGGAAAAGTAACAAATATTAAACCCTTTGGGGCATTTGTTGAAATATATCCGGATGTTGAAGGGTTAATAAATAACAAACAGATTGAAGAATATCAGCTAAAGACAAATAAAACCCTTGAAATAAATTCAACTCTTCAGGTTGAAATCAAACGGTTTGATGCAAAAGAACAAAAAATTATTTTAAAAATTGTTTAATTTTATTCATCACCCTTGACGTAGGTTACGAATGAAGGCGGTTTAATTACCGTTCTTGATAGGAGTTCGCCGTTTTTGTCATAAACCGTAAGTACAACCATGGATAAATCATCATTATAATCTACACTGTTACATAAAGTGCAGGCAGTATCAAATACGTAAGCTTGTTCATCTTTATTAAATAAATTTTTACTTACGGCATTTAATTCAGCTGCCACTTTTCTTGCGGCGTTTGAGGCTTTTATATTTTTATCTTTGTTAAATTCTTCTAAAATTTTTGTTGTAAAAATGCTGTTTGATTTTTTAATTTTTGAAATTAATTGAGCTTCACGCTTATTTTTATAATAAGGCAGAAAATAAATTCCAACTGCAATAATCGCAAATATTAAAATTGTTGCTAAGATGATAGTTGTTATTTTTGTGTTGTTGGAATTTATCATTTTTTCTCCTTTATTTTATTATACAATTATTTTTCAATAACTAAAAATGATTTAACTTTTCTTTGATATCTGCCCATAGAGCCAAGAGAGACATTTTTATAGTTAAGTGCCGTTGATAAACCGCCATCAAGCGCCATAGCCTTTTTAACTTTTAATTTATCTTTCATATAATCTCTCATTTCATTGGCATCAACCTGATAATCTCTTGTAAATATTACGATATAAAGATATTTTCCTTTTAAACCGAGCGCTGTTCTTTCTCTTCTTTTTAAAATATCTACACTCTGGCTTTTAACAAAACCGTCATCATAAACAACAAAACCTTCTTTTTCTAAATCCATTAAAGGTAAAAGTTCGGGGCCTGCTTGAAGTGCATGTTTAATTTTATAACCTTTTTGAGGAGGTGTGTTGTGAGATGTTATATCGAATTTTAATTTATGTCTTTTGTTTTCAAGAATTCTAAATTCCGCCCTTGATAAGACTTTATCAAGTCTGCCTTCTTCTTTTAGTTGTTTACATAATTCTTCATAATCTTCAACATCTGCTACCATTTTATTATCAATCGTTACGTAAGATACGCTTTTTTGATTATCGACATCAAAAAAACCGCCGTTAACAACTAAATCAAAACAGCAGTCGTTATATATTTTTTTGGGTGTTTCAACATCAGGTACGATATAGGGTTTTATTTTATCTCCGTATTTTTTTATATTTATTTTAAAAACATAAATACCCGAGTTATCGTTAATCATTTCAATTTTTTCTTTTGCAAAAACAGGCGCAAAAGAAAAAATCATTAAAATAAATACGGATATAATTTTTTTCATTATAAATCCTTCACTTTCTTAATTATAAATATTGAAATAATAAACATTATAATAGGAAAAGAGGCTGCAATAAACGAAGGCACAACCCCTTTTTGCGCCAATAAATCAAAAAACGGCAGCGTGATATAATATCCGAATATCATACCGACTGCAATAGTATAACCGACAAGCCTTTGAGAGCGAGGAGGCGAAAAACCAAGCATGCATCCTATTATTGCAAATAAAATACATGTAAGAGGATGAAGGTATCTTTGGTATAGTTTTGCTTTAAAATATCTGTATTCGTCCGAGAAATTAGCTTTTTTTAAAAGTTTTGAATATTTTGAAATTTGCCTGTTTGTAAATACTCTTTCTTTTCTTGTGGTATTAAGCATTAAATCAAAGACTTCTCTTGATTGGTTTTTTTCTTCAAGGATGGGGTATTTATCTTTTTTTTCAACTTTTTTATAAATACCGTTTGAATCAATCGTGTAAATAAGGGCATCTTCCAATACCCAGGCATTTTTTTGAACTGTTGCAACGGGAGAAAATACAATACTTTTAAATGTCGTGGCGTCGCTATAGTTTTCATTTGAAAAATTTAAAACCGTAATATTAAAGATTTTTTTAGGAGTAAAGTTTGAAACAATAATGTTTTGTTTTGGTGTTTTATTGGGGTTTTCTACGATATATACAAAATGGCTTCCGCCGCCTTTTGATTCTCCAAGTTTTTGGCTTGCAAAAGGAACAAGTCTGTCATTTACAATGTAGCATAAAACCGACAATACAACCCCGAGATAAATAACAGGGAGCATTATTCGATAAAACGAAAGCCCTATTCCTCTTAAAATTGAAAGTTCTGAGTTTTTGGATAATCTGTCAAAAGTAAATAACGATCCCAATAGAATCCCGACAGGAATAGCTTTTGCAAGGACTTTAGGAATTTCAAAAATTAAAAGTTTGAAAGCAGTATAAATGCTTATATGATCATTTAAAACTTTTTTAATAATTTTAAACAGTGTCTCGGGCGCAATCCAGACTATTATAAATAAAATTAAGCAAACAAAAGTCGCACCCAAAACTTGAGATAAAACAAATTTATCAAGCAGACTAAGTTTAAAATTTTTTATTTTATTTACAAATTCCATAATTTTTATAATACGAAATCTTTACCAAGATAAAATTCTTTTGCAACAGGGTCAACCGCAACATCCGTACTTTTACCCGATATTTTTATTTTTCCGTCAAAAATAACATTTGCTCTATCCGTAATTGAAAGAGTGGCTTTTGGGTTGTGGTCGGTAATTAAGATTCCTATATTTTTTTCTTTTGCAAGTTTATAAATGTTTTCTTTAATTTCGCCGATTGCAATAGGGTCAATCCCCGTAAAAGGTTCGTCAAGTAAAATAAACGAAGGAGTCGCAGCAAGTGCTCTTGCAATTTCAACCCTTCTTCTCTCACCCCCTGAAAGCGCTACTGAAGGCGCTGTTCTTAATTTTTTAACACCGAATTCCGTTAATAAGCTTTCAAGAAGGTCTTTTTTTTCTTCTTCGTTTAATTTATCGTTCATCTCTAAAACAAGCTTTAAGTTATCTTCAACATTTAATTTTCTGAAAATTGAAGTTTCTTGAGGAAGATAGCCTATACCCAGTTTTGCTCTTTCATTCATGGGAAGATTGGTAACATCAATTGTTTCTTTGTTGTCGTTTTCAATTAAAACCTGGCCTTTATTTGCCCTGACTAATCCTACAACCATGTAAAAAGTTGTGGTTTTTCCTGCTCCATTAGGGCCTAAAAGTCCTACGACTTCTCCTTTGTTAACATCAAAAGAAATATCGTTTACGACGGATCTATCCCCGTATATTTTAACAAGATTTTTTGCTATTATTCTCATATTGTCTCTCTTTTTATTAATTATATTATAAAATTAATTTATTTTGGCGTATTTATTTATAAATTTTAATTAAAAAATCACTTCCTTTAACCGTGACATAACTTGGATTTTTCTCTATGATTTCATAAGCATTTTTATTTTTATTATTTTCATCGGGTTCTAAAAATTCGTAATTTTTAACTTTTATATACTTTCTAACTAACTTTACATACGCATCAGCCCAGGGGTATAAGGCTCTTAGGTGTCTTTTTACATCTTCTTTTGATTTTGTTAAATCAAGAATTACATCTTTTGTTGATATCTGCGCTTCATAAGTTGCATATTTTTCATCCTGCTTTAGAGGCTGAATTTGACCTTTGTCGTATAAATCTAAAAATTCTTTTACCATGGCTCTTGCAAGCTTTGTTGTTTTTTCTTTTAAAGTAAAACCTGTTTCATTGTCATCTATTGTGATTGCTTCCTGAAGGATTATATCACCTCTGTCAAATTTTTCATTCATAAAATGAATAGTTAAACCCGTAACTTTTTGATTGTTATAAATTACCCAAAAATAAGGATTTGCTCCTCTGTTTTTAGGCAAAAGCGCGGGATGAAAATTAACACATGGTATTAAAGATAAAATCCTGCTTTTAAATTTTTCACCCCATGAACCTACTATAATCATATCAGGATTTAATTTGATTATTTCGTTATAAAATTTGTCGCAATTTACGCTTGTTCCTTTGATATCGTATATTTTTTTTGATTTTATTATCGTTTTTTCCATTGAAGGATTAAAAATATCCTTAAAAAAAAGTTCAAAAGGATTATATTTTCTTCTGTCGTTTCTAAAGACTCCGAGAATTTCATGCTTAGAATCCGATATTCCTTCAATTAAGGAATAAAGCATTTTCCCGTAACCCACTAAAACTACTTTTGCCATAAAACTATTCTTCGTAAAAATTATTTGTAATTAAATTTATATATTCAACCATATGTGAAAAATATTCTAAATCGCATTCTCCGTTTAAAATTATATCGCATTTGTCTTTGTTTGATGCTACATATTTTTTTCCTGCGGTTTGAATATAATCCCAGTGCTTAAGCGCATTGTTTTCATCCTGATTTCTTTGTTTTGCGCGGTTTAGAAATCTTTTTTTGCGCTCTGTGTCATCTAAATCAATATAAATTTTTATATCGAAAACATCCTGAATTTTATCGTAAATTGAACACATTCCTTCAACAATTATAATTTTTTGAGATTTTACGGGTATGGATTTTGGTTTTGATTTTCCTTCGCCGTTAACAAGATACTCGGGACTTAGAATGTCTTCTCCTTTTTGAAGGGTTAAAATATCATTTCTTAATAAATCCAAATCAAAATTCTCGGGCGCATCAACATCATATCCTGCATCTCTTAATAAATCAAAATTTCCGTATTTTTTAATTAATTGCGAAATGTCTTTAAAGTAATTATCCGCTGTTAAAATATTAACAGGCAGATTTAATTCTTTTATACATTTTGTTATTTGGTTGCATATAGTTGATTTTCCGCTTGCGCTTTCTCCGCTTAAAGCGATTAAAATTCTGTCATTAGGGCGGTTTATAAGCCTTGTGCTGAATTCGTCAAGAAAATTTTCCCTATAGCTTAATATTATTTGTTTTGGGGACTTTTTGTCATGATTTATTATTTGTCTGAATTTTGTTTGAAGATAAAACGCAAGAAATGACCTGCCCGAGCGGGTTTTACAGTTGGGCTTTTGTATTTTTTCTTTCAGTTGATTTTCTAATAAATTTTTAACTAAAGAGTCCATGGTATTTATTTAAATCTTGTGAATTTATTTATTTGCCAATTTTTGGATTAATTGCGAGATTATTTTTTGAATTTCTTCAAAATCGGAATCAAGTATTGAATCTTTTGCGTAAAATATTAAACTTTTATATCTGTTTATTATATCTGTTTGATTGTTTTTAAACATCAGTCTTACGGTTTCTCTCATAAGACGTTTTATTCTGTTTCTTTTGGTTGCTCTTTTATGAACTTTTTTAGAAACAACAAAACCTACCCTGGTGGGGCAGTTTTTGTCTTGTTTTAATATTCCTGCGTATAAAATCATTTTGGGGTCAGAAACAAAATTTCGATTTTTATACGTTAAGTTAAATGCAAAATTAGCATTTAATCTGTTTTCTTTTTTAAGCACGATTTTTAGCTGTTATTGAAACACTGTGGCGACCTTTAGCGCGTCTTGCATTAATGACGCGTCTGCCGTTTTTTGTAGCCATTCTTGCTCTAAAACCGCTGACATTTTGTCTTTTTCTTTTGGTGCCTTCTAATGTACGGCGCATTTTTTATTCTCCTTGTATATAAATATTAATTTTTGTTAATACTTGACATCGGGTCTGTGTCGGTATTTACTATACTATATTAGACAAAATAGGGTGTCAAGATTATGGAAATAAATGTTAATAAAGATGTTAAGCTTGGAGTTATCGGATGCGGCAAAATGGCAAGCGCTATTTTAGGCGGAGTCTATAATAATTCCTTTTTAAAGCAGTCCGATATTTTTTTGTATGACGTTAATAATGATGCCGTTGATAATCTGGTTTCAAAATATAATTTTAATAAAACAAAATCAATTTCCGATTTGTTATCAAAAACAAACACAATTCTTTTGGCAATTAAACCGTTTGTAATTAAAGAAGTATTGGATGAGATTAAAAAAGATTATAACAATCACCTTATCTTGACAATCGTTGCAGGTGTTAAAACGGAAAAATATAATTCAATTATAAATAGTGCAAAAATAATAAGAATCATGCCAAATACCCCTTCTCTTATAAACGAAGGAATGAGTGCCGTTTGCTCGAATGATAAGGTTGATATTCAAGAGCTTGATTTTGGTTTTAATTTTATGAAAAATTGCGGTAAGGTAATTAAAACAACGGAAGATAAAATCGATATTATAACCGCCCTATCAGGTTCAGGCCCCGCTTTTTACTATAGAATAATCGATTTAATGGCAAAAAGTGCTCAAAAATTAGGACTAAGCTATGATGAAGCCGTTTTATTGTCCTCTCAAACGGCTCTGGGAAGCGCTAAAATGGTTTTAGAAAACGATTTTCAAATTGAACAATTAATAAAAAACGTTACAACCCCCGGCGGATGTACGGAAGTTGGCAATAATGTTTTAAATGAATCGGACATTGATAAAATTCTTGATAAAACAATTAAAGATACTATGCAAAAAGCAATCGAATTAGGTTAATAACCTATCTGGCTATAAACGGCATCAACGTATTCTTGTCCTTGCTGCGTATTAATACCGTTTTTGTGCCCTTGGTTATACATTGCAAGCATGGCATCTTTTGAATCTGTTTTACTTGCGTCATATCTTAAAAGAAGAATCATCATCTCAAGCGCTTTTTTGGGATTAATTCTATCTTCATAAGTATATTTTTGTCCGTTGTTATATAAATACTTTCCGAAAAATCCTTTTTCAATTTGATTGTTAACTTCATCTACGGCACATTCGTGGAATTGACCGTAGCCAAGAGCTAAATATTCACCCGTTCGTCTTGAATAATCACCAAGAGCGTCAAATTCCGCATTCGATTCCTGGCAAATTTGAGCATAGAATAAAAGCGGGTCTATACAGTTATTCCCCCATTTTTCCGATTCGCAAAGATGAATTAAAAAATCTGCAACTTCAAGCTCGTTTAAGTTAAGCGCATTTGTTAATTTTTCAAGACGCTCGGGTGCATGGATATCTGAGTTTTTAATATTGTCCAATAATCGGACTGCCTTAGTATTTTCTTTTGATTCTATTGTTTCTTCTATTGCTTCCTTAGATATTTCTTCAGGCGCTTCTGTTTCGATACAAATAACGGGATTGTTTTCGTTTTTTGAATCGTCTTCAACTATTACAATATCTGATTTGTTATCAAGGAAATTATTTAATTTCGGTGTCTGGCTTAAAAGACCTGCCGCCATAAGAAGAGCCATAACTCTTGCTTTTGAATATGTTTTTTGCTTTCTTCTGCTTCTTGGTTTGTTTGAAATTTCAAATTCATCGTATTGTAACGGTCTTGAATCATACCTAAGAGTATATGTTCTTGCTTTGGGTTTATTTTTATCATTAACCCAGGAAGGAACGTCTATATAGTTTGATGATGTAAAATTTATTTTTGAGATACTCATATTATTTACCTTTTTAAAAGCGCAAATTAAACAAAAATCAAAAATAAATAAAATTGCTCTATTCGGAATAAAAAAATTACAACAGTCGCAAAAATAGTGCAATTACTTTATATGTAATATTTACATTTCTTAATATTTAATAAAGAAATAACATTGAATTCAAAAAATTCTTAAGCTAGTATTTTAATATGAAATATAATAAATTCAAAATAAAAAGCGATTTTTTACCCTCGGGAGACCAGCCTAAAGCAATTAAACAATTAACACAAGGGTTAAATGCTTCAATGAAAGCTCAAACCCTTCTTGGCGTAACAGGTTCAGGTAAAACATTTACAATTGCAAACGTTATACAAAACGTCCAAAAACCTACATTAATAATAGCTCACAATAAAACCCTTGCAGCGCAATTGTATAATGAATTCCGCGAATTGTTTCCCGATAATGCGGTTGAGTATTTTATTTCATATTATGATTATTATCAGCCTGAAGCATATATTCCAAGAACAGATACCTATATTGAAAAATCAGCAACAATAAATGATGAAATAGACAGACTTCGCCACAACACAACAAGAAGCTTGTATGAAAGAAATGATGTAATTGTTGTTGCTTCGGTAAGCTGCATTTACGGTTTAGGATTACCTGAAAATTATTTTAAAGGAACGGTTACTCTTTGTTTGGGTCAGGAAATTACAAGAAGAGATTTATTAACGTATTTAACGGGAGTAAGATACGAAAGAAATGATGTTGAATTAAAGCGCTCAACCTTCAGAGCCAAAGGCGATGTTGTTGAAATTATGCCGAGCTTTGAAAAAGTAATAAATCGAATTTCTTTTTTCGGGGATGAAATAGAATCGATTACAAGAATTGATTATTTAACGGGGGAAGTTTTGGAAAAACCCTCTGAAATTGTTATATATCCTGCGGTTCATTACCTTTCTTACGACGAGGAAGTTGATGAAACAATTTCTTTAATAAGAAAAGAACTTGATGAAAGACTTACTGAATTAAAAAACGAAAATAAAATCGTGGAAGCCCAAAGATTGTCCCAAAGAGTTAATTATGATATTGAAATGATTAAAGAAATGGGCTATTGCTCGGGAATTGAAAATTATTCAAGAATAATAGAAAGGCGTGCCCCGGGTACTCCTCCTGCTACTTTGCTTGATTATTTCACAGATGATTTTTTGGTTGTTATAGATGAATCCCATGTTACACTTCCTCAATTAAAAGGGATGTATTTTGGAGACAGGGCAAGAAAAGAAGTTCTTGTGGATTACGGTTTCAGGCTTCCTTGCGCAAAAGATAACCGTCCTTTAACGTTTGATGAATTTTATTCAAAAATAGATGATAAAAATGCTCAAAAAATATTTATCTCGGCAACCCCGGGCGACAAAGAAAAACAAGAATCCTCTCAAATAGTTGAACAAATAATAAGACCGACGGGATTATTGGATCCTTATATTGAAGTACGCCCGACATTAAATCAGGTTGCGGATTTAATAAAAGAAATAAAACTTGTAACACAAAAAAAAGAAAGAGTTTTAATTACCACTCTTACAAAAAAAATGGCCGAAGAATTATCAAGCTATCTTCAAGGTCAGGGACTGAAAGTAAGATATTTGCACAGTGAAGTAAAATCTTTGGAAAGAGTTGAAATTTTAAGAGATTTAAGACTCGGTGAATTTGATATTTTGGTAGGAGTTAATCTTTTAAGAGAAGGGCTTGATATTCCTGAAGTTTCCCTTGTTGCAATAATGGATGCCGATAAGGAAGGCTTTTTAAGATGTGAAACATCTTTAATTCAGACAATAGGAAGAAGCGCCCGTAACGCAAACGGAAAAGTAATTATGTATGCGGATAAAATAACGGATTCAATGCATGTGGCGCTTGATGAAACAAAAAGAAGAAGAGAGCTTCAAATTGAATACAATAAAGAACATAATATTGTTCCTAAAACAATTAAAAAAACAATTCAAAACAATCTTTTATCTTTGGTTCAAAGCTATAGAAGCACGGAAGATATCGTAGCACAGCATCTTGTCGAGATGGATGTCGATATTAAAGATATACCGAAATTAATTAAAAAACTTGAAAATGACATGAAACAGGCTGCTTCTGAATTAGATTTTGAAAGAGCAATTCAACTAAGAGATGAAGTTAAAAAATTAAAAGGAATTATTGCAAAGTAGCCTTTTAAAATATTGCTGTGGTAAAATTTTAATAAGGATGAAAAGGTATGACGGATTTAGCCAATAATAACCCTTTATTTTACAATTCCGCTCTTTTGTTTTCGCAAGAGTCCATGGAAAAATTAAAAAATGCCAAAATCGCGCTTGCAGGGCTTGGCGGAATAGGTTCAATTACTCTTGAAATGCTTGTAAGGAGCGGAATTGAAAATTTTAAAATAGCGGATTACGATAAATATTCAAAAGAAAATCTAAACCGTCAATTGTTTGCAACCGTTGATACCATAGGAAAAAATAAAGCGCTTGTTGCAAAAGAAAGAATGCTTAAAATAAACCCTTCCTGTAATATTGAAGTATTTAAAGACGGTGTTACATATAAAAACGCGCACGATTTTTGTAAAGACAGCGATATAATTCTTGTTTTACCCGATAGCGAAGCGATTAAAGTTTTAATCCATAAAATTGCAAAGAAAAATAAAACCCCCTGCATTATGGCTTCGAGAGACTCGCTTGAAAACGCTTCAAGATGGTTTATAAGGGCAAAATTATGGGATTATAAAAACGAGAATACCGTTTCTTTTGCAAAAACCAATCACCCCGAGCTTGATAAATTTGAAATTGAAGAATTGAATCAGGATATTTTAGATAAATATGATGAAAAAATAAAAATAAAAAAAATGAATCTTTTTAAAGAAAAAGCACTCAAAGGAGCCGATTTATTTAAAAGTATTTCAAAAAAAGATTTGATAGAAAGAATTGAAAACACTCCTGATTATTATAACCGCCATGTGTGCTCCGTTATAGCAAACAGCGCGGGCTGTTTTGCAGCTGTAAGTGCAATAAAATATATCCTTAGAGAAAAATGTGAATATATAGGAATTGATTTATGGTAAATTTAAAATACAAAAAAATAATCATATTAATTCCTGTAATTCTTTTAATTATTTTTTCAATTTTTGCATTTTTTAAATTTAACCAAACTAAAATCCACCCCTTCCCCAAAATCACCCCTGATTCAGATAATTCAATTAATATAGTATTTACAACCGATAAAGAATACTCACCCTACCTTAAAGTAGCTCTAAAATCTCTAATACTCAATAAAAATAAAGATTCAATTTATAATATCTATATCTTATGTATAGATTTAAACAAAAAAACACAACAGGAACTTAAGCAATTTGAACAAGATAAGGTTAAAATAAATACTGTTGCGCTTAAAAAGGGTATGTTATCGGATAAAATCAAGACAAAAGTTAACATTCATTATGTTTCAAAAGCGGATTTGTTTAAGATTTTTATTCCTGAAATGTTTCAAAATTTTGATAAAATCTTATATCTTGATTCAGATATTCTTGTTTTAGGGGATTTATCTTCTTTATATAATACCGATATTCAGGATAAATATATAGCAGCAGTTAAAAGGTATGATTTTTCGCCCAAGTTAAAGAAAGAAATATTTAACTGCGGTGTTATGCTTTATAACAATAAAAAATGGCAAGAAGATAATATTTCTCAAAAAATAGTAAATACAATAAATGAAAATAAAAAAAATACCACAATAACACAGTATCCATTTAATAAGGTTATTAAAAAGAAGGGAGTAAAATTAATTTCGCCTTTATATAATAATATAGTTTTACCTGAAGCTGATTTTTCACTTTCTTTATATAAAAAAAATTATTCGCCTTTTTGCGATACGATAAAAGATTATAATGATTTAAAAAATAAAACAATAATTGTTCATTTTGCGGGAATCCAAAAACCATGGTATAACCCTGATATGGAATTTGCATCTTTATGGTGGCAATATGCTCATCTTATAAACCCTGATTGGAAAGTTGAGAAAAGAAATATTTTTAAACACGCTCTAAATTCTTTTGCAATTGTTGTAAAATTTATGGAAAATAAGAATTTTTCAGATTACATAAAAAATTTTTATAAAACATTCAAAACAAGCTAAACCTATGAAAAAACCTCTTCTAACAACTTTAATACTTCTAATCATCCTATCCTTAGGTTTAACTACCATACTTTTTTTAAACAATAGACAAGATAGAATCCCCATAATCCCAAAACCAAAAAATAATAACTCAATCAATATAGTATTTACAACAGATAAAGAATACTCACCCTACCTTAAAGTAGCTCTTAAGTCTTTAATACTTAATAAGGATAAAGACTCTTTTTATAATATCTATATCTTATCTATAGACCTAAACAAAAAAACCAAAGAAGAACTAAAAACTTTTAAACAAGATGATGTTGAAATTACGACAATTCCTTTAAAGTTGTCGATGTTGAAAAATGTCGGAAATTATAGAATAATTGCAAGATGCCATGTTTCAAGAGCGGATTTATTCAAATTCTTCATTCCCGAAATGTTTCAAAATTTTGATAAAATTTTATACCTTGATTCAGATATTCTTGTTTTAAAAGATATATCAAAAATTTATAACTATGATTTAGAAGATAAATATATAGGTGCTATTCAGGAAAGTTATTTAAATGAAGAATTTAAATACAACTGCGGGGTTATTTTGTTTGATATCAAAAAATGCAGCGAAAATAATATAACTAAAAAATTGATTCAAGCAAAAAATAATGATAAAAAACATATTTATATAACCCAGCCTTTTTTCCACGAAGTGCTTGATGAAACAAAAGTTAAAACCATGCCTTTTGAATTTAACCGTTTTTCAACAACAGATGAAAAAGAATTTAAAAAATTTAATTATAAAGACTTGTATTATAAAAACGATAAAACGATAAATTCTCTTGATGATGTTGATAAAAGGGCAATTATAATCCATTTTCTTGCGTATAAAAAACCCTGGCAGTACGAAAAAATACCTTTTGCAAATCAATGGTGGTATTATGCTCATCTTATAAACCCGAATTGGAAAGTTGAGAAAAAAAGAAATACTATACAAAATTTCATACTGGCGCTTCAAATATCGATTGCAGCAAACAAAGAAAAGAAATTTGCTTCGCTAAAAAGCGCCCTTGATAATTTTAATCGTAACTTTAAATACCTTACAAAAGAGGATAAATAATGAAAAAAATAATTTTAATATCCATAGGTTTAATTTTAGTGATTTTATTAACACTTGTTTTACTTATTAAAAATAATAAAACAACAATCCCCACAATCCCAAAACCAAAAAATAATAACTCAATTAATATAGTATTTACAACAGATAAAGAATACTCATCTTATCTTAAAGTAGCTCTAAAATCTCTAATACTTAATAAAGATAAAGATTCAATTTATAATATCTATATCTTATCTATAGACCTAAACAAAAAAACACAAGAAGAATTAAAAACTTTTAAACAAGATGATGTTGAAATTACGACAATTCCTTTAAAGTTATCGATGCTTAAAGGAACTATAAAAAATAACGTAAAATATTCTTACAGAGTATCAAATTCCGATTTATTTAAATTCTTCATCCCTGAAATGTTTCAAAATTTTGATAAAATCTTATATCTTGATTCAGACATTCTTGTTTTAAAAGATATATCAGAAATTTATAATTATAATTTAGAAAATAAAATAATAGGGGTTTTACCGGAGAAAACAAATTTTAAAAATGAAGAAAATTCAAAATACAACTGCGGGGTTATTTTGTTTGATATCAAAAAATGCAGAGAAAATAATATAACCAAAAAACTGATTCAAGCAAAAAATAATGATAAAACAAAAAGATATGTAACACAGCTTGCATACACAAAAGCAGTAGATATAAAGAATACTAAAGCATTGCCTTTAGGTTATAATTATTTAATAAAAGATGAACAAACTTTGGATAATAAAGATAAAATTTTAATTGTTCATTTTGCAGGTTTTCAAAAGCCCTGGTATAATCCTGATATGGAATTTGCACCTTTATGGCGGCAATATGCTCATCTTATAAACCCTGATTGGAAAGTTGAGAAAAGAAATATATCTGCTTGTTTAATATATGCTTATTTGAGTCTTGATAAATCTAAAAAAATGTCAAAAAATATAAGAACTTTTAAAAAGAAATATAATAGGTGCAGATTGATAAAATAAATATGAAAAAACCTCTTCTAACAACTTTAATACTTCTAATCATCCTATCCTTAGGTTTAACTACCATACTCTTTCTAAACAACAAACAAAACACAATCCCCATAATCCCAAAACCAAAAAATAATAACTCAATTAATATAGTATTTACAACAGATAAAGAATACTCATCTTATCTTAAAGTAGCTCTAAAATCTCTAATACTTAATAAAGATAAAGATTCAATTTATAATATCTATATCTTATCTATAGACCTAAACAAAAAAACACAAGAAGAATTAAAAACTTTTAAGCAAAATGATGTCGAAATTAACACCGTTCCTCTTAAAGTAAAAACGCTTGATAAAATAATAGATAAAAAAATAAATTTCTTCTATGTTTCAAGAGCGGATTTATTCAAATTCTTCATCCCCGAAATGTTTCAAAATTTTGATAAAATCTTATATCTTGATTCAGACATTCTTGTTTTAAGGGATTTATCTTCTTTATATAATACGGATATTCAGGATAAATATATAGCAGCAGTTAAAAGATATAATTTTAGAGGAAACAGAAAAAAAGACGACTATAACTGCGGAGTTATGTTATTTAATATTCAAAAGTATAGAAAAGATAATATAGCGCAAAAATTAATCAAAGCAAAGAATAATGATAAAGACGGCAGATCAAGCCAGTATTCATTTAACAGCGTCATTAAATTAAAAGATGTAAAATTAATTTCGCCAATTTATAATAATAACGCTTACACTGAGGATGAAGACTTTATTAAATACAATTTTAAAAAAACTTATTCACCCTTTTTAGATAATATAAACAATCTTTTAGAACTTGATAAAAATACAATAATAGTTCATTATATAGGTGCAGATAAACCCTGGCACAAAAATTCGAATTCAAGATTTAAAGAAAAATGGTGGGAATATTCAAAACTTGTTGATGCTAATATGAAATATAAAAAAAGAAGTTTTATTGAGCGGTTAAAAAATGCATATTTTTTAACTTTGCGATCTTCAACAAAAAAAACATTTATACAGTACATTAAAAAATTTTATCACATATTCAAAACAAGCTAAACCTATGAAAAAACCTCTTCTAACAACTTTAATACTTCTAATCATCCTATCATTAGGTTTAACTACCATACTTTTTTTAAACAACAAACAAAACACAATCCCCATAATCCCAAAACCAAAAAATAATAACTCAATTAATATAGTATTTACAACAGATAAAGAATACTCATCTTATCTTAAAGTAGCTCTAAAATCTCTAATACTTAATAAAGATAAAGATTCAATTTATAATATCTATATCTTATCTATAGACCTAAACAAAAAAACACAAAAAGAACTAAAAACCTTTAAACAAGATGATGTTGAGATTAGTATTGTTCCTTTAAAGTTGTCGATGTTGAAAGGAAAAATAAGACACAGAACTTTTTGTCATCATGTTTCAAACGCTGATTATTTTAAATTCTTCATCCCCGAAATGTTTCAAAATTTTGATAAAATCTTATATCTTGATTCAGACATTCTTGTTTTAGGAGATTTATCTTCTTTATATAATACGGATATTCAGGATAAATATATAGCCGTTTTAAGGCGCTACAGCTATCCTGTCGACTTAAAAGAGGTGAGATATAATATAGGAATTATTTTATTTAATATTCAAAATTGTATAAAAAGCAATCTTACTTCTAAACTTTTATATACAAAAAATCACAACAACGATAACAACTCAATAACACAGGCAACTTTTAACAAGGCAATACCCCAAAACATGGCAGAGCCGATATCTCCGATATATAACAACAGAACAATAACAACAAAAGAAGATTTTATTAAATATAATTTTAGAAAAAATTATCACCCCTTTCTGGATGAAATAAATAACTTGGATGAACTTGATAAAAAAACAATAATTGTCCATTTTGCAGGATATCAAAAACCCTGGTATAACCCGAAAATGAAATTTGCAAAACAGTGGTGGCGATATGCTCATCTTGTTAATCCCGATTGGAAAGTTGAAAAAAGAAAGCTTTTCGATAGAATTGTTAATTCGTATAGAATCAGCAAAAATACAAATAAAGATGCAAAAACCCGCTTAAAAATTTTTTTCGGTTCACTTTTTAAAAAGAACTACAAATAACACTTATGTTCCTGATTTGTTATTCCGGCATATAGTTCGATAAATTTTTTAGCGGGAGAGGAATCCACTTTTGTTAATAATACTTCTTCAATTTGGAAAAATCCGACATCTTGAGACATTTCAATATCAATTTTAATCGGTTTTCTTTCGCCATGGCATATTTTAACTTTTGTTATGGCGTTTGCGCTGTATTTATGTATGTCTCCGACTCTGGGGGCATTGTTTATCGCAAGAGGAATTCTCGCCCTTCCTTTTGTCATATCGCAGCCATCGGCAATTAAAATAATCCCCGCTTCAATTGAATGGATTTTTCTTGTTGACATGTGTCCTATTATTGCTTCTATTGCAAGAGATTTTATGATTACTTTTTTATGGATATCGTCCCCGAAAACATACTGAAGCGCTCTATCTATTATAGGTATTGCAAGAGTTGTAGACATATCTTCATGCGATTGTCTTCCAATCATCATACCGAGGTCATGCATTAAGCCCGCCACAACAACAGCGCATAGGCTGTCTTCAAATGTTCCTATTTCTTCTTTTTCAATAGAAGTTTGAATATCAAAATCATGCAAAATATTAAGCATCTTAATTGCGTTATTTGCAACCTGCCTCATATGAACAGGCCCATGGTCATTAAAACCGAGTCTTTTAATTGAGACGTTGTTTGCATAATCTTGCATTTCCTGTAATTCGACATCATCCATTAAATACTTTGCAAGCTTTGTGCAGTCTTTATATTTTTGTAATTTATTTATTATTTTTGTTTCAATACTGATTTCTTTTGGAGATTTCATAAGCATTTTCCGTTAAATAAGCTATAATATAATTATACACAAAATTTCATCTATTTAAACATGAATATAAACTTTTGAATACTCGACAACGATTATTCATAATTTATAATATAAATAGATGATTTTTATTTCAAAGGAGGCAATTTATGGATAACGGTAAAAATCCTTTCAGTCAAGAAGATGAAGAAATAAAAGAAGAAGTAAATAAAGAATCACAAGAAGAAATAAAAGAAGAAACCAAAGAAGAAGAAATAAATAAAGAAGAATCAAAAGAAGACAACTATAAAGAAAAATACGAAGATTTAGACAATAAATACTTAAGACTTGCAGCGGATTTTGATAATTTCAGAAAAAGAACTTCTCAAGAAAAAGAAGAACTGTCAAAATATGCTTGTGCTGAAGTTTTGAAAAAAATTGCAGGCGTTTTGGATACTTTTGACAGAGCCAAAGAACACCTAAAAGAAATAGAAGACTGCAAAGTCGTAAAAGAAAGTTATGAAGTTGCTTATAAACAACTTCTTGATACATTGAAAAAAATAGGAATGGAAGAAATAGAATGTCTGGGGCTTGAATTTAACCCCAGTGAACACGAAGCAATAACACAAATTCCGACAGACGAATACGAACAAGACCATGTTGCCTGCGTTATGCAAAAAGGTTACAAAATCGGCGACAGAATCATAAGACCCGCGCTTGTCGGAGTTGCAAAAAAGAAGGAAGACGAATAAAAAATGGATTATTATGAAATACTGGGAGTGGAAAAAAATGCCACAAAAGAAGAATTAAAAAAAGCATTCAGACAAAAGGCAAGACAATACCACCCTGATGTTAATAAAGCGCCTGATGCAGCAGAAAAATTTAAAGAAATAGGAAAAGCATACGAAACCTTATCTGATGATAACAAACGCGAAATTTATGACAGATACGGAGAAGACGGCTTAACTAATGCAGGCTTTAATCCTAATTCCTTTAATATGGGCGATATAGATTTATCGGATATTTTTTCATCTTTCTTTGGCGGAGGTTTTGGGGGATTTTCTTCTTCATATTCGCAAGATCCCAATGCGCCTGTTGAGGGGGATGATTTAAGGCTTGATATTGAGATAGATTTTTTAGAAGCCTGCTTTGGTCTTGAAAAAGAAATTAAAGTAAGGCATTTAGAACCCTGCACGGATTGTAATTCAACAGGCATGGATAAAAACGCTAAAGATACAATTTGTCCCGTATGTAAGGGTAAAGGTAGAGTTCAAAAAAGCACACGCACTATTTTAGGCTCTTTTACATCCGTTACAACCTGTCCTAATTGCCATGGAAGCGGCAAAAATCCAAAAGCTTATTGTAAAACCTGCCATGGTGTCGGTGCCGTTGAAAAAGAAAAAAATATAACCATAAAAATCCCCCATGGGGTTGAAAACGGTTCAAAAATGAGAGTAGCCCATGAAGGCGATGCAGGCAAAAACGGCGGAAGACCCGGGGATTTATACGTTGTAATTCATACAAAACCGTCAAAAGAATTTGTCCGCCAGGGTTTTGATATATATACGGAACTTGAAATAACAACTCCCCAGGCAGTATTAGGGGATGAAGTTAAAGTTAATACAATACATGGTGAAACAATTATAAAAATCCCTCAGGGAGTCCAAAACGGGGATAAACTCACTCTTAAAAACATGGGTGTACCCTATTTGGGAAGTGAAATTCAAAGAGGAATGCATTATATTACTTTAAAAGTAGGTGTACCTAAAAAATTATCCCGCGAGGAGGAAAAATTATACAGAGAATTGTTTATTTTATCCAAACAACAGGAAAAAGAAGGTTTGTTAAACAAAGTTAAATCCGCTCTTGGAAAATAATAAAGGGAGAAAAAATGAAGCTGAATTATAATATTATAGTTAAAATATTATTTTTATTTATATTTTTTATAGGTCAAAATACGGCTTTTGCTTCAAAATTACCAAATGATGTATGGAATTTCGTTAAAACGAATCTCCCTAATGCGCAGCAGCGCTTTGACAGCATTATAACGCTTCCTGATGAAGTTATGTATATTCCTCTTTATCCTCCAAACAATACTACGGTTGATAAGATTTCAATCGAATATACATATCCTGAGAAAATGAATTTATCACAACTTCCCGAAGTTGTTCTTTTAAATAACGGCTATTCTCTTTTAAAAGTAATAAAAGACAATAAAGGCAACTACACTTTAACAAAAAAAGACGATCTTCCGCTTAAAGTTCGCCTGGGGCTTATGCCTCAGGATATGTTAACTCCTGTTGGGCTTATAATGCCCGAGAGTTTAAAATTAACTTTGGGAGATTTATTAATTCCATCTAAAGATGAATCCTCTCTTGTTTTAAAAGGGGAAGAAAAACAAAAAGTAAAAAGCCCTTATAATCCGACCGTGAGAAGGGATGAATTTATTGCCGCAACAGACTTTAAGGATAAAAAAATATTTATAAATCCGAGAAATTCAAAATTTCTTGAAGTTTATGATTCAACTTCAAGAACCCCTCTGTATGAATTAAAACTTGCGTCAATGCCTTTAAAAATTCTTGCAAGCAAGGATAATAAAGTTGCGCTTGTTTTGTATTGGTCGGGGAAAAATGTTGAAATAATAGATTTAAAAGACGAAAGAACAATTGCAACAATCGAACTTGAAGCAAAAGCATCGGATGCGGTTTTAAACGAAAAAGACAACATTGCCTATATCGCATCAAGCGCTGCAAATGCAATTTATATACTTGATATGAATTCAATGCAATTAAAACAGGCGATTAAATTAAATCAAAAACCCTCTAAAATTGCTTATAGTTCTATGGATGATTCGATTTCATTTTATGATGAATTTGCTTCAAAAATTTTCAACGTTACAAAAAACGGTGCTGATTACATAGTTCAGCCGATGGGTGAAGTGCATAACGTTTCTAAAATAATATCGGATATTGCAAATATTTATGCAATATCAAGAACAGACAGCCAGCTTATTATTTTTGATAAAGCTCTTGCAAAGCAGCTTGATGTTATAGATATAGATAAAAAACCAACGGACGCGCTGATGTATGGAACAAAGATATTTATTCTTTGTTCAAAAGAAGGCTATCTCGATGTTTACGATACTATTGAAGGAAAAATTATCTCAAGAGAACAGTTATCAAAAGAAGGATTTTATTCTAATTTAACTCTTGTTCAAAATCAAAATAAAGAAGATAACAAAGTTAAAAATAATCTTTTAATTACGGGAATAAATTCTAACAATTATCTGTTATACAATCTTGAAACAATGAAACTTGTTAAAAAACAGGAATCTTATGTTGATGTTGCAAATATTGTAATACTTGATAAAGTTCAAAGGTTGTAAAATGGACGGAGTTTATGAAGTTAAGAAAATAAATCCTTCCTGTTTTGATAAAACAACGGAAGAAATTTTATCAAACCTTGAAAAAACAAAAAATTCTTTTTGGAATTTGGATAGAGAATGTGCAAATTTTTTAAATACTTTAATTAAAATAAAAAACGCTAAAAATGTCTTAGAAATCGGTACTTCAAACGGCTATAGCGGAATTTGGATTTTAGAAGCACTTAAAGAGACCAAAGGAAAACTAACAACCGTTGAATACTGGGAAAAAAGGCAAAGTGTCGCAAGAGCTAATTTTTCAAAGTGTGTTCCTGAAGTTTATGCGGAATCTAAAATAGGCGCTGCAGTTATTGTTCTTGAAGATATGCTTGATGAAATAAAACAAAATAAAAGAGAAAAGTTTGATTTTGTTTTTATTGACGCAAATAAAAAGGAATATATAGAATATTTTGAACTTATTGATAAAATGATAAACAAAGGAAGCGTTATTCTTGCAGACAATATTTTAACGCATTACAAAAAAGTGGAAGATTATGTTAACGCTCTTTTTGATAATCCTTCTTATCAATCTCAAATTCTGCCTTTCGGTGCAGGCATGATGCTTTCATATAAAATATCCGATTAATAAACCTGATTAAGTGCGTTAAATATTGCTTTTACGTTTGCCAAAGCGGTAGAAGAATCGATTGCTCTGCCTATAATTTCATTATTTTTATTATCAAGCATTGAAACTGCACTCATAGCGCTTGCGCCCGAGCCTTTTTCGTCGCCGTCCAGCGAATACTGTTTATAATATGACAATTTGATTTTATCAAAGCCCAGTTTGGATAATCCGTTCAAACAAGCGTCAATCGGGCCGTTTCCTGTTCCGATAACTTCTTTTCTTTCGCCTTTATAGTTGAAAAACAAGTCATAAACACCCTTTTCAATAGGCTTAAAGGAAATTAATTCAAACACGCCTTTAATATTGCAAATCTTGTTAAAGTAAAGTTCAAGTATTTCTTCACCCGTTAATTCACCCTTAGATTCAGCCATTTCTTTTGCAATGGGTGTAAGATAGATTGATTCTTGAATGGTAATCGGGTATTTAAGAGCTTTAATAATATCGTAAATTGCAGTTTTTCCGCTTTGAGAAGTGAAGCCGATTTTTTCATCGTCATACCTTCCGATAATTGAAGGTTTGATTGGCCTATAGGCTCCAAAATCCATGTCTTTTGTTTTAATGGCGCCGTCCTGATGAATTCCAGACCTGTGCGCAAGAGCTTCAGGGCCTACAAGAGGCGCTTTTTCATAAATTTTAACTCTTGACATTTGAGAAATTAAAAGTGTTGTCTCGTAAATTTTTTCTAAATTAATCCCCGTATCTACGCAGTTGTTGTTTAAAATTGTTGCAACCTGCGCAAAATCAGTATTACCTGCACGTTCCCCAAGACCATTTAAGCAACATTCAAGCTGAATTGCCCCGCTAAAGTAGCTTTCTACCGTTGTTGCGGTTGCCATACCTAAATCGTTATGGTTATGAACGGAAATTATGACATTAGAAGGCAGATTTTCTTTAACTTTTTTCATTAAAGAAATATATCTGTATGGGCGGTACCTTTCAACCGTATTTGGAAGGTTGATTGTGGTTGCACCCTTATTAACTATTTCTTTTAAAACTTCAATAACAAAATCAATATTTTCTTCGCAGTCTCCAAAATGTTCAACAGAAAATTCAATGTCGCAATTGGGGTTTTTGATATTCTTTTTTGCAAAATCAACCGCATCAATTGCAATTTGTGCGACATCCTGCGGTTTTTTATTTAATACATATTCCATATGAAAAGGAGAAAGGGTGATAAATGTATGAAGTCTTGAATTTTTGGCATCTTTTATTGCAGCTAATGCCCTTTCAATATCACCGTGATGAGCACGTGCTAAAACGGAGACTTTTGTTTTTTCTCCCGCTTTTTTGGCTAATTCGACACATGAATCAAAATCCATCTGCGATGATGCAGGAAAACCTATTTCAACGGCAGGGATGTTAAGTTCTTGAATTTTATCAAATATAATCAATTTTTCATCCAGATTCCAAGGCTTTTTAAGGGATTGATTCCCGTCTCTTAGAGTAATGTCGTAAAAATAAGGTTTAATTTTCGGTATTTCATTTCTTTGCATATTCTTAATATCCTGCCCTGTTTACTTTTGGATGTTTTTGATATAATTATTATAGTCTAAAAATATTGCCTGGCAAATTGGTGCATTTTTTGTGTAAAAAAATGTAAATCTGTGCGGTTTTTTTATCAAAATTTTGTATTCACGGGCGTTATTAAAAACGGGTAAAATATGAAAGTAAACAGCATTCAACAACAATCTCAAAACTATAAAAAAAGCCAGAATTTTAATGGCTTTATCGGTGCGGTCGGTAAATTTGTCGAAAAACATCCTGTGGCAATTACCTCTTTAGCTGCTTCATCGGTTGTTGCGCAAAAAATCGTTATGTCGGGTTCTGAAGCAACAATAGGCCCTGTTGTTGATATTGCCGTCGGTAAAGCTATTACAAAAGCAACAAACGAAAAAGACGGAAGAACAAACCAAAGCTCAAAAGTTCAGGCAATAAGAACATTTTCCCAATCATTAGGCGGAACAATAACAGGCGTTATTATAAGAAGCCTGTGCATCGGTGCTATGGGCTTTTTAGCAGGAAAAGCAACGGGCAAACTTGCACAGATAATCAACCCTCAAGGGCTTGATAAGACAAAAGACATGTTTAAATTCAGCGAAAATGTTGATAAATGGGGAAAATCAATAGGAGGCGCAGTTGCTGTTGGCGTTATGATGTTTACTAATTTTTTAATTGATGCACCTTTTATTAATCAAATAAATAAACATGCAACAAAATTTGTCGATAAACACTCAAAAAAACCTGTTTTAGCCGAAAACGTACAAGTAACCGAAAAAAAACAAGATAAGGAGGTTAAATAATGGCAAATCCTCCAAAAATTGTCTTAAATTTATTAAAACAACTTGATCCATATAAAGAAGCAGGTTCACTGCTTATGGTGTTGAATGCTCTTGGTATGATTTTTGCCGCTTTGAGCAATACATTCGCTGCTGCAAGTGATAAAAATACCTCTGCTCAGGATAAAAAAATACTTGTTCCCGCAGGTCTTGCAACTGGGGCTGCAAATATCGGGCTTTATTATGCAATGACTAAAAAATTAATAAAAGGTCTTGAAAAATCGGCGGATGATCACTTAAAAACTCTAAAACCCGATGAAATTGCTTCAAGAACGCTTGAATTTGTAAACACAAAAATAAACAAAGCTCAAAAAGGTACACTTTTTGGTTTTGGCAAAAAAAGCGCGGAATATATAGATTCAATGAAAAACACTCTTTTAAAAGATGCTAAGCCGACAGATTATGCGCTTGATTTATATAAGAATAATTTTAAAGCGGGTGCAGGAGTTTTGGGCGCTTTTATAGGTGCCGTTGTGGGTTGTTCTATTTTAACTCCCGTTATTCGTGATGTGAGTGCTTATGTTGTACAAAAAATAAGAGAAAAGAAAGACCCGGAACTTCAAAATAAGCCCTATAAGCCATATTTTGACCCTGCTCATTTAAAAGTAAGATACCATGGCAAAAAACAGCCTTTGTCTTTAAAAACCTACATGGCTTTTACAAACAGCACAAATATGAAAATTTAGCATCGGTGTTATTTTTGTTATATAATTCATATAAGTATTCTATTTAAGGGTTTTATATGGAAAAAAGAACGTCTGAAATTAAATTAAAAGATATTACCGAGCTTGAATTAATGAGGCATTATAAAAAATTGTCCGATAAGAATTTTTGTATTGAAAAAGGTTTTTATCCTCTCGGTTCCTGCACTATGAAATATAACCCGAGAATTAACGAATGGGCAGCTAATCTTGAAGGGTTTAAAAATCTTCACCCTGCTCAAGATGATATTGATTGCCAAGGCGCTCTTAAATTAATGTATGAACTTCAAAATTTTTTAAAAATAATAACGGGTATGGATGAAATTTCGCTTCAACCTTGCGCGGGAGCACACGGCGAATTTAGCGGAATAATGGTAATTAAAAAATATTTTGAAGATAAGGGCGAATTAAATACAAGAAAAAAAGTAATAATACCCGATAACGCCCATGGAACTAATCCTGCAAGCGCTGCTATGTGTGGTTTTGAAGTAGTTGAAGTAAAATCGGATGAAAAAGGGCTTGTTAATATAAATGAACTTAAAAATATTATAAATCAATACAAAAATGAAATCGCAGCAATTATGATGACAAACCCTAACACTTTGGGGTTGTTTGATAATAATGTTTTGGAAATTTCAAGTTTAATGCATTCAAATGGTTCTTTGTTGTATTATGACGGAGCTAATTTTAACGCAATTATGGGTTATACCAATCCTAAATTGATGGGGTTTGATGTTGTGCATCTTAATCTTCACAAAACTTTCTCAACTCCGCATGCAGGCGGCGGCCCGGGCTCAGGGCCAATCGGCGTAGTTGATAAATTAAGACCCTATTTACCGATTCCAAGAATTGAATTTGACGGTGAAAACTATAAAAGAAACTATAATTATCCTAAAACAATAGGGAAAGTCGCTTCGTTTTTCGGTAATTTTAATGTTTTAATAAAAGCTTATACATATATTTATATGATGGGAAAATCTTTAAAAGATGTTTCTTCTGACGCGGTTTTAGCTGCTAATTATTTAAAATCAAAATTATCACCATACTATCAAATTCCTCATAAGCAATTCTGCGCCCATGAATTTGTAATTGATAATTCCGATAAAAAAGAACTGGGTACATCAACCCTTGATATAGCAAAAAGGTTAATGGATGAAAATATTCACCCTGCAACAATCTATTTTCCTTTAATAGTCCATGAAGCGTTTATGGTTGAACCGACGGAATCCGAGACAAAAGAAGTTCTTGATAATTTTATTCAAGTCATGATTAAAATTGCAAATGAGATTAAAGAAGGAATCGATTTTGGCGAATTTCCGAAAACAACTCCCGTTAGAAGAATTGATGAAGTGCGTGCTGCAAGACAGCCTGATTTAAGAGAATCGTAATGGAAGAAATATTAAAAACATCAGATTTTGATTATTTTCTGCCCCCCGAATTGATAGCGCAAAATCCTCTTGAAAAAAGAGAAGAGTGCGCTATGATGTATTTAAATAAAACAACAAAAGAAATAAAACATCTTCATTTTTACGATATATTGGATTATTTAAATAAAGACGATATTCTTGTTTTAAACGATACCAAGGTTTATCCTGCAAGAATTATTGCAAAAAGAAAAAGCGGGGCAGGTGTTGAAATTTTTCTTTTAAATCCGTTAAATAATTCATCTTGTTGGGAAGCATTGACAAAAAATGCAAAAAGAGTAAAAGAAGGAGAAATCTTAGAAGTTGCGCCTGATTTTAAAATAAGATTAATTGAAAAACAAGAAGCACCTAATTTAAACGAAATACCTAAATATATCGTTGAATTGATTTATGAAGGGGATGATATTTATAAAGTTTTAAATAAATACGGCTCAACTCCGCTTCCGCCATATATTGAGCGCGAAGCACAGGAAAAAGACAAAGATAATTACCAGACGGTTTATGCAAAAAACACGGGTTCTGTGGCATGTCCCACTGCAGGACTTCATTTTTCAAAAGAATTACTTGAAAAAATTCAAAAAAAAGGCGTAAAGATAGCTTATATTACCCTAAGCGTCGGACTTGGAACGTTCATGCCCGTAAAAGTCGAAAATATTAAAGAACACACGATGCATTATGAAAGTTATACAATTCCAAAAGAAACCCAAGAGCTTTTTGAAAATAAAAAAGGTAAAGTTATAGCAGTCGGCACAACTGTTTTAAGGTGTTTAGAAGCAACTTATCAAAAATACGGTAAAATTATCGCAGCATCCGATAAAACAAATATTTTTATCTATCCTCCGTATAAAATTAAATCAATTGATAAATTAATTACAAATTTCCATCTTCCAAAATCCACTCTTATTATGCTTGTGAGTGCTTTTTGCGGTAAGGAATATATATTTAGAGCATACAGGGAAGCCGTTGATAAAAAATATCGTTTTTTCAGTTACGGCGATTGCATGTTTATTGATTGCTGAATTTAAAATACGCATTGCAAACAAACTTTAAGAATGTTAAAATCAACATAAACAAACTAAGTGAGGCTAATATGAAATACGATTTTGGTGTTGTTAAAGAATTAAAAACAGGGGAAATAAGAGTAGCAATCACCCCTGATGTTGTTGCTATGCTAAGAGCGGACGGTTTAAGCGTATTAATAGAATCAAACGCAGGCTTAAACTCGGGTTTTAGTGATGACGATTATATTCAAAACGGTGCAACGGTTGTAAAATCGGCTCAGGAAGTCTGGAATAATTCTAAAATCATGGTAAAAGTAAAAGAGCCTCAAAAATCAGAATTTCAATATTTCAGACCTGATCTTGTTATTTTTTCATATCTTCACTTGGCGGTTGAAGAAGAGTTAACAAAAGAACTTCTAAAAAAGAAAGTAACGACAATTGCTTCAGAATCCGTTGAAACACAAGATAAACAGCTTCCTTTATTAAGACCCATGTCAGAAGTGGCAGGGAGAATGGCGGTTCAAATCGGAGCTAATTTTTTGCAATCTCATAACGGCGGCTCGGGCGTTTTATTATCGGGAGTCCCCGGGGTTCAACCAGGCAAGGTTATAATAGTGGGCGCCGGGGTTGTAGGCTTTAACGCAGCTCAAATGGCAATCGGTATGGGAGCGGATGTATCAATTTTTGATACGAATCCTAAAAAACTCGTGCAAATTGACGGTATTTACGGTACATCAATTAAGACGCATTATTCAAACCCTGCAAAGCTGGCTCAGGAAATTCCTAAAGCCGATTTATTAATTACATCGGTTTTAGTGCGTTCCATGGTAGCGCCTAAAATAATTACCGAAGAAATGGTTAAATCAATGAAAAAGGGTTCGGTTATTGTTGATGTTGCAATTGATCAGGGCGGAAATGTCGAAACCATGGATAGAACCACAACGCTAAAAGAGCCGGTTTTTGAAAAATACGGCATATTGCACTGCGCAATTCCAAATATTCCATCTGCCGTTCCAAAGACATCTTCTTACGCATATTCTTATGCTATGTATCCTTATTTGAAATCTTTGGGCGAAAAGGGTTTGATTGAGACAATTAAGGAAAATCAGGATTTATCAAACGGGGTTAATACATTTAACGGCGAAATTACAAACGCATCCGTAGCACAGTCATTGAATTGCGAATATACCCAGATAGAACTTCTTGTAGGATTTAAATTAAAATGATGGAAAACATAGACAGAATTGTTTTCAAGTTCGGAACAAATATTTTAAGAAACCCGCAGGGCGAAATTTCGCTTTCACATCTTTATTCTTTTATAGAAGATATGAGTTATTTATATAAACAGGGCAAGGAGATTTTGGTTGTAACCTCGGGTGCTGTCGGTTTGGGAGCAAAAAAATTAAATATAGATACTTCAATATCAACAACCCTAAAACAAGCGGCAGCAAGTGTCGGACAGCCTTTATTAATGAGTATCTGGCAGGACGGCTTTGAAAAGTACGGTATTACAACGGCGCAGATTCTTTTAACCGAAGAAGATTTTGCAAACAGAAAAAAATATTTATCTTTAAGATCAACTCTAAGCAAACTCCTTGAAAATAAAGTAATACCTATAATCAATCAAAATGATGCGGTGTCGCCTTCTGAATTGGAACATGTTTGTTTTTCCGATAACGATAAGTTATCTTCAATTGTAGCTTCAAAATTGGATGCCGATTTATTGGTCATGGTGTCTGATATAGACGGTTTGTTTGATAAAAACCCGAAAGAATATAAAGACGCTAAATTAATTCAAAGGGTTGAAAAAATTACATCCAAAATTGAAAAACTTGCAAAAGGTGCATCCCAAGGCGGCAGAGGCGGCATGATTACAAAAATAAGTGCGGCAAAAGTCGCAACATCAAGCGGTCTGTATGCAAAAATCGTAAACGGTACAACTCCCAATATAATTAAAAAAGTTTTTGATGATGACATAGGAACAATATTTATACCAAGCAAAAATCTTTCCCACAAAAAGCGCTGGATTGCCTATGCTACAAATATCATGGGTAAAATCAAGGTAAACGAAGGAGCAAAAAACGCCATTGTTAATCATCAAAAAAGTCTTTTATCCATCGGCATAGTTGACATTGAAGGAAATTTTAAAAGAGGCGAAATTGTTTCAATAGTTGATTCTTCAAATGATGAATTTGCAAGAGGAATAACAAATTATTCATCAGGTGATATCGAAAAAATCAAAGGAAACCATTCGGATAAAATATGCGAAATTTTAGGGCATAAATTTGATGATGACGTTGTAATTAAAGACAACCTTGTTGTAATTTAGGAAAAATATGGAAAACAATAAAATAATCGAAACGGCAAAAAAGGCACATGATGCTTTTTTAAAGACAATGAATTTTAAAGCGGATGTTAAAAATGATGCTTTGACAAAAATCTGTGAAAAATTAAAAGAAAATAAGGATAAAATTTTTAGCGAAAACAAAAAAGATATTGAAAGCGCTAAAGAGCTTTTAGCAAACGGTGAGATAAATAAAGCAATTTTTGACAGATTGAAGCTTGATGAATCAAAATTAAACAGCCTTATAAAAGGGCTTGAAGATTTAATCAAGCTTGAAGATCCGATAAATAAAATTTTGTGGCAAAAAGAACTTGATGAAGGGTTAATTTTAAAAAAAATCGTAACGCCAATCGGAGTTATCGGGGTTATTTTTGAAGCAAGACCAGATTGCTTTATACAGATTTCAAGTTTAATTATAAAATCAGGAAACTGTGCAATTTTAAAAGGCGGCAGGGAATGTATAAATACAAATAAAATATTCGGTGAAATTGTTAATTGCGCGCTTTTAGAAGCAGGATTTCCGCAAAATTCAATCAATCTTGTTTATTCAAGAGACGATGTTAAAGAAATGCTTAAATTAGATGAATATATAAATTTAATTATACCAAGAGGGGGAAACAATCTTGTAAAATATATAAAAGAAAATACAAAAATTCCCGTCTTGGGGCATGCAAGCGGAATTTGTCATATTTTTGTCGATGAAAATTGTGATTTCGAAAATGTTAAAAATATCGTAATTGATGCTAAAACACAATACCCGAGCGCCTGTAACGCGCTTGAAACGCTTCTTGTTCATAAAAATTACTGCTATATTGATAAATTGAAAGAAGCGCTTTTAACTTCCGATATTAAAATTATTGAAAATCCTGATAATTATTCAATTGAATACAGTGATAAAATTTTATCTTTTAAAATTGTGGATGGTATTGATGAAGCAATTGAACATATCAACAAATACGGTTCAGGGCACACGGATTCTATTTTATCCGATAATCAAAAAAACATAGAAAAATTCATGAATCTTGTAGATTCATCATCTGTTATGGCAAACTGTTCGACAAGATTTTCAGACGGTTTTAGATACGGTTTTGGAGCAGAAGTCGGAATCTCAACAAATAAAACCCACGCAAGAGGCCCTGTGGGGCTTGAAGGTTTAACAATATATAAATATTTATTATACGGTTCAAATAATATTGTTCTACCTTACGCCACGGGCGAAAAACAATTCAAGCACAAATTTATTTAATTTATAAAAATATATAAATACTTGTTGCATTTTTTTTATTTTAGTATTAAACTTTATTTTGTCGCGGAAGTAACTCAATTGGTAGAGTACCTGCCTTCCAAGCAGGCTGTTGCGAGTTCGAGCCTCGTCTTCCGCTCCATTTAAAATAATGAGTCTTAATGATGGGTAACGGTATAGTTTATTGCACACCAATTCTTATTTAATAATATATTAAGTTTTGTAAAATAATAGCTTTATTTCCCTTGCAAAAAGCAAATATTATTTTCTTTGGATTTTGTATACTTAAAACGATGAAGGAGCGATTGTTCTATGAATATTGACAAAATCAGACTCGCAAAAGCCGAAAATACAACAAAAACCACAAAAAATTCTTATCAATACAACCCGATGTATTTGAAAAGTAATAATTTAAAAGACAGTGTAAGTTTTAGCGGGAATAATAACAGAAAATTAAAAAAAGTGCTTGCAGCAAGAATTGCAACCATTATGCTTGCGCTTTCTTCTGTTTTTAATACCGTAAGCTGCTCACCTCAGCAAAAGACCAATAATGAAACAACAGCAGCTCAATCAGAAGCTGTACCTTTGGTTGATTATGATTTAAATCTTGATGAAGCTCTTGAGAGTGAAGAACCTGAATCTATTGTAATAAATACAAACAATATTGATGATTCAAATGATACAGAAGCTTTAAATGAAATAAAAACAAAAATAGACGAAACTAAACTTGCTCCAAGCGAATTTGATTATACAAATATTCTTGAAAACGATGTAAGGTTGCTTGATCATATTGAATTAGACAACAATACGACTTCAACTTTCGAACTTGGCGAAAAACCTGCCGTTAAAAGATACAACAGCGACAATATAGGTTCTGCAACAGTTATTACAACATACAATAAAGACATTGATGAAGAATCGGTTGAAGGCGGATCTTATATTATCCCCGAAGATGTTGAAAATTATACAGTTCTTGATTTAATCAATGATGCTTACGGCGAATTAAACACCAATGAAAAAAATTCTGCCGCCTGGGCAATTGTTGATAACAGCAGTGATATTTTAAAAGAAGTAAATAAAACATATTTAACCGTTCAAATGGCAGAACAATTTAAAGAAGATTTGTCTTTGGAAGAAAATATCCCATTATACGCACTAAGTGCCATTAAAGATATTGCTTCGGGCGGTTTGGATTATGAAAATGAAGACTATGCCTTTTTAAATCTTTCAATTGACGAACTTGAAGGCGTTAGCGAAGAAGAATATGAAAATTTCCAAAAAGTTAAAGAAGAATTAGAATCCCTAAATTCTAAAAATGAACAGGGTGAATTTGAAGAAATTGATGAAACTACAAAAACGGATTCAATTCCTTCCGAAATAATTTTTATAAGCGATATTTCATCCCTTAAATCAAAAGAAATCGTAACTCCTTCGCTATATACCATGGAAGATAAAGGCAGACAAGGAACTAAATTTATAAGAAACGTAGGTTTCCCTTCAAAATGGTATGATTTAGAATTGGCCGCAAATAAAGATTTGACTCTTGAAGAGGCAAAAGTTGAAATAGCTAATCAGTTAGGTCAGCACTACTCTGGTCAAGATGGAAAAGAATTAAGAAAAGATAGCGAAGGAAACTATATTATATCAAGCTATGCAGGTCAAAACATTTTAAAATCAATTCTTTTGGATGAAGAAAACAACTCAATCTTTGACGGTGAAAAAATAGATGAATTGGATGATGTCTTAACAATTCTTGCTCAAAGAATGATAGATGGCAAAGATACCACTCTTGCAACTCCTGATACAACTTTATCGTTTATATATAAAAACAGGTTGAATTACCCGATAGACTATGCGCTTGTAAAAAGAGACGTTAAAACGGCATATTTACACGTTGATAAAACAGCAGTAGCATTTTCGGAACTTCAACAGTTAGCCAAAGAAGATGATAGAGAAGAACCGATTGCACTTGATTTATTAAATTATGTTGAATACAAAGGTACTTCCCTAAAAGAAGCAATAGAAAACGCAAAAGGTACTTCAAGGGAACAGGAAATGATTGTTCTTGGTGCTTCTGCAATAACACAACTTGCTGAGACCAATCCCGTTATATTTAACAATGTTCTTGCCGATACTGAATTTACACCAAAAGAACTGTTAAATGTAAAAATAAACGCACCTTTAGCAGGCGGTGAAAGTGTTGAAAATTATACAATACAGTTAGAAAACCTTGTATATTTCTATGAAAAAGAAGCTCCTGTCATAAAAAGGACTCCTACTCCAACTCCTGATCCTACTCCGACACAACCACCCACTCAGGCGCCAACACAACCGCCTACTCAGGCACCGAGTGAAACTCCGACAATATTACCGTTCCCGGAACCTGCACCAAGCAGAACTCCGTCAAGACCCGGTGGCGGTGGCGGAAGCAGCCATGATGACGACGATGATGACGGAGGCGGTGGAACACCAACAAGTACACCAACATCAACTCCAACATCGACTCCAACATCAACTCCAACATCGACTCCAACATCGACTCCAACCGATAATCCTACAACGGTACCCACTGACAACCCTACAACGGTACCGACGGATGTACCGACGACTCCTCCTCCGACAGACACTCCGACAGAGTGTCCGACAGGACCTGATGTACCCATAGACCCTGAAAATCCTCCTATAACATCAGAAATTCCAAATGGCGGCGGTGATTCAGGTGCTGATTTAGATGACGGCACTCCGACAGACACCCCGACAGATTGTCCTACAGGGCCTGATGTACCCATAGATCCTGAAAATCCTCCGATTACATCAGAAACACCAAGCGGCGGCGGCGATTCAGGTGCTGATTTAGATGACGGATCGGGTTCAGATAACCCGGGCGGTAATCCTGAAGGCCCCGGAGAAAACCCTGAAGGCCCAGGTGGTGATACAGGTAACACCCCCTCAGGCGGTGAACAAGGAAATAACGGTGGCGACTCAGGCGCCGATTTAGATGACGGTTCAGGTTCAGATAACCCCGGTGGCGGTTCGCAAAACCCCGATGGCGGCTCCGGCGATGAAGGCGGCAGTGATAATCCAGGCGGCGGTGATACGGGTAACACCCCTTCGGGCGGTGAACAAGGAAATAACGGTGGCGACTCAGGCGCCGATTTAGATGACGGATCGGGTTCTGATACAGGCTCTGAAGGCGGCTCAACTCCAGGAGGCGACTCAGGCTCAGATAGCGACTCGGGTTCTGATTCAGGCTCAAGCTCTGATTCAAGCGCTTCATCAGGCGAACAAAACAACAATTCAAGCGACTCAGGAGCTGATTTAGACGACGGTTCAAGCGGAAGCTACAGCGATTTTGACAGCGACGATGATGTTGATATATAAAAATAAAATTACAGCCTCGAAATTACGAGGCTGTAATTATTTATAATTCGCAGCATTTATACGCAAAGGCTTTAATTTGTTTTGACGGGATATTAATCCAGGCGAATTCTTTTTCTTTATCATCATGGTGTGAGTTGAAACACTTAATTTTTGCATCTTTAAGGGTAATAATCCCGTCGTAGCATTTTTCTTTACCCATTTCGTAATCACATTTGTATAATTTGCCTTCGATTTTAACATTATCCAAAAAGCAAATTAAAACATCGGATTCCGTATGATTTACAAGTTCGTAAATTGCATCGTAAGTTTTGCACATAATTTTACCTCCTTTTATTTTAAAAGGATAAATTAAGGAAATAAAAATTGCATCCTTCCGTTTATTTTTGAAGGTATAATCTAGCAAATTTTAAATAAGAATCTAATTCTTCTTTGTCATTTAATTCGCTTACGGAAACCAAGATTTCTTTTGAATTTAATTTAATACCAGCAAGGATATTATTTTCTTTCATAAATTTTAAAAACTCATCCGCTTCAATTTGAATGGTAAATTCGTCAAAGAAATCTTTGTTTTTAATTTTAAAACCTTCTTTTTCAAGATTTTCTTTTAATAAATGAGCGTTATTATATGAATCCTGTGCTATTTTTATAAAACCTGTTTTTCCGAGTTTTCTTAAATATAAATTTGCCATAAATGCCACAAGGGCTTGATTTGAACAGATATTTGAAGTTGCTTTTTGTCTTCTTATGTGCTGTTCGCGCGCTTGAAGCGTTAAGCAGTATGCGATTTTACCTTCAATATCCACGGTTTTTCCGCAGATTCTTCCGGGCAGCTGCCTTTTATATTTATCTTTGCAAGCAATAAAACCTGCATATGCTCCTCCAAAATTAAGCCCGATTCCCAATGATTGGACATCCCCGACGGTTATATCCGATTTTGGAGGTTCAAAAAGCGCTGTTGAAACTAAATCAACGCAAGCTATTATTAATTCATTATTGTTTTTATCGGGCATTTTATTAAATTCACCGTATTTATCAGGTGTTTGGTACAGTTTTGCGCATAAATCATTATCGAAACAATCAATACCCGTTATTAATTCAATATCATTTGCCCAAAGGTAGGTTTTTATAACTTCTAAATAATTAGGGTTTATGTTTGATGATACAAACGCTTTATTTTTGTGTGTTAATCTTGCAGCCATCAGTATAGCCTCAGCGCATGCAACGGCTCCATCATACACGGAAGCGTTTGAAACATCCTGATTAACAAGAGTGCACATTAAAGATTGAAATTCATACATTACTTCAAGCGTGCCTTGAGAAATTTCTGCCTGATAAGGAGTATAGCAGGATAAAAATTCAAACCTTGAAGCAACATCTGATATCAAGGACGGTATAAACCTTTTTTTTGCCCCCAGACCCAAAAAATTTAAATAATTTGTTTTATTTAGCCGAGAAAGTTTTTTTAAATTCTTTTGTGCTTCGATTTCATCACACCCTGAAGCTAAATTTAATTCTTTCATTTTAGCTTTATCGGGTATTATATCAAAAATTTTATCAATCGATTCTACACCGATTGATATAAGCATATTTTGTCTGTCTTTTTCATCTAATGCTTCAAAATTATACATATTTTTCCTTAAAGTGCTATTGAACTTCGTCTTTGTAGTCGTTATATTCAAGAAGCCCTTGAGAATCCTGCTGGAAATTGTCGCATTCAATTTTAACAAGCCAATTTTCAAAGGCATCTTCGTTTAATAATTCAGGGGAATTTGTTAATTTTTCATTCACTTCAATTATTTTTCCTGAAACAGGCATATAAATTTCACTTGCCGCTTTAACTGATTCTATTGTTGCAAAGACCTCTTCTTTTGCATAGCTTGCGCCAACTTCGGGCAGTTCAATAAATACAATATCTCCTAATTGTTCAATGGCATAATCCGTCAGTCCTATTGTTGCTTTATTATCTTCTTCTAAAATCCACTCATGGGTTTTAGCGCATAAAATTCCATCGGGCATTGTCATTATTTACTTATCTCCTATTTTATATAATTCTTTTTTACAAACGGTTTTTTTACAATTTGTGCATTGTATAATTTATTTCTTACCATAACTTGTATATCCATGCCAATACTTTCTTGCGGATTGTTAAGTTTTTCAATTGTTTCGGCTTCCAATAAATTATATTCAATCATACAAAAACCTATGTTTTTGCCTAATGTCGGACTTGGAGCGCCTGATGTTACGATTCCTGCTTTTTTACCTTTAATATATACTTCATATCCGTTTCTTGCAATTTGTTTTTCCTGCATAACAAAAGCAAAAAGCTTTCTTCTTAAAGGCATTTGTTTTAGTTTTTGCGCAAGTATGATTTTTTTGCCGTTATAGTCTTCTTTTTTATCTTTCGGTATAAAAAATCCTAAAGAAGATTCCAAAGGTGTTGTATATTCATTTAATTCATGCCCGTATAAAGGAAGCCCCGCTTCAAGTCTCAGTGTATCTCTTGCACCCAAACCAACAGGAGTAACATTATATTCTTTATAAGATAATATTTTATTCCATAAATCCGATGCGTATTTATTTTCAAAAATTATTTCAAAGCCGTCTTCTCCCGTGTATCCTGTTCTTGTTAATAAAACGGGGATATTATCAAGAGTTGTTTTGATGAATGTGAAAAATTTAGGCTGCGCGGATTTTATAACTCCTAATTTTTCAATGATATCTTTAGCTTTAGGACCTTGAAGGGCAAGCATTGAAAAATCATCACTTTTATTTATTATCTCAACATCAAAATTCAAAGCTTCTTTTTTAATAAATTCAATATCTTCTTTTATTCTTGAAGCGTTTATAACGGCAAAATAATCAATTTCATCAATTATTCCTTTAGAGTTATAAATTATTAAATCATCAATAAGCCCACCTTCTTTATCAGGCAATTGGCAATATATTGCAGCTCCTTTAGCCAGAGAAGTTAAATCCTGCGGCACAATTGACTGTAGGAAGTTAAAACTTTCCCTTCCTTTAATATAAATTTCACCCATGTGTGAAACATCAAAAAGTCCCGCGTGGTTTCTTGTTGCGTTGTGTTCTTTTATTATTCCTTCATATTGAACAGGCATGAGCCATCCTTCAAAAGGAACCATTTTTGCTTTTAATTTTATGTGTTCATCATATAAAGCTGTTTTTTTATTTTCTTCCATGTTAACTCCCGCTATCTTACATAAATCCTTGGCAGGCGCATTTTTAGTCTGCAAGTGAGTTCGTAGTTTATTGTTCCTAATTCTTTTGCCCAGCTGTCGATTGTATCTGTTTTATTTTCTTCTCCCAATAAAACAATAATATCACCGATACTACAATCAACATCGCTTATATCAAACATCATCTGATCCATGGTTATTCTGCCGATTTGTTTTATATATTTTCCTTTTAAAAAAGCAGTGATTTTACCTGATAGTCTTCTATCGACTCCATCTGCGTAGCCTATCGGGATTGTTGCAACTTTTGTATCTTTTTGGGCAATATATGTGTGCCCGTAACTTATCCCTTCTCCTTTTTTCAGGGTATGAATGTTTGTTATTCTTGCCTTTAGCCCCATAACGGCACGCATATTTTGAACGTCATTTTCTTTATAAGAAAAAGGACTCAAACCCCACATAATTATTCCCATTCTTACCATATCATAAGAATATTTGCTGTATTTAAAAATAGCAGGAGAGTTAAGACAGTGGATTTTTATGTTTCTTTTTTTGAATTCGTCCAAAAAAGGCTCGATTGTTTTTTTGAATTTTTCTATTTGAGAGTTAAAAATATTTATATTTTCAACATCCGCAAAATGGGTAAAAATACCTTTTAAATCAATGTAGTCCGCTTTTAATAATTTTTCTATATATTCTTTTGAACAATCAGCATCAAGCCCTATTCTATTCATGCCCGTATCTATTTTAATATGGGCTTTTAATTTTTTATTTAATCTTTTATAAAGCTGACTTGCAACATCTAAATGTTCTTCGTTAAATATTGATATGGCAATATCATATTTAATTGCATTTTCAAAAGCCCACAAAGGACTTGCGCCCAAAACAAGAATCGGTTTATCTATCTTATTTTCCCTAAGTTCAATTCCTTCATCAATGCTTGCAACTCCAAATTCACTAACTCCGCATGCAATTAATGTGGGAGCACACATACAAGAGCCGTGTCCATAGGCGTCTGCTTTAATTACGGCAAAAAGATCGGGCATTTTTTTTGTATTGTTCTTTAAATAATTTTTTATTTCTAAAACGTTATTTTCAAGATTGGAAAGGTTAATTTCAACCCAGGCATCTCTGTTTTTGTTTACCGAAGTTCCTCTGTAGTTTTGCATTCTTAATCCTTTAATTAATTTTGTTTTAAAAATAATTCGTAAGTATTCTCCATTAAACAAGCAATTGTCATAGGCCCTACTCCTCCGGGGACAGGGGTTATATAACTTACTTTATCTTTTACGTTTTCAAAATCAACATCCCCCATTAATTTGCCGTTATTTTGTTTTACTATTCCGACATCAATTATAACACTGTTTTGTTTTACCATGTCCTTTTTAATTAATTTCGGGCATCCTGTTGCGCTTATTATAATGTCTTTTGTTTTTGTGATTTCTTTTAAATTTTCACTTTTGGAATGCGCTAAAGTTACGGTTGCATCTCTGTTTGTTAAGAGTGCTGCCATGGGTTTTCCTACTATATTAGACCTTCCTATAACAAGAGTGTTTTTGCCTGTTATATCGATTTTGTAATAATCAAGAAGTTTAATTATGCCTTTTGGCGTACAGCAGACTGCAAAAGGGTTTAAATTTGAATACAGTTTCCCTGTATTTAAAGGATGAAAACCATCCACGTCTTTTATCGGGTTAATAAGCTCTATTAATTCATTTTCGTTTAGATGGTTAAACAAAGGAAGCTGTAATAATATTGCATTTACATTAGAGTCATTATTTAATTTATTAATAAGTTCAATTAATTCTTCCTGTTTTACGGTTTTTTCAAATTTATAAACCATTGATTTATAGCCAAGAATATTTGCCTGTTTTTCTTTTGAGTTAACATAAATTCTGCTTGCATCATCATTATTTGCAAGAATAACTGCTATAGAAGGCTTTTTTTGAAGTTTATCCGTTTTTTTTTGAAGCTCTTTTAATAATTCAATCGAGACTTTTTTCCCATCTATAATTGTTGCCAAAATTAACTCCTTTGAATCAAGTTCATTCTTGTATAAAAAGTTTCTAAATCGCTTAAAACTTTATTCAAATCAACTTCATCCATTTCTTCAATAAAACCTAATATCTTAAAATCATAATTGTTTAAAGATTCAATTACGTTGTTTAAATTTTCTTTTTTAACCTTGTTTATAATTACATCAAGCTGCCCTTCTGGGATGTATTTTTTGGATGAATTTTCAATTTTTTGAAGCAGGGCAATATCTTCTTTTTTAGGGCCTGAGACAATAATTGCTTCATCAATTTTACAATCCACAAGCGAATTTAAATATTTTAAATCATATTCGCAATCAAAAATAACAAAATCATACCGCTCGGTTAATTTTAACAATGAATCACGCATTAATTTTGTTGTTATACATGTGCAGTCTTTAGGGGTTGTAAGCCAAGTTGCAATTATATCCGTTGTATCATCAATTGATATAATTATATCTTCAAGCGCCCATTCAATGTATTCCTGTTTGCTCATTCCTTCGGGAATTCCTGTTTTGTATTCATGTTTTCCCGATTTAATCCCGTAGAGCGTATTTTTTGTATTGATATTATAACTTTGAGACAACTCAAGAGTTAAATCGTTATCAACAAGTAAAATTGTTTTATCGGGAAAGTTTTTTTTCAAAAGTTTATGCAAAGCTTTTGTAATTAATGTTTTCCCGTTTCCTGATTTACCTATTAATGCTATATTTGAAGTCATCTGTTATCCTTTTGTATGATTTTTAATTTTATTATAAAAATGAATTATTTTAAAGATTTATCCTATCCGTAATTAAAATTTTTTGCTAAAATATAGCCATGAATAAGCTGTTTGAAAAAATTGCAATAATCTACAACCCTTCTATTGAAGAATCAAAAACAAATGCCCTAAAACTGCATCAAAAAATCAATTCTTCCGAAATTTTTTCAATAGATGAAATGAAAAAAGATATTGATTTAGCTCTTATTGTCGGAGGAGACGGTACATTTTTAAAAGCCGCAAGATTTTATTCTTCGACGGATGTTGTAATTTTAGGTTTTAATGTCGGAAGATTGGGTTATCTTGCGCAGGCAAAAATTGAAGAAATTGATTGCGTTTTAGAAAAATTAAAGAATAAAGATTTTGAAATTGAAAAAAGATTAATGCTAAAAAGCAACAATTCAACTGCTCTTAACGATATTGTAATCAAAGGAACAAATTGCGCAAGAAGCGCTACTTTTGATTTATTTATTAACGATAGAGAAGTCTGTTCTTATGTTGCGGACGGTTTAATTATTTCTACTCCTACAGGCTCAACTGCGTATTCTTTATCAGCAGGCGGCCCCATAATATCTCCCGTTGTTGATTGTTTTTTAATAATTCCTATTTGCCCTCATACTCTTAACACAAGACCTTTAATTGTTCCGAAAGATGAAAAAATTAAAGTGAAAACATTTGAAAAAAATCAAAAATTAAACGTATCCTTTGACGGTCAAATAGATATCGTAACGCATGATGAAATAACAATTGAAAAAAACGAAAATTGTGCAAAACTTTTAATTTTAGGTAAGCAAAAAGATAAATTTTATGATATTTTAAAAGAAAAACTTCACTGGTCGCTATCAATCAAAAAATAAAATGCTAAAATCACTTTTTATTAAAAATTTCATATTAATAAATGAAACACGCCTTGATTTTAAAAAAGGGTTTAATGTTTTATGCGGCGAAACAGGTGCCGGTAAAAGCATTATAATAAAAGCTCTTGATATTGTCTTAGGCGCAAAAACAGACAAAAATATCATGCTTGATAAAAATTCTCCCTGTCTTATTGAAGCGGTTTTTGAAAACAAAAACGAAGAAGTGGTAATTTCAAGAGAAATATCATCAACATCCAAATTTCGCTTAAACGGAATTTTATCTTCTTTGGATGAAATTAAAGATTTAAGAGAATCCTTGATAGACATTCATTCGCAGCATCAAACTTATTCATACATGGCTTCCAAAAACCATATTCACCTTCTTGATGATTATATTATTAAAAAACATCCTGAATACAAAGAACTTCTTGTTAATTATCGGGAAAACTTTATAGAATACAGGGAAATTAATAAAAAACTTGAATTTTTAAAAGAAAATTCTCAAAATAATGAAAAAGAAATCGAATTTTTAAAATTTCAATTAAAAGAGCTTGACGACGCGCAAGTTAGAGAAAATGAAGAAGAAGAAATAAAATCTCAAATTGATATACTCTCAAACGCTCAAGAGCTTAAAGAAGGAACATATAGCGCTTATTACGCCCTGTATGGCGATAATCAGAGTATAATTGAGGCTTTGGGTAAAATTAAATACAGCTTATCGAATTTATCTCAAATCGATAAAGCTCTTGAAGATTACCACAGTACTATTTTTGACGTTTTTGAAAATTTAAAAGACTGCGCAAATGAACTTAGAAATTATTCATCATCTCTTGAATTTGATTCCGTAAAACTCGATGAATTAAACGAAAGACTATCACTTATTCAAAAACTGAAAAGAAAATACGGTAACGATTTAGATTATGAGCGCGAAAATATAGATAAAAAACTAAAAGAACTGACAAACGATGATTTTAATATTGAAGAACTTGAAAAAAAAGCAGCACCCCTAAAAGAAATCTGCTCTCTTTTAAGCTCAAACATCAGAGAATATCGAAATCAAAACGCATGCGAACTTTCTTTATTGATTGAAGAAAAATTAAAAAGTCTTGAATTAAAAGAAGCAAAGTTCGAAATTTCAATTAAAGAATCAACCCCTGATGAGAAAGGATGCGAAAAAATTGAATTTTTGATTTCAACAAACAAAAATCAATCCCCTGCTCCACTAGTACGCATTGCATCAGGCGGTGAAATTTCAAGAGTCATGCTTGCGCTTAAAACAATATTTGCCTCTATAGATAAAGTTTCTACCGTTGTTTTTGATGAAATAGATACGGGTATTTCAGGCGTTACCTCGGGCGCTGTTGCAAATTCAATCTTGGAACTGTCAAAAACAACCCAGCTTATCTGTATCACCCATCAACCAATAATATGCGCCAAAGCCGATAATTTCATCTGGATATCAAAAGAACACACCAAAAACACAAATATCACAATAAAAGAACTAACCAAAGAAGAAAGATTAAAAGCCCTGGCTCAAATGGCCGCCGGCGAAATCACCCCCACCACCCTCCAATTCGCCAAAACACTTGTCGGATGATTATTTAATCAAAGACAATTGATTCAGCATGTTTTTTAATTTGATTGCAATTTTTGGCATGGGTTCTGCTATTGTTAGGGCTATTAAGTTATATTCTTTTGAAATATCATTAATTATTCTAATCACTTCATTTATTTTTAATCCGTCGGGCACAACTCCGACTGCTGCTATAATTTCTTTGGGGTCTAATACATCTAAATCAAAATGAATCATGACATTTTTTGCGCCGGTTGATTTAATCCAAGATAGGATTTTATTACTGTTTTTATTTATATCTTTATTTATCAGGTGTTTGATTTTGTATTCTTTTTGTCTTATTTTAATTTCTTCTCTTTCCCAATCTCTTAGCCCTAAAAATAAAATTTTAGAAGGGTCAATAAAGGAAGGAAGAATTTTATTTATGTTTTCATTAACCTTACCCATCATAGCACTTACTGCCATTGCATGATAACCGTTATAATTATCATAAGGCAAGGTAATATCAGGATGCGCATCAATCCAAATAACTGCTGTATCGTTATTATATTTTTTATTTAAATAAGTAAAAGGAATAACACTTGTTGAACATTCTCCTCCAAAAGTAAGGATTTTATCGGGATTTGCTTTTTTGATTATTTCAAGAGCTTTTTTGCTTTGCTTTATTATAATTTTATAGTCAAGAATTCCTTCTTTCTCTTGTCTTTTTGAAATTTTTTTATCTATCGGGACTGTATATGTTTCATTTTTTGTTTCGGGGGCTAAAAAATTAAGCAAAAAAGAACCAAGGATATATCCTTTTGAAGAATCTTCAATACTTAAATCAGATACTAAGCTTGAAATGTTCCCTCCCTGCCATTGCGGATATATAAGTCTTATTGTTGTCATAAATTACCTTTCTTATTAATAAATTAAATATATTACAAAATTGTTGACATTAAAATATTAATAAATAAAATATTAATTGCGCATATCGAAGCAAAGGGCATATAAGAACTCTGTTTTTATATGTTTTAAATACGATTTTTAAGGAAATAATTATGCAAGTAAATTTTAGGGGAAATATAAATTCAACATATCAAAATAAAAACAATAACAACAATAAAATAAAAAATGCGGCAATAACGGCAGCTCAATGGTTTGGTTTTGGCATCGGGCTTGATATTGTTAACTATAAATTTACTGCAATTAAATCCCCCGCAAAAAAATCCCTTTTCATAAACACACTAATTGCAGCAGGTGCTGCATTGATTACCATGTTTCATAAAAATGATTCCAAAAAGATAAATAACATTAATATAATGGCTTAATTATTTTATAGTATATTTAAAAAAGGTTAAAAGTAAATATTTAAATTGGGGTTTATTATGAATGAAATTGAGATTAGAAGGGCTAAGGAAGGGGATGTTGGGGATATTGTCAGGTTGCTTTATGAAGTTCATAAGGTGCATAGTGATTTAAGGCCTGATTTATTTAAGGCGGGTGCTAAGAAATATACGGATAAGGAGCTTGAAAGAATAATTTCTGATGATAAAACTCCTGTTTTTGTCGCGCAAAAAAATGATGAAATTGTAGGCTATGTATTTTGCATTCATCAGCAGTTTGTTAGCAGTAACAATATGACTGATATTAAAACTCTATATATTGATGATTTATGTGTTCATAAAGCCATGAGAGGCAAGCATATCGGAAAAATGCTTTATGACTATGTAGTTAAGTATGCTAAAGAAAATGAATTTTATAATATAACTTTAAATGTATGGGCTGATAATAAAAATGCTTTTGAATTTTATAAAAAAATAGGACTAAAAATTCAGAAAATCGGAATGGAAAAAATTTTATAACCTCTACATATAAAATTAATAAAAACAATGAATTTCTAATCGAATGTCTTACTTTTATTACGGTTAATTCTTAATTATGAAGCCTATCCGTTAATTCGCTGCACTCTTGAAGTTTTGTCCGGATATCCCGGGAGAGTATTTCTATAATTGTATTTTCAATTTTATTCCGGTGATTTAATATTTTTTTGTATCTATTGTAAAGAAACACATGGTTTGATTATTATGTCCGGATAGTTTGATTATTTTGGAATAAAATTGTTTTAAATTTTTAAAACAATGTAAGATTTTTAAAATTTTTTATAAATAAAATGCATTCAAATAATTGTAAATTTTATTATAATATTGTGAAAAAACTAGCAAAAAATATATTCAGCTGTTTTATATTAGAAAATATCAGTATTAAGAAAAGAGTAATAATGAAAGTGCAAAATATACGAAGAATAAACAATAATAAAATGTCTTTTAGGGGTGTATTTGCAAATAAAATTAGAGAAACGCTAAGTGGAATAGATAAAAAACATTCCGAAGTCAGAACAACTGATTATTTGGATGATTTTCATAAAAATATAGATGCCATAGACAAATGGTATGATACAGAATCACAAAAAGCCAGAGAAGCTTGGTTTTTTAGGAAAAGCAAGCTAAAACGTATTGATGAACAATATAAGGCTAAAAATGAAGTTTGGAAACAAGATACTGAAATATTTGTACAGGCAAAAGAAGCCCATTTGCAAGATATAGAACAGCTCCTTGAAAATGCTAAGAAATATAATACCGCTCTTGAAGAGATTAATCGATTAAAAGAAGAAGCAAGAGTTACAGCTTCTACTATACAATTGGTAAAGCAACAGCAAGCTGCAAATAAAAATTCTGGTTTTAACAGACTTGCAGGATACGAATCAGAAAAAACAACATTACAAAGATATTTAATTAATCCTATTTTTGAAGAACAATCGGGAAAACCAATTAAACTTCCTAATGCAATATTATTCTTTGGTCCGACCGGCGTCGGAAAAACAACTTTTGCAATTGCACTTGCTCAAGAAATAAAAGAGGGAAAAGAACCTGTTAAAATAGATATGACTAACGACCCTGATGAAATAATGGAAGAAATTGAAGTTATGTCAAGAAGAGCAAGAAAACATTATAAAGAAACAGGAGAGAGAACACTTATACTATTAGATGAAGTAGAAACTATTGCAAATGATGATTCAGAAGTTCTTGACGAATTAAAGGCAAAATTAACTAAAGCATTTAAAGAAGATAAATGTATTTATATTATGACTTCTAACAATCCAACATTAATTTCAAAAGACATTTTAACACCTGACAGAACAGGGTTGATTGTTAGTGTTGACCCGCCTGATTATGATAATGCTCAAGCTGTAACTGAATTCTATTTTAAGAATCTGAAAAATGTAAATATAGATTATAGCAGACTTGCAAGAGTATTAACGCAACAAAAAAATGGAGCATACAGTAATTCAGGAATTGAGGAAATATATAAATCATGCTGTACAATGAAAATTTCTTCAACTGATGATATAATAAATGCAATTAATTCAACTCAACCTAATATTACAAGAAGCGAACTGACTTCTTATGAAAACGATAAAAATAGATTCTTGGGAAATGCTTAATATGATTGAAAGTATCAAAAGTAAAATTTCAGAACGTAATTTCAGAATTAATTCTGCTATTATTGCAGGAACTACAGGTATTGGAACTTTGGTTGGTATTGAAAAAAATAAACTAAATAAAATGGATCTTGATACAGTATTGACAGAAGAATATGGCAAATATCTTGAACAGATTAAAAACAATAATTCGACCATTAAGGATAGCGTTAAACTTTCAGAGCAAAACCAAATAGCTAAAGATATTTTTAATGAAAAATGTAGATATGGACATGAGCTCTTAAGCAAAACAAATAAGAAGAATGTTTTACTTGGAGTTGCAATAGGTGCTACGGTTGGTATTTTAGGTGTTATTTTAAAAAATAAAATTTTTAAAGGAAAGAATAATGAAAATAACTCCGATAAAAAATCACTCGATATACGCTCATAATACTTACTATAAAAATAACATACATAATGGTCGAATAAAATCAAATAACAATTTTTATATTCAATCATTCAAAGGCTCTTATGATAGCAAAATAACAACAGAAATATCGAATATAAGAGATTCTTGTAAATATAAAAACGAAATAAAGGCACTAAAAGAAAACTCTCTTTTAAAAGAGGTATCTTTTGACGATTTTTTAGCTTCTGCAATGAGATTAACAAATAAGTATTCTAGCACTTTCCCTATAAAAGAAGACTTTTTTGAATACAAAGCAAAAAACAGATTTATCGAAATAATTAAAAAATGTTTAAATGACGAAGTAGAAAATTATATAAATCCTGAAAAATTATATGAATTTATCGACCATTATTATTGGTGGGGGTTCAATGATAAAAAATTTGGCTCATCAAGTGCATTTACAGTAAATGCAGCGTGTATTTTGCCTTACGCAAAACAATATGAAAGAGAATTGCAAATATCTAAACTTGAACATTTAACTTCACGTGAAAATACATATAGAAAAGCACTGCAAGTTCAAGAACATGAGTTAAAAAACAAAGAATTTATAAATGAAATATATTTTCAACCTTTGATAACCTCAAAAAATGACCCGACAATAAGTTTGCCTAATGCCATTATGATAGAGGGGGGAAATCCAAAAGACAGTGAAGATCTTATTAGTTGGGCATTGTCGAAAACACCAAGCAATAAGATAGTAGTCGAGAATGACAAATCTTCAAATAATACATTAATTAAAAACAGACTAAAATCAGCCCTCGAAAAATCCAGACAAACATTTGAGGAATATAGAATTCCAACACTAATATATTGCGAAGAACTTGATAGACTTGTTCAATCCTCAAATCCTCCGGTTGAAATTGCCTCAATGAAAGCTTTACTATCAAATACATATTCTAAATACGGAGCTACCATAATCTTTTCTACTCAAAATTCAAACAAAATAGATAATGTTATAAAACAGCCACATAGAATGAAAAGCATAAACATTGACAACTAAATGGAATTATTTTTTTTATCATTAATATAGTGTCTGATAGCCTTAACTGCTTGAACAGCAGTTACCAATATACAAGCTGCCATTGTTCCAAACAATATTTTTTCTCCTATCGGATTTGATTTCGAAACGTTTTTTGCCACATCTTTACTTGCAAATCCATCTCCACATGCAAACCCTAATCCAGCTAATAATAAACCCTCTGCTATACTTGCTTTTAATACTTTATAGTCTTTTATTTCATCTTTTTTTAAATTGTCAGTATTATTTCCAAATAGCACATTTTTATTAGAATTTATACTATGAGTAAGTTTTTGTATTTGCATAAAATTACCTTTTAAGCTGTTCTTTTGATTTCTCAAAATATTCTATATCATCTTTTGTTATTTCGGGTTTGGCTTCTCGGATAACACTTGCCAACATATCCGCATTGATTATACCATTATTTAACAATTTTGCCATCCCTACCATATTTTTTATTTGACCGTTGCTGTATTTTGAATCATATTTTTTACACATTTCATTGAATATAGACATAATTTTTTCATAATCAAAATCATCATTTTCTATATAATATTTAAAAACAGATAAAGCATTTTTGTTGTCAGGCGGATTAAGTGGTATAATAATTGGCATTTTTTCTGAATCTAAAAACATTTTATCGATTTTATCAGGATAGTTTGTTGTAAAGAACAAGATTGCATGGTATTCGCTTGCTGCATTTTCAATCAATTTTGCAATTTTTTCATTATATTCTTGCTCTTCCTTATTCTTTGCAGGCGTCATAAAGGCAGTGCATTCGTCAACAAGAATAATAGAATTTCTTTGTTCGTTTTCCCAATGCTTTTTAGCTTCATTAAGTTTTTTTAGTAATCTCTGATATGCTTTATCTTTTCTGCTCGTAGTAGGAACTCCCAGAGGATTCATACCGAATTCGTCCGCTATTGCGCCTGCAAATGTTGTTTTTCCGTTGCCTCTTGGGCCAAAAAACAATATTGAATTTACCAAATCTTCACTATCGCAAGTATTGATATCTGATAATGAACTTAAATAAGCTTTTAAGAATCCTTTTTCTTCATCATATCCTGCAATTTTTGAATAACCAAACGCATTGGATTTTGCAAGATTCTGATAAATTTCATTTTCTTTTGTAAGTATATCTTGAATATCTTTTTGGTTTGGTATATTCGGAATATTTTTATTTTTATCTTCCAAATCCTTGCTTTTCTTGTTTTCTTCATTGATTTGACGTTGATGTTCGGCTTTCTTTTGATTTATTTTTTGGTTTTCTCTTCTTTCCCAAGCTCTTGCAAAATTTCTTATTTTTGAATTAGCAAAGTTAGAAAATTCCATCAGAAAAGTTCTGTTTTTAAATTGCCTTGTAAAGACTTCAGAAGATATTTTATCCATATTCATTTTTGTATAAAATTCATCAGCATACTTATCCAACATTTGAGATACTTCCGGATAATTAACAACATTTTCGGATATATCTATTGCTGTATCAACAGCAGCTTTAGATATTAATGCATTATCTGCAATATCAAAAATTTCATATACAGCAGATGTTATGATTGCATTTTTTATAGCTTGTTTAGCGATTTCTTTTTGGTTTACTTTTTGATGGTTTAATTTTGTAAAAACATTCATTTCGGCCATTTGCAATAGAAACATAGTAGTAGCTTTTGGCATATCTCTGCGCACAACATGCTCCATTAGCATTCCTAAAAATTCTTTATGTTCTCTTGGAGTATTTTTTAATGCAAATTTTACTGCTTCTTCGTTTTCTAGGTCGCCAATTGTATGTGTAGCATCAAAACCATGAAAAATTAATTTTGTACCAAAATATGAAACCAATCTTTGGAATTGTGCCATATTTGTCATTGTGCCATTTTTTACTTGTTTAATAAAACCTCTACCCATTTTTTCAGTAACGGCCGCACTTAAACCGCCATTAATACCCCTTACAGCACCTTCCGAAACAGGAGTAGATGTACCGCCACTTGCAGCTTCGGATGCAATGCTTGCTAATGCTATAATTTTTTTTGAACCTTCGTAACCTATATATAATCCTTGCGAATATTCTATTGCAGCATGTTGGACTGCTGCCATAAAGGGTATTTTTAAATAATTTGCCATATAAGCAAACATTAAAAACTGCGTTCCTCTTAGTGCCCAAGCATCTGCACCAACTACTGTTGCCTTGCCAGCAGCAGCAGAAATACTACCACAGGCAGCAGCAGCACCATGTACAATCATTTTGCAATACTTTTCTTGTTCAGGGGTAATCATTGAACCAAAACTTATATTATTTTTATAAGGCATGATTCTTTGTAACTCAAATCTGTCTTTGTCATTATATTTATTGATTTGTGTTGAATACGTGGAATTTATATGGTTATTAATTAAGCGATTTTTATTATATAAATAATTATTTGCAAAAACTGCTTTTGGTGATGAAATTTTCATATAATATTTTTCCTAAAAACTATTTAGCACCAAATAAATTTTTAACTAAATTTTCAAGAAAATCAGGAATGCCGTTATGATTTGCATCTATTTCCATAAAATCAGGGATTAGATTTCCATTATGATCACCTTCGAGAAAATCAGGAATACCATTATGATTTGCATCTTGCATTGCTTCTTCTACACTAAGGTCTTTTTCCAGATAATCCGGAATTCCATTTTTATTCAAATCAGCTGTTAATGGATCAACGGTATATGAACTTGTATCCGGCAGTGTTTTTTCTGGTACATGTAAATGACTCCTATCTAGCATATAAGGACGTATACGCATACCAAACTCTGGGTGATTTTTTTCAATATATTGTCTTAAATATTCATTATTAATTGTTTCTGTAACATTTTCTTTGCCGGCAATATTTCTAAATTGTGCAAATATAGGATTACTATCAATTACTTTCATATATGAAGCAAAATATGCGTCACCATCTTTATCTTTTGCAAGTATCATATCATTGCCAAATATATCTTTCATGTTTTCAGTTTCGGGCATTGAATCTTTCTTAAATAAGCCCCTTAAGAATGTACCGATTTTGTCTATAGTGCTTTCATCATTGGAATTGTTGGAATTATTATTTCTGTGGTCTCCTCTTAACCACTCACCTAATACGCCTAATCTGCTTCCTTCTCTTACATTTTCTGAAGAAGGCATATTTGACCATCTGTCATCCCAAGGGCAGGTAGGATATCCCGAACCAAAAGCGGGAATTGCCATAGGTTGTAAATAATTACCATCCATAATTGCAGATACTTTTTCGCTAGGGTCAACAAATATTCCATGTATTGCATCAACAAACTTATTATTTCCTAGGTCAATATCTACTGAACCATCAAAATTCTTAAATATACCGTTTTCCCAATCTACAAAATCATAATTATCTGCATCAATTTTTATACCAGTACCTTTGAACTCAATAATTTGTTCATCACTATCTATATTTACCAAATTGGATTGAATACCATTTTCTAATACTGAATAACCATCACTATCAAAAAATAATTCTTCAGCCCCTTCTCCCATTTTGACCATTGCGGCAGATATTGCCAATCCCAATAGAAATGGTTTTCCTTTTATACTTAAATTTTTTATTGAATCACTTCTATAATGAAGTCCGAGAAATGTTATTCCGTGCTTATTAATAGTTCTAACTTCAGTTTTCATCATTAAATCATTTAAGATATTTTTATCGATTTCTTGTTTTTGAACACTATTTAAACATTGTTTAATTGATATTTGAGGAGCGTTCGGACAAGGTTTTGAATTGTGAAAATCTAGGTAACAATCAATGTATTTTATTAATTCTTGTATAGTTGGAATGTAATTATTAGTGAGTTTTTTGTGCATATCTCTATGGAGTTTTTCTCCTCGTTTCATCCAAGCAGGTTTGTTTTCAATACTTGTTCCAATGTAGCTTGGCATTAACTTCTCGAACTCTTCTTGAAATTCAAGGAAGAATCTTTCAATAACTTTTGCTCTTGCGTTATAGGGTTTAGCAAATACTGATTTAATACCAAGATTTGCATAGATTCCATTAAACCCTTCTTCATCAAAATCACAGGATTGAAAATATTTTGCTTTAAATGCTTTTCCGTTATCTTGGTAAATGACTTTGGGAATAATACCTAAATTAATAATGGCATTTCTTAATGCCGAAGCTATACATTGAGTGTTTTCACTCATCATAATTTCATATCCGACTAATGCTGTTGATTTCCAGTCTAAAAAACCGACAAGTGTTGCTCTTGTTGGTTTTCCTGTAAATGGATTAATTACTTGAAAGTTTAGAGTATGTCCATCAGCAATAAGTACATCACCAACTTCAAGTTTAGAAATATCTCTTTCAATATATGCTTCCACTTTATCGTGGTATGCCTTTTCACCTTCTCTAAATAGTATCCACCTTGAATAATTATTCTTTTTGTAGTGCTCAGCATATCTTCTAAATGTAATAACGTGAGGAATATTTTCAATTCCTTTCTTTTCAAGTATATGTTGAGTTAATTTTATCGCTTTTGTAACACTGAATTTATTTGGATGTAGAAGAAATTTAATAAATATATCTTTCATTTCTTGAGTTAAAATTGTATTATATTCACCCTGTTTTGTATATTTGTAATTAGGTAAAAGCACCCTATAATCTTCACTATCTTCATATGCCCAAATCCATCGATGAAGTGTGCCTATTGAAATACTTCCAATAAATTTATGTATCTTTGGAAGATACATTCCACTATTGTATAAATCTAAAAATATTGAATCGGCTTCTTTTTTAGTTTTGTATTTAGTTCTCATATTCTGAAGAGCTTTTACAATATCTACTCTAGCAAGTGCCGTTAATTTTGCACTCTCTGTTATGAAGTTTTTATTGTTGATATTATTAATGGGAACTAATGCGGTGCAATTTGATTGAGTTGCTTCTTTAATTAATTCATCCTGGAATTTTTCTTGAATTTCTGGTTCTAGAGATGAGTATAATATCTCGTATGATTTACCTCCAAAAACTTTAACAACACGTGCTACATATTTACCTTTTTGAATTGCTAATCTTAGTGAACGATTGCTTTTCAACCCTTTTAATTCTGCTATTTTATTAATAGGGACGAACGAGTTAAAAGTGGTGCTTGCACCAACTTTTCCCAGATGCGAGGAGCTAAAAGCTTTGCTTATATCTATATATTCTTCGTTTTTCATCGCAGACACACATTAGCTCGGAATTAAATGTATTGGAACATCATATCCTACGTTTTGGCAACAACTCTTAACATACTTACGCAATTAAAATTGCTTGTATGTTAGAGTTTTGCATCCATCATTCAAAAGCTCGCTTGTGCTCGCTAAGAATGAGTGTATGTCATTCATGTATCATTAAAATTTCCAAAACCTTGTGTTAATTTTTCCGAAACTTGGTGTTAATTTTTTAATTCCTTGCACAACTGGACTATACCAAAATAATCAAACTATCCGTACACCTTAAAAATGGTGCTAAACTCAGCTATATTAAGAAAAAATCAAACTATCCGTACAGTCCGAAAAAAGTCCATTTCGGCAGTTTGATTTTTTTGGTAAACTTAATTTTCCGACCCGAAAACGCCCTCGCAGAGCGGGCTGTCCAAAATAATCAAAGTATCCGTACAAATCAAACCGGTCGTTAAATTACAACAAAAGCAAAGCGGTTGTATCCAGAATTAGCCATAAAAAAGAGCCTTTTTAGGCTCTTTTTAGAAATAATGGGCCCGGAGGGATTCGAACCCACGACCAAGGGATTATGAGTCCCCTGCGCTACCGCTGCGCCACAGGCCCGTGGCGAATTGATAAGTTAATTGTATCAGTTAAATATTATTTTTCAAGTGGAATTTTTGTTTGAATATTAAGAAATGTTAACAATATTTTAATTAAAAAGGCAATTTCAAAGGGCAAAAAGTTTTTATTTAATTGTAAGGTTAGTTTATATATTTTGTAGTGGAGGTTAGTTATGTTAAATTCGACTTCAGCATTTTCACCAAAGGGAAATGGTCTGTACCTGGGTCAAAATTATGGCGGGTATAGCGGTGTTGGTAATACAGGTTCTCTTTTTGGCGGATATGGTACATCTTCAAGAATCACAAGCAGGGTAGCGAGCTATTTAAGAACAGAATATGCAAACACAATTGAAAAAGCTCAAAGAAATCTTGCAAACGGTGAATTTGATAAGGCAATGTCAAATATTGAATCGTTAAGAGAACATGCAAAAGAGTATGCTGCCGAATTGGGCGGCACTATTGATGATGAACAAATTTCAACAGCTTTAAATAAGGCGGGAGCTGATTTTGAAGGTTATGTTGATGAAAACAGCAAGGGTTCATTCGCAACAGGTTTATTTAACGGTATTCCTTTAGTTGGTTTATTCTTTGAATCTTATTCAAAAAATGAAATACAGGCTAAATTAGGAAACGATGATGTAAGACTTTCCGATACTTTAAAAGAAAGCGCAGGTAAGGTTATAAGCGGTGCAGGTGTTGGTGCTGCTGTAGGTTCTGTTATAGCTCCGGGTGTCGGTACTCTGATCGGCGCTATTGCGGGTACAGCTTTAGCATTCGGACAAAATATGGTTAAAGATTGGGTTAATGCGCAGTAAATAAATTAACCCGATTAGCCTCAAACAAAATATATAGCCTGAATCAGTAAGAAAGAAGCGGTCTTTGAATTCAAAGACCGCTTGACTTATTTATACAATTTTTTAATTATAATTCTTCATCAAGAACACTTTCTTCGGTTCTTAAGTTCATATAATCACCCGCAGGAATTACGGTGTCTCCCGTAATTAGGATATATATTGTTTTGGCTTTTTTAATGTCGAATTCCGTTAGGGGTGCCATTTGATGCGCAACATCGATTAGATTTTGTTTTTGCGAGCCGTCATAATAAGCAAGAGCATTTGTTTTTTTAGCTTTTTTGGCGTTTGTGTATACTACTTTTTCTTTTTTTGTAAAAGGAACTCCTGCCATATCATAAGTTTCGCCTGAAGGCATAGAGTATTTATGGAAAACTATTCTTGATTTTTCGGGTTTTGATCTCCATGCGCTGTAGCCGATTTTATCGACTCTTGCGTAGAATTCTGTTCCTTTCGGATATAAGAAAGTACCTTCTTTTGTATATACATCATTTGGTGCGGCAAAAACATATTCGCTTGCCATTAGGTCTTTTCTTGTTTTTACTTCTGTTAGCGCGGTTGCAACAAGGATGTTGCCTGCTTCGATTATTTTTTTGCTGTCGTATAATTTAACTTTATCGTTTGTTGCAAAATCAACAAGTCCTAAGGTTTCATCTCTTAAGAAAGTTGCTTTATTAAAGTCATATCCGTCATCTTCAAAATCGGAATAATCTGAAGCGTTGTCGCCATAAGCGTTTTTAAATGAATCTTTTACTTTATCAAGATTTGCAGCTATTTTATCAAACAAAACCGCAGCTTCTGCTCTTGTTAAATCTCTTGAAGGGGTGAATTTTAATTCGTCGGGGTGATTAACATAAATTCCGTTTGCTACGTTTTTTATGTATGCTCTTTTTGCCCATAAGGGGATTTCATCGTAATCTTCAAAATTTGTTATGTCTGCTGCAACATAATCCGCTTTTGTAATGTTTGCAATCATGCTCATTGTTTCATTGTGGTCAATGTTTGCCGCAGGTTTGAATGTTTTATCGGGGTATCCGAAAGCCATTGCGATTTGTTCGGATAATTTAATACTTCTTTCATTGGGTGTTGTATCGTCTACATCTTTAAATGTTGAAGGCTGGATAACGCTTTCATCTTGTCTTTGAACAACTTTTAAAAGCGCGTTTACGAATTCGCTTCTTGTCATTGTACCTTCGGGGTTAAATTTGTTGCCATCAACTATTCCTATATAGTTGTTTTGAATTGCTCTTATAATTTCCTGGCTTGCCCAGTAGCTGTTTTTAACATCAATAATTTCAAGCGCATTTGCCGCTATGTTCATTGTAAAAAGAGCAAGTGTGATGACAATTAATTTTTGAATCTTCTTCATTTAATACCTCATAAATTTAAATTTATGCTTAAATTTTACAATAATGTTTGATTAAAATCAATTAATTTCATTCAAAATTAAATTATAGTCAATATCGAGGCATTTTGATTCGCTGCAATTACACATTCTTTTATCCCATAAACAGGGTCTGCAGGAGATATTGTTTTTTATTACTTTGATATTTTCGCCCTGCGGAACAAGCTTTAATTCGTTAGTCGGACCAAATATTGCAAATATTTTAGCTTTTGCGCAGACTGCAACATGCAAAGGCGCACTGTCAACGCAAATTGTGCAGGCAGAATTTTTCATCAAATACGCCATTTCTTTAATATTTTTTGTTTTGTTAAAGAAATTAACGAAGTTCGGGTTGTTTTTAATTTCTTCATCTTTTAAGATTTTTTCAATTAAATCTTTATCGTCATTTGTTCCCAAAAGTACAATTTTTTTGTTTTTGTTTAAAAGTCCTTTAATTAAACCAATCCAAAAAGATAATTTAGGGCACTTAAAAATGTTTTTCGAAATTGACATTTTGGAAACCCCTGGGTGAATGCAGATATATTCGCCTTTAATTTCATCAGGTATTTTGTAGTTATTATCAAGTTTTAGACAAGGTAATTCATATTCAACTTCAACAACAGGCTTAACAAGGTCATGATACATTTTTGCAGCGTATTGTTTTTCGTTTAATTTAACTTTTTTTGTTAGCAGAAAGTCTGTTTTTGAATTGTAGCCTATTCTTTCTTTAATTCCCGTTAAAAATAGAATTATAGAAATAAAAGGACTTTTACCGCTTGAAATTACGCAATCAAAGTTTTTAAACCAAACTGATGTTATGAATTTTAAAATATTTAAGCATTTTTTTATTCCTTTTGCTTTTATATCAAGGCAAATAACTTCATCAATATCATTTGTTAAATTTTTTATGCTTTTTGAGCGGGGTTCCAGCGTAAGAGTTATTTTTGAATTTTTATATTGTTTTTTAATAGATGAAATTGCGCTTAAAAATAAAATTTCATCCCCAATCCCGCCAAAATTAATTAATAAAATATTTTTATAATCCTTCATATAAAAATTATCCGTTTTAATTTTTCTAAGTCAATTGCTAATTTAAATATTTTCTATATTGCAAATAAAAATTTAAATGATAGCATAGAATAGTTAACTAAATATAAACAAATTTTCGGGATGTAGCATACCCGAGCAAAGCGAAGCTTAGTCCTCTTAGGACTTGCTGAGCAAAGCAAGGGCAAAGGTGTGCGAAGCACCGAAACGGCGCTATTGAAGCGGCGGTTTGGTGCGAAGTCCTTACCCCATGCGCAAATCCCGAGAGTAAAGTAGCACATTAAACAATTTAATATAAACAAATTTTCGGGATGTAGCATACCCGAGCAAAGCGAAGCTTAGTCCTTTTTAGGACTTGCTGAGCAAAGCAAGGGCAAAGGTGTGCGAAGCACCGAAACGGCGCTATTGAAGCGGCGGTTTGGTGCGAAGTCCTTACCCCATGCGCAAATCCCGAGAGTAAAGTAGCACATTAAACAATTTAATATAAACAAATTTTCGGGATGTAGCAGGGACCCCATCCAATCAACAAACTAAACACCGCTTGAATCAAACAAAACCATGATGGGGGTGTGCAAATCCCGAGAGTAAAGTAGCACATTAAACAATTTAATATAAACAAATTTTCGGGATGTAGCGCAGTTTGGTAGCGCACCGTGTTCGGGTCGCGGGGGTCGCAAGTTCAAATCTTGTCATCCCGATTTGTTTTAATTGGATTTTTTAAGATTGTTGCAAGCATTAATCCATAATTCAATATTTTTTAAATGCTTTTCTTTGTATCTGGAACAGTATTCGTTTTGCATACAATCCATAATTATTTCTTTGTGTTTTATAAAATCGTTTTTGGCTAAATCAAATTGTCTTAAATTATAATACGCACGTCCGCGTTTAAAGTATAAATCAGTGTATTTATATTTAACACTGTTTGCAAGATATGTGTATGCTTGTATTGCTTTTTGATAATCTTTAATTTTAAGCGAACAATCGCCAATTACACTGTAGAGTGATATTGTATCATTTGAGATAAATTTGTAGTTTTTTGCTTTATAATAAATCGGTTTTTTATTTGAATATTTTAAGCCTTCCTGCGCTTCTTTTATTGCAAAAGTGCATTTATTTAATTTTTTATAACAATAAGCTTTTTGAAGATAGCTGTCTGATGATGTGTTTATTATTCTTTGCGCTTCTTCATATTTTTGAATAGCGTCTGTATAGTTTTTGTTTTTATAATCATTAAGTGCTTCTTCATATATTTTATAATATTGTTTTTCTGTTTTTGATAAAGGAAGCGTGGGGGCATTTATATATATAAGCATTCCAATTAGTGCTATCATTGCTATTAGCCAGATAGAAAATATAATTTTAGCTATTTTTGGCATTAATTTCAGCTGATATTTAAAAGCAAGGCAAAAAGGAAGTTTTTTACCAAAACGTCTGAAATAGTTAATATTTTCTTTGGCAAATTCTTGATTCCCGCTTAGTTTTAGTGAAAAATTCGGTAATTTTGATGACACTTTTAAAATATCAAGAACATATTGATAAGGACAACGAAAGAATTCAACTTCATTTTCGTTATTTTTAAATGTTATACTTTCATTATTTAACAAGCTTATTTTTGTTGTAATTTTTGCCTTTAGATAACTGCTTCTGCTATAGTATACCGTATTTAAATCCGCTTCAATTTCAAATTTTTCAATTTCGTTAAGCGCTATAATTTTTGTTTTGGTTATTTTATTTTTTATTTTATATACTAAATATAATGAATCATCCGACATTAGAATATGGCTTGTGTATTCTTGATTATTTGTTAGTGAACCAAATAAAAACGGCACAAAAAATATAAGCGTAAATATCAATTCCCACCCATTGCTTTTTGTTCTATAGCTTAGGGAATTGTCAAAAATGATAAGTTTAGCAACAAATATAACTATTGCTAAAATTATAATAAAACCCAAAACAAAAACAAAAGGCGAAATTCTTGATTGAACTTTAATTTTTTTCATTGAATAATTTTAAAACATTTTTTAAAATCAAGCCTCATATCAACAATCGATTCTTGCAATCAAATTTCATATACTTTATTATATTATTAGATTGGAGCAAAGATGAGAAGGAGAAATTTTTTAAAAGGCCTATTCGCCGCCTACACTTGCGCAAGCACTTATTTTTCTTTTAAATATTTCAAAAATAATAGCACTTCTTCAAACGATAATTCAAAGTTTATAGAACGTGTTGAAATTCCTGTTGTTTACCATTGTAATTTAAACTGTGCGCATTGCGACCATTTTGCTTCAATTGCTCCTAAATATATTATGCCTGTGGAAGTTTATAAAAAAGATGTTGAACAGCTTGCAAAGATAACGAAAGGTAATGTAAAAGAATTGACTTTGCTTGGAGGAGAACCGCTTTTACATGATAATTTGCCTGAAATATTTAAAATATCTCGTAAATATTTCCCTAATTCAAGAATAGAATTATTAACAAACGGTACCCTTCTTGAAAAACAGCCTGACAGTTTTTGGATTAGTGCCGAAAAAGAAGATATAGGTATTTATGTGAGCAACTATAGGACCGGTAAAAAGCTTTATGATTTTGATAAAATATGCGAAAAAATAGATAAATTCAGAACGAAAATAAGGATAAGTTATCCTAAATTAACTTTTCAACTAATGAATTTAACAAAAGATATTCAGCATAAAAATATTGAAAAAAGATATTCAAAATGTTATTCAAAATTATGGCCGATACTTGATAACGGCAAGTTTTATGCTTGTTCTACTTTAAACGGATTGGATTTATTTTTTAATAAAAAATTCCCGCAATATGCAATTCCTATAGCTAAGGATGATGTTTTAGATATTTATAAAATAAAATCAATTGATGAATTAATTGATTTTTACAATAAGCCTAAAAAAATGTGTGCCCACTGTAACTATTATATTTCAGGCAAAAAAGACTGGGCGCTTTCAAAAAGAGAGGCAAGTGAGTGGTATAGGGTCTGATTTTAAAGGCAGAAAATGAAAAGAAGAAATTTTTTTAAAGGATTATTTGGTGCTTATGCCGCTATAAGCGGATATTTTTCCGTTAAATATTTTAGTGAAAAAGATAAAAAACCTAAGTTTGAATATAAATTAAATAATAGGTGCGATGATGATACAATAGGAAAATTAGACAAAAAAATAATAGGTTTAATAGGTTATCCAATTGTATACAATTGTAATTTAAATTGTGCAAGATGTGATCATTTTGCTCCTATTGCAAAACCTTATCAGGTTCCTTTTGAAGTTATAAAAAAAGATTTCAAGCAATTGTCAAAAATAATAAATAAAGAAGGTGAATTGAAGGTTTTATGGATAATTGGAGGCGAACCATTGCTGCATGAAAATTTGCCTGAAGTATTAAAAGCAGCGCGCGAATATTTCCCTAAAACAAAAATCGAACTGACGACAAACGGTTTTTTAATAGATAAGCAGGAAGATATATTTTGGGAAACTTGTAGTAATAATAATATAAAAATTATAATTGAAAATTATATATATAATGAAAAAAATATAGATTTTAATAAAATATGCGAAAAATTAAAGAAATTTCACTGTGATTTGAAAGTCAACGGGCCAAAATATCAATTTAAGCCAATGGATTTAACAAAAGAAATATCTCATGATGCACAAAACAGGTATAAAAGCTGTTTTCCAAAACTCTGGCCGATATTGGATAACGGTAAATTTTATTCATGTTCTGTTATAAACGGGGTTGATAAGTTTTTTAATAAAGAGTTTCCATCCCATGCGATTCCTGTTTACAGTGAAGATGTTTTAGATATCTATAAAATAAAATCAATTGATGAATTGATTGCATTTTATGAAAAGCCAAAGGCTTTTTGTGCGCATTGTAATTATTTTATATCCCAAGGTAAAAAATGGGCGCCTTCCAAAAAAGAACTGAGCGAATGGTATAAAGTTTAATTTTATAATTTGTGCGCTTAAATCTTTTATTATATAATGAATTTATGAAAAATGTTGCAATATCGGGCTATATTGGCTTTGGAAATTTCGGAGATGAGGCGATTTTTTGCGCTTTAAGCAGTCATTTAAAAGATTTAAACTATAATATTTGTGCAATTTGCAACAACCCCGATAAAGTAAAAAAGGAATACAATGTTTCAACCTGCTATTTTAAATCTTTTTTTAGGATAATAAAAACACTTTTTAAATGCGATATTTTAATTTCAGGTGGCGGAAGCTTATTGCAAAATAAAACAAGCAATCATAGCTTATTTTATTATCTTTTTATTATTTTCCTTGCAAAATTGATGCAAAAAAAAGTAATAATTTTTTCGCAAGGTTTTGAACCGATAAAAGGTAAAATTCCTCTTTTTATTACAAAAGAAATTTTAAAAAAAGCAGATTTTATCTCGGTAAGAGATAAAAAGAGCTTTGATTTATTATCAACATACAATATTAAATCATATTTAACATCAGACCCTGTTTATTCTTTGCTTGAAAATGTAAATCCTTGTGAAAATAAAAACGGTATAATAGTTCAACTAAGAAAAACAGACAACTTGAATAAAAATTTCATATCCGATTTAGCCTATGCGTTTTCAAACACGGAAGGTAATATAAATGTTTTTTCTTTTCAGGATGAATATGATAGAGAAATTTGCGAGCAATTTATAAATGAATTATCTAAATATAAAATAAATGCAAATTTAATTACAAATAAAAATATTTATGAGACAATCAATATAATAAACAATTCAAAATATATAATTTCAACAAGACTCCACGGCTTAATTGCAGCGCATGCTCTTAAAACAAAATGCTTTGGAATTGTATATGATGATAAAATAAAAACCCTGTGTGATGAATTAAAAATAGATAATATTGATATATATAACTATTCAAAAAATGAATTAAAAGAAAAGTTAGTTAATTTTTTTAGCAATAATTGTGTTAATGTAAATTACAGAAAATACGATTGGAAAATTTTGGATAATTATTTAAAAAGCATACAAGGAGAAACAGTTTGATTAAAAAATCAATTATAGAACGCTATAATAAAGATAAAAAATTTGTTTTAATTTCAACTTTGGTTATAATTTTATTTCACATAATTCGTTTTTTCTACAGATGTAAATGCATTAACTATCCAAAAGAAAAATGTGTTTTTGCGCTGTGGCATGCGCACCAGTGCGGTGTATTTTCGTGTAATTTAGAGCGAAAAACGGCAATTATGGTATCAAATTCCAAAGACGGAGAAATAATCTCGCGTGCAGCAAATGCCATGGGTGTTGAAACAGTTAGAGGCTCCCATCAAAGAGGCGGAGCTAAAGCAACTTATGAATTAATTAAAAAAATAAAAGAAGAAGATGTTAACGGAGCGATTACAATAGATGGCCCTAAAGGTCCTAATAGAGTTGTAAAAAAAGGAATTATCGAAATAGCAAAACTTGCAAATGTTCCGATTGTTCCTGCCGTATGGTGGAGTAAGGATATTACATTTTTAAAATTTAAATCCTGGGATGAATTTCGTTTTCCTCTTATCGGTACAAGGCTTGTTATGCTTTTTGGGGATCCTATATATTTGCCTGAAAATCCGACAGATGAAGATATTGAAAATGTAAGACAAAAAATTGAAAACAGTTTGAACGAATTATATATAGATATAAAAAAGAATTTTGATAAATATTTAAAACAAAAACCCTGAAAATAATTTTCAGGGTTTTTTATTATGTAATTTGATTTTTACATAGCGCCTTTAATTAATTCAATAAAGCTGTCTGCTTTTAAAGATGCTCCGCCGATTAAGCCGCCGTCTATTTCAGGTTGAGCCATTTGCTCAACAATTGTTGACGGTTTAACCGAGCCGCCGTATAATATTCTTATTTTGTCTGCAGTATCTTGAGAATATAGTTTTGCTACAACTTTTCTTATTTCCCCGATTGTTCTGTTTGCTTCAATACTGTCGCAAGATTTACCTGTTCCGATTGCCCAGATAGGTTCATATGCGATAACCGATTTTTCAACGTCTGAAGCACTAATGCCGTCAAGCGCTTTTGTAATTTGTGAAGCTAAATGTTCATCGGTAACGCCTGCTTCTCTTTGTTCCAAAGTTTCGCCGCAGCAAATAATCGGTATTAAACCTTTTGCTAGGATTGCTTTTGCTTTTTGATTGATAAATTCATCGGATTCATTGAACATTTGACGGCGTTCGCTGTGTCCGATGATTACAAATTGAACTTTGAAATCTTCAAGCATTTCAAGAGAAACCTCTCCTGTGTATGCGCCTGAAGGATTGGGGTTAACGTTTTGTGCCGCAAGAGCAATTTTAGATTCGTTTCTGATTAAATCATGTGCTTGCCACAATGATGTAAAAGACGGCGCAATGATTACTTCGGGCATTTTTGATGCATCAAGCTGCGATACGCCATACATAATTCCATCAACAAGCTCTTTTGTGGCTGCTTTATTATTGTTCATTTTCCAGTTTCCGGCTATAATAGGTCTTCTTGCCATCATATACTCCTTTATTAAAATAATTACAAAATTATTTTACCATGAACAAAAAAGCAAAATTAAACAATGGCTCTTGATAACCTTTCGGATCTGTTTTGAGAAAGGATATTTCTAAGTTTCATAATTGCCTGCGCATGAAGCTGGCACACGCGAGATTCCGAAACATTTATTGCTTCGCCTATTTCTTTTAGAGTCATATTTTCATGATAGTAAAATACTAACAATGTTCTTTCGCGCTCGGGGAGTTTTTTTAGCGCATTTTCAAGCTCGCGTTTGGCATCGGATCGCTCAAGTTCTTCTTCGGGTTTTGACGAATTCTCGTCTTCGATTGTGTCTATTATTTCAACACTGTCATCGCCCGTTCCCTTTTTGTCATAAATTGAATTAACGGATAAATCGCTTGACATAATCTCAAGCATTTTTTCTTCGTCCATCCCGAGAACATCCGCTACTTCTTTTGATGTCGGGGCTCTGCCTATTTGTTGTTTTAAGCGCTCTGTTGCAATTTTAATTTCTTTAATTTTTTTTCTTAAACTTCTCGGGAGCCAATCAGAAGATCTTATTTTATCAATAATTGAACCTCTGATTCTCATAAGCGCGTAAGATTCAAATTTAGCACCCTTTGAAGGGTGATATTTTTCAATGGCATCAATTAAGCCTTCGATTCCAAACGAAACGATGTCTTCAAAAGAAAAACTTCCCGGAAGATTAACCTTTATTCTTCCTACAACATAACGTGCAAGGTAAATATACTGGATTATAAGTTTATCCCTTAACTGTTTATTGGTTTTATCTTCTAAATATTGTTCCCAAAGTATTGCTAATTGCTCATCTGAAAGTTTATTTATTTTTTTGTATGAATCAATGTCTGCTGTCTGACTCATTTTGAATCTACTGAAATCCCCAAGTTGTGTCTATAAAAATATTTTCCAAAAACCATACTGTTATGTCATCATCTAAATTAATGATGACATAACAATTTAAACCTTTTTATGTAGTTGTTTGCAAATTTTTATTAATCATTTTTTTTGATTTTTCTACATATTTCATTTTTTTATTTAATTTTTTTATTTCAGCTTTTAAATTTTTGCAATTTTTAATTGCTTTTTCTTTTTCTTCAAGTGCCGTGTTATATTTTTCGGTTGTTGCGGCAAGTTCCTGTCTTAGCTCAACCTGTGCATCGTCAAGATTTACAAGTGCGGAGTTAAATTTTTCTTCTTTAATTGTTGATTTATACACGGAACCTGTCTGCGTTTGAGTTGTTGTTGATGCGGATGCTGTTGTAATTGTAGGCGCTAATTTTACTTCAGTTGCCCTATCCATTGAATCAAATACAGTGTCAAGCGCAAAAACATTAGTTGTCATTAAACTTATGACAAACGCATAAATATATATTTTTTTCATGCTAACTCCAAAATTAATTCCTATCTCATTAATATTTTAATCAATCGAGCATCATAATGCAATGAAACTTCAAATAATTACTCTTTTTATTTGATTTAATTTTTTAGTGATATAATTTTTTTATGGATAATTCATATATTATTGCATTAACTTTGTCTACTCTTGCAGGGCTTTCGACGGTAATAGGCGCTTTTGTTACTTTTTTCATTAAGCAAAACTCACTTAAATTTTTATCCTTCGGTCTTGGTTTATCTGCAGGAGTTATGATATTTGTTTCGCTTGTTGACTTGTATCCTGAAGCTTGCAATATGATTAAAAATCAGTTCGGAGATAATTATCTTTGGCTTGCTGTTTTATGTTTGACATTAGGTATGTTGTGTGCGGTTTTGATTGATTATTTTATTCCAGATCATATACAAGGCCAGATGTTATCAAAGCAATTAGGTGCAAATGAAAGTCATTGCGACAGCACAGATTGTGCGCATAATGAAAATGCTGAAATTTCAATAGGTAAAATAAAAAAAGCGGGAATTATAACTGCAATAGTTGTAGCACTCCATAACCTTCCCGAGGGTCTTGCAACATTTTTTATATCGTCGCAGGATGCAATGATAGGTCTTGGAGTTGTAATCGCAATTGCAATACATAACATCCCTGAGGGAATGGCAATTTCTATCCCTGTATATCAGGCTACGCATTCAAAAAGAAAAGCGTTTTTATATTCTTTTTTATCGGGTATGGCAGAACCAATAGGCGGGGTTGTAGGATTCAGCGTAGTGCAGACATTTTTCCCTAACTTATGTATAGGAATTTTATTTGCTTTTGTAGCGGGAATTATGACCTATATTTCTCTTGATACGCTTTTGCCTCTTTCTCGTGATTATGACACGGGTCATTATTCAATAAGCGGTGTAGTCGTCGGGATTTTGGTTATGGGCTGTACTTTAGTTATGCTTGATTAAAAGTCGTTTTTTATAATTTTTATAAATGTATCAAAATAATATTTTAATTTTGTTACGGAATTGATTTCTAAAGCCGTTTTTAGAATGTAATTCGGCCTTAAATAGTAGTTTCTGTTCATTTTTTTATTAAAATCATATATTTCATCGCTTGATAAACCATAGCTTCTTGTAATCGGATAAATGTAAGGATTTTCGCAGTTTGCTTCAGAAAGTCTGTTTTTTGTAATATAGTCATAATATTTTGTACCTTTAAGTGCGCTTGCCGTATAAAAGCTTGCAAACTGGGTGTTTAATTCTTTTGCAAATTTATAGGTTTCTTTAATGGTTTCTTTTGTTTCCCAGGGAAGCCCCGTAAGGTAGCAGGCATAAATTTGAATTTTAGCTTCTTTTAGAGCTTTAACACCTTCTTTTATGCGTTCTAAATTTAAATTTTTATCGGTTTTGTCAAGAATTTTTTGAGATCCGCTTTCAATACCTGTTGTAATTAAATTACAGCCTGCTTTTTTTAATAAAAGTGCTGTTTCTTTATTTATTAAATCAATTCTTGCATTTGTAGAAAAATTAATTTTTAAATTGTTTCTGATTATCTGTCTGCACAGTCTTTGAACATAATTGTTATCAAGCGTTATTGAATCGGCAAGAAAGATAAAATCTCTTATATTATATTTATTAATACATTCTTTTATTTCTTTTATTATAAGGTCTGTATTTCTATATCTTACATTTTTGCCGTTAATTGAACTTATTGTGCAAAAAAAACAATCCAAAGGACAACCTTTTTGTACTCTTATTGCGCTTTGCGGCTCTTTTGTATCGGGTCTTTGGTATGAGTTATTATCGATTAAATCCCTATCCAAAAAAGGCAGATAATCTAAATTATCGGGAGTTTTTCTGTCGGGAGTCGATGTAATTTTGTTGTTTATTTGATAGGTTATGCCTTTTATATCTTTTAAATTTTTATATTCTATTATCTCATCAAAAGAAAGTTCAAATTCGTTGCGAAGTGCAATGTCTATTTCAGGGTACTGCTGTAAAATTCCGTATGAATTGTTATTAAAGACAGCACCTTTTGTTATAACTACCGTATCTTCCAATAATTCTCTTGCTTGAGTCAGTATTGATAAGTCTTCTTTTAATTTTTCGGCAGAAACATTCAAAACAAGAAAGTCAGGTTTAAAAACCCTTAAATCTCTTAAAAAATCATATACGGTTTCGTTTTTTTTGGCGTAATCGCAAAATTTTGTTTCGTATCCTCTTTTTTTAGCCAAAGAAGATAAACTCATCATATCAACAGGCAGCGTCATTGGAATATCACTTAAACACTCGTCATCTCTGTTTATTGTTTGGGCGGGCGGATATACGAAGAATATTCTTTGTCTTTTTATTTTTTTGCTATCCATTTTATTTTTCTTTTGATATGCGATGTTTTAGTGTTGTCTTTATTATAAAATTAACAAAATCCTGAGGTAAAAATCTTGTCAATTTTGCAATTTTAGCATCCAAACCAATATTATAGACCGATTTAGGTTTTTTTGCTTCAATAATTTGTGCAATTTTTTTTGCGGTATATATAGGGCTTAGTGCATGAAGGGAGTTATTTTGCGCGTTTTTCAATAAAAATTCTTTTTCATCTTTGAATTTAGTATTGTTTTTAAGATGATTTTCGTTATTTTTAATTGAACTTTCCCAGAATTTTGTTGCGATTGCTCCGGGTCTTATTGAGATTGTTTTAACATTGCTTTCAATTGAATACATATTTAAAAGAATGTCTGCCGCTGCTTTTGAAATTGAATAAGGGCTTAAAAAAGGAAATATTCCATATTGAGCCATGGATGAAATATTAATAAATTTTCCGTTTTTTTCTAAATAAGGACAGATATATTTAATTATTCTTAATAAACCAAACAGATTAACATCAAACTGTTTTTTAAAATCCGTTTCGTTTAATTCTTCAACGGCCCCTGCTATTGCTAAACCCGTGAAATTGATTATTGTATCGAATTTTAAATTGTATATTTTTTCTTTTAAATTAATAAAATCAATTTCTTCACAAACATCAAGATAAAATTCATGGATATCTTTATTAATTAAACCGACATGACGTGATGTGGCGTAGATTTTATAATCTCTGCCATCCAATTCCTCCAGTGTTCTTAATGCCAATTCGGAATTAATTCCGATTATCAAAATATTCTTCTGCATAGAACTATTTTATTTTAAACAAAAAAATTATTCAAATTGAGTATTTATTTTGAAGTGTTGGTAAATTCTTCAAGGTTAATTTTTTTCTTTTTTATAAAAACCGCTGATTTTGTGTCTATTAGAGCACCTTTTTGAATTAATTGTTTTGTAATATCATTCATATCGTTTTTAAGGGAAAGCGATAGTATGGTGTTATTTGTAAGGTAATCTGTATAATTTACTTTTGCGTTGTTATCAATTAAAAACTGTGCCATTTGAGTGTTTTTATTTCTAACCGCTTCATATAATTCACTGTAAAATCCTCTGTCTAGTTTTGCACCGTTTTCAAATAAAAGTTTTACTATTTCAAAATTGTTCTTTTTTGCTGCATGGTAAATCGGATATTCACCGTAATAGCTTTGATTTATATCCATGTTTGTTTTTAATAAAAGCGAAACGTTTTCAATGTTTCCTTTATCTATTTCATTAATTAAACACTGTGTATTAGGGTATAGTTTTTTGGATGCAAGAATGGTTATAAGTTCCTGATTGGGCTGTTGCTTATCTTTATTTGTAAGTAAAACAGACCTTGATGAAAAATCGCCCAATTCTTTAACATCAATTGCAAGTGCAAAAGATGAAAAGAAAAATATAAAAATTCCTAAAATTATTCTAAACATAACTATAACTCAACAGATGTAAAACTTTGTATAATTTTTGCTTTATCAAATTTTTCAAAATCGGGAATTACCCCTAATACTTTGACGTCTGTGAATAAGCTTAATTCATCAATGAATTTTGATTCGCTCAATGAAGGATTTTCAGGCATGGAGTTTATAATAATACCTTTAATTTTTATATTGTTTAATTTAGCGCATTCAATTGTCATTAAAAGATGGTTTAAACGACCTAATTTAGGTGTTGTTACTATTATTGTTTCAAGATTTAAAAATTTAATAATATCGCAGAAAAGTTTTCCTTTGCAGGCAGGGCAATACAATCCACCCGCTCCTTCAACTATTGTAAGGTCAAATTGTTTTGAGAATTCTTCATAATCGTTTTTGATTTTATCTAAATCCACATCAATATTATTTATAAGGCATGCTAAATGAGGAGAAATTTCTCCTTTAAAAAGGTAAGAATATTTTGTTTGAATTGAAGAATATTTTTTTAATTCATAAATATCAGGAGCAACTAAAACATCATCTCTTTTATATGCTCCGCTTTGAAAAGGCTTATAATATCCTACCTTAAGCCCTTTATTTTCATAAGCCAAACATAACCCCACAGAGACAAACGTTTTACCTATATCAGTGTCGCAACCTGTAATAAATATACTTCCCATAAGCTACCTCACAAATTTTTGTTGTTTATAATATAATTATACAATTAAATGACCGGAGGCTCAAATGAAATCAAAAGATGAGTTATTGAAACTTTACAGTGAAGATTTAGATTTGCTTTTAAAAGAAGCAAAAAAATATACATTTAAAGAGTTTGAATTCTGTTCTTTGATTTCGGCGCGCACGGGAAAATGTTCGCAGGATTGTAAATACTGCGCTCAATCAACAAGATATAACACAAATATAAAGACTCATCCGCTTGTTAGTATAGAAGAAGTTAAAAAAGCGGCTCTTGAATCCAAAAAAAACGGCGCGATTAATTTTGCAATAGTAACTTCAGGCAAAACCCCCGATGAAGCAAAAGATTTTGATAAATTGCTTGAAATGATTAAAGAAATAAATAAACTGGGGTTAAAATCCTGCGCAAGTATCGGAATTTTAACAAAACAACAGGCGCAAAAATTAAAAGAAGCGGGTCTTGTGCGCTTTCATCATAATATAAATACTTCAAAAAGCTATCATAACAGTATCTGCTCAACCCATAGCTGGCAAGATAGAATCAACACCTGTAAATATGTAAAAGAAGCAGGGATTGAATTGTGCTGCGGTGTTATTATAGGAATGGGTGAAACTATAGAGCAAAGAATAGAAATGGCGCTTGAATTAGCGCAAATTAAACCAGATAGCATCCCGATAAACATCCTAACCCCGATTAAAGGTACACCTTTTGAAAATTACGGCGATAAAATTGATGAAGAAAATATTTTAAGAACAATTGCAATTTTTAAAATCGTTAATCCGAATTCTTCAATCCGCCTTGCAGGAGGAAAAAAAGCAAGATTAAGCGAAGAAAACATTCAAAAATTGATGACTTGTTGTATTGACAGTACAATTACGGGTAACTATTTGACAACAACAGGTTTTGAACCGTCTGACGATATAAAAAAAGTAAAAATTGCAAATAAAACATTAAAAACAATATAAAAAAGCTGCAAAATATTTTGCAGCTTTAAAGATATTTTGATTTAAATTGTTATTGTCTTTGTTGTTCTTCAAGCTCGTCTTTAAATTGCTTGATTATTTGACTTTGTGATTTACCCGATTCAAGAAGTTCTTGAGCTTCATTTAAGGTTATTGATACACCTTCTTTATATCCTTCAAGAACCGTGTTCCAGGCTTCGTCCTGAAGTTTTGCAGAATCGCTGTCCGGGCCTTTAAGGTCATCTTCAAGCTCGATACATTTATTTACTATATCTTCTGCGCTCAAGCTGCCGTTTTGTACATAGAATCCGTGAGCTTGTTCCATATCAATCGATACGCCTTTTTGGTTTGCAATTGAGCGGATTTCAGATTGAAGAGTGCTCCAGTTAATAGCGCTTGAGCTTGCTTGAGCTTCATTACCTGCTTGTATAATTTGAGCGTTTGTATTATCTTCAATTCTTGTTAGGGATTGATTGTATGATTCATCAACATCACCTGCGATTTGATCAACATTTAATACTGCCGCGGAGTCTTTCATAAATTGCTCAAAGGAACTATTCTTTGCTGAAAATTCATCTAAGCTGTCATCAACATAGCCGTCTATTTGATCTTGAGTGAAGCCTACTTCGAGATTTTTATTTTGAGCTGCTCCATATACTTTTTGCATATATGAATCGGTTTCATCTTTTCTTGTAGCTTCCATTTCTTCGCCGTTCATAGTGAAGCTGAATTTATCGTTAAATATTGCCGCATTATTAACGTCAACCTTGCCTGTGTCATTATTTACTTCATCTTCGCTTATTTCATTTAAGTTGATTTCAGTTATTCCCATTGACGCTGCTGATTGCAGAGTATAGTTTAGATTTGTTGTTTGGGAAGTTTCACTTGTTTGGGCATTGTCTTCAAATTCAACACCTAACAATTTTAATTGAGACAATTCTTCGCCTGTTAAAATACCGTCATTGTTAGCATCGATGGATTTTAAATCATCAAGCCAGGTTGATGTTTCGCTTGCGCCCACAAAATCATTGGGGCCGCTGAATTTGCCGTCATTATTTCTATCGATTGCAAAGATGTATTCTTGGCTGTCAGATGTTCTAAATGATAACGGGTCTGTTCTGTTAACTTCTGTGTTATTTGCAACTTCATCTTTAACGGGAGCTTCTTCTTCGCCTGTTCTGTTTGCTTGACCGTTCATTGCTTCTTCATAGCCAATAGGTGTTTCGCCCCAGATATCTTTTGTTGTTTGGGCAAATTCTTCAAGGAATTTACCTGTTTCAAGATCGGCTGCATTATTGATTATAAATTGAGGTTTACCGTTTCCGTCAATTATATACTCAATTGCTCCGTTATCTTTAAATATACCTGTATCAGGATTAAACAGCGCATACATCGATTCTTTAAATGTAAAGCCGTTATCGTCAAATGTTTTTAAAATGTCTTTATAATTGTTTGCTAATGTTTGTAATTGCGCGTTATAAGGATTTCCGTTTTCATCATTTTTGATTGTATTTTGCGCAACACTCTCAACATTTGTCGGATCATAGTATATACTTGATTCTTTATTTGCATTTCCTGTTTGGAAAGCACCTATGAAATTTAACAGTTTTGTGTATGTGTCTTTTGATGTAGCATCATGGCCGTATGGGATGCTAATAGCCCCTGTATTTTTATCAAGTATTACATTAGCGCTTGAGAAATAATCGCTGAAGAATTTTTTAACGTCATACGCGGTTAAACCTGAGTTTGACATATCGTCTAAAAATTCCTGATTATTCATCAAAGCGGTTAAATCTTGCGTTGCTTTGTTAGCTGATGAATATGTATCAACACCTGCGGTTTTTGTATTTGTCAAGTATTGAGCGTACTTATCTTTAATTGCATCAAGTGTAGATGTTTGATTTTTAACTTCGTTAACCGGGCAATCTTCGTTTGAAACCGAATAGTCTTGTGCAACATCCGTTACAACATCAACTTTTTTAAGTGAATAAACAGGAATTGCGGAATCGGTATCTGAGTTTGTATAAGATGAAGATATTGTTCCTATTTGAGACAATGATTTTGTTAAAATATTCATTGCGGAATTTGTTGAAACATATTTAGCCTGAAGTGCGCTTCTTTGTTCCATTAGGCTTGTTATGTTATTAATCATTGAATCAAGTTCTGTTTTTTTATTGTCAAGAGTAGATAAAATAATTTCAATTTCGCCTGCAAGCGATGTATTTTTTGCATCTTTAACTCTTTTTCTTATTTCACCCGAGACCTGGTCTTTGTCTATTCTTCCTCTTCTAAAAGATGTCATAACGTCGTTTACGATATATGAAACATCATTTTTTTGTTCTTTTTCAAGTTGTTTTGATTTTGATTTAGCAGATAGTGCAAGATTTTCGATTCTTTCCGATTCTTCCGCTACTTCTTTATCTTTTTGTGCCATTTGGCTTTCAAGTTCTTCAATTTGCTTTTCGTATTGCGAAAGTTTGGATTCTAAATTCTTAGATTGGTTTGTAATTGAAACCGTATCAGCTTTTGAAGCATTGTTGTCCGATGCTTGAACAAACATTTGCAATTCCTGTCTTATGGCAGAAATGCTTGTATCTTTGTTGATTGCTTCGTCATTGATGCTTAAATTGGCAAGTTTTTTAATTAAATTTTCCGCATTACCCGCATTAAAAACACTCATATTCCATTGTCCCTTTCAGATTAAAAAATAATATTCCTTACAAGAACAATCGACATTTGAGTTTAAAAACTTTAGAGTTTTTAATATTAAATTTACAAAGCTTAATAATAAGTTATTGAGAAATATAGCCCTTAATTGCTGATTTAGCTGCTACATAAGGACTTGAAAGGTAAATAAATCCGTTAACATTTCCCATTCGTCCTTGGAAGTTTCTGTTTTGAGTTGCAAGGCAAACTTCATTATCTCCCAAAATTCCTCCATGTACGCCAACACAAGGACCGCATCCTGCGGGGATTAAATTTGCACCGCTTTCTAAGAATATCTCCAACAAACCTTCTTTTGCGGCTTTTAGATAAATATCTCTGCTTGCAGGCGCTATAATTAAGCGAACATCGGGTGCTACTTTATTTCCTTTTAAAACTTGCGCTGCTATTCTTAAATCTTCTATTCTGCCGTTTGTGCAGGTTCCGATAAATACCTGATTTAATTTAACATTGCTTAATTCACTTGCCGGTTTTACGTTATCAACCGTATGGGGACAGGAAACCATAGGGGTAATAATTGATGCATCTATTTTTATAACTCTTTCATATTTTGCATCATCATCCATTTTTATTTCTTTAAATTTATCTAATCTGTTGTGCTCTTTTAAAAATTCTTTTGTTTTTTCATCAGTTTCAAAAATTCCTGCTTTAGCTCCCGCTTCAACAGCCATATTTGCAAGAGTGAAGCGCTCTGACATCGACATATTTTTAATTGTTTCGCCGCAGAATTCTAAGGCTTTATATGTTGCTCCGTCTGCACCTATAAGTCCGATTAAATAAAGCATTAAGTCTTTAGATGTAACATTTTCCTGGAATTTTCCGTTTACTTCAATTTTAAAAGACTGAGGAACCTTAAACCAGGTTTTGCCGTATGCCATGGAAACGGCAATATCTGTTGAACCCATTCCTGTTGCAAAAGCGCCTAAAGCGCCTGATGTACAGGTGTGAGAGTCTGCTCCGACAAGGATTTCACCCGGGTTAACATATTCTTCTATTAATCTCTGGTGGCATACTCCGCATCCGATATCGGAAAGTACTGCGCCGTATTCTTGTGCAAATTCTCTTATTGTATTATGGGCGTTTGATAATTCTTTTCTTGGGGAAGGAGCTGCATGGTCTATAAAAAGAATTGTTCTTTTCGGGTTTTTAAGCTCTTTGTTTAATTTTTTAAATTCTTTAATGGCTAACGGCCCAGTGCCGTCTTGAGTTGCGCAAACATCAACATTTGCAATTACAAGTTCATTAAATTGTACTTCATGCCCTGCATGGGATGATAATATTTTTTGAGCTAAAGTAAGACCCATAATTAATTTCCTTCTATAATTCCTGATAAATTAATTATAGTAAAAAAAGTTTATTTTTAAAGAATAAATTAATCATTTTTTTGAATTTCTTTATTCATCCACTCGTCCGCTCTTTTGCCTGTAATAATTTTACCATCCTGTCTTATGCCAAACCCGAAAGGGTCTTCGTCTTTATTGATATCGTCTATATCCATACAAAATTGTTTATAAATTCTTGAAAAACCGTTTTCATCAATAAATTCGCCAAATTGCCTATTATCTTTATGGTCTGATTCATCTTCATAATCTTCGTTGTCCGAATGATAAAGCATCCTTGCGCCATGTGCGTCAATTCCAAAAGTCATTTTTGGGTTTACCTGATAAAAAATGATTCCATCATTTGTTATAATTTCGCTTTTTTGATATTTTTTGCAGCTATTATCAAGACTTTCTTTGTATGTATAGCGAGAACCTTCATAACCGGGTAAGTTTCCCAGGTCTTCATATCCTGTTGAAGTTTGTTCCTGTGAGCAATCAACACTTTTTGTTGACAGAATATCTGAAAAACTGTTGCAAAAATAAGTTACATCTCCATCATGGGTGCCGTCTATGAGCTGACCGTTTTTTCTTATTCCCAAGTCTCCGTCTTGATAATATTCATCACTTGAGACAAGTTCTTTTATGACGCTTCCTAAGGTATTATATCCTTTTTTAAATTTCATAACCCGTTCATCGGGCGATGACTGAAAAGCTATAGGTAAAAGTATCATGGTTAATACCCCTATTATTACAAGCACGATTAAAATTTCAGCCAAAGTAAAAGCTTTTTTCATATAATACCTTTCAATAATTTAATATTTTTAAACATTAATGTTTAATATTACACATTAATGTGTATATTAGCACAGGTATTATTTTTTTGCAAATTCGATTGTATATTTTAAATGAGGTAAAAATGTCTGTTAAAGAAGATGTAAAACAATTGCTTGCAAAAGAAGGAAAGACGATGACCTGGCTTGCCGTTCAAATGACACAAGAGAGCGGCAAAAAATATACAATGAAATCAATTTCGGATAAACTTGCAAGAAAGACAATGCAGTATGAAGAATTTATGATGATTTTAAAGATTTTAGACTATACGATTAAATTTGAAAAAAAATGTAAATAAACGGATTTATTCTAATTTCCATTAATTATATGATAACAAAACGCTTGATTTTTAAGATAATAAGACAATAAATCAGGAGTTTTATAATATTATGGATATAGCAGCTATAATCGGTACCTTTCTGGGCGTTTGTTGTATTTTACTGGGGCAGGCGCTTGAAGGCGGAAATATCACCCAGCTTTTACAAATAACGGCAGCATTTATTGTACTTGGCGGTACGGGCGGCGCTGTTTTTTTAAGTTTCCCTATTGAAGATTTTAAAACGGCAGGAAAATGTATACACATGGTGTATTTCGGCAAAACTCCGAAATACGAAAATATAATATCGGAAATTGTAGGATACGCTCAAAAAGCAAGAAAAGAAGGGGTAATTGTTCTTGAAAAAGAAGCAAGAAACGCTTCGCATCCTATTTTAAAGCTGGGTCTTGAAGCGGTAGCAGACGGAGCTGACCCTACTTTAGTGCGCGATATGATGGAAACATATTATTCACAATATCAGGAAAAAATGGCTTCAGGTTCAAAATTAATGGAATCAGCCGGCGGTTTTTCTCCGACATTAGGTATTATCGGTGCTGTTTTAGGGTTAATTCAGGTTATGCAAAACCTTTCCGACCCTGCTAAATTAGGTGCAGGTATTGCGGTTGCTTTCGTTGCAACTGTGTATGGTCTTGTTTTGGCTAATTTATTTATGATTCCTTACGGAACGCGCTCAAGACGCAAATTTGCAAAAATATATACCGCAATGGAAATAATGATAGAAGGTATTTTATCAATTCAGGCAGGAGAAGCTCCTGCTTTAATCGAGCGCAAACTTGAATGTTTTATAATAGATAAAAAAGCTTCAAAAGACGGAGCAAAAGCTTAATGGCAAAAAAGAAACCACCTGAAGAACATGAAAATTTAGAACGTTATCTGGTGTCGTATGCGGATTTTATGACGCTGATGTTTGCAACTTTTGTTGTTTTGTATGCATTAAGCCAAACGGATGTTAATTCTTTTAAAGGTATCGAAGAAGCGCTAAGAAGAGCTTTCAGCCAGAGTATATTTGAAAATAATGAAAATATCATGGATGGCTCTGAATCAATTTTTGAAGGTGCACAAGGGCAAACAAATCCTTTAATGCTTGAATATATGAGTCCTAAATATGAACAGAGTTCGTTTGAAGAAATAAAAGATGAAATTGATAAATTAAAGGATGAAGGAATTAGTGCAACAATTGATGAAAGAGGTCTTGTAATAAGGCTTGATAACCATGCGGTGCAATTTAATCCCGGCTCTGCTCAAATTTCAACAGATACGTATAAAACCCTTGATTATATCGGTAAATTAATTAAACAAAAATTTTCAATTCACTATATTCAAGTTGAAGGGCATACGGATTCTGATCCTATTTCTAATCATATATATCCTTCAAACTGGGAATTATCAAGCGCCAGGGCAAGTTCTGTTATAAGATATTTGATTAAAAAGTTTGATTTCAATCCTAGAATCTTTATGGCGGTTGGTTTGGCTGATACGGTGAGCGCTTCAGATAACCCCAACAGCGTAAATAAAGCAAAGGATAGAAGGGTTGAAATTGTTGTATTGAGAAATAAAAACCGCTTTTTATCAAAGAAAAATATGCAGCAAATTATAGGTGAAGTAAGGAAAGCAAATGGGAATAAAAAACAGGTGCAAAAAGAGCCTTCCGAAGCTATCGAGCATCTAATCGGCAACGATAAAGAAATGCTAAATAATGTAATTGATTTAACGGATACATATAATCTCGAAAATAAAAGGATAGAGCTTTTAGAAAGCAATGATTATACGTATGACGGTAATAAGCCCGATTTTATGGAGTAGAATAATATGTCAAAAAATGATTACTTTATAATCTTCGGTGGAGGCGGTGTAAGAGGTTTAGCTTATTGCGGCGCTTATCGGGCATTATTAGAAAATAATATAAATATGACAGGCTGCGCAGGCAGTTCAATCGGTGCCGTTTTTGCATCATTGTTGGTTTTGGGCTATGATTATAATGAGATATTCGAACTTTTATCAAATACAGGTTTTGAATTATTTATCGATATAAATTTTGATATAACAAAAGAAGTTGCTTTTTCAAAGGGGAATATTTTTTATGATTGGATAAAAGATAAGATTGAAAAAAAATTCTATGGCGATAAATATGAAAAAAACAAAATGCCACCGGTAACTTTTAGCGATATTAAAACAAAACTTATTATTTTTTCAGTTGATTTAACAAATATGAAATTTAAAGAATTCTCATCAGATAAAACGCCTGATTTTGAAATAGCGCAGGCGGTAAGAGCAAGCGTTTCGATGCCCGGACTATTTTCTCCTTTGGAGGTTGATAATTCTTTAATAGTTGACGGGGATTTATTAAAGTCGGCTCCTTTGTGGCGATTGACAAATACAATTAAAAATCTTCCCGAAAGAATTATTGAATTTCGTCTTGAAGATAATGAAACATTAGGCAAAATTTCTAATCCTGTTGAATATATAAATCGCGTTTATAATGCAATTTGCGGTTTTGCGACTGATTATATAATTGATTTATATAATCAAAAAGATAAATTTGATTATATTAAAATAAATACTCCCGATATTTCCGTTGTCGATTTTTTAATTCCTAAAGATAAAAAACAGGAATTGTATGATTTAGGTTATAATACCGCAAAACAGTATTTTGAAAATGTACGTCCCGAAAAAGCAAAAATTTTAAAAGAAAAATATAACAGACTTTTGAATTATTTAATTAAATTTCAAAAAGAATTTAACTGTTCAAATATTGTTGCTTCTTATTTAAAACTTTGCGAAATTTTTGTTTTTCTGTGCGAAGAAAAGCAGTATCTGGATTCGAATTTGTGCGATATGATTTTGAATTTTAAAAATGATTATATTAAAAACTACAAATCAAGAAATTTTTTGTTTTTAAAATCAGCTTCAATTGACAATAAAGAAAATCTTTCAAAAGAACTTCTTGAAATAATTAAATTAACAACGCTTAAAACCCAAGAATTGTAATTAATATCTTCTATAGATTGTCGTAATTAAATCGTTTTCAAAGTTTTTAAGAATGGCTTTTCTCTTGGGTGAATTTTGTATTATTGTACAGAAAATAATCTGTCTGCCTTTTTTAGTCTTAAGAGTTCCTAAAAGTGCTGACATATTGGATAGAGTTCCTGTTTTTGCTCTTAAGTTACCTTCTAAAAAAAGCATACGGTTTTTTAGGGTTCCGCTGCCCGGGGTTGCCATGATTTTTGAAACATCGGTTTCTTTATTTAATTTATTAAAGATTTCAACTGCAACTTTAGCGCTTATTAAGTTATATCTTGATACACCCGAACCATCCGTAACTTTTATGTCTTCTTCTTTGTATGGAGCGTTAATTTCATAAAACATATCAATGGCATCTTGCATGGTGGCAGGGTGTTTATAGTTAATGTGTTTTGCTGCTGCGATTCTAAATACTGTTTCTGCGCCAAAGGTGTCGGAATTTAGGAGAATTTTTTTCCCTATTTCATCGATAGGATGGCTTACAAATGCGATTTCTTGCGCATTTTGGGGCATAGATTTTGCATTTATTTTTTTCATAAAGACAATTTTATTTTTTTCAAGTGCGTTTCTTAATTTGATATTAAAATTAATCTCGGGTTTTAATACGGGCAAGTCAAACATCTCGTCTTTATTTACGGTTCCGCTGAATTTTATTATCGATGAATCTTCGCCATACATTTTTTCTATTTTTATATCCTGAATCTTTGATTCATCAAGACTTAGGGTTAAATCGTTAATAATCGGTAATTTATATTCATCATTTTGAACTATATCGACTTTTGTTGCCAGACTTGAGCGCTGAATTGCAATTTTTACTTTGTTGTTATCAATAATATAAGGCGTTATCATTCTTGAATGGGGCCAAATATCATCCTGCATCCAGCCGCTTGGGTAGGGAAGATATTTATTCATTATTGAATCATCAATATAAATATTGTTTATTTTATTGAAATCAACTTTTGTTTTGGCATCTTTAAATAAGTCCTCTAAATCTTTTGAGGTTAAAAGAGTGTCTCCTCCAAGTTTAAGGTATAAATCGCTGCCTGATTTATATAAAGCTGTTTTAAAAAGGTAATCAGGGCCTAATACCTTATAGCTTGTTGAAAAGGTGATTAATTTAAGCGTACTTGCGGGGTTTAGAAGTTTTTGCTCATTTTTTTTATAAATTACTTTATTGGTATCGGAATTTATTATATAAAGAGCAAGTGCGGATCTTAAACCTAAATTAGACTTAGATATGACTTTATCTATTGTTTTTGCTTCGCAAGGTATGATTAAAAGACATAAAAATACTATAAATGATATTATTTTTTTCAAATTATAATTCCTCAACGCTTCCTATTCTTCCCAAAACAGCACTTGCTGCGGCAGTATATGGGCTTGCAAGATAGATTTTTGAATCCGTGTGTCCCATTCTGCCGATAAAATTACGGTTTGTTGTTGAAATACACACTTCGCCTTGTGCTAAAACTCCGCAATGCCCTCCAAGACAAGGCCCGCAGGTCGGAGTTGAAACGGCTGCATTTGCTTCAATTAATGTTTGGTAGTATCCTAATTCAATTGATTTTAAAACAATTTCCTGAGTGGCTGGGAAAACTATTAATCTTACATCAGGATGAACTTTTCTTCCTTTTAAAATTTCAGCCGCCATTTTAATATCTTCAAGTCTGCCGTTTGTACAGCTTCCTATCACAACCTGATTGATTTTAATATCATCTTTAATTGCTTCATTTATTGTGTGCGTATTTCCGGGCAGGTGAGGATAAGCAACAATCGGCTCTATTTTTGATGCATCTATTTCAATAACCTGTTCATAATTTGCGTCTTTATCGCTTTTTAAATAAAGCGGTGTTCTTATTGAGCGGTTTTTTAAGTATTCCATGGTTATTTCATCAGGCTCGATTATGCCGTTTTTAGCGCCCGCTTCAATTGCCATATTGCAAAGAGTAAATCTTTGATCCATGGACATTGTTTTAAATGTTGAACCGCAAAATTCAAGAGTTTTATATAAAGCGCCATCCACTCCGATTTTACCGATTAAGTATAAAATTAAATCTTTTGATGTAACGTATTTTTGAAATTCCCCTTCAACAACAACTTTTATTGTTCTTGGGACTTTTATCCAGGTTGAACCCGATGCCATGGCACATCCTAAATCGGTTGAACCTACTCCCGTTGAAAAAGCGCCTAGTGCTCCATAAGTACAGGTATGAGAATCCGCGCCTATTATTAAATCTCCTGCGGTTACTATACCTTTTTCGGGTAAAAGAGCATGTTCAATTCCCATGGTTCCGACTTCAAATTTATGCACTAAATTTTGTTTTTTGGCAAATTCTCTTAAAATTTTTGCCTGAAGTGCCGATTTTATGTCTTTGTTCGGAGTAAAATGGTCAGGTACAAGCACGACTCTTGACTTATCAAACACACTGTCAAGCCCGATTTCTTCAAATACTTCAATTGCAATAGGGCCTGTAATATCGTTTGCTAAAGTAATATCAACCTTAGCTTCAATTAATTCATCAGGTTCTACGTAATCTTTTGAAGCGTGAAGTGCAAAAATTTTTTCGGTTATTGTCATGGGCTTTGGCATGGCGTTTTATTTTCCTTGTTTTGCTTTGATATCTAAAACGTTATTGTGTGCAATAACATATATTGCACAGGTTTTTGTGCTTGCAATGTACCAGGCGCAGTCTTCCTGTGTACATACTTTTAAATCACCGGTTCCTGCCGACAGTAGCGGACAGAAGGGAATTCTTTTTTTAACGACTTCATTCATAATTTATACCTTAGCTTCTAATTCTATACCTTGTTTAATAAGATTACATTTTGTTTCATCGCATCTTTTTTCTTCTGCTTTATAGATTTTTGTTCTGTTTATGACTTCGTCAAAATCTATTTTATGCGCGTCAAAATCAGGCCCGTCCACACAGGCGAATTTAACTTCGCCGCCTACGGTTAATCTGCATGCACCGCACATTCCCGTACCATCAACCATAATCGGGTTCATTGATGCTTCCGTTTTAATACCGTAAGGTCTTGTAAGTTCCGCAACCGCTCTCATCATAGGCATCGGGCCTACAGCTATAACATAGTCAACTTTGTTTGAATCAATTATTTCTTTTGCAACATTTGTTGTAAAACCTTTGATGCCGTATGAACCGTCATCAGTTGTTATGTATAGTTTATTGCAGGCTTGTTTCATTTTATCTTCCCAGAAGATTAAATCTTTTGTTCTGGCACCCATGACCATATGGACTTCATTTCCCGCTTCTTTAAAAGCTTTTGCAATTAAATAGCAGGGAGCAGCACCGTAGCCTCCGGCTACGCATATTATTCTGCCGTATTTTTCAATGTGTGTCGGTACTCCAAGAGGCCCTACTATATCTTCTATACAATCGCCTACATTTAGTGATGCCAGTTTTTTTGTGGTATAGCCGACAGCCATATATACAATTGTTAAAATTTCGTTTTCTCTGTCGTAATCCGCAATTGTCAAGGGGATGCGTTCGGAGTTTTTATCGGTTCTTAAAATTATAAATTGCCCCGCGCGCGCATTTTTGGTAATAAAAGGCGCTTTAACCCTTATTTCATATTGATTTTGGCATAATTCTTTTTTATATAAAATTTCATATCCCATTAAAATTCCTCCAATGATGCTCTGTTTAAAAATATAATATAGCAAAAACAAATTGATGTCATATTCTTAACTAAAATTTAATATACTTTCACATTACTTAAAAAACCTTCGCTGTTTAATTTTTTGTTTGCAACATCTAAAAAATTTGTTACATCAGAGTCTTTGTAATATTTTTTTAAATATTCCAGATCATATACGTCATATTTTCTGTGTTTGTATTCATCAACAATAAGTGAAATTTTATCTTTATTATCTCCATCCAAAAAAAACATTACAAGAGTATCTTTAGGATAGTCCTCTTTTTTAAATAACTGCGGGAAAATATCTTCAATAAATCCCAGAGGAATTAAATATCCGCTGAGTTTTTTTAAAGCGCCGCCGTTTTTATAGGGGTTATTTTGTTCAATAGTACAAAAATGATATAAAAATTCGTAATCTTTTATTTTTTTATATTTTTCGATTACCCCAAAAGAAGGGTCAATAAAAATTCCGTCGTTTAATAAATTATATTGTTCAATTTTTGCTTCTATATTGTCTGAAATTTCTTGAATACGTTTTTTAAGCGCATGATAGGTTTGAATTTTTAATTCGTCAAAAGGGCTTGATTTTAAATCATTTTGTATCTGATTGGCTTTTGTAATGTATTTATAGGCTTTGTTTAATTGTTCTTTTATGTATCTTGTGTGTTTGTTATCTTTAAATAAAAATAAGCAGCAGTGTTTGTCGAAGTTGTGTTCGTAATCTATGGCGGAAATACAGACGGGAATATATTTGCCTTTATACTTTTCTTCAAGAATTTTTCCTGTTTTATAGCTTAATTCTTCGCATATCCCGTCTAATTCATCTTCTTTGTCGAAGGACGCATAAAATCCTTTTATGTAAATTTTGCTGTCAACTAATTGAAAAGATATATCTTGCGGGTTTTCAATCAAATTTCTTTTGGAATAATGGCACGAGTCCATTAAAGGCTTAATTTCGCGTTTAATTTTTCTTAATTGTCTGTTGCCTTTATAGTTTTGAAAATTATTTTTAATTCCACATATTTCCATACTTTATAAAAGCTCAAAAACGATATTTTTTGCATTTTATTTATAAAATTCAATAAGCCAATCAATTAACTGTTTTATCTCGCCGAAGCTGAATTTAAAGCCTTTTGCAAAATCATCATCCGTTAGAAATTTATAATCAACGCTAAAAGTAAGAGGCTTTTGCTTTAGTCCTGTTTTTTTGAATTCTTCCATGGATAATTTTTTGTCCTTTAAAACATTGGAATAATTTTGTCCTTGAAGCGCGCAAAAAGGAACTTTTAGCGCTCCTTTGTCGTCTCTGTACATTAAACCGAAAGATCTGCAAATTATCCCTCTGTAATCATAAACGCTGCATTCGTCATTTAATAAAAACGGACAGTTGTATCTGTAGTTATCTTCTTTATGATTTAATTTATCTTTGATAGTTTTTTTTATGTTTTTTTCTATCGTTTCCTGTTTATCTTTTGGCAGTTTTTTAAGACCGAAAATTAAATATTTAAATTCAGCTTCGCTATAAGGAAAATGTGCTTGTTTGCAGCATTTTGCACAGCCTTTTTTGCAAAAAATATACGGTTTTTGTTTTTCGAAAAAGTTTTTTAGTTTTTTGTCCAAAAAATTTAAATAATTAACAAAATTTTCATCCATAGTTTAAAAATAACATATATGTACTAATCGAGTATCGTTTAAGAATATTAAACATGTCTATAATTGATATCTTTTTTAAAAAGAGGTAGTTTGTTAGATATTTAAAAATAAAATAAGGAATTTAAAATGCTTTCATCTTTGGATAATAAAAAGTTTATGAATTTAAAATTTGAGAATTTTGTCGATACTATGGACGCAGAAAGTATTTTTGATAAAACAAAAAGGCTTGACGAAGTTTTAAAAAGCGGAATTTTAACAGGTAATGAGGCTTTGGGGATGGTTGTTTTAAATAAAGTTCAGCCTTATTCCAAAATAAAAGAAAAAGACGGTTTTATCCATGGTGTCATAATGCTCGGGTCAAATTCTTATTTAAATTTATCAACAAACAGGGATGTTATAAGAGCTTCAAAATCGGCACTTGAAAAATTCGGATACGGAACAGGTGCTGTTTCAAATTATGCAGGGATTAGCGAAATTCATAAAGAACTTGAAAAAAGAATTGCAAAATTTTACAATTGCGAAGATGCCATAGTTTTTCCGAGCGGATACGGGGCAAACGTGGGGATAATTTCGGCACTTTGTTCAAAGAACGATATAATAATAAATGACAGTGCAAACCATGCTTCAATTTTTGACGGATGCAGATTATCGGGTGCTCAAATAAAAATTTACCCCCATCGAAACATGGAATATCTTGAAAAAATCTTATCAAAAATTCCTTCAAATCAAACAGGAAGGTTGATTATAACGGACGGTGTTTTTTCAATGGATGGCGATATTGCGCCGTTGGATAAAATTGTTGAACTTGCTAAAAAATATAACTGTAAAGTTATGGTAGATGATGCCCATGGGATTGGAATAGTGGGTAAAAGCGGAAAAGGTTCCGCGCAGTTTTGTGGTGTTGAAGATAAAATTGATTTAAATGTCGGAATGTTATCAAAAGCGCCCGGAGGATTAGGAGGATATTGTGCGGCAAAGAGAGAAATTATTCAATATTTAAGATTGTATGCAAGAAGTTATTTTTTCTCAACCGCTCTTCCTGTAAATATTGCGGCAGGGTTGTGCGAATCATTTAAGTTAATTAATGAAGATAGAGCGGGAAGAAAAGAATTAATTAAAAAAACAAATTATTTAAAAGAAAAATTAAAAAATTCAGGTTTTGACACAGGCAATTCTCAATCTGCAATTATTCCCGTTATGATTAGAAATGAAGCAATATTATTTGAAATGTATGATAAATTAAGAAAAAAAGGAGTTTATGTAAATATAGTAACTTATCCTGCAACAAGGAGAAAAGAATGCAGATTAAGACTTTGCGCTATGAAAGATTTATCATATAAACAAATAGATAAAGCAGTTGATATAATTTCGTCGTTAGGAAGAGAATATAAAATAATAAATTAAAAATGCGGGTATTATGCCCGCATTTTTTAAATTATATTCTGTTATGCCAAACGCCGCCTTTTCTATCAACAAGCGCATCATAACAAGACCAGATTCTGAATATCCCAGTTAGACCTAAAATAGCGTGTGTTACGTTTTTATCGACAGGGTTATCGTTAATTAATTGTCCTATACCGGGCCAAATAATTAAAGATAATGCCGCAGCACCGACGGAGCGCCCCGATACTTCTCCCGGAGTTCCTTTTGTTGCTTCTGCTAAAGCAGGGGTTATTGTTGTTGTCATGATTGCTAAAAGGGCTAAAATTGATAATGTCTTTTTCATTTTTTCCTCCTCTTTTTATTATAAATATTTTTTAATAGTTAATCTTTACTAAAAAAATAATATTGTATAATTAAAAAAAATAAAAGGGAAAAACAATTTAAATAAGTAAAAATTTAAAAAACTTAACTTAGAGTATTATGAATGAAGTCTATAACAATAAAATAAATATCTTAAAAGCTCTTGCAATTTTACTTGTTGTATCGGGGCATCTTGAATTTTCGCTTATTCCTTTATTTCCTCCTTATTCTTTTCAAATTGCTTTGTTTTTCTTTATTTCAGGCATGTTGTATAAAGAAAAGTACGGATTTATTGAATTTTTTAAAAGAAGATTTAAATCTTTAATGGTTCCTTATATTCTCTATTGCATTGTTTATCTTATAATTACGATTTTAATTGCGCCTTATGTCGGAAAATTTTGGGCAATGCCCGTTACTTTTAAAAACGAATTTATAATACCTTTTTTAACAGGACATCAGATTGATTTAATTTCGCCTTTGTGGTTTGTTGTTCAATTGTTTACTTCTTTAATTGTTTATAAAATTTTAAATTATATAAAAATAAACCCTTATTTAAGATTTTTAATATATTTTCTTTTTGCGCTTTGCGCAATACAATTATCACAATTTGCGCAAAATTTATACATTTTATATTTTTTAAGAACAATATTTTCTCTTTTATTTATCCATGCGGGATTTTTGTTTTATACAAAAATTAAAGATAACTATAATATCTTCACTCCAAAAATATTTTATTTTGTTATTATTCTTCAGGCGCTTTTGTGGCTTACAAACAAAGACTATACACCGCAGGATGGCATAGGATTAAGTTATATTTTAATATGGGGTGAATTTGATAATTGGATTGTTCCAATCTTAACGAGTTTTAGCGGTATTTGGATGAGCTTATTTTTGGTTGATGTATTTTATGAAAAAGTTAAAAATTGGAATTTTTTACATAAAATAGGACAAAACACTTACCACATAATGGCTAATCATTTACTTGTTTTTAATTTTATTACTTACTTTTTGCTTTATATAAAAGGAATTGATTTTAATATAAAAAATAATTCAGATATATATTGGTTTTATTGTCCTTTAAAAAGTACATATTTTTATTTTATTTCAGGAGTTATATTAACAACATATTTAGGCGAATTTTTAAAGAAAATTAAATCAAAAATTAAATTTATTAAATAATTATTCTTCTACTATATCCCAGTTTTCAAGAAGATTTTCATCAAGATTATCAAGAAATCTTGAAGGTTTTGATAAAATCATCTGACTTGAATAATCGTACATATCAACGGGATAGCTGATAAATAAATCCGATTTTGCTCTTGTTAGAGCTACATACATTAATCTTAATTCTTCTTCCATTTCTTCGCTTGAATTAAACGAATACGCGCTTGGGAATCTGCCGTCTAGCGCACCGATTACAAAAACGCTGTTCCATTCAAGCCCTTTTGCGCTGTGAATGGTGGAAATTGTTAAACAATCGTCTTTTATATTTCTTTTATACATTCCTTCAACGGAAGCTTCAGGGGGTTCAAGCGCTAAATCGGATAAAAAATTATCAAGTTTATTATATTGAGAAGCTAAATATGAAAAATGCTCCAAGTCTTTTTCCCGTTTTTGCCAGTCGTCATATTTATCTTTTAGAATCGGTTTGTAGTATTGAATTATTTTATTAACAAGCTCTAAAAGCGATAAATTATTTTCATCATTTTCGCACAGCAGTTTAAATAATGGACTTAGAGATAAGTTAAATTTTGATGGTAAGAGTTTTTGATTATAGTTTTTATTTTTCATTTGAGGAATTATTTGATTAAGCGCTTTTGTTCCTATTCCTTTTAACAAAAGCAAAACACGGCTCAGGCTTATTTCATCATCAGGATTTAAAATAATTCTTAAATGCGCGATTATATCTTTAATGTGTGCTGCTTCCATAAATTTCGGGCCGCCGAATTTTTGATAGGGAATGTTGTATTTCGATAATTCAATTTCAAGATTATAACTCATTCTTGCATTTCTTATAAGAACACAAATATCACTAAGTTCAATATCTTCATCCAAAAGCTCAAGAATTTTCTGGCAGACAAATTCAGCCTCGAATTGCGAATTAATTGCTCTTATAATTGCGGGTTTTTTGAAATCTTTTATGTCGGAATAAAGTTCTTTTTTGTATCCTGTCTGTGCTTTTGAAATTATTGCGTTTGTAAGGTTTAGAATGTTTTGTGAGCTTCTGTAATTTTTTTCAAGTTTTATTATTTTTGTGTTTTTAAAAATTGAAGGAAATTCAAGTATATTTTTATAATTTGCACCCCTAAAAGAATATATGCTTTGAGCATCATCCCCGACAGCCATAACGTTATTGTGTTCGCTTGCAAGAAGCTTTATTATGTCTGCTTGAAGGGTGTTAGTGTCTTGATATTCATCAATCATTATGTATTTATATTGGTTTGATAGTTTTTTTCTTATATTTTCATAATCGTTTAATAAAAATTTTAAATACAAAAGTAAATCATCATAATCAAGTATTGAATTTTCGCGTTTATAATTTACGTATCCTTTATGGATTTCAATTATTTTTTCACAAATATCGGAAAAATTATAATATTCTTTTTCGATTATTTCCTTGACGGGAAGCTCTTTATTTATTGATTTTGAATAGATTTCAAGAATTGTTGATTTTTTGGGAAATCTTTTTTCTTTTTTTAAATAGAGACTGTTTGTAATATGCTGCACAACATCCTGCGCATCCACAGAATCCATAATCGTAAAATTGTTTTTAAGTCCTAAATAGGAGCTGTATTTTCTTAAAATTAAATTTGCAAAACTGTGAAATGTACCGCCTGCGATATTATCGCATCTTTCATCCAAAACTAAAGACGCACGGTTAAGCATTTCTTTGCTTGCTTTTTTGGTAAACGTTAAAAGAAGAATGTTTTCGGGTTTTATCCCGTCTTCAATAAGTCTTGCGCATCTATAAGTCAGAGTTTTGGTTTTACCTGTTCCTGCGCCCGCAACGACAAGAATTGCACCGTCTTTTGTTTTAACGGCTTCTAATTGAGCTTCATTCAGCTCGTTTTCATAATCGACTTTGTAATTTGTTTTAAGGTTTTCTCTTTTTTTTAAAACAAATTTTTTGGTGCTTAAATTTTTCTTATCTTGCTCAATAAATGGCATAAATCTATATTCCCGTATATGATATTTTAATATGGGAAAAAATATTAAGTCAAATTTGAGCTATTTTTTAAAAATATTTTTAATAAATTGAATAATTTTTAAAAACAGTTTTTTAATTATTGCAAAAAAGTCGCCATCGTCATTTTTTTGAATATCATCAAGGGTTATCTTTTCAAAAGAATCGTTAGGATAATCTTTTGCAAACTCGACGATGTTTTCATCTTCCTCTTGCCCGCGGGCGAAGTAGCCTGTGTTGCCGCCCCCGCCTGCACAGGTTTTGGCGCTTTTTTGTACGTTAGATAAATTGTTTAAAGGGCCCATATCGAATGACATTATAAAAACCTTTATTATTTATACTACGATTATAACATACTTTCAATGCTAACTCAATAGTAATTATATAAATTCATCTAAATTTTTATAATCCGCATTCATTTCTTTTAAAAGTTCGGCAAAACTTATGTAGTATTCATACAATGCCTGTTTATAGCCAAGTTCAAGTTCAATAAACATTTTCTTTGAAACAAGGAAGTCCGTTAAAGTTATTTCTTTTTTGCTTAAATTATTTAAAGATTCTCTTAAAAGTTCCTGTGAATTTAAAAGAAGCTCGTTATCGTAAAAATTAAGGTTTTCTCTTGCAATTGTATATTTTTCCCAGGCGTCTGTTATGTTTCTTATGATATCTGTTTCAAGGTCGGTGTAATTTAAATTAGCTTTTTCAATATCAATCTGCGCATTTTTAATTTCGGGTTGATATCTGTATACTAAAGGTATATTTACAATTGATACCCCCGCATAAGCACCTGATTTAAAAGCGCCTGAATCAGATATACCTTTTGTTTGATACCCGTAGCCGCCTGTTAGTTCTAAATCGGGTATAAGCTGGCTTTTTACGATTTTTAATTTATCCTGCGCATTTTGAATTTTTTCTTTTGCGGCTAAAAGGTCTTTTCTGTTTGCAAGCGTGTATTCTTTTATTTTTTCAAAAGTAAAATTTTGCTTGTGCGGGTCTGCAGTTAGAAGAATTTCATAGTTATTATCAAGAACATCTTCGTTTGTATCGTAGTCAAAATCTCTGGCGTTCATTACCGCATTAAAGGCATTTTGCGCTTTAATTACTTCGCTTCTTGCTATTTTATAATACATTATTGCGCGGTTATAGGCAATTTGTGATTGAATAACTTCGGTTTTTGGGATTTCCGAGTTATCGTATTTTTTAATTGAATCATCATATATTTCATGAGCAAGAGTCATTTGCGCCGCGATAAATCTTAAATTACTCTTTTTTAAAAGCAGATTTATGTATGAAGATTTAACTTCGCAAATTAAATTGTATTCCTGGAATTTTTGATTATCTGATGCAATTATTGATTTTGACTGCGCGTATGATTTTCTTTTTCCTCTTTTTAGTATTTCAATAACATAATCAACGCCGACTTGTTGAGGGTTCCCGCCTGCCGTTGAACCTATGTTTTGAAAAGTTTCCAAAGAGGGGTTTTTTAATTGGTTTGCCGCTTTAATGTCATTTTTGGATGCTTCAACGTCAAGTTTTGCCATTTTAACCTGCGGGTTTGTTGCAAGAGCAGTATTAATGGCATCTTCAAGACCTATTTTCTTAACTTCCTGTATGGCAAATGAAGACGTAAAATTTAAAAATAAAAATAAGATTAAAAATATTAAATTTTTATTCATTAATTCAATTATAAGACTAAAGGCGCCATCAAGTAAATAATACATTTAATAGATAAAATTATTAAGTTTTGTATCATATACTCCAAATTTACCATGGTAAAAAAATTTTTTTTCATATAATAACATAGGACGGATTAATTAACACTTTAGAATTATTCCTTGGATATAATTATATTTGTGTTAATATTTAATTAAAATCTAAAAAACGTAGTTAGTATTAAAAGGATTAAATTTATGGCTTTACCAAACGTAGCTTATTTTTCAATGGAAATCGCAATTGACCAATCCTTAGCAACATATTCAGGCGGTTTAGGATTTCTTGCAGGTTCTCACATGCAATCTGCGGGCTATCTTCAAATGCCTATGGTCGGTGTTACTATGTTATGGTCATTTGGTTACTATGATCAAAGAATCAACGAAAACGGTAATGTAGAAGTAGCATACATCAGAAAACATTACGACTTTTTAACCGATTTAAAAGTTTCAACAACCATAAAAGTTTTTGGCGAAGATGTAATTGTTAAAGCTTATAAGGTTGAAGAAAGTTTATTCGGCACCTGCCCGATTTATCTTTTAACAACGGATGTTGAAGGTAATTCGGAATGGGCAAGAAGAATTTCTCATAAATTATATGACGGAGATGAAAAAATCCGTGTAGCTCAAGAAACAGTTCTTGGTGTCGGCGGTATCAGAATTCTTCAAGCTGTCGGATATAATTTTGACGTTATTCACTTAAACGAAGGTCATGCGCTTCCTGCTGCATTTGAATTATTGAGACAATTCAACGGAGATCTTAAAGCAGTTAGACAAAAAACGGTATTTACAACTCATACCCCTGTTCCTGCGGGTAATGAAGTACACTGGGTAGATACACTTGTTGAAGCAGGCTTCTTCTCGGGCTGCTCAAGAGAAACAGCTGTTGAATTGGGCGGTGAAAACTTCTCTTTAACTGTTGCAGCTTTAAGAATGTCAAGAATTGCAAACGCTGTTTCGCAGCTTCACGGCTTAGTTGCAAATAAAATGTGGGAATGGGTAAAAGACAGATGCCCGATTAAAGCAATTACAAACGCAGTTAACCTTCACTACTGGCAAGATGAAAGAATTGCAAAAGCAAAAACTTCTCAAGAATTGCTTGATGTTAAACATGAAATGAAAAAAGAATTATTCCAATACATTTCAGACACTCAAGGTAAACGCTTTGATCCTAATGTCTTAACAATTACCTGGGCAAGAAGATTTGCTGATTATAAACGTGCCTGGTTGATATTAATGGATGAAGACAGAATTTCAAAATTATTAAATGAAAATAAAGTCCAATTGATTTTTGCAGGTAAATTCCACCCTGATGATGCAATGGGAAAAGAAACATTTAATAATATCCTGAAAAAATCATACACCATGAAAAACATGGTAGTATTACCGGGTTATGAATTGGCGCTATCCGCTAAACTTAAAAAAGGTACGGATATTTGGTTAAATACTCCGACTCGTCCTTTAGAAGCTTCGGGTACTTCAGGTATGTCAGCTAATATGAACGGTGCTGTTCACTTCTCAATCTTTGACGGATGGACAGTTGAAGGTACTTTCCCAGGTATAAACGGTTACACTGTTGAATACCCCGGACTTGACGATGATATTCCATGGCAAGAAAGACACTGGAAAGACCATAGATTCATCATGAATACTCTTGAAAACGAAATCATTCCGACATATTACGAAAATAAAGAAGAATGGGCTCGTTTGATGCGTCAGGCTATGAGAACTGCTGAAGGTTATTTCAATTCAGACAGAATGGTAATTGAATACTTTAACAGAGTCTATAGACCGATTGCCCATGGCGGCGCAAGAGATGAAATCAGCGGAAACAATTCTTCATCTTTTGAATCTCCAAATCAAGACGCATGGACTTATTCAAACATAAAATAATTAATATGTTTTATAATAAAAAGACTAAAGGATTTCCTTTAGTCTTTTTTTATATTTTAAATTCATGTTATTATTGGTTTAGGATAGTTTAAAAAAGTGGAACGATGAAAAAGATAGCTTTAGTATTATTTTTGTTATCGGGTTTATCCGTATTTGCGGATGATAACGTTTTAATTGAAGAACAAAGCATCCAAAGCAGAATAAATAACTGCGCTATGAAGATTTTAAATGCAAATAAGATTTCAAAACCCGTTGTTTTTGTATACGACGATGCGGATAAAAAAACAAAACTTAAACTTGATACAACCCTTACAAAAAGACAGGTTGTTGTTTATAAATACGCATATAAACATATAGAAGACGAAAATGAATTAGCAGCATTTCTGTCGCGTAGGATTTCAATTGCGCTAAGGTCGTTTGATGGTGTATTCGGAGGTTTTTTAAGATCGCTTCAGGTAAGTGCCGCACCAAAGAAGTTTGAAATGGTGGCCGATAAAAGAGCGGTTGATTTTATGGTAAATGCCGGATATAACCCCGTTGCTTTAATTACTTACATTCAAAAAACTTCTCCTCAAAGAAGGTTTGATGCTGTATCCAATCATAATTTAACATCAAAACGTCTTGCAACAATTTATGAATATATTTATGTAAAATATCCTTATTATTTAAAAAATAACGAGTATATCGATAATGAAAACTATCAGAATTTTCTTTTGACTTCCCGGGATAACAGAAGACTTCTTCAAGAAAAAATAATGACAGGCTCAGGGGAAAAGTTAAAGTATGAATAAAATTTTTTATATTTTTATAATTTTTTCTTTTATGTGTTTTAGGGCTTGCGCGTTTGTTGAAGATGAATTTGTAAACGCGACTTTAAAATGGAAAGAAATTGAAAAACCTAAAGCTAATTTAGAATATAATTATCAAAATACAAAAAGAATCCCGATAAAAATGAAAATATTAGAACCTTTTAAATCGGAAAAAGAGCTTTATGAAGGTCAGATTATTGAATTTAAAACAGTTGAACCTGTTGTATATAAAAGACATATTTTAATTCCTGTTGATTCAATCATAAAAGCAAGGGTTGAAACAATAATAACAAACGGTATGAACGGAATCCCCGCAAGCGTTATTTTGGGAAATTTCGAAGCGGAAAATATTGATAGCAAACATTTAACAAATTATTATGAGAAATTCGGGTTTGATTTAAGCTTGCTTGTGTTTCCCTTAAAATGGGCGCTAACTCCCCTTCCTCCGACGGGATCTTTGACAAATTTCATAAAAGGCGGGCATGCTAAAATAAAGAAAAATAAAGAAATAGTTATATATTATTACCCGTATTAAAATCGGAGATTAAAATTTAATCTCCGATTTTAATTTATTAATTTACAAATAAAGAAATAACATACATTATCCCTATTAAAACAACGGTCAAAACCACACCTTTTATTGCACCTGTTGATTCATAGTTCATAATGGCTTCCTCTTTTAAATTAACAGAAGCAGTTTCTTTTTGAGTTTCTTGCGACATTTTTACTCCATTCTTTTTAAAATTTATAACCAAAAAAGGTCGGGTTTTATGGAGCGCGCGCCAGAATTTGACTTTTGGGGAAAGAAGAAAAACCATATCGTTTTAATAAATTAAATTTATTTTTTTGTTTTTCGCATTTTAAATACATTTTTTTGGATTTTGAAAATATAAAAGGCGAAAAACCGTTTCTTGTATTTTTTATTTTAAGCTGAGTGGTTTCGTTTTTAATATAAGCTGAGTTATTTTCTTTATTGCTTGAAATAACGGCTTCATTGTTTGAACTTTTATAAATTACAGCTTCTGTTGTATTATTAAAAGCGTTAACATTAGCACTTGCCGTATTTAACATAAAACTAAGAGTGAAAAATATGAATATAAAAATATATTTTAATATTTTTTTCATAACAATAATTCTACACAAATTAAAATATTTTAGCAATTATATTAACGCGCTATATTAATAATTAAAATATTTCCGCTCTTTTATCTCGTCAGGCATGAATTGTTGTTTGTAATCGGGGTTGTCATGGGTATAAACGTAACCTTTTCCAAAGCCGTATTTTTGTGCCGATTTATAATGAGCATCTCTTAAATGCATCGGAGGAAGATAATCAAGCCCGTCTTTAATATCTTTTATGGCGTTATCAATTGCCATAATTGCCCTGTTTGATTTTTTGGCGTTTGCGATAAATTCAACCGCCTGCGCTAAAACAATTCTTGCTTCAGGCATCCCCAGATGTTCAACCGCTCCAAGTGCCGCTTGTGCTATTAAAAGTGCTCTAAAATCCGCATTTCCGACATCTTCCGACGCTACAACAATAAGTCTGCGCGCTATAAATCTCGGGTCTTCTCCCGAGATAAGCATTTTGGCAAGATAATATATTGCAGCGTTTTTATCGGAACCTCTTAAGCTTTTTTGAAAAGCGCTTGCATAATCATAATGTGAATCAATTGAATATCTTATTGAAGATTTTTGCAAAAGTTCTTCAAGGGTTTCTTTTTTTATTTCATTGTCCGATGCAAAATAGCCGTTTTCTGTTGCATTCAAGCAATATCTTGCATCCCCGTGGGATAAGTTAACAATAAGTTCTATTGCATCATCATTGAATTTTTTTTCTCCGTATTGATTGCATAGGTAATCAAAGCCTTTTTTAACGATTTTTTTTAAACTTTCTTTATCTATTTTATTCAACATTATTACCTGTGCTCTTGAAATTAAAGCAGGGACGGTATGAAAAGAGGGATTTTCGGTTGTTGAGCCTATAAAGTAAAAAAGCCCTGTTTCAATGTAAGGCAAGAGTGCATCTTGCTGTGTTTTGGAGAATCTGTGGATTTCGTCAATGAAGATAATTGTTTTAGAGCCTTCCCTTAATTTTTCTTTAGCTTTTTGAGCAGCCTCTTTAATTTCTTTAACGCCTGAATTTACTGCGGATAATTCAAGAAAATAAGCACCGTGATAATTGGCGCATAACCTTGCAAGCGTTGTTTTGCCGCATCCCGGAGGGCCCCATAAAATAAAAGAAAATAATCTTTTTGCTTTTAATAATTTTAAAAAAGGTGAATTTTCATTTATCACGTTTGTTTGCCCTAAATATTCATCCAGGCTTTTAGGACGCATTAATTCCGCAAGAGGAATTTGTTTATTGTTATTTTCAAGTGATTCAAATAAATCCATAATAAAATTATAGTCTAAACCTTAAAAAATACATACTGTCGTATTAATTATTCTAAAGCAGTTTGCATTATTTATTATATAATAGTAAAATTTTTATATGGATTAGTATATTTGATGGTAGCAAAATTGCAAGCTAAGTTAAAAGACTACATAGACATAATTCAAAAAGTTGCAAAAGTTGAATACAGAAGAATCCCTTCCCACATGCTTGATTGCGAAGAACTTGTCTCAATTGGAATTATAGCTCTACAAGCATTATTCAAAGATAAAACCGAAGAAGAAATGACTCATTACAATTCTTCTTATATAGCTACAGCTGTTCGCTGGGCAATTAGAAACGAATTAAGAAACAGATATAAATGGTATACTTTAAAACACAAAAAAGAAGACAATGAGTTTGAGGAAGAATATACGGAAAATCAATCAACTCTTGATGTATCTCCTGCAAAAGTAAGAGAAGCGGTTTATGAAACAATTTTATCAATAGATTCAATCATGGCTGCAAGTTCTGATAATGATTCTCCTTTTGATTTTATTAAAGATACATCGGCAACACCCGATGAAAAAGCGGAAATTTCGGAATTAAGCAAATTAATAAAAGAGGCAATTGCAAAACTCCCGAGAAAAGACAGAACAATTGTTGAATACAGATTTTATCGCAACCTTCAGGTTAAGCAAATAGCTGCAATGGTCGGACTTTCAAGTTCGAGAATTACAAGAATCGTGCAGGCGTCTTTAAATCAGGTAAGGAAATATTTGCAAGCCAAAGGTTTAACAAATTATTAGCTGAACTTAATAGGAGAGGACAATTTTGATGTTATTGGAAGAAACAAAGGTATTTTCAAAAGAATACAAACAAACAATAAAAGAAGCACTTGATGCGCTAAATAAAAAGAATATGGCTTTAATTATGCATGGAGTAAGTTTCCCGTCGGAAAAAAGCGAAAATACGGGATTTGGTACTTATAATTCCCATGGCGCCAGAAAAGTTTTTGATTTTGCGCAAGGTGTATTCAGTGCAATTCAATTAGGGCCGTCAGGCAAAACAAAGCTGTCTGATTCTTCTCCCTATACAGGTACCGTCTTTTCAAAAAACCCTCTTTTTATCAATTTAAAAGATTTAACAACATCAAAATGGGATAAAATTTTATCAGAGAAAACTCTGGATAAAATTGTTGAGATGAATCCCAACAAAGATACAAATAAGGCAGCTTATATTTATGCTAACGAAAGTTTGGATTTAGCAAGAAATGAATTTTATAAGAATTTTAAAAGAAATGCTTCAAAACATTTAAAGCATGAATTTGAAAATTTCAAAAAGGAAAATTCTTTCTGGTTGGATAAAGATGCTCTATATGAAGCTTTATCAATTGAAAATAACAGTGATTACTGGCCTTTTTGGAAAAACGAAATCGATAAAAAATTGTTTGGCGATATAGATAAAAAAATTGCCCAAAAAAGAATAGAAGAAATTTCTAAAAAATACGAAGATGTAATTGAAAAATACAAACTTGAACAGTTTATTGTTCAAAAACAAAGCGAAGAAACGCTTGAATATGCTAAAAAACACGGTTTAAAACTGATTGCAGACAGGCAGGTTGCATTTTCAGACAGAGACAACTGGGCGTATCAGTCTTTATTTTTAGACGGCTGGTGTCTTGGCTGTCCTCCCGATTATTTTTCAAAAGACGGTCAGGCATGGGGCTTTAGCGTTGTTAATCCCGATAAATTATTCAATCCTGACGGCAGCCTCGGTGAAGCGGGAATTTTGCTTAAAAAATTGTATACAAAAATGTTTAAAGAAAACCCCGGCGGGGTTAGAATTGATCACACGGTAGGCTTGATTGACCCTTGGGTTTATAAAAAAGGAAGCCTGCCTAAAGTTGAAGAAGGAGCAGGAAGACTGTATTCATCTCCAAATCATCCTGAGCTTAAACGTTATTCAATTGCAAAAGAAGAAAACATAAACAAAACTCCGATTGAAGGCAAGTTTGTAACACCTGACGATGAGCGCTGGATTGACAATTTGTCGGATGAACAAATAACGCTTTACGGCAGAATGATTGAAAAAATAGTAATAGCATCGGCAAAAGAATGCGGTCTTGATAAAGATTCTATTATAGCCGAGGATCTTGGGACGCTTACATATCCTGTTGTTCAGGTTATGAAAAAATACGAACTTCAGGGAATGAAACTTGTTCAATTTGTTGTTCCGACAGAAGAAAGCCATCCCTACAGATGTAAAAATATTACCCCTAATTCCTGGGTAATGGTTGGAACACACGATAATGAACCGATAAGAATGTGGGCTTCAAAACTTGTAAACAAAGAAGAAGCTAATCCTTATATTAAAAATTTAATTGAAGATTTATGTTCTGAATTCGGAAATAAAGATGAAATGTGGCATAAGATGTACAGTGATGAAAAATTCTTTGCATTTATGAAACTTGTTGAATGCTTTGCATCGCGTGCAGAAAATATTCAAATATTCTTTACGGACTTTTTTGGAATCAATGAAGTTTATAATACTCCCGGTACTTCAGGCGATCCTAACTGGACATTAAGATTGAATGATGATTTTGAAAAAACTTATGTTGAAAAACTAAAAACAAATGAAGCCCTTAATTTGCCTTTGGTATTAATATATGCCTTTAAAGCAAGAGGATGGGAATTTTATAAAAATTATCAGGAATTACTGGATAAATTGGAAAACCTTGTAAATGCAAAATAGATATATAAAATTATTATTTATATTTTTATTCACATTCTTTATTTCGATTAAAAGCGCGGATGCGTTTTCATTTCGAAATATGACACTTGATTTTATTCAAATGTCAGATACTCATATTACCACTGATAAAGAAGATACTTCATATAAAGCTCTTTCTTCGTCAAGCATTTTATTGGAGGATGCAATTAAGCAGGTAAATGATATCAAAGGGCTTGACTTTGTTTTGTTTACGGGTGATTTAGTCGACGAAGCCAAAAATGAAAATTTTGACAGATATTATCAACTGTTAACAAAATTAAAATACCCTTCGTTAAATGCATTTGGTAACCATGACTTTTACGGAATGGAAAAAGATGAGGTTTTAAATATCGTTAAATCATATAACCCTAACTATATTTTTGATAAAACCTACTATGCTTTTTCTCCTAAAACAGACTACAGAATTATAATTTTAGATGCTACAATGAAAGATTCATCAAACGGGGAATTAAGCGATGAACAGCTTAAATTTTTGGATGATGAATTGTCAAAAAATCAGGATAAAGTTGTATTAATTGCAATGCACCATGCATCGCTTGAGCCTTTTATCGCAAATGATCATTCTATTTTAAACGCTTCTAAGATTAATGAGATACTTGTAAAATATAAAAATCCGATTATTGTGGTATCAGGGCACTATCATGCTTCAAAAATCAGAGTAATCGGGAATTTAACTTTTGTCTCTACTCCCGCTATGGTAACTTATCCTATGGCGTTTCGTCATATTAAAATAACTAATTTTAAAGACAGGGTAAAGTATGAATTTTATACAATACCGACAAAATTAGACGATATAAAAGAGCAAAACAGACAAAGCGTAATATCTTATTCGATTCTTGAAGGAGGCGAAAAAGATAAAAATTATTCTTATACATTTTTGAAAAAACATCCGAAATCTCAAAGATATAAGAGAAATAAAATTAAAAAAATAACCAAACAAACAAAAACAACCAAAAGAGAAATTAAAAAATTAACAAAACAAAAAACTGATAAACAAACAAAAAAAGAAGAAAAGAAGCTTGAAAAACAAAAGAAAAAAGAGCTTAAACAAGAACAAAAACAGCTAAAAAAAATTCAAAAAGATAATAAAAAACTTGAAAAGAGTAAAAAAATCGAAAAACCGAAAAAACCTTCAAAAATAAAAACTTGGTTTTCAAATCTTTTTAAGAAGAATAAAGCCACCACACCACAAGAAATTTAAATAAATGAAAATAAAGCTTTTAAAAATTTTATTGCCTGTTTTAATAATAATACCGTTTTTGTTTTGCTTTTTTCTGTTTTGGCAAAAGAATAATGTTTTAAACATTATTCATATAACGGATACTCATATTGAAAACAATAAATCAAGGGCTTTTGATGCGGTTGAATATTCACCTTTATTGTTAGAAGATGCGCTAAAAAGGATTAATAATATAAATGGTGTTGATATAGTGCTTTTTGGCGGAGATTTAATAAATAATAAATCCAAAAAAAATCTTAATACATTCTATGATTTAATTAAAATTCTTAAATATCCTTATATTAACGCTTTTGGAAATCATGATTTTTACGGTTCAAACAAAGACGAAATGTTAAAATTAACAAAAAGATATAATGGTAATTATAAATTTGACGATACTTTCTATGCTTTTGATATAAAAAATAACAGAATGATAATTCTTGATTCTACAATTAAAAACAGTAAAACCGCCAACGGGTTTATTGATTCTATGCAGTTTAAATTTTTTAAAAAAGAACTTGAAAATAATAAAAATAAGACAGTAATTATTGTATTGCACCATGCCCTGTATCCTCCTTATGAAGCAAAAAACCATGTTTTATTTAATGCATCAGAGCTAATTAAAGAACTTGAAAAATATAAAAACCCGATAATAATTCTTCAAGGACATTATCATGCTACAAAAATTACAACTAAGGATAATATAATTTATGTCTCCACTCCCGCTATGGTAACTTACCCTATGGCATTTAGGAATATCAAGATTACAAATTATAAAAATAAAGTTAAGGTTGATTTTAGTTTTTATAGGACAAGATTGGATAAAATATGTAAAATCGATAAAGTAAAGCATGATAATATTAAAATTCTCGAGGGGGGGGGGGCTAGAAGATAGAGAAAATTCAATTATTATATACAAAAATAGGTATTAAAATTAATGAAAGACACATTTACACTTAAATTCAGAGGGGTTAGGGGCTCTTATCCCGTTGCTAAGAAAGAATTTTTAGAGTTTGGAGGTAATACCTCCTCGCTTGAAATTAATTGTTTTAATCAATTAATTATTCTTGACTGTGGAACAGGAATTATTGATATAGGGGATAAATTGATTAATGATTCAATTTCAAAGCCTTTAGTACAATCAAACATTTTTTTAAGTCATATTCATCAGGATCATATTCAAGGATTGCAATTTTATAAGCCGCTTTTTGTTAAGGATGCAAAAATAAATCTTTTTGGTTTTCCGCCTGATGGCGAAAATCTTGAAGATTTATTTGAGACAATACTTTTTGATAAAGTTTTTCCTCTTAAATTAAGCGAAATTAAAAGCAATTTTAAAATAAATAATGTTGCACAAAATGAAATTGTTGTAATCAATCAAAACGGCTCAACAAAAATATACAATACAAAAGACAGTATTTTAATTAATGAAGACGATATTGTCGTTAGTTTTTATAAAACGGAACTTCATCCTAAATACGGTTCTTTATGTATTAAAATTCAATACAAAACAAAAACCCTTGTTTATGCTACGGATATTGAATTTATTAAAGGAAAAGATGAAGGCTTTATTGATTTTGCAAAAAATTGTGATGTATTAATTTCTGATGCTCAATATACAAATTCAGACTATAACAACCCTAAAAATCCTAAATACGGCTTTGGACATTCGACTTTTGAAATGGCGATTGATGTTGCCGATTTAACAAATGCAAAAAAGCTTTTCTTTTTTCATTATGATCCTTATTACGATGATAATAAACTTAAAAATTTACAAACGAGTTTTGAAAATGATAGAATATTGTTTGCAAAAGAAAATTTAGAAATTGAAATATGAAATTAGTAAAATTTATTATATTTTTATTTTTCTTAACGTCCCTAAACTGCTTTGCTGTTTCAAATTACGGGGTGTATTCTTATCAGGACAATAAAATTGACGCCGTTAAAAATGCAAGAGAACATAACGCGCTTGGTAATATTTATTTTCAAGAAAAAAATTATATAGCTGCACTAAGAGAATATGAAATTGCATATAATCTTTCTTATCAAAACAACCTTTCTGCAACATATTTATACAATATCGCCCGTTGTTATATGACATTAGGAAGGTATGAAACTGCTAAAAATGCTCTTTTAGGAGTAATCAGGAAAGATTGTATGAATATAACATATTACGATAGTCTTGTTGATTGTTTTATAAAGTTGAAAACGGATAAAAAAGAGCTTAAAAACTATCTTAAAGATTCAATAAACCCTTATAATAAAATAGTTGCAGGATTGATTTATATGAAAACAGGCAACAAACGCGCCGCAAAAACTCTTTTTGATGAATTTATAACAAATAATCCCGATATGTTAATTACATCCGATATAAAAAGAATATTAAAAAAATTGTAGTTTTGTGTAATAATTGTTTTATGGAATCAAACAATTTATCAAGAATTGACTATATAAGAGAATTAATCGCAGATTGCAGATATGACGATGCGCTTGAATTATTACAAATTGCATCCGATGAAGAACCTGACAATGCGGATTATAATTATGAATTAGCCAGAGTGTTTATGGAGTTGGGTAATTACCCTGCAGCTGTTTCTAATTTAGAATTAGTAACAGAAAAAGTAAGAAACCATTTGATTTATTATATGCTTGCTGAAGCCTATCAGGCTGATGAACAGACAGATAAAGCAATAGGAGCTTATTTAAAGTGCTTAATGCTTAGCGAAAAGTTTCCTTTAGCGTATAAAAAACTGGGTGTCTTATTTTTATCAAGAGGTGATAAAATCTCCGCTAAAGAATATTTTGAGGACTATTTGAAATTGGATATACCGAAGGATGAAAAAGAACAGGTAAGAAATATTTTAAATAGGATACAAAAAAATGACCAAAAAAGTTGAAATTTATACTCTTGACTATTGCCCTTATTGTATGAAGGCTAAAATGTTTTTGGATGAACATAATGTTGAGTATACGGAAATTCCCTGTGAAGATAAAGAAGAAGCCATGAGGGATAAATTGACAGAAATTTTTAATTTAAAAAGTCCCGCAACTTTTCCTCAAATTGTAATAGATGGTGTAGATATCGGCGGATACAGCGATTTAATCGAAAAATACGAAAATAAACTAATAAATTTTGATTAATTAAAACGATTATTAAATTTTATTTAGCAAATTGCATATTTTTTTAATATAAAATAAAATATTTTATTATAAGGAGTTTGGAATAGAGGAAGTATGGCTTTTAATATAGACAATTTTTTAATAAAATCGCATAAAGCTAAAGCATCTGATATCCATGTTAATTGCAGAAAATACCCTTCGCTAAGAATAAACGGCGAAATATTTAAAATTTCAACCGAAACAATTTCTAATGACGATATCAGAGATATCTTATTAAAAACCCTTCCAAAAGACTATCCTGTTGCAATATCCGATTTAAAAGATGCGGATTATATATACGAAATCCCTGAAGTTGCACGCTACAGGGTCAATTATTGCCGCGATATATATGGCGGAAAATTTACCTTTAGAATAATTCCCTATCACATGAAAAGCTGGGGTGAACTTTGCATTCCAGAGTTCATTAAAGAATATGCAAATTTTAACAACGGAATCGTTTTTGTAACAGGCCCCACAGGCTCCGGAAAATCAACAACTTTAGCAAGCATAATAGAACTTATTAATGAAAATCGCAAAAAACACATTGTAACGATTGAAGACCCCGTTGAATTTATCTATGAAGACAAAAAATCAATCATAACTCAAAGAAGCCTTGGAATTGATGTTCCTGATTTTCAAACAGGTATAAAGTATGCTCTAAGGCAAGATCCTGATGTAATATTAATCGGTGAGATAAGAGATGATGATACCTTAATAAGCGCAATAGAAGCAGCGGAAACAGGACACCTTGTATTTTCAACCCTTCATACAAACGGAACAATAGCTACAATTAACAGGCTTATCGGTTTTATTGAAAAAAATAACCAGATGGAATTTATGAAAAGATTGGCAGGTTGTGTTCGAGGTATAATTCATCAACAGCTTGTACCAACCGTTAAAAACAGAGCCTTAATCCCTGCTTTTGAAGTTTTAACTTTTACATCAACAGTTGTTGATTATGTTAAAGACGGCAAACTTCATGAAATTGATTTATTGATGCAAAAAAGTAAACAAGGTAATATTATGACAATGAATTCATCATTGTTTAACCTTTATTTAAACAAAGTAATTACAAAAGAAACAGCAATGGAGTTCAGCCTTGAAAAGGTTGAAATGGAACAATTGTTAAGAGGAAAACTCAAAAATACAAATTCAATAGATGATTCTATTTTATAAACTTAAAGGAGAAAACTATGGCGCCATTCCCGGAAACAGAAATAATGACACTTAAGCGAATTGAAGTCGCTTTAAGAAAAATGGATTTAAAACTTTTAAAAGACGGAGCATATAAACTCCACGAAAAATTCCACAGCGGGTTTAAATTTGAATATTTGGATGTTTTAAAAGAAATAAGAGAAGAAGTAATATCAAATAATGATATAACACAGGATATAAAAGGGATTTTAATTCCTACAATTGATGATATTCTTGAAATGAGCGAAATAGGGTCGCAAAACTCGGAAAATAAAGTCTCAAGCCTGACATCTTTAAGCTATAATACAAATAATTCTCTAAATTCGCAATATTCAACTCCATCGCAAGCGCCAAAAATTGACGCATTCAGCGCATTTTCTTCAAGCGAGCCAAAATCAGGGCAAAATTTATCAAATCAGCCTCAATACGCTCAAAGTCCGATTAAAGTTGAACCTTTCAGGGAATTTGCTTCAAGTGAGCAATTAAGGGAAGATATGGAGGGTTCAAAAGACATACAAAAAAGCGAAGAATTACAAGCTGAAAATAATCAAATTCTTGAAAATTTCAATAATTCTTATCAGGAATTTGAAGCTCAAGCAATACAACAACCGCTTATTCAGCCTCAAGTTGAGCAAAATTTAAATGATAATTTAAATCAATTTAATAATAATCAAATTAAGGAACAATCTTTTGAACCTGTTATTGAACAAAATGTTCAAACTCTGCAAACGCAAGAGGTAAAAACAGAAAACGAATTAAAAAGCGTTGCAATTTTTTATCATTTAAATAATTCAAGTGAAAAAATTAAAAATATTTTAAAATACAGAGAATTAATTAATTCTCAAAACACTGATTTAAACGAGCTTTTGGGATTATTAAACGAAATTAATACCCAATCTAACGTTAATGTTTCGGAACTGAAAACAATTCTTGAACAACTGATTTTAAAAGATAACAGGATAAACCTGATAACAAATTCTTCAAGCAGCGACATTGTGCACCTTTTAAAAGAAACCGATATTGATTTTGATATATTTAACTCTGAAAGTGATAAAAAATTAAACATTCTTCCTTTTTTGGGACTGACAAATTTATTTATATGCAGACAATGCAAACAAGAATATTTGGATGAAAGAAATAATCTTAATTCAATAATTATGCGCTGTCCGAAATGCAAAGGTGCAATGTTTCCAAACCTTTATGCGATTAAAAAGGACGCTGCATCCGAAATTGATATGAATTATTATAATTCTTGTCTTATTGCCCTTGCAAAATCAAAAGTATGGCTTATAATTCATCCTCAATTGGAAGATAAAACGGAAATTAATATGCTAAAAACAGCGCTAATGCTTGATTCAAAAACGGAAAGTATTTTTATTGTAGATAAAGATATCAATGTTCGCGAAAATTGCAAAAAAATGTTCCTTGAGCTTAAGGAAGATTTAAAAATTAATACGCAAATAAGCGTTATTGAGGACTTTTTTAACTTAATGCGATAAATGGGGTATATTTTTGAAAAAAAGTTACACAACCGAAGCAATAAATTTAAAAAATTATCCTCTAAACGATAATGACAGTATTGTTGTGATGTTTTCAAGATCAAAAGGCTTAATAAGCGCCGTAGCGCGTGGTGCCAAAAGCCCTAAATCAAAACTGGGTGCAAGAATACAGATGTTTATCGCAAACAGCATTATGCTTTTTGAAGGTAAAAATTTAGACACAATCTCGCAGGCTCAAAGTCTGAACACTTTTTCAAAAATAAGATACGATTTAAATAAACTGTCTTATTCTATGTATATAGCTGAAATTGTAAACACTTTTTGTTCAAAACAATACAATAAAGACGAAAATTCATCCTTTATATATGATTTAATATTTGATTCTTATAATAAAATTGCAAATTCAAGCAATGTTGATGAAATTCTTTTGACTGTTTTAAAATTTCAGCTTCAAATAATGAATATTCTGGGCTGGGGGCTTGATTTTTTAACATGTACAACATGCCAGAAAGAATTGGAATCGGATATTTATTATTCAAAAAGCTATAACGGTTTTTTGTGTAAAAATTGTGCGTTTGAATCAGGTCAATACATTAAAATAAATCATAAAGTTAAAGAATTTTTATACGACTTATCAAAAACGCAAATAAGCGAAAAATCCAAGTATGATGAACTTGTTAACTATTCTTTTTTGGATAAATGTTTTCAATTTATGAAAAAATATATAGAAAATATTTCTCATAAAAAAACAAAAGTTTTTGAAGTTATGGATAATATAAGAAATATATGAAAAAAATTTTAGCGATAATGCCTGTTAGCATAGGAGGCAGGCTTACAACTTCAAGTTTTATCGACGGTTTTATTCAAAACGGCTATAAAGTTATAGTATTTGACGAATTAAAAAACGATAAAATTCAAAATTTAAAAAATTTTGAATTTGATTACATTATAGGATACGATTTTTCGCCCGTTAAAATAAAAATAGATAATAATATAAAAACCCCTCTAATTGCTTATTTTTCAGACGACATAAGAAAAAAAACCTCAGGCGTCGGATATGATAAGTATATTGAATTTATAAAAAATAAAGATATATTTGTTTTTTATTGGGATAGAGAACTGGCAAAAAAAGAAAATTTATTCTACCAACCCCATTTTGTAAATTGTGAAATTTATCATGATTTTAAAACTCCCCTAAACGATGTTTTATTTATGGGCAGATTAGATACCGATTTAAGACTTAAAACATATTTAGAACTAAACAAACTCCTGCCTGATATAAGTTTTAGATGGTATGCAATAAAAAGGCACTTTGAGGATGCACTAGAAAGATGTAATGAAAACGATAAAAAAATAATCCAAAATACATATTGCGGTTTTATTGATAATGAAATTGATATGGCAAAAATTATAAACGAATCTAAAATCGTATATAATATCAACGCTCAAGGGCTGAGTTCTCTAAACTATAGAACAATTCAAACTCTCGCCTGTAAAAGACTAATAATTTCAGACAAAAGAAAAGAACTTGATTTATTTAATAACATAATCCCAACATACGACAATATAAATGATTTAGCTTCCAAAATAAAATTTTACCTGAACAACAAAGAAGAATACAATAAAATAATTGATAAAAGCTATGGTTTTATCTTAAAAAACCATAGCTCCAAAATTTGCGTTAAAAATATGCTGGATAGGGTTAGATTTTAATTCAGCGGGTTTTTTATAATACCTTTCAAGGCTATACCTGTAAATATTAAAATCTTAAACATAATAGTCTTTAATGTTTTGCTGGGTTACTAATATACCACAAAAACAATGAAAACCCTCGCAAACGCTCTTGGAATTGAACTAAGGGAGCTTTTTTGATTTTAAATTTTAACTTAAATTTGAAAATAAAAAAGCAAGCCTTGAATATTAAGGCTTGCTTTTTTATTGATTTTTGTTTTTAAGCATCTTGATTTTTTTGTTTATCAATCATTCCTTGAATTTTGTTAATTAATTCTTCGCCTTTGCGAGCCATGTCATTGCTGATTGATTCTGCTTTTTCTTGGATTTCTTTAACCGTATTTGCCGCTTTATCATAGGCTTTTTGAGAAGATTCTTTAATCATTTCTCTTGTTTCTTCGCCTGAGCGGGGAGCTAACAAAATTCCTGCAACAGCGCCGACCACGCCGCCAATTACAAAACCTGCTATAAATTTACCTGTTGACATATAATATTTCCTTTCTTACTTTTTAAATAAACCTAATCCAAAGGAAATTCCTTTAAGGATTCCCTGGGAAAAACTTTTAAGTTTGCCGCCAACGCAAGATGTTAAGCCGATTAACGATGATAAACCCGCTTTTGTGTTTTGAAATTTTTCATCGGCGCTGTTTGCAATTGAATTAATTGACTTTGCCGCTTCTTTTAATTCTTTAAGCGTGGGTTCAATTTCTTTTTGAACGCTTGTTGCTATAACATTTGCATTGTTGCTTAATTTTGTAACGCTTATTATTAATTTGCATACAAAAACCGTCAAAACAATCAAACAAACGACTGTTGTAAGCATTAATATCGAAAAACTCGTGCTTGCACTAATCATATTTCAACCTACATTTCGTCAACGTTCGTTTCGTTGTTTTTAGCTTTTGCCATCTGCTTTGCTTTAAGATAATCGTTGAATTTTGCATAAGCATCTTCAATTTTTTCTTTTGAGCGCTTAATGGCATTCATTGCCTGCTCTTTTGCCTGAATTACATCAGGGGAATATTTTTCTTTTAATTCGTCAATGGCTTCTTTTAATTCGCGTCTTGATTCTGCTCCGGGTTTTGGCGCAAGAAGGACACCTGCTACAATGCCGCCGACAACACCCGCTAAAATACCCATTGCAAAGCAAAAAGAGCTGTCATTTTTTTTGCACATATTATCTCCTTTAAATATTATTCGTAATTATAGCATTTTTTTTATTAACTTTAAAGTCCCAAAAAGTTTAATAAAAAACTTATCAAAAATACTTGCAAAATAAATTTTTTTTTGATATATTTAAAAAGTACCTTGAATTAAGCCCATAGCGCCTCATTCAAGATATCTAAAAGATAATTTCTTTTAAGATTTAATCCTCAGTAGCTCCAAAGTGAGCGAAGCGAACGGTTTAAAAACCAAAGCAAGCTCTGCTATTGAGCAAAAATTAAATATTATAAATACGCTAATTAATCCTCAGTAGCTCAATGGCGGAGCAACCGGCTGTTAACCGGTAGGTTGTTGGTTCGAGTCCAACCTGGGGAGTTTTTTATTGCCTTTTTGCGCATGGATTTTGGTTTGTTGCAAGAGGGGTTTGTATGGTTTAGTTATGAATATAATTTGTTATGCTTGTATATAAAAGAAGGGTATATAGGTTGGTTTAAAACTTGCAGGTTAATAATTAATGTTCTTTTACAATCGGTTTGATTTGTACGGCTAGATAGATTATTTTGGTAAAGTAGGCTTTGTGTGGGCGTTTTCGGGTCGGAAAAATTAAGTGTTCCCAAAAAAATCAAACTGGAAAACTGGACTTTTTCTGGACTGTACGGATAGATTGAGATTTATATATTATCAGTAAGATACGCACCAAATTTGAACTATACGGATAATTTGATTATTTTGGAACAGTCCAGTTCCGCAAACTTTTAAAAATTTTAAAACAAAATCGGAAGTTTTTTCTTAAGGTTGGAATATTATAAAATTTTCTTTAAATAAATCATATCTACCAACTGCTTATCATTTTCAAAAATTGGGTGCGGGTAGTTATCAATAAAAAAGTTTTTTAGTCTGTGAGTTTCTTGAAAACCTTGTTTTTTATAGAATTTCAAGGTATTGTTATTTTCTCCGGTTCCAAGGATTAAATATTTAAAATTTGTTTTATATTTATTACAGACAAAATTAATCAATGCTGAGGCATAGCCTTTATTTTGATACTGCGTATAAGTTGCAAGATTTTTTATTTCAACGGTTTCCTTATCAATCTCCATAACAGCACAGATTGATGTCAAGATATCATTATCGTACAAAGCAAAAAGTTTTGACGATTCCAGATATTTGTTAATCATTGCTTTATCTTCATCGCCGATTAATAGAATATCCATATAATCCTTTTTATTCGTAGTTATTTCTTTAATTTGCATAAGTTAAATATATCATAATTGATACAAAACCGAAACAAAGGTCGGAAATAGGGGGATAATGCTTTATTCTCAGAGTTAATGTGTATGTACCCAATGAAATAGAATATTATAAGAAATCCGTATTAAAAACAGGGTTTTATTAAGAATGTATTAATGAAAACATTGCTCATTTGTTTAACATTTTAAATTTATTTTGCCTAAAATAATCAAACTATCTGTAAAATATAATCAAACCATGTGTTTTTACAAATTAGTATTACTGTAAATAATTAAATAAATATAATAAAGAGACCGGCGGTTTTTGTAGATTCGCCCGGTTTTATGATTATTTAATTGATGATTCATGATATCGATATATTTTATGTCATTGAATATATATAAAACCTGATTTATAATGCAAGTATTATGTTATTGTTAATGCTTGCATTGTTGTGTTTTGTTGTTGCTTATATTTATAATAAAAACGATAAATGTTTTTTGAAATCGTTTTTTAAGGTACTTTGGTTTTAATTATTGAATCGGTTTTCTTTACTTCGGCTCATGATGTTCAGGATAGTTATCCCGGGCTTCCGATATTGTCATTATTCCATTTTGCGGGGGTTGTTTGCATGTATGGAATTCCATTATTTTATATAGTATCAATCCTGATTTTGCTTAAGTTGGAAAAAAGGTAATTATGAAAATGACAATATTGTTTTTGCTGCTTATATTATTATGTTTCATTGTTACTTTTATAGGCAAAAAAGACCTGCTTTTTAAAAGATTTTTTAATTCGTTTTTTAATGCATTATATATAACAGCTTTTTCCTTTTTTGTTGCTGCTCCTTTTTGGGGGGTTTAGATACGAATTGCAAAATATTTATCCGAATTTTCCGATAGCGGAAACATTTTCTTTTTTTTTGGGAGTTTTTCTTACTTTTTGTGTTCCGTTTATTTATATTATTGTAATTTTAATCAGGATTAATAAAACAAAGTTAAGTGCTAAATCGGAAAAATAAATTTTTTTAAATAATAACAAGAAGTTTAGATAAAAAACCTTAAAATATGCTTTTTGTCATTAGTCGGGACTGATGTAATAGTATATAACGGTTGTTTTGTTGTCATTGGTTATTATTCCGTAATGATACGGGAAGCTGTTTTGATGAGGCGTTTCGCTTTCTCTATCGTTAATAATATAGAATGTAAAATTTGTTTCTTTGTCGCGCGGGATGTCGGCTTTGTTTAATATATATTGTGCAAAAGCATGTTTTGTCTGTTTTGCATTTTCTATATAGCTAAATTTATACTTTTTTAATTCATCTTCAATATATTTTTTATCTATATCAAATTTTAATAAAATTTCTTCTGAACCAAACCAGGCATTCTCGGATTTTTTCATTTTAATATTTTTAGCATTTTTTGGAATTTCTTGTGGAAAATGTTTAATACATATCGGTGCATGGATGCTGTCTAATGCCTTTGAATAATTTTGTAATTTATCATAATTTTTTTCATGAAATGCGCAATTAAAGCAAAATACAACAAAATAAATCAATGTTTGCAGAAAAATTACAAGTGCCGTTAAAATTCCCGTAATTATTTTTGTTGTTTTCGGATGTTTTGTATAAGTTTTTGCTCCCGCAAAAGAGATTAATGCAATCAATAATACAGGCAATAAAGGCATTAAAATATAATTTAATATTTTTGACGGCTCTATGGAATCATCATCAAAAAATAGTAATATACTCGAAAAAGAAAAAATAATTGCTATTAATAAAGAAAAAATAATTAATCCAAATAAAATTTTATGTTCTTGTCTAAACTTTTTCATACTGAATCTCATTGTCTTATAAGATAATACAATAAAATATTAAAAATTTTAAGCAGAACACTCCAATATAAAAGTTTTGAAAATGATTCATTAAAACAAGCTTTTATCCGGGGTTGTTTTTAGTAAATATATCAAGGATTTTTACTCATTTGTTTTTGTCATATTTTTTTGTTTGTGATTTTAATTTGACGGTTTAGTTGAAATCAGTTGATTTTTTTATGTTTTTTATATGTATTATATTTTTTAACCGATTCAATAAGGTTTAAATACAATTCAAGTTCTTCATTGTCGGAAGAATATATTTCTTTTATTATTTTGTCCCTGTTGGTGTTTTCTGTTTTTTCCATCTCTGCGCCAAATTCCGAAAGAGGAATTTTAAGGGTGTCTATGAGCTTGAAAAAAGTTTCAAGACTCGGCATAAAAACCCCTCTTTCTAATTTGCCGTAATGTTTTTCCGCTATTTCAATTTTTTCCGAAAGTTCTTCCTGGGTAAGATTTGCCTTCTTTCTGTATTCTTTAAACTTTTTGCCTAAAAATTCTTTGTCATAAAACATAAGGGAATATACCTCACTACTTATATTAAAAGTAGTATATATATGACGTCTTATTAACTATTTTTATATCCCCTTTTGTGATATAGTTATATTAACATTCCTTTTTGTGTTAATATGAATGTATATATTTCTTTTATAATGTAAAGCTAACTTATTAAAGGAGAAAATATGGAATTTATCGAAAAGATTAATCAGCTTAAAGAACGTACTTTAACCATGGCAGAAAATTTGCAGACAGAAGAAGCAACAAAAAATGCTCTCTGAAATTAATTCTATTTTAAAGAATAATGATGATAAGTTGCTAAAAATAATTTATAAAATTACGACAAATTTAAAAAAATATAATTAATCTTCTTCTTCATCATCATCAGTTATAGCTTGAGCTACAAGATTAAATTCATCGTCATCTTCGATTATTTCAAAAGTGCATTCGTCATCAGACTTATTCATTTTCATTATAATAAGTTCATCTTCTTCGCTGTCTGAATTAGGCAAAGTGTCTTCTTCAACGATAGATAAAAGCGCATAATCTTTTCCGTTAACGCTTACGATTTCTTGAAGCTTCATAAAAATTTCTTCGCCATTTTCGCCTATTGTTTTGATTATTTGAGGCATATCTTGTTCAAGTGTATCCGTGTTTTGCATATTTTCCTTTCTATCTGTTGTTATCTATATATTCCTGCAAAATTACGCTTGCTGCAACCATATCAACCATGGATTTATTTTTTGTATATTTTTTACCCTGTTGTTTTAAAATTTCTTCTGCCGTTGATGATGATAGCCTTTCATCCTGATATAAAATTTTAAATTCTTTTTCTAAGGGTTTTATAAAATTTAAACAATTTTTTGCCTGGAAACCTAATGTTCCATCCATATTATAAGGCACACCTATTAAAATTGTATCGCACAGGTATTCATTGCATATTTTTCTTATTTCCAAATAAGCAGCATCATCCTTGGTTCTGTTTATTGTTTTAAGAGGCTGCGCGCTTAACCAAAGAGCATCGCAGACTGCAATACCTATTTTTTTGGTTCCGATATCAAGCGCTATTATTCTTTTTTTTATTTCCATTTTTCACCGAAATGATTTATAATTTTATTTATATTTTTTGCCGAAAGAGTGGTTTTTTCGCCTTTTTTAAACATATTGCCGCATGAAGTTTTATTTTCTTTTTCGTTTATGTAATGCTGCAAGATGCTTTTATCTATAATTGAGTTAACAAAATCGCTTAAATATTTTCGATTAAAACAAATGCTGTATGCGGTATTTGCAACTGCTTTAAATCTTGAAAGATTGATAACGTATGATTGAATTAAAATATCGGAGTGTATTTTTTTAATATATTCATTATCCGACATAAATTTATCATTCAGGATTTTTTGAATATGGTTTTCAATTTCGTCTAAATTAAATTTTTCTTGTTTTTCGATAAAATTAATGATTTCATCAATGTTTTTATTTTCGCTATAGATATAAAACCAGTTTTCAAAAAATTTAGAATTGATTATTTTTTTAACTTTAGAATCCGAAAGGTTAACAAATTCCAATTTTGAATTTAAAAATTCCGATAAATCGTAATTAATTGTTCTTATATCGGCTAAATATTTCATCCAAACGGCAAGTTCGTATGGTAGGAGCGTGTTTGTTTTGAAATTTTTTTCATAATAAAAATCAAGAATTGATTTAAGGGCAATAGGGTTAATTTCAACAGGAAGAGATTTATTAAACACTCTTTTTAAAATTTTCATAAATTCTTCAAGCGACAAATTGGCAAAGCCAATAACCGAAGTTATTCCTTTTGTAATATCAATTGTTAATAAAGTACAGCTTCTTGTGTTGTTTTTGTATATCCTTGAAAAAACTAAAGAAAACATACTTTTGCCGTCAACAAGGCTTATTAAACACTTATCGATTTTTGAATTTTTAATTAAAGATGTATCACAAAAATCTTTGTCTTTTAATTTGTTCTTTTTTATTGTTTGGATGATTTTTTTAGTTTCAAGTTCATTAAAAAAATTATTTTTTATATCGGATTTAATTAAAAATTCAAGCCCGTATGTTGAATAGAGGCTTTTTGTATCAATCAGAGTTTTTGAAATTAATTGTGCCTCGTTTTTGTTCAATTCGCAATGAGCTATTAATGATAACAATGCAGCAAGTTTATCATTTGATGTTTCTTCAATTAAACTTTTTATAAGGCACAATCTTTCTTCTTCTATGACATTTTCAAAAAAATCCAATAAATCAATTTGAACTTCGGGATTATTAAAAGCATTATCGATAAAATCTCCGATTTGATTGTTTAATAATTCTTCATCGGATGTAATATAGTTATCTATATCATCAAGCGCAATTCCAACCCCTCTTTGCTTTAGAATTGAAATTATGAAGAATTTTTTTGTGTCGGATATTTTTTTATCGTTTAAAACTTCAAGAGAATTTTTTTCAAGATTATCCTGAATTGCAACCTGCATCAAAAAAAGAGCGCAAATGTTATTGTAGAGTTTGTTTTTGTCTTTTATTTCGTTTAATAAAAGCTTAACGACATAATCGTTACTTTCAATGTTTTTCAGCGTTTCAATATCTTTTTTTATGTCTTCGCTTGAAACTTCACGCTCGCTTCTGTATTTTGAAAGCAAATTAATTACTTTCGTTCTTATCTGCATTTTGTTTTCAGGCATTATTTTTTTGAAACACCCCATAATAAATCAAGTATTTTTTGAGCTTCGGCACTCATTAAGCCATCCTGTAAAATCAAATACTGAACGGCAATCAAGGTGCACTCAGAGCAAATATTAACCCCCGGGCCTTTTACCATTTTAGGAACCTGTGTATTGGGACGTTTACAAAAACTGCAATATTCTATTTCGGGTTGTTTATCGTTTGTTTTTTGATGCTTCTTTTCAAAAGAAAGAACTTTTTTTTCTCCCAAGATGCCTCCTTAAATCATACTTTTTATATTATTTTAAAATACTTTTTAAATCTAAACAAGAAAAATTGAGTTTTTATCAATACATCTTAATAATTTTATCTATTGAATTTTTGGCTAAATTGTAAATTTTATCCATTTTTTCTTTTTCAAAAGGCTCGCCTTCGGCCGTTGTTTGAAATTCGATTATTTTCCCCGATTGAGTTAAAACAATGTTGGAATCAACCTGAGCGTTTGAATCTTCCGTATAACACAAATCAACCATCACTTCACCATCCACAATCCCTGCCGAAATTGCTCCAATGGGCTCAATTATCGGGTTTTGTTGAAGAATGTTTTCTTTTAGTAATTTATCAACCATAATTTTTAGCGCCACAAAGCCGCCGCAGATTGATGCCGTTCTTGTTCCACCGTCTGCTTGAATAACATCGGCATCTATTATGAAGGTTTTATCTTGTATTTTTTCTAAATCAAGACAAGCTCTAAGGCTTCTTCCGATAAGTCTTTGAATTTCCTGTGTTCTGCCTGAGATTTTTGTTCTTTCTCTTTGACATCTTGTTTGTGTACTTGAAGGTAAAAGAGAATATTCCGCGCTAAGCCAGCCTTTTTTTGAATCTTTATCCATCCATTTTGGAATAGCGTCTTCCCAGTTTGCGCAAACTAAAACTTTTGTATCTCCAAATTCAACAAGGACTGAACCTTGAGCGTTTTTAGTATAGTTTTTTGTAAATTTTATATTTCTTAATTCGTCATTTTTTCTCTTGTCTTGTCTCATATCTTCTCCAAAGCAGTTTTTTATTCAATATAACATAAAAGATAATTAAAGATTAACTAAAAATGCAATTTAAATAAAATAAAAAATATTTATATTATTAACATAAATCCTCAACTCTTCTGATTGCTATTTCCCTGTCTTGTTACAGGGTTTTTTTATAGGGAGTGTAGCTTATATTTTTTAAAATAATTTCGCTTTTTTCAAGTTCTATGGGTTTTGTTTGATGAGCTTTTTTTAATGGCTCATAATCTTTCCCCAAAGACCACCTTAACCCTGCCATCAAGCAAACACCGTTTCTTCCGCCGTTTCTAATCATTGCTTCAATAAACATGGTTAATCTGTCTTTATATCTTTTTTGAATACCAACTCCGTATTGCACATAAGGTTTTATTGATAAAGAAGGAAGATAAACATCATTTGCCCTAAAGCGCGCTTTATCAATAACATTCCATACCATAGATACGTTTATATAAGGTTGAAAATAGTTTTTAAAATTACCTATTAATTTAATGCTGGGTTCTATTTGTATCGCATGGAGATCTGTTGTGTTGTAATTAACATTTGCGCTATTGTGTGAGAATGTGTCAACAAAAGTGTATGATAAAAGAATGGAAGGTTGGATTATTAATTTATTTTTAAATGTTTTAAAATTATAGCCTGTTTTTTGCGCAATTCCCGCATTTATCATTGCAAAATCGCTGTTTGCAAAATAAGAGGACGCTTGAGACGAATTTGCTCCCGTATTAACCATCCAAAGACTAAAAAGGTTATTTTTATATAAAGCTCCGTAAAGTCCTATAGAACCTCCGTTATTTACGATATCATTACCTGAAAACGCTTGATGAGAGCCGTTATATGATACATAAGCTCCGTAAAGCCCGTAAATCCCTTTTTTAAATTGTCTAAGTCCGCTTTCATAGCCTATTATATTCCCGTAAGCAACATTTGATACATCAGGGCCGTTTCTTAGGGGAACTTTTTCAAAAATTGAATAAGGCTTAAGCCATAAACCCTCTCTTTGTTCAGGGTACGAATCAGGTGTGAAGGTAAAATTGTTTTGTATAGATGCGTATTTATTTTTCATGGAATATTTTAAATTTGACGTATTTATCATTACCATATCAAGATTGGAAAATATATTTTTATATGTTTCAAGGGCAACTATATACCCTGCAAGCTGGGCTGCCGTTGCAGGAATAAAAACGGAAGAATCAAACCCTTTTCTTTCAAAATTAAAATGTCCGTTTTGAGAATCGTAACTTGCACTATAGTTATATATCGGCGTTCTTATGTTTGTAGCATCATAGCTTACGTAATCTTTCAAGGTTGAATTTGCAAAAGGCAGGCTTATAAATTCTTCTTTTGGTACTCCTTCAATTAAGAGGTTTTTAACATATAAATTACCAAAACCGCTTATGTTTGACGCGTTTATTGTATCCATTGAATTGTTTGTAAAATTGACATCTGGGAATATATTGGCACTTCCCGAGAGATTTAAATTGCCAAAATCGATATTATTAATCACTTTATTTTGCATATTAAAGTTTATATTATTTCCGAAATTGGTATTTTGAGCATTAAAATAACTTCCGTCACTCAATAAATTTAAATTGCCTTCTAAAAAATCAAAATTACCGTTAAATTGTGAATTTTCTCCTCCTAAATTAAGACTTGAATTTCCTTTTTTAACTATTAAACCGCTTCCTCTAATTCCGCTTCCTATGTTGGTTGTGCCGCTTGAATCAAAAGTTATTGTTCCTGTTTGCTCGTTATAAATATCGTTTAGGTTGCCGTCTTTATCGTAATTATTTTTGAAAGTTGAATTTTCTATAATTAAATTACTTTTATTATAAATTGCTCCCCCGTAGCCGTATTGTGCGTTATTTGAAACATAATTATCTTCAAAGGTTGAATTTTTAATGGTTAGAGAAGTTGTGCCGTCTGAATTTGAATCGTTATAAATTGCTCCTCCATCCGCATAGTATATTGAATCGGCGTAATTTGATTTAAAAATACAGTTATTAAAAGTTAATGTACCAACATTATATATTGCTCCTCCTAAGGATGAATCAAGATTGTCATTTTTGCTTACTGCGCTGTTTTTATAAAATACGCTGTTTGAAATATCGGCAATTCCTGTATTTGATACAGCACCTCCGTATAAAATACTCAAAGAATCGTTATCGCTTATTATTGAATTAGAGTTAAATACTGAATTATTAACACTTAAATTACCCCTGTTATAAATTGCTCCTCCCTGCGGAACGATTGTTCCAAGTGCATAATTATTTTCAAATAATGAATAATTTATCCGCATTATTGGATTCTCATTTGTACTATAACCGTTTGCAATGGCGCCTCCTGCAACTGATGCTCCAAGTGCATAATTGTTGCTGAATTTTGCATTATCTATTCCCACATTCCCGTCATTTAAGTTATAAACAGCACCTCCGAGTGCAAAATTAAACCCTTGGGCGTTTACAAAATTGTTTGAAAATGAAGAATTTATAATATTCATATCTCCGCCATAGTTAAACGCAGCCCCTGCAAAAACAGAGCCGCTCGGTTCTTCAAGACCTTTGCAGTTGACAATATTTATTTGTTCAAAAGAGCTGTCCGCATTTAATATAAAACCGGAAAAAGAATTGTTGCCATCAAGAGAATAATTATTGCCGTCAAATGTTAAATCAAGATTAAAAAATTCTCTTCCGATTGAAGAGTATGACGAGATATCGTCAATAAATGTTATGGTATCTCCGCTTGAAGGAGACGAGTTTATTAACTGGTTGAACGAAGCAACAAGGATATCGTCTGCAAAAGCATATTGATAAAACATAAATAAAAATATTAAAATCAGGATTTTTATTTTAAAATTTGACATTTTAAAACCTTATATCTGTTTCACAACAAGCTCAATTGCAACGGCATAAGTTTTTAAATTTGAATAATCGGCAATAATAAAATTTTTAAATTTTTTGTTCTTATTTATTTTAACTTTATTTTTTAATTTTAAATAAATAAATTCTCCTTTTGTTTAATAAGGATATTAGCCTTTTTGATAGTCTTATTGAATATTTTTATTTTAAAACGAAGAATTTATAAAAAAGTATTGAAAAAAATGAAGAATAAATTTGCTTTTTTATTTATAATATTTTTCTTTTTGCAAAACAATACTTTTGCAAATTCTTATTTTAAAATTGAGCGAATAAGGCTTTGTATTGTTTGCTCAAATTGTGTTTTATCAAATCTGAATTTATCTTATATTGAAGATAAAAAATCAGATTTAGCTCTCAAGGCAAAAGAAATTAAATTATCTGATAATAACAAAAATACCTCATCAATAAATATTGTTAAAACATACTTCAGGGTTCCGATTCATATAAATAAGAGGAAATTTGCCAAAATTTGCAATTTTGATGATTTAAAAATCGAGCGCGATAATAAAAATCTCGCCTATGTAATGCATCTTTCATCCGGTGATAATTCAAAAGTCCGCTACAGAGCAAAAGGGCAATTAATTAAAAATAAAAAACTTGTTAAAGAATTTAATATGAATTCAAATACAATAAAAGCTAACGGATTTTTTGAAGAAAGAAAATATTTGCCTTCAAACCTAAAAGAAGGAGATTATACATTTAGAGTTATTCTAACTTATAAAAACGAAAAAAATGAAAACAAAAGCATTATAAAAGAAGTAAATTTCAGCGTTGTAAATTCAAATTAAAAAAGAATGCCAAAGGATATAATCCTTTGGCAAATATTAATTAAATATTTTTTCCGATTTCATAAACTTTAGCTAAATCTTGTTTTCTGTTTAGCGCCTCATTTTGTCCTTCTACTCCTGCTAATAAAAACGAACCTTTCAGTTTAGCTTTTGCAAAACAGGAAATCCAACCTTTTATGCCGTTAAGTGCCGTATCCATGGCGTGTGTATCACTGTCAGCTGCACTTGCAAGAAAATAAATATCTCTGAATTTATAATCGGATGTAAATAAAGGGTTTGACCTGTCAAGCAGTGTTTTTAATTGTCCTGACATTTCATAATAATATATCGGGCTTGCAAATACTATAACATCCGCATTTTTCATTTTTTCAACAATTTCGTTTGAATCATCATTTATAACGCATTTTTGTGTTTTTTGACAGGCAAGACATCCTTTGCAGAATTTAATTTCTTTATCGATTAATGATATAAATTCAACATTATTTCCTGCATCCTTTGCTGCGCGCACAAATTCTTTAGCAAGAATTTGAGAATTGCCGTTTTTTCTTAAAGTCGATGAAATAACTACCGTATTTTTACCCATATTATTTGCCCTTTCTTAAACTATATTTTGATTTTTTCTTATTTTAACAATACCCTTACATTTTATTACGGCATCTTCATTTATTATCTCATCTACGGAATCAAGAGTAATTATGCCTGATTTAGGGTTTTTAATCGAATCAACATGTCCTTTTATATCCGCTTCAACATCAGAATATTCAAAGGCTAAGTCGGTTTTTTCCATGGTGCAATTTATTAATTTTAAATTTTTACAATAGCATAAGGGCTGAGTTCCTTCTATTTTGCAGTTAATAAGTGTGAGATTTTTGCTAAACCAGCCCAAATATTCTCCTTTAACAATTGAATTTTCAACAGTAACATTATTGCTGTGCCAGAAAGCATCTTTAGTATCAAGGTTTGAATTTTTAATATAGAGATTTTTCATATATTGAAAAGAATACTTTCCTTTCATATTAAGATTATCGATTTTGACATTTTTTGATTCAAATAAAAAATATTTAGCTTCGATTTTTGAATTTTTAATTTCTAAATTACTGCACCTTAAACCAAATTCATCCGAAATGATTGTACAATTTTCTACATCAATATTTTTGCATTCTCTTAAACATTTAGTTCCTTTAATTTGACAGTTTTTAATTTTCCCTTCTTTTGAATACCATAAAGGTGCTCTTGCTTTTTCATCCATTTTTGAATTCAAAAGCAGGAATTTTTTTGCATGCCAGATAGGATATCTTAAAGAAAAGCTGCAATTATCAGTTTTAAAATTTCTGCATTCTTTTAATACGGATTCACCGTCATTTTTGCCTTCAAAGTTACAGTTTATAATATCCGTGTTTTTTATATTATATAAAGCACGCTCCATATCATAAGTTTTGTTTTGTATTTGTTGCCGCATTTGATTTATCTCCTGTTGTAATTAATTTTTTATTTGAAATTTTAGAGTTTATTATTGCAAAAAGCATAATAATACACCCTGTAATTTCTTTAATATTTAAACTTTCACTTAATATAACAACCCCTCCTAAAACCGCAAACACTGCTTCCGTGCTTAAAATTAATGTTGCAAGGACGGGTTTTGTTGCTTTATGACCGAATATTTGAAGAGTGTAAGCGCCTGCCGTTACAATAACACCGATAAAAAGTATGGGTTTCCATCCTGCTAAAATAAGATTTATTGTCGGATTTTCAAAAAATAACGAAAAAGGAAGAAACAACACTCCTGCGCATAAAAATTGAACAATTGACAGTTCAATCGGGTTTGTTTTTTTAGAGTAACAATTTAGAACAATTATATGAAGTGCAAAGAAAAATGCACTTAAAAGCAAAAGTAAATCCCATATTTCAAAGTGCGATATATCATCGCAGCATAATAAATATAACCCTAAAAGCGCTATAAGAATACTTATTTTGACATTATTTTTAAGTTTGTGCTTCATAAAAACGGCAATTATCGGAACAAAAAGAACATAAAGCGATGTAATAAACCCTGCTTTACCTGCGGGGGCATATATCATGGAATATTGATTAATTGAAAAAGCGATAAAAAGCACAATTCCTGCTATCAACCCGCCTTTTATAAGATTTTTCTTATCGTATTTTTTATATTGTATTTTATTAAAAATATATAAAACAGGTAAAAGCGAAACGCACCCGATAAAACATCTTAAAGCGTTAAAAGTCGCAGGGCCGATGTAGTGCATGCCTAATTTTTGCGCAACAAATGAAAGCCCCGAAATAAAAGCAGCGCCTAAAAGTGCTAAATTACAATAAAGGTTTAATTTTCTGCGCAGCATATTAAATCCCCTTAATTGACTTTATAATTATATTATTTATCAATTTTTTAAAATGGCAAATGCTTGTATTGAATAACAAACAATACTTTTAGAGCATATCAATTATTTTTAAGATAGGTTTTGAATTTTTTATCAATATCAAAATAAAATCCGCACCCGTCAAGCATTGTAACGCCTTCATATATCAAAGAAGGGTTTATGTTTGGATAATCTCTGCAAAAAATCGGGCGAATGGGATAGATTTTACACTTATTGTTTTTTGAAATGAATTTACATTCAAAAGTAAGTGCGCCGTTTTGAAAATCTTTTTTGTCTTTTACTATGCCTGAAATTTTAAAATTTCTATAATAGGGGTATTTCTTTTGCATTTTTTTAAAAATTTCTTCATCTTTAATGTAGCCTTCCTGAGTGGAAAATAAAATATTTCTGCAGCAGGCGCCGCATCTTTTGCATTTTCCTTTGATTACATATTTTGATGAAAAGAGTTTATTTTTAATTGAAAAAATTATATCTTCCACAAAATTTTTAATCATTTACCACCCTGAAACTCTCAATTGCAAGCCAGTGTTGAAGATTTTCTATATCAAAAATCTGAATGAAATATTTACCTTCTATCCCTAAAGTAAAATAATCGCTGAAAAAGTTTTTATCTTTTACTCTTTTTGTTACGTTTCTTGCCCTTGTAAAACCTCCCACATGGGCTAAGTCATCCTGTTTAACTATTTGATATTTTATATAATCGGATTTAAAGCCGTTGGGGTTATATATTATAAAATATATTTTTGAATTTTTTTTAAAATATTTTTCCGCTATAACACCATCAATACTTGCTTTTGTAATAGCAGGATTTTTGGATGTTAAAATAAGCAGAGGTTTTTCTTTTTTTGCAAATGCAACATTTGAAAAAAGGAAAAATAATATAAATATCGCTATTAACAATTTTTTCATTGAACAATTATATCATACAAAGTCTTAACTTTTTTTTGAATTTGTTCTTTTTTCTCATCATCATCAATAAGTTCAATCGCTTTTTCATAAGATTGTATTGCTTCTTGATGTTTTTCCTGTGCTTCTAAAATCATGCCTTCAAGTTGATAATAATCAGGTGAATTTTCATTTAATTCTATTGCTTTTTTAATATCAAAAACGGCATTTTCGTAGTTTTTATTTTCGTATGAAATCAAAGCTTTATTAAAATAGATATTATCGTCTGCCATATCTGTTTCCTGTGCTTTTTCAAGAACGGCATAGGCGGTTTCAAAATCTTTTAATTCGTACAATGCTTGAGCGTAATGAACAAGAGCATCTTTATTTGAGTTGTCAAGTTGAATTGCTTCTTCGTAATAATTTTTTGCCAAAACATTCATCCCCAAAGCCAAAGATGAATCGGCTAATCCTATTAAAACCCTATAGTCATCAGGGTTTGTTTCAATAAGCTTGGAATATATTGCTTTTGCTTTTCTGTATTCTTTATTATCAAGATAATTATCCGCAAGATTTATTAAGTTTTCGTTTTTATCTTTATTTATGTCGGAATATGTAATACCCGTGTTTATAAGTTTTTCTTCAGGTACTTTTAAAAGCTCATCGTACATATTTGAAGCTTGTTCATATTGACCAAGCTGTGATAATACAACCGCTTTATTATAGTATGCCGGGATATTTGATTTATCAAGCGACAAGATTTCGTTGTAGTATTGAAGTGCTTCATCAAACATTGCGCTGTTTTGGCAAATTTGAGCAAGGCGCATGTTGACTTCTTTATTCTGAGGTTTAATTGCCTTATAAGCCTTTAGTGTTTCAATTGCTTTTGGTATATCTTGATTTTTTATATATAAATCGGCTAATTTTAAATAAGTTCCTTCCATCTCGGGGTAACTTTGAATAAAAAGCTCATACTGCTTTATTGCTTCATTTATTTCATTTCTTTTTTCAAGGATAGTAGCGTAATCGCACCTTATTGCGTTAAGTTCATTGTCAAGCTCAAGTGCTTTTTTGAAGTTTAAATAAGCATCATCAAGCTCATCCTGTTTCATTTGAACAACGGCTAAATTAGCGTAAGAAGTTGAATCGTTAGGGTTGATTCCAACAGCACTTTTGAAAGCAATTTCCGCTTTAGGATAGTCTCCTTTTCTTAAAAGAGCAAGCCCGTAGTTTGAATAGTCTCTAAAATCCGCGGGGTTTGTTCTCAGTGCGTTTGCAAAATATTCAATTGCTTTATCGTATTCTTTTGTATCTAAATAAATATTTGCAATTGCGTTTTGCCCTTCAAGATTATTAGGGTATGCTTCCAAAAATTTTAAATAAGCATCGATTGCGCCTTGATAATTTCCTTGTAAACTTTTTGCGTTTGCGATATTAATATAATTATATTTATAATCGCTCATAAGCGTTTGAGCTTTTTCATAATTCAAAACGGCATTTGAATAATCATACATTTGCATATATAAATTCGCAAGACTTATATATAAAAACCCGTCCTCAGGTCTTAAAAGTATTGCTTTTCTATAAGCGTCGATTGCTTCGGGGTATTTATTTAAATGAGTGTATAAACCTGCAAGTTTTATATTTAAAATAGCATCATCAGGTGAATATATTAAAGCATTTTTAACATGTTCAAGAGCTTGAGAGTAATTTCCTTCCTGTTCTTGGATAATTGCACTGTTATATAATCTGCTTGATTTAGTGCTCATTTTTGCCTGGGTGGAATTAAATGTTGCAATATAAGCTAAAATAAACGCGATTGTTATAATTTTCTTTTTCATAATAAATATTATTATTCTTTGAATGTTAAAATGCAACTTATTTTTTTTAACAATACGCTTTTGATTATTTATTTTGAGCTGATTTTATATTAAAATAGATTTATAATAACAAGAGGTAGAATTTGTTTTTGTTTAAAAATAAGTTTTTAAATTTTAATAAAAGACTGCTGACTCTTTTATTCAGCCTGCTTTTATTTGCAGCAAATACTAATGCTGCGGAATTTAATTCTAAAAATATTGAAGAAATCGATTCATTAAGAAACGAATTATTTTGTCTCGGGGATAAAAATTCATCTTATTATAAAAGAACAAAGCAAAAACTTGATAAATTAATTCAAAAAGACAATCTTGATTATACCCCGCAAAACAGATTTGATGATTGTTTGCGCTTAATTAACAATCAAAAGTTTTATTCGGCATCTTATGAACTAAACGAATTGATTCTATCAGGTTATGAAGTTTCAAAATGTTATGAATTACTTGGTGATATATCAAATAAAACTAAAAAATCCGCTTCAAAAATTGCTTTTTATTATAAAGAAGCCCTAAAGGCGGATAAAAGTAATATTAGCGTAGAATATAAATTATCAAAATTATATTTAAGAGAAAATAAAAATGTTTTAGGAATTGAACATTTAAGAAATGTTATTAAAAATACGACCGATAGGGATATTTTATGCGAAATACAAGAAATAATTTTAAATCATATAACCCCTCAAAACAGATTTGAAGCAAATAATTTATATGAAGCCCTGGGCTGGATTTATTTAAAACTGGATTGTTATAATGATGCGTACCGCGCTTTTGAGCGTGCACTTGAATTAAACCCTGATGATATATTTTTAAAATATTATTTAGCGGATCTTTATTATTCAAAAAAACAAAACAATGAAGCAATAAATATCTATACGATGATAATAGATGAAAACCCTCTGGATAGCCAGATTAGATTATCAAAAGCTAAAATTTCTTCAAATATCGGCGATATTAATTCGGCATATAAAGAGTATCTTGAAATTTTATCCCTAAACCCTGATTCATCAAGCGCAAAGTATGGAATTTATAAATTGTTTAATAATTTAAGCGCCGATGAAATTTTAAAAAAGATATATAAAGATAATAACTATACTCCAAAAAAAGAAGACTATTTGCAATTTGCCCTGCTTTTAAAAAACAAAAACGATTTTGAAGGCGAAGATAAGTTTCTTCAAAGGGCAAAAGCTTTCGATAAAAAAGAGGAATCAATAAAAGAACAACCAAAAAAAGAGCAAATTGAAAAAGAAGAGATTAAAAAAGAAACAAAAGAAATAAAAAAAGAAGAACAAAAACCACAAACCCCAAAAAAAGAGGTAAATCAAACACAAAATAAAGAACAAAAACCAAAACCCCCGCAAAAAAAACAAGAAAAAGCTCCGCAAAAAAAACAAATAAATAAACAACAAAACAACAAACTTACAAAAAAACAGGAAGAAAAGATATTAAAAGAAATCAGAAAACCTCTTAAAATTGATAAAACTTCAAAAAAATATCTTGAATTTAAAAAAGTCGTAGATAAATATAAAGCAATAGAACCAAAAGATAAATTAACTTATATTGCAATAGCAAATACTTATAAATTAATGGGCGAATTATATCTTGCAATTGATAATTACAATAATGCGCTTAAAATTGAACCTACGGATTCAGATATTCAATATAATTTAGGTTTAACTTATATGGAATTGAATGAGTTTAAAATTGCAAAGGTTCATCTTGAAAAAGCAATAAATTTAAATCCTCAAAATCAAAAAGCAATAAATCTTCTTTCTTTTGTAAACCAAAAGCTTGTTACAAATATTGTAAATGAAGCTTACTCGAAATTTGAAAAAGAACAGTATATCCCTGCTTTTCAAATACTTGAAAACGGAATTAAAGAATATCCCAAAAACGCCCAATTGTATTATTATCGAGCGCTTGTATTCGGTAAAATGAACAGAAATGCCGCTCAAATTATCGACTTACAAAAATCAATAGAACTTGACCCTTCTTATTATATGTCTTATTATCAATTAGGGCTTGCTTATGAAAAAATCAAAGATGAAAGAAGTGCTTTAGTTGCTTATGAAAGATTTTTATCGATAGAGCCTGATGAAAAAGACTTAATCAAAGAAGTTCAGCAAAAAGTAATGAATTTAAGTAAAAAATATTATTAAGAAAGAAGAAAGTATGAAAAAAACAGCCGTTATTATCCCGGCAAGATATAATTCCACAAGACTTCCGGCTAAACCTTTACTTAAGGTTAACAACAAACCAATTATTCAATACGTTTATGAAGCGGCAAAAAAATCAAAATTGGCATCAAAAGTTATTGTTGCAACGGATGATGAAAGAATTAAAGCTGCAGTTGAAGAATTCAAAGGCATTTGCGAAATGACGGATAAAAATCATAAATGCGGTTCTGATAGAATTGCTCAGGTTGCAAAAAGCCATGATGATTTTGACTATATTTTAAATTTACAGGGAGACGAGCCGCAAATTACTCCCGATGTTATAGATTTAGCGATTGAAACATTAATTAAAGAAGATGATACCGATATTTCAACTCTGGTTCGAGAAATTAAAGACATAAATCAAATTAACAACCCAAATTGCGTTAAATGTGTTTTTGACAACAATTTCAATGCTCTTTATTTTTCAAGATGTCCTATTCCGTATCAAAGAAATGAAAATCAAGCGCCATATTATGCGCATATCGGCATATACGGCTATAAAAAAGAATCATTAATTAAAATGACTCAATTACCTCAGGCGGATATTGAAAAACAAGAAAGCCTTGAACAGTTAAGAGCGCTTAAAAACGGCATGAAAATTAAAGTCGCAATAACAAATCTTAATCCGATAGGAATTGATACAATTGAAGATTATGAAAAATTTAAGAAATTGATGGAAAATTAAATATTTTCTTCTTCATCAAATTTTTCGGGACGTTTGATTCTTATTGGTTTTGCGTTTTTATAGAAATCTCTTTTTTCATCCCCGCCATCCATGTTTTTGGTTGTTAATTTTTCAAAGTTTATTCTTGAAGAATCCGTTCCTAAAATAAACATCATATCAAAGTGTGCAATATCACGAACAAAGTCATAAGATAAAACAAATTTTAAATCCTGCGGCCCGAATATCGCGTAAAATCTTGATTCTGTTAAAAGATCTTCTTCGTAGTTATCTTTTAGAGGAGATACCGTTGCTCTGAATCCAAGCGCAAATTTATCGGTTAAGTGAATTTTTTCATTCAGCATAATCGATGACTTACCGTATCTGTATTTATCAAATACAAAGGGGCTGTCTCCGTGCGTACCTGCAATTAAATAACCAAGACTTGATTCCCAGAATTTCAATCTTGTTGTAACAATAGGGCCTATTCTTGCAAGTCCGAATGTTTCCCCTGAACCATAAACCGTTGCAGCACCCTGTGCCATAGCACCAAACGAAAACGCCATATCCTGTTCTTCGTTTTCATATTTAAAGAAAGTTTTTCTTAATTCCGCCATGTATCTGAATCTTGTTGTTGCGTATGCTTCTTCTTGATCATGTTTTCTGTAATCGGAAAATAAACCCGCATAGAAGCCATGGTTAAATCTAACGCCAAGGTCTCTGTTGAAATATGTTTTTTGATAATCTAATTGAGCAGCATAGCCTGAACGTCTGCTTCCCATAAAACCTTCCGTTATATATGCGTTTCTGCCGTATCTTAGGGTTAAACCGTCTGAGAGTCTGTATTTACCTCTGACTACAAGGTTTGTTGTGGATGTTGCATAGCCTGCTTCCAATAATGAATTAGGACTTCTGTATCTTCCGATAAGACCAACGCCTATATTGCTATCACCATAAGTTAAGGCGGGAAGAAGTTTTAGGGTATGACCTTTGGGCATACGAAATGCAAAACCATAGCCTATATAAGTACCGAAGTTTCTTAAGTTACCTGCTTCGGGAGTATTGGTTTCAACCGTTTGTCTTTGTTTATCCGAAATTATTTCAATATCGGAATTATTTATAATTTTATGTCTGTTGTAGTATACATTAGAGCCTTTTAAGAGTATTGTATTATGGTCTTTATAACTTGTTAAGACAATTTCTTTAGCGTCAATTTTATATGTTTGTTTTCTTGCTTCAATATCCGTATGGCGCGTCATGCTTCTGTTTTTAATATAATCAACCGCAACATTTTCATATCTTTGAAAGCCTGACGACTCTAAAATAATTTCTTTTTGCTGATTGCTTTTTATTGTACCGTTTATCATCTGCAAATCATTTGCAATTAAATAACTTTCCTGTGCATTTATTATAAATGAATACGCATTAACAGTCGGGTTATCCATTAAAATATTTTGTTCGTTTAAATCGACAAGAAGGTATTCGCCTGTCATTTCAACGCCGTTTTTAATAACTTTAACGTTATTATAGAGTTTTATTGTCTGGCTTGCTCTGTCTAATACGGCTTCATCCGCTTTTAATTTTAAATCCTGAGCTTTTGCTATAATTTCAACATTTCCGCTTGCGTAGACATTTCCTTCGTCGTCGTTATAGTTAATTTTATCCGCATTTATTTGAAATTTGTTTTTGTTATTAACTTCTTCGTCATCTTCTTGGATGGAGGGATGCCTATAAACTGTTTCTGTTTCCGAGTTTACTTCTTCTTCAAATTCTTCTTGTGCTATTTCGCCTTTTTCTTTATTTTTGCGGTTAAAAAAGTTCCTTGTTTTTTTTTCAATAAGTGTACCTAAATTATCATCAGGCGAAAAATTGGGTAATTCAGGGTCGTTAAATGTTTCAATTTCAGGTTGAGCTTCTTTTTTTACAATATTTTCATTTCCTACTGTTTGTGCTTTTATTACTTCATATTGCGCAAAAGAAGGACTTTGGCTTATCAGAAATAAAACCTGAAAAATTAATATAATACCAAATCTTTTTTTGTTTTTAAACAATTACCCGCCCTTGTGTATATGGTTTGATATTTTTAATTTACATCAAAAATATGCCCGATACAACTTATTTAATAAATTTTAGAGGATTTACGGGATTACCTTTTTGACGTACTTCAAAGTGCAGATGAGGGCCTGTTGAATATCCCGTTGTACCTACTTTACCCACTATTGTTCCTTTTGCAACATGTGCTCCTTTAGAAACTTTTGTAACCGACATGTGTGCATACAATGTGGTTGTCGGGATTCCGTTAATTTTACCATGGTCTATAATAACAACCTTGCCGTATCCGCTATACCATCCGACAAATATTACTCTGCCCGAGTTAGCTGCTTTGATTGATGTACCGTACGGAGCACCTATATCAACACCCGAGTGGAAGATTTTTCTTTTGAATATAGGATGCATTCTTGTACCGAAGGGTGAAGTTATTCTTCCTGGTACAGGTCTTATGAAACCGCCTGTTGTAACAACCGTGCCTGAAATTTTTTCTTCTTTTTTAATCGTATCGTTAATCATATGAGAAATTGCTCTTGATTGACGGGCTAATTCTCTTTCTGATTTTTCCCAGGTAGCCCTGTCTGTTTTTAGTTTTTCAATAAGTTTTTCATTTTTTGATATTGCATCTTGAATCGTAACCTGCTGTCTATTTATGTTAGAGATTGCAACTTCAAGATTTTTCTTTTGCATTTCAATTCTGTTTTTAAGAGCAATGATGTCTTTTGCACATTTTTTGCTTTCATGGAGCTTTTGTTTATCGTAAGAAATTATTATATTTTCAAAATATAATCTATCTAAAAAGTCATTTATATCATCCGATGAAAACAGAAAATCAATGTATTTATTTCTTTTGTGTTTGAAAATCTGAACAAGTCTGTTTGAAGTGTATGCTTGATGGCGTTTGTATTCTACAAGAAGTATGTCTAGTTTTTTTTCAAGTGCTTTTACTTCCGATTGAGTATTTTGGTATTCTTTTTGGTTTTTTTGAAGAGAATGCTGCGCGTATTCAAGTTTTTGCTGGTTTTTGTAGAGCTTATTTGTTTCAAGTTTTTCAAGAAGCTTCAGTTTATGTATTTCTTTTTTGGCATGGGTTCTTTTTGCTTCAATTTGTTTCCTTTGGTCTTTTAATTTGGGGTTATTTTGAGCAGTTGCGCAACAATAGTTGGTATTAAAAAGTACCAAAAACAGAGTCAAAAAGACTGTTATATAATTTTTTAAAAATTTACAACCCATTTATTAATTACCGGACAACAATCCTATAAGCGCTGTTATACCAACCATCCAGGCTATTAAAAAAACTGCAAGAAATATTCCTATTATTCTTTTATTTTTTCTGAAAAATTCCATTTTGCATTCCTTTTTGCATTTTTTGTGAGTTCTTTATAACATTGTAGCAAAAACTTTTAGCTATTTGCAAATGTGTTACAAATTATCTTTTGCAACCTTTATCAAGTGAATCGATTTTACCGTCAAAATCATTATCAATACCATCAAGACAAGAACCCGGCGAATCAAAGCCTTCGGCTTTCGGATAATATATAAGATATTTATCATCTATCGAGTTAAAAATGTATAAATAAAAGTCCCTATATGTTTTTGCAAGTTCTTGATTTTCGATTATTAAAATATTTTCATCATTTTTATAAAACCCGCTTTTTGAAAAATTAGCACTTCCTAAAATTAAAACTTTATTATCAATAAGTATTGTTTTTTCGTGGTTTTTTCCTGCAAAATTTTCAATTTTTACCAAGATGCCAGTACTTCTTAAAGTTTCAATTCTGTCTTTAAAATTGCTTGCACAAAGTGCATCAACAAGAACCAAGACCTTTATATTTTTCTTTTGCATATTGATTAATTCGTTTATAAAATTTTCATCGGTAAGGTAAAATATTGAAATAAATATTTCTTTTTTGGCATTTTTAACAATCGGAGCTATATATTTATCATAGCCTTTTTCCTGAGGCAAAAAGACCGCTTTAATGTTTGTATTATTTTTTATAATTTTTTCATTTTCATATTTTTCTTTTTTGTTTGAAAATTTATTATTATGCATTTGTTCAAATTCTTTTTCATATTGGCTTGAAAGTTCTCTGGAATCAACTATAACGGCACTGTTTAAATTATAGCCGCCTGTTCCTGTTTGAGAAAAATTAATCGAGCCTGTAAATACTTTTGAATTATCAAAAATTATAAATTTATTATGCATAAGGCTTTGTGTTTTATCTGTTATAGAATTGAACTCTTCAATAAATTTTTTATTATCGGGATAAATCTCATCGCTGTTTTTACTTAAATCAACAACGCTTCTAATTATAACCCCTCTTTGTTTTGCCTTTTTCAGGGCATTAAATATCTCATCTTGAGAATCAAAACCATATAGCGCTATATCTATGGATTTTTTTGAATTGTTAATTTCTTCAACCAATCTTTTGCATATAAACGTATTGCACCCTGTTTGCGGCTTATTAAATACATAAGGATTAACTATAAATAATTCAATATCGTCTATTTTTTTATACAATGAGGTTTTATATATTTTAGTATTTTTTGGAATATTATATTTTTTTAAAATTTTAACATTATATTTTTGCTTGTTTTGAAGGCAAATTTTACAAGGGGTGTAGTTTTTTAGTTCTTGTTTTAATATTAATTTTGCATTTTGAATTTCATTAAAATATTTGCAATTAAGCGAATGCGCTTTATTGTTTTTTAAATTCACAACAAGAAAGTCTTCTTTTTTATACCTTTTTGAATTTTCTTTTATTGCTTTTATATTTTGATATTTAATATAATTAAAGCAGTTATCTTTTGCTGTAGCACAGCCGTTTTCAAGAAGAATTCGAGAAACGCTTTTGTTATTTAAAAACAGCTCAACCTCGCGATAGCCTTTATTTTTATCAAACACAGGGATTTTACCCAATATTTCAACATTTTTATTTAAAAAGTTATCGTTTGCAAATTTTCTTGAAACATAGCCTGTAATTAAATAATCCCCTATATCAAGATTCAAACTTTTTGCTTGGGTTTCGTTTGTTTTATTTTTAACGGGCTTTAGCGAAATTATGTTTTTCAATTTAAAATGCTCGTCATAATCAATTTTATTGTTATTATTTATATCAATATAAAATTCATCCGCTTCAATTACTTTTAAAATTTTATACTGAGCGGGTTTTGGTTTTTTGTTGTAAAAATAAACAAAAATAAGGCAAAATATGAATAAAATAAGTATTAAAGACAGTTTTTGTTTGGTATTCATATTTATTATTATCAACCATTAAAAAAAATGATTAAATTTGTTAACAAAACTTTACCTTAAGTACTTGTTTATTAATTATGTTTAATATAATATGATTAATGCTAGAATAACTATAAAAAGGACAAAAAAATGAATCCCATCATTGATGAATTAGAAAAAGAATATACACAGCGTGAAATGCCTGAAATTAATCCCGGTGATACCGTAAAAGTTTTTGTTCGCATTATCGAAGGAAACAAAGAAAGAACACAGGCTTTTGAAGGTACCGTAATTAAAAAACGTGGAAGTTCAATCAATAAAACAATCACTGTTAGAAAAGTTTTCCAAGGTGTCGGGGTTGAACGTGTGTTTGCAATTTACTCACCAAGAATCGAAAAAATTCAAGTTTTAAGAAAAGGTGATGTAAGACGTGCAAAACTGTATTATCTAAGAGAACGTTCAGGTAAAGCTACACGTATCAGAGAAAAAATGGAAAAAAGATAATTTTTCCCTATCAAGTTTAAAGTGCCTTGGATTTTTTAAAAATTAAAATTCAAGGCACTTTTATATAAATAAGGATAAATATGGCAAAACACATACACTGGTATCCGGGGCACATTGCAAAAGCTCAAAGGCAATTGAAAGAAAAATTAAATCTTGTTGATGTGATAATTGAAGTTATTGATGCAAGAATCCCGTATTCAAGTAAATATAAAAAAATCAACGATTTATGTATGAATAAACCGCGTCTTATGTTGATGAATAAGTCTGATGTTTCAGATGACAATTATAATAAAATATGGGCTTCTTATTATAAAAAAGAAACAGGGTGTGATGTAATTGTTACAAATTTATCAAATAAAAGCGACATTAAATTAATAATTGATAAATTAATTGCTCTTTCAAAAGATGTAATGCAAAAAAGAATACAAAAAGGCTTACTTCCTCGTCCCGTGCGCACCATGGTTATTGGTATGCCAAATGTCGGCAAAAGTTCAACCATAAACAGGCTTGTTAATAAATCAAAAGCAAAAACAGGCGCTAAAGCAGGAGTTACAAAAGAACAACAATGGGTTAGAATAAACGATAAAGTAGAACTTCTAGATACTCCGGGGATAATCCCTACTGTTCAGGATGATCAATTTCAAGCGCTAAAGCTTGCCATGGTTAATTCAATCGGCGAAAATGCGTATGATAGCGAGTATGTAGCACAAAAACTGGTTTATTTGCTTTGTGAAAAATACAACAATGAAATAAGAAATTATTACGGGTTTGAAGATAGCGAAAATATGGATTTAGAAACAATTGCTTATAAGAAAAATTGGATTATAAAAGGTAATTTGCCTGATATTAAAAGAACGGCCCAGTATGTTTTATCTGCCTTTAGAAGCGGTAAAATCGGTAAATTTACTCTGGAGACACCTGATGATTGCGCCATTATTTGAATTTGATGAAAATGAAAAAAACCAAAAGGCGGGTTTATTGGGTATTAATCTTGAATCTTTTGATTATATTCAAGGCTGCGATGAAGCAGGCAGAGGCCCTGCAGCAGGAGGTGTTTGGGCAGCATGTGTCAGTTTTTTTGAAGGAGTTGATATTTCTTTATTTGAAAAATTGAATGATTCAAAAAAATTAAGTCCTAAAACAAGAGAATTTTTATTTAATCTTATAAAAGAAAATTCATATTTTTCAATAAAAGAGATTGATGTTGAAAAAATTGAAGAAATAAATATTTTAAACGCTTCTTTATTGGCAATGAAATGCGCAGCACATGATGTAATTAATCAAATTCAAAATAAAAAAAGAGACGCAAAAATTATAACACTGGTTGATGGTAATAAATTAATTAAAAATTTTAAAAATGAACAAAAATATATAATAAAAGGAGATTCAAAATCCGCTTCAATTGCAGCAGCAAGTATTTTAGCAAAAGTTTCAAGAGATTTATACATGGATAAAATATCAAAAGAATATCCGATGTATGATTGGCAAAATAACAAAGGCTACCTTACCAAAAAACACATTGAAGCAATTAAAAAATACGGTATTTCAAAATACCACAGGAAATCTTTTTTAAAAAATATAATAAAAGGCCCTCAAATTTCTTTGAAGGCCAAATAGTATATGAAATCTTCTTTTCTTTACCAATTTTATATTAAGCTTGAAGCAATTGATGGTGCTTGGTTTGCTTGAGCCAATAATGAAACCGATATTTGCTGTAATATTTGATTTTGAGTGTAGTTTGAAGCTTCAGCAGCTATATCAGCATCGGTAATAACCGATTTAGAACTTGATAGGTTTTCATATTGGGTTGTAAGTGTATCTAAAGCTGAAGATAGACGGTTTTCAGCAGAACCTATCGTTGATTTTCTTGATGTGATTGAATTAATTGCGTTGTCTAACTTTTGAACCGCTGCGGATAATTGCGCATTATCAAGTTTTGATACATCAAAGTCGCCTGCTGTTAATTCCGTTAAATCTTCAAATTTAACCGATTCAAAAATTGATTTATCAACAGAAATGACGTTATCTCCGCGCGCATCTGCACCTACTTGGAATGTTGCGCCTTCTGCTAATGGATCATCGGGGGTGTCTGCCGTAAACAAATGTAAGCCTGAATATTTAGAAGATGTAGAAATACGGTCAATTTCTTCCATACGTTCTGTAATTTCAGCTTGCATTGCAGCCTTTTCATCCGTTGAATAAGTGCTGTTTTTTGCTTGAAGTGTCAAATCACGGATTCTTGATAAGTTGTCTTGAACAACATCTAAGTTACCTTCAACTGTTGACAGCATATTGTTTGCGTTTTGAATGTTGTTTTGGGCAACTTTGTTACCGTCTAATTGAACATCCATCTTTGCAGCAATAACTGTTCCTGCTGCATCGTCTCCTGCACGGTTAATTTTCAAACCGCTTGACATACGCTCCATTGTTGTTGACAAATTGCTTGTAGCACTGTTCAAGATGTTTTGAATCTTAAGTGAGTCGACGTTTGTGTTAATAGTAACAGCCATAAATGAGCTCCTTTCATAAAGCTATAAATACATCCTTGTGTTTTGAAATTACTATAAATTTCTCACGTACCTGTACTATTCACACTTTTTTGAAAGATTAAACATTTTTTGTTAAATATTAAGAATGTTAATATTTAACAAATTCTCTGAAATATTTTAAATATAATAATCAAAGGCCGATTTTAGCTGTTAAGAATTGTAAAAATATAAATTTTAAAGTTATAAATTTATAAAATCGGGTAGTTATTTAAAACCCAATTAATTTCATCTTTTTTTGTTTTAAACAGTTCTTGTTGTTTTAATTTTTCACTCAACAGATTTTTTAAAATTTCACCTATACATTTGCCTTTTGGATAGTTTAGATTAATTAAATCTTTTCCTTTTATTTTTAATTTTATATCTTTAATTTTTAAATATGTATTAATGTTTTTATCGTTTGTTTTGTAATAATAATATATTAAAAAATTGATATCTTTTTTGCTAAAATTATTATAAATATCTAATATATTATTGCAGGGAATAATTTCAATATCCTCATTTTGTAAAATATCAAAATAAAATTTTGATTTATCTTTTAATTTAAATTTTTCAATAATTTCGTCAATTTTTTTATAATCAACCAGGGGTTTATTTTTAAAAAGAATTTTATATATCTTGTTATCGATTATATCTTTAAAGATATAATCCGCATTTTTTGTTGACAAAACTTTTAAAAAAACGTTTTTAATCCTGTCTTTTGAAGAATTATCAAAATTTATATTTTTTATTGTTTCTTTTATTAGTTTTTTATCATCAAGTGAAAAATCAAAACCAAACCTGTATTTAAAATCAAGCCCTCTTAAAATTCTTGTGGGGTCATCTTGATAGCTTTTTTCGTGCAGTACGCGAAGCGTTTTTTTGTTTATGTCATCTATACCTTTTACTAAATCAATTAATTCAAAATCAAGGGAATCATTTTTATATTTGATTTCAATATATAGCGAGTTAATTGTAAAATCTCTTCTTTTAACATCATCTTTAATTAAAACCCCGATATTTTTAACTTTGGGTAATGACCCGAAATGCGGGTAAGTTTCTGTTCTTGTTGAAGCAATATCAATGATTTGATTTTGATAGAATACTTTTACGGTTGCAAAATCTTTATGTATTGATTTAATCTCAATTTCATCTTCCAAATTTTTGCAAAAATCAATTGCATTCCCTTCAATAATTAAATCAATATCTTTGGTTACCTTATGCATTATGTAATCACGCACACACCCGCCTACAAAAAACACCCTTTTGTTTTGTTTTCGGGCGTTTTTTGCAATCGTTTTTATAAAATCATATAAATTATTATCAAGATTAATTTTCATTAAATTTAATCACCGATTATTTTTTTAAAACTTCGGGGTAATTTTTTTCAATAAAGCTTGTATTGAAATTCCCTGAAATAAAGTTGGGATTGGTAAGTATTCTTTTATGAAAACCTATTGTTGTTTTAATTCCCGTTATAACATAATCATCAAGAGCTCTCAGCATTCTTTTTCTTGCTTCGTCTCTGTCCCTGCCCCAGCAGATTACTTTTCCGACAAGCGAATCGTAGTAGGGAGGAATTTTATAACCTGTATAAGCATGGGAATCTACCCTTGTTCCAAAGCCTCCGGGGGCAATATATCCTTCAATTACACCGGGATTCGGCATAAAGCATTTTTCTGCATCCTCAGCATTAATTCTGCATTCTATGGCATGCCCGTTTAATTTAATATCCTTTTGAGTATAGGATAGTTTTTCTCCTTGAGCGATTTTTATTTGTTCTTTTACAATATCAACATTTGATATCATTTCACTAACACAATGTTCAACCTGAACACGGGTATTCATTTCCATAAAATAGAATTTTTTATTTTTAGGATCACTCTCATCAAGCAGAAATTCAATGGTTCCCGTACCTTCATATTTTATTGATTTTGCGGCATTAATTGCAGCCTGACCCATTTTTTCTCTGATTTCTTCGCTTATTGCGCTAGACGGTGCTTCTTCAAGAAGCTTTTGATTTCTTCTTTGAATGGAGCAGTCGCGCTCACCTAAATGTATAACATTTCCGTAGCTGTCGGCTAAAATTTGTACCTCAATGTGTCTTGGGTTTTCGATAAACTTTTCAACGTAAACATCAGGGTTTGCAAAAGCGCTTTGAGCTTCGCTTCTACATAAATTAAAAGCATCTTCAAGCTCATCTTCGCATCTTACAATTCTCATGCCTTTCCCGCCGCCGCCTGCAGTTGCTTTAATAATTATCGGATAACCCACTTTTGAAACAAATTCTTTTATATCATCCGTATTATCAACAATTCCAAGCCCCGGAGTAATAGGCACGCCTGATTCTTCCATGGTTTTTCTTGCGTTTGATTTATCACCCATTTTCATCATAGCATCGGCACTCGGGCCTATGAATTTAATATGATGTTCTTCGCAAATATCTACAAAATCCGCTCTTTCGGATAAAAATCCGTACCCCGGGTGTATGGCATCAGCTCCCGAGGTTAGCGCAACCGAGATTAGAGCAGGGATATAAAGATAACTTTTTGAACTTTGAGCAGGGCCTATGCAATAGGCTTCGTCGGCTAAAGATACATGTAAACTTTGAGCATCTGCCTGAGAATAAACAGCAACTGTTGAAATTCCCAGTTCTCTGCAGGCTCTTATGATTCTAATGGCAATTTCGCCTCTGTTTGCAATTAAAACTTTTTTAAACATAGTACTACCTTAAAAATGTATGTTGATTTATTCAACATACATTAAAACTTGTCCATATTCTACACTTTGTCCGTCTTCAACGCAAATTTGAGTTATTTTACCTGAAACATCGGACTCTATTTCATTCATTAATTTCATTGCTTCAACTATGCAAACAACCTGACCTGCGCTAATGACATCACCTACTTTAACAAAAGGTTTAGCTCCCGGTGCGGGTGCTGCATAAAATGCGCCTACCATAGGAGATGTTATGGGTGTTCCTTTTTGCTGAGGCGCAGCGGGCTTTTCTTCTTTTTGAGAAGGAAGTGCCGACACCGTATTAACGGGTGCTTGAACGGCAGGTGCACAATTAGAAGGAAGTGCTGTAACAACATTATCTTTTCTTATTGAAATTGCTTGTTCGCCGTCTTCTAAGACAATTTCGCTTAATTGGTTATCCGTGATGATTTTGGCAATTTTTTCAATATATTCTATTTCGTACTTCATTTTTTTACCTTTTTATACTCTGTCAAGATATTCGTTTGTTCGTGTATCAATTCTTAAAACATCGCCAACCGAAATAAAGAAAGGAACATTAACTATGGCTCCGCCTTCAAGAGTTGCGGGTTTAGAACCGCCTTGAGCGGTGTTTCCTTTTTCGGCAGGAGGTGTATCTATAACTTCCAATTCAACAAAGTTTGGAAGATCAATTCCGATTATTTTTGAATCATGCATCAAAATTTGAACAGTCATGTTTTCTTTTAAGTATTTAATGCCGTCTCCTACTCTGTCTATAGGGACCGGCAATTGTTCGTATGATTCCAAATCCATCATAACAAGGTCAGAGCCTTCTTTGTATAAATATTGCATTTCGCGTCTGTCAAGAGTAGCTTTAGCAACTTTTTCGCCTGCTCTGAATGTTTTTTCAACAACCTGACCCGTTTCAACGTTTTTTAATTTGGTTCTGACAAATGCAGCGCCTTTTCCGGGTTTTACATGCAAAAATTCGACAACAGACCATAAATTATTGTCTATGTCTAGTGTTAAACCTGTTTTTAAATCGTTTACTGAAATCATATATTATTCCTGTTAATCTAATTGTCTTTGATTATTTTATCATAAACTTGATATTTTACATAAAAATTTTGGTCAAGCTTAGTTTTTTGTAATAAATCAATCGGAGCATTGGGGATTTTTGCCAGTATTTTTGCAGTTTTTTCTCTTATTGTGTAATCGTAAAAATTAATTGTATCTTTTAAGATTTCTAATACTTTAGAGTTATATTTTTGACTTAAACAACAAGATAAACTTTCTAAATACCAGTAGAGTGAAAATAATTTTTTATTTTTGGCATGGCTTTTTGTGTTTCGTTTGGAATTGTTATAAAAATCATCGTTTGTGTTTTTGTATTCTTTAATTTCTTCAAGAAGTTTGAATATATTATTGATTATTTTTTCTTCAATTTTTTCTTTTAAAAGGTTGTTGTTTTGAATAATATTACACATTATTCTTGAAACATTAGGGTTTATATCTGTAATTGCATCTAAAATTTTTAAAAGAGAAAAATCGTCAATAAAAAATTTATTATTATAATTATTGATTTCATCAAGCTTATGTGCGGTTATTTCTCTTATGGGAGTAGAGTGGTTTGTTAGATTATTTATTAGAATATTAAATTCTAACTGATTTTCTGTTTTATCAAGATGAATGATTGAAAAAATTTTTACAAAATCATCAATTTCTTCAGACTTTAAATTGTTTATTATTTCTTCTTTTGAATAGTTTTTATCAAGTTCATTAATTTTACAAATATCATTATCCATATTTATTATTTAACCATAACAAAAATGATGAGCAAAAAAGGTTTTTAAAATTTTATAATTATATTTGATTTTTAAAATAAAATTATTAATTTAATTAAAAGAGGTAAAACCATGGACATAATAAAAAAACTCTTCTGTTTTAACGATGACGATAATTCTGCTATCGGCTTGTGCAAATTCAGTGATGATTTTTTTAAACTTGCAGAGTCAAGCGAAAAAATTAAACAAAAAATTAAAAAAGAAGTTACTCTTACCCAGATGCTTAGAAAGAACATCTAAAAGTCTTCATCTTCTTCATCATCGGATGCATCAAAATTAATAGCGTTAAATGATTTTGTATCAAGAGAATCGTTATTATGATAGATGGTGCTGCAAAACATTAATTTATGAAGATTTTTAATTGACGTATCAAGTATATTTAAAGTACCTCCCACTAAGACAAGCTCTCCTAAATCTTCGATTTTTGAATCTTTAAATGATGCCTTGCCTCCGATGGAGCTTAAATTGTTAAGAGATTTTATTTCACATCCGTCAAAATAAGCATTTCCTTTTATTGTTTGTAATTTTCCAAGATTTTTAATTTTGGATGCTTTGCAGGAATACGTTTGTATGCCATAAGGGGTTTCAATTTGTTTTACATTGCCAAAATACGCATTTCCTTCAATTATTTCAAGATTGCCAAGATTTTCAAGGTTTGAATTTTCTAAATCAACATCTCCTTTTATTTCGCTTATGAATTTAAATAATTTATTTTCATCAATTCCAAGTTCTTCAAAAGTGTATTTAGCAGGTTGCTTGTATGAATCAATCGTTAATAAGCCATCTTCGTTTATTCTTGGATTATAGCCGAAATAATCAAGAACTTTTTTAGCGTCATTTATTGTTTCTAAATTTTTTGAATAACTTAGAGAGGTTTTTATTGATTCTTTTGGTAAGAACTTGTTTTCTTCGCTTTTTGATATTTCAAGTTTTCTGATAGCTGCATTATTTTGTTCGATTTGAGCTTTGAGAGAATAAATTTGAGCTTCAAGGCGGGCGTTTTTATTTTTTAATTTTTGAATTTCATAATCGTAATCGTTATAATTTCCAAAAAAAGCAACCGTATCTTTTTTAAAAGAAGTTTCTCTCGATTTTTTAAAATTTGTTGTTTTTAAATAATTATTGTATTTATAATTTATATTAAAATTTGTGATTTTCATTTTTTCTCCTTTGAAAAATCGTATATTTATAAAATTTCTAAAGGAAAAAATTTGCTAAAAATTATATAAATGCAATTATTTTATTAAAATTATGAATGATAAAAGGAATAATAATTCCTAAAATCATTCCGCAAAAAACCTCTAAAGGAGTGTGCCCCAGAAGCTCTTTAAGGGCAGTATAGGGTTTTATATCTTTATTTTTTTGAACAAATTCATCAACAAGACGGTTGAGAGTTGCTGCGGTTTTACCTGCTGCTCTTCTTAAGCCTGCGGCATCCTGCATAATCACAAGAGAAAAACCAAAAGAAACCGCAAATAAAAGCGAGTCTATTCCTTCAATTAAAGCAATTGAAGTTGAAAGAGCAATAACGCCCGCTGTATGGGAACTTGGCATGCCGCCTGTTGTTGTAAAAATTTTAAAATTTATTTTTTTATGAGTATAAAGGTAAGTTATAACTTTTATAAACTGCGCTATAAATGCCGATAATAAACCGCTTGTCAGTGCTTCATATCCCGTATTGTAAAACTGAAATTCTCCCACTTATTTTTTCACTTTCGTAATTAATGATTCATGTATGTCTTTAAATATTTTAGAATTAACATTCAACGAATCAAGTATACCATGGTTTTTATCTATCAGGCTATAAAAAATATTCTTTGCTTTATCAAGCCCGTGGATTTTTACATAAGTTAATTTGTTTTCTTCTTGGTCTTTGCCTGCGGTTTTCCCCAGTTCCTTTGTTGTTAGGGTGCAATCAATAATATCGTCATAAATTTGAAATAACATTCCAAAGTTAAGTGCAAATTCTTCAAGTTTTTCAAAAGTTTTTTTATCGACCTGTGCAAGCTTTGCACTTGATAAAATTGCAAATTTAAAAAGGTCTGCGGTTTTGTGCTTATGGATATAGTTAAGATTTTCGATATTCCCTTTTTTATCTTGCGCTTTAATATCGGCAACCTGCCCTGCTATAATACCTTTTGCACCCGCACAGACTAAATAATCTTTTACGATATCAAGCACGATTTCTTTAGGAATGTTGTTTGGAGTTTTATCTATTATTATCTGTGCACCAAATGAAATTAATGCGTCTCCTGCTAAAGTCGCAATGGCTTCTCCGTAGATTTTATGGTTTGTCGGTTTTCCTCTTCTTAAATCATCGTTATCCATACAGGGTAAATCGTCGTGTATTAAGCTGTATGCATGCATAATTTCAACGGAACAAGCTAAAGGAAGCGCCGTTTCAATCGGCAATTTAAACATTTTTGCCGTTTCAAGGGTCATAATTGCTCTTAGTCTTTTTCCGCCCGATAGAGTTGTGTATGCCATTGCATCCCAGATTATTGATGAATAGGAGGAATTTTTTTTATATTCTTCAAAATATTCTTCAAGCTGTTTTTGAATAATTTGCTTATATTTTTCCATTGCTAAACTCCTTTGATATTTGTTTTATTTAATTTTTGATTGGTTGTTTTTCTTGATTCTTCTCTTTTTTTCTTGGAAATTTTTGTTCTTGTTTTTGAGCCTGTTTCTTTTTTTAATTCTTCTTCTTTTATGCTCTGTTTTGAAATTTTATTTTTATATTCAAGAGATTCATTTAAAAAACACAAATAACTTTCATATCTTGATTTATCTATCTTATCAAGATTATAAATAACGCTGCATATATCCTTATTATCTTCATTGTGCAAGCAGTTGGAATATTTACAGTCTTTTGAATATTTTTTTATATCATCAAATAAATTTATTAATTTATCAGGAAGTAAAAAATCAAATTTTAAACATGAAAACCCCGGGGTATCCATGATTTTATAGTTGTTAAATTCGATTATTTCGCAATGTCTTGTTGTGTGGCATCCTCTTTTTGTTTTGTGCGAAATATTTTGGGTTTTTATGTTTATCATAGGGTTTAAGCTGTTTAAAATCGTTGATTTGCCGACACCCGAGCCGCCGCAAAAAACAACGGTTTTGTTTTGAATGTATTTTGAAAATTCTTTTAAATCGGTTTTATTTTTTGCACTTATAAAGAAAGTTTTATAGCCTAAGGGTTTATAAATCTTTTCTATTATTTTTTTTGTTTGTTTTATGTTTTTATCTAAATCTTCTTTATTAAAGCAAATTGCACTTTCGATATTATGGAATTTTAAAAATGTCAGATATCTGTTTAGCTGAATTAAATCAAGTTCGGGTTCATGCAGTGCACAAACAACAACGGCAAGGTCAATGTTTGCCGCTTTCGGGCGGGGGATAAAGTTTTTTCTTTTTTGAAGCGAAACAATAAAATTATAATCATCGCTTAATTTTACAAAATCACCCACAAGAATTTGTGTTTTTTGCTTTTTTAAAACATCCCTTAATTTGCAAACGTATTCGTTGTGATTTTTATCTCTAACGTAAAAAAAATCCGAATGTATTTTATATACTTGTGTTTGCATATAATTATAATAATTAAAAAATGTATTTTTATCAATTAAAGAAACTTTAAATAATTCATTTATAGGCTGGACAAAATTATAAAGTTGGTATATTATATATAATGCTATAGATATTGAGGTATTTTAGTTAATGATTAATTTTATTATTGAATTGGTACGACGTTTCGGATCTTCTAATCAATTAGGTCTGATATATATCCCGATTAATAAAGATTAATATTAAAAAGATATTTTAAAAAGACCTTTTTGATTTCAAAAAGGTCTTTTTTTGTGTAAAAAAATATTTATTTTATAATTTTTTATGGCAATTAATTTTATTCAGTTGTGTTAGAGAAATATAAAGGAAACAAAATGATAAATAACAACAAAACTTTAATAAGAAACCGACAAGTTCAAAGACTGATGAATTTAATCTGGGGACTGTAGTTTTTTATAAGGAAATTCAATAATGGCAATATCACCAATTAATAATTACGGCATAAAATTTATTTCGCAGCTGGCAAACAACAGTGATTCAATAGTACCGATGGTTGCAAAAGATACCGTTTCAAACGCGGCAATAGTTGCAACATACGCAAAAGAAGGCGGCAAGGATGATGCAAGAGAAAGATTTATAGAAGAATTCGGGACAGGAGCCGCATGGACATTAGGAATTCCTTTTTTAAAAAAAGTTATGGATAAAACACTTTATCCTTTCTTTAAGCTAAATCCCGATATGGATTGCAGAAATTTAGCGCCCGAATTTATTGAAAAGGCAAAAAATGCTAAAAATATTGCAAATAGTGAAAAAAATATTTTTGATAACTTAAATAAAAACATTATTTCAAAATACAAAGGCGTTTTTGCTTCTAAATTTTTAATTTCAACAACGCTTAGTGCGCTTGCGCTTTTATGGATAATTAAAGAAAAACAAAAAAGCACACAAAAAAGAATAGAAAAAGAAATAAACGATAAAATCGCATCTCAAACCCTGTTAAACAATACAACAGATAAAGAAAAACTTGTTATGGATTTTAATTCAAAATTAAAAAGCCAGAAACAATCAAAAGATATAGCCTTTAAGGGCGGTTTGGGCAATTATTTCTTGTATAACCCCGTTGGAAATATGATGATACTTGACGGTGTTATTACAACAACAAGATTAAAAGAAGCAAGAAAAGGCGAAAGACTTGAAGTTGGTCTAAAAGAAGGCTTCCAGATTGCAATGATTTATTTTCTTGCGCGTCCCATACAAAACGCTTTTGAAAAAATCGGACAGTTCTTTAAAAAACCAATCGGGCTTGATCCTGCTTTAATTTTCGATAAAAATTTAGGCGAAAATTTGAATAGTTCAAAAGATAAAATCGAAAGTCTTTTGAATGCTGTAAAATCCATGAAAAAAGATGAGGCTTTTAAATATTTAAAAGAAAGCGTATACAATCTTGACCTTAAAGAAGATAAATCCCTGCTTGAACTTTTGGATAAAAACGGTGTTATAAATCTTGTAAAAGATAAAAATAACAATATCGAAGGTTTGAGCTATTTAAATCATATTGAAGGAAAAAGAATTAAAAAATCTCTTGAAGATTTTAAAACAATTTCATCTCATCTTGATAACTTAAAAGGTATTAAAGCCTATAAAGTATTTTCGGTTATTGCAAACGTATTATTATCTGCCTGGTTAATCGGTGTTATTCAGCCAAAATTAACCATACTTTTAAGAAAAAAATTACACAACGGTGATAACAGAAATCCTGCTATAGTTGCTCAAGAAGAAGAAATGATGAAAAGCCAGTTGCAAAAAGTTAAACTTCAATAAACAGTTTTCTTCCGACAATATTCGGTTTTCCATTGTAATATCCCGCAAAATACCCGCCCGATACAGGCTGATTTTTGCCGTAAGTTGCGCTTGAGCCAAAAGAGGTTGCCAAAAAAGGATTTACATTTTCATCACTTTTAAAAGGGTTATAAGATTTTGTTTCCGTTTTTGAAATTTGCGCAAGTTGATTTGTTGAACTTAGTGATTTTGTAATCATTGAAACCAAATTAGTAAGCATAAAAACCTCTTTTAATATTTTATTTAATGATAATTTTAATTAAGTCAATAATATTTTATAATTTATAAAATAAAAATAAATCAAACTTTTATAGGGGAAATTGTTTAATTTAAAAATAACCTTGTAACAATTCTTAAATTATATCCAATTTGAAATTCTTATGTTAGAATATTATTATTAAGATGACTTATATCATTTTTTATATATAAAATTAAATAATCAAATGCTATTTGTCTATTAATGCAGTATTAGAATTAATAAGAGGATCAGGACAATTAATACTACGTTATACATAATTTTAGCTGTTTTGGTTTTGCTTAGCGTGATTATGACAATTTTATTCGTTAGGCAAAAAGCTAAAGTTGAAGTTTTAGAAAAGAACGAACAAAAATACATTCAGGATTTCAAAGAAAAAGAAGCTTTCTTAAAAAAAGAAGCGGTAATTTCAGCGAAAGAACAATTGCACAAAGAAAGAATGGAGTTTGACGAATTATCAAGAGAGAAAAAACTCGAATTTGAAAAAATCCAGCAGGATTTATTCAAAAAAGAGGACGAACTTGAATCAAGACGTCAAAGCTTGAGTGATAAAGAACTTGTTTTAGAGAAAAGACAGGACGCTCTTGAAGAAAAAGAAGACTATTTAGCTGAAACCATAGCAAAACAAATAACGGAACTTGAGCGTGTTGCTCAAATGTCTCGCGATGAAGCAAAAGCGCTTCTTTTAAATCAATTGAAAGACGAGCTTGCATCAGAGCAAATTCAATTAATTCGCGAAAATGAAATTAAAATAAAAGAAGCGGCAGAAGAAAAATCAAGAGAAATTTTAAGCCAGACAATGCAGCGCTGTGCTATAGAACAAGTTATTGAAACAAGCGTTTGTGTTGTGTCGCTGCCTTCGGATGAGATGAAAGGAAGAATCATCGGGCGTGAAGGAAGAAATATAAGAACTCTTGAAACTTTAACGGGAGTAGATTTAATTATTGATGATACTCCTGAGGCTGTTGTACTTTCTTCTTTTGATCCAATCAGAAGAGAAGTAGCCAAAATAACAATTGAAAAACTTATTCAAGACGGCAGAATACACCCTGTCAGAATCGAAGAAGTTTATGAAAAATCTCTAAAAGAAGTTGAAAACAAAATTAAACAGGAAGGCGAGCGTGCAGCCGTCGACCTTGGAATTATGAACCTTAACAAAGAGCTTACAAAAACACTTGGACGCTTATATTATAGAACAAGCTACGGTCAAAACGTTTTGAAACATTCGATTGAAGTAGGTCAGATTGCAGGCATGCTTGCAATGGAGTTGGGATCGGATGTTAAAAGCGCAAAAAGAGCCGGACTTCTTCATGATATCGGAAAAGCTGTTGATCAGGAACAAGAAGGAACACATGTTCAGCTTGGTGCTGATTTAGCGCGCCGATTCGGTGAAAAAGAAATAATTGTCCATGCGATTGAAGCGCATCATGACGATGTTCCCTGTAACACTTTAACTGATGCATTGGTTAAAATCGCTGATACAATTTCCGCAGGCCGTCCCGGTGCACGCCGCGATACGCTTGAAATCTATATTAAACGCCTTAAAAAGCTGGAAGAAATTGCAAACAGCTACGAAGGCATCAAGCAGTCCTTTGCTGTGTCGGCTGGTCGAGAGGTTAGGGTTATTGTTCAACCTAACGTTTTTGACGATGTTGCAAGCGCAAAATTGGCACGCGACATTGCAAAACGTATAGAAGATGAACTGGAGTATCCCGGACAAATTCGTGTAACTGTAGTTAGAGAAGCTCGTGTTACCGAAATTGCAAAATAAAGCAATTTAGTAATGCAAAATAAAACCAAAATCCTTTTTATCGGCGATATAGTAGGACGTCCCGGAAGGGAAGCCGTTCAAAACTATTTGGTTGATAACAATAAAAAACAAGAATACGACTTCATTATAGCTAACATTGAAAATGCAAGCCATGGTTTTGGCTTGACCAAAAAAAACCATGATGAGCTGATTTCATACGGAATTAATTGTATGACTTCAGGAAATCACATCTGGGATAAAAAGGATATTTTAACTTATATCGATGAAAGCGAAGTTCTGATTCGCCCCAATAATTACCATAAATCTGCTCAAGGTGTGGGCTATAGGATATTTGAAGATAAAAATATAATCGTTCTTAATTTTTTAGGAAGAACTTTTATGCCTCCCATAGATTGTCCTTTTGTTTCGCTTGAGTGCGCAATGGATGAAATTAATAAAATAACAAATACAAAAGATAAGATAATTTTAATTGATTTTCATGCAGAAGCAAGTGCTGAAAAACAGTGTTTTGCAAAATATGCTTTTGATAAATACTCAATATCCGCTTTTGTTGGAACACATACCCATGTTCAAACAGCAGACGAGAGAGTTATAAACGGATGCGCTTATATAACGGATGTCGGCTATTGCGGAAGCAAAAACAGTGTAATAGGTATGGAATTTGAATCCTCATATAAAAGATTATTAACATCGATTAATGAACGGTTTGATGTTGAAACAACACCGCCATACGTTTTGAATGCATGTGAGATTATTTTTGAAGGAAATATCGCGCAAAGTATAAAAAGAATCACTTTTGAATACAACAAGGAGGATGTGTCAAATGAAGAAAATTGATTTACATATTCATACAACATACTCTGACGGCATGTTAACTCCTGTTCAAATTGTTGATACGGCGCTTGATTGCAATCTTGATGTTATAGCGCTTACCGATCATGATAACGTTTTATCTTATGAAATTGCGCAAAATTACATAAAAGATAAAAATATAGAACTTGAAGTTGTCCCGGGTGTTGAAATAAATACGATTTATAAAGGCTGGGAAGTTCATATACTTGGTTATTTTATGGATAAAAACAATTCTGATTTTATAAAAATGCTCGAATTTCAGCAAAAAGCAAGAATTGAACAGACCCATAAAATAATTGAATTGCTTGCTAAAAAGCAAGGAATTAAAATTAAATTTGAGGATGTACAAAAATTGGTTGCTCCTCAAGGCTCAATCGGGCGTCCTCATATAGCACGCGCAATTACATCAAGCGGCGGAAGTGCCAATGTTATGGAGGCGTATGCTAAATTTATCAATAATAATTCCGATGTTTACGTTGAAAGAAAAACGGTTTCGCCGCATGATGCGGTTGAGATAATATCGGAAGCAGGTGGGATTCCTGTTTTTGCGCACCCGATTGACGTTGAAATTGCGGATGATTTAACAAAAGACCTTGTAAATTACGGTTTAAGGGGTATTGAAGCGTATCATAGGAAACACTCTCCTGCTGCTGTTGAACATTTTTCAACGTTAGCCGAAAAATTCGGACTTATTGTAACGGGCGGGTCTGATTTCCACGCGCCTTCCTTAAACCACGGGACAATTCTAATGGGCAAAAATTTTGTTCCCGAGTGGGTATATGATAAATTAATAATCGAGAAGAAAAGAATTGATTTAGCTAACCAGTAGTTATTTTTTGATTGCGCCAAGCCTGATAGTGCCTTTGCCGAATTTTTCTTCAAGTTTATCAAGAGAATGTGCCAGATTTTGTCTTTTTTCGGTTGTTTCACTGTCAAAAAGAGATATTTGTATATTTGATGCACTCAATAATTTTATTGCACAAAATCCGACTGATCTATAGATTATACCTTCCTTAAAGAGTTTTAAAAGAGCGTCTTTTGCAAAAGGCATAAGTTCAAATTCGATATTTGTTGCTTTTAAGAGGTTTATTTTAATTGAGCTTACCTGAAAATCTTTTGTTCTGAGCATTACCGAGATACAATCGGTTACAAGGTTTTCACTTCTTAATTTTTTACAGACTTTATGAATGTGCGAATTCAACTGCTCTAAAATATAGTTAAAATTTGTTTGAAATTCTTTAAAGCTTTCGCTTCTTGATATTGATTTAGGTTCCTGATGGATTGATATTACGGGGTTTACAATGTTTCCCAAAAGTTCTTGTTTTAAATCAAGTCCTGTTTTTCCCATCTTCTTTTTAATCCATATATCTTCCTGCAAAACAAATTCACCCGCTGTTTGAATTAAGTGCTTTTTTAAAAGTGCGCTTGTATTTTTACCCACTCCCCAAACATCGCTTATCAATGTTTCATTTAGCTCTTGATTAATTTTTCTGTATCCTATAACGTAAGTTTTTGCTTCAGGCATGGTTTTTTGAAGATTTTTTGATTTATCGTTTGCAAGTTTTGCTAAAACCTTCGAATAAGACAAACCAACGGAAACATCTATTCCTATTTCATTTTTAATATCGTATACGATTTTTTTGATTATATCTTCATAAGAACAGTTAAAAGTTTTTCTTAGACCCGTTAAATCCAAAAACGCTTCATCGATTGAATAAATTTCAACATCAGGGGTGTAAGAATATAATTTATCCATAACCCTTTTTGAAATTTCGCAGTAATACGAAAGGTCTCCCGATAAAAATACGACTTTTTTAAACTGATGTTTTATCATAAAATAAGGAGCACCCATATTAACCCCGAGCCTTTTAGCTTCCTGTGAGCGCGATACTACACATCCGTCGTTGTTTGATAAAACACAGACAGGTTTTGATATAAGCTCAGGGTGTCTTAATCTTTCGCAGGCAACAAAGAAATTGTTACAATCAACAAGTGCTATAACTCTTTTTTTGTATTGTGTCATTAAATAAGTTTCCTTGTAATTCCTATTGCAATTCCAAAAATTGTTAAAGAAAATTTCGGTCTTATTGGGGGATAATTTTTATTTTCAGGTTTTAAATACATCCCTTTTTTGTCTTTTTTTAAAGTTTTCAATGTAAATTCGTTATCCACTATTGCTAAAACAATATCCCCTTCTTTTGCGTTTTGCTGTTTTTTGATAATTACATAGTCATTATCAAAAATACCGATATCACACATTGAATCCCCCGATACCTTAAAAACAAAAGTAGAGGGTTCGTTTATTTTTAAAATTTCATCAAACGAAATTCTTTTTTCTATTTTATCATCCATAATCCCTGCAAAACCTGCCTTAACGCGCGAAAGCACAAGTTTAGCTTTGAAAAAATCAGGGTTTATATAAAGATTATCATTTATTTTTTGTATAAAATTTTTTTCTTTCAGTATTTCAAGATACTGTTTTATTGAATTTTTGGATTTATAGTTTAAATCCTGTTTAATTTTTTCATAGCTTGGCAGAGCTTGGGATTGATAAGTTTCTTTCAGTGTTTTAAAAAAATCAAGCTGCTTTTTGGTTAAATTTTCTTCTAAAATATTTTCCATGGTAATATTATGTACAAATGTACATAAAAAGTCAATTTATTTAAAATAAATTATTTAAAAATTTAATATTAAATTTGAATTATTTTTTAAGGGTAATTTCTTTAATTCTTGCGCTTCCGTTTTTTGTCAGCGAAATTTTAGCATAACCGCCTTTTATTAAATCTTTTTCAAGTTTTTTTGCAAGCTGCGTTTTTGTAAAATATTTTTGAATTGAAGGATATTCGATATTTTTTCCTCTTATTTTTGCTTTAATATAAATTTCTCCTTTTTGGGGTTTATTTTTGGATACTTTTTTAATTTCGTAAATTCCTTCTTTATTTTCTTTTAATAAAACATAACCATCACCGTAAATATAAGGAGAAGTTTTCGGAGCTTTATTTATTTCATAACCAAGCGCAACATAATCCCCTCTTAAAAAATCTCTCGGGTCAATCGGGCGGACTTTTAGGGTTATTTCTTTTCCGAAAACAAAAACAGCCTCGTTATAAATAACTAAAGAAAAAGTTATCGCTACCCACACAGCTATTATTGAAAATACTGCTTTTTTCATTCCTGCTCCTTAGAATTTTTATTGCTAATCCAGGCTTTTTTTCTTTTTTCAAGATAAATTCCGCATCCTAATAAAATAATTCCGCCGATTAAGAAAAATAATGTTTTATCTATAAAGCTCCAGCCGTATCTGCAATAAATCGATAAAATATAAATAAGCAAAAAGAAGTTTGAAAGGTTAATAAGCGATATATTTTCAAATTTATACCCCCAATAAAGCATATTTGAAACTATATAAATCAAAAACAGATGAGATAAAATATTTGCGATAATAGGATTTATAACGGGCGCTATAAGTAATACAAGCATAAAAATCATAAGAAAAACAAGAAAATACGTTTCATTTTTTTTAAGATTGTATTCTGTTTTATCTTGTAAATAACTCCACAGATTAACCAAAATTAAAACAACGGGAATTATAATATAATAAGGATTTATCATTTGATAAGAAGGATTAATTGAAAAAATAAGAATTAAAAAAGTGAAAAATATAATTGTTAAAGCGCATAATTTATAACTTAGCGCAAAATCTCTAAATTTCTTTTCAATAAGAGGAATGTTTGCAAAAGTGTATAAAATACCGCAGAGTGAAATCGGCATAAATATTGTCCAGATATTAATTTTATCAATATTTAAATCGTAGTAATAATAAGGAAAAATTATAATAAATAATATTATTGAAAGCCAATTTATTGCTTTGCTTTTAAAAATAAAAGCCAAAGGAAAAATACTTATAAACCATAAAGATAAAACTGATGAAGCATTTGTTGACCAATTGTATTTTTGCCCCATTTGAATATAAACGCAGCCTATTAATAATGTTGATAAAAAAATCAAAGCTCCGCCTAATCTTTGAAAATTTTGTTTATCGTATTTTAATTTCCATCCCGTAAAAAGGGAAAATATTGAAATCAAAAGAAGAGCTGTTGTCTGGAAAAGCGGAAATTTGTTAAACAGTTCTATAATCCAATCATTACCCGCAACAAAACAAATTACACCCGTTGCAATAAATATAACTCCTATTGTATAAAGAGTTATCTGGGTTAAAAATTTTGCTTTCTTTTCATTTTCTTCTTTTAATTCGTTTTCTAAAATTGAAGCAAGATTTTCATCAATAAGATTTTTATCTACCCATCTTTTAATATTTTTCATAGGTTTAATTATATATTATTTTTAAAATTGTGTAAATTAATTTAACAAATAAACACAAACTCCGAAAACCCCGCCGATTAGCATATATAATACGGGATTAGTTTTAAGTTTAAATGAAGAAAGATATAAAATAAAAAGTAAAATTAAGGCACCGTAGTTAATTGATGCAAACGAGAATTTATTATTAAAAACAAAAGTATAAATAAGATTTATCCCGACACCGCCAATAAGCGCACAGGATGTAGGGCGAAGAAAGTATAAAACTTTTTTAACGTATCTGTTGGAACAAAATGTTCGATAAAGCCTGAATACTTGTGTTGTTATAATAATCATCGGCAGCACAAGCGCAAATGTTGAAATTATTGCTCCCGGTATACCTAAAGTTTTAAACCCCGCAAAAGTTGCCATATTTAGCCCGATAGGCCCGGGGGTTAAACCGGAAATAGCTATTAACTGCGTTAATTCAAAATGGGTAAACCAGTTATATTTATCGCAAATATGATACAAAAAAGGAAGCGAGCCATACCCTCCCCCAAAGGTAAAAAGTCCTACTTTGACAAATTCAAAAAATAAACTAAAGGGTATACTAGGCATTTTTTTTATCCTCTATTAATTGCACCAAAAGTCCAACAGTTATTGAAACTATAATTAATAAAACAGGGCTTACTTTTAAAATAAATAAAATTAAAATTAATAAAAACCAGCCCAGAGTTTTAAAATCAACTATTGATTTTTCCCACATATCTTTTATCGTAAGATAAATTAATATAATAACGGATACGTTAACTCCCCAAAATAAGCCTTCAATAAAACTTATTGACATTATTTTTTGAATTAATATCGCAACAATAACAATTGAAACAAAAGGCGATAAGCTCATTGCAAAAAGCGAAACAAGAGCACCTTTGAATTTTTTTAATCTGTAGCCGACTAAAATTGCCATATTTGCCGCGATAATCCCGGGCAAACACTGGCTTACGCAATAATAATCATATATTTCATCATCATAAAGCCAGTTTCTTTTAAGGTTTAATTCATCTTTCATAATAGGAACTATGACATAGCCCCCGCCTAAAAGAATAACTCCTATTTTAAAAAAAACTTTAAAGATGTTAAATAAAGTTATTTTTTCCATACAAATTATTTTAATTCAAAAAAATCAAAAAATATATTCTCTTGATTTAGCCAAAAAAGAGAATCCACTAAAAACTTAAGCAATATAAACTTTTAATAAACAGGAGAAAACTATGGATAAATACGAAAATACTCAAACTAAAAAGAATCTTGAAACAGCACTATACGGTGAATCGCTTGCAAGGAATAAATATACGTATTATGCAAAAACAGCTAAAAAAGAAGGGTACGAACAAATTTCTTCGCTGTTTTTAAAAACCGCAAATAACGAACAAGAGCATGCAAAATTGTGGTTTGAAGAACTTTTTGGCAAACACAAAACTCTGCAAAATCTAAAAGAAGCAGCAGGAGTCGAACATTATGAATGGACAACAATGTATGAAGATTTTGCAAAAACAGCCAAAGAAGAAGGTTTTGAAGATTTAGCAAGAAAGTTTAAACTTGTTGCAACAATTGAAAAATTCCATGAAGAAAGATATAGACGCCTTGTTGAAAATATTGAAAACGAAATTGTTTTTAAAAGAGAAGAAAATGAAATTTGGGAATGTCGTAAATGCGGCTATAATTTCTCGGGTAAAGCTGCCCCTAAAGAATGCCCTGTTTGCAAGCATCCTGTTTCTTATTTTGAAATTCAAGAAGAAAATTATTAAAATTTAAGTGCATTAATAAAACCTGATACAATAGCAGGGTTGAACGCTTTTGAATCCACTACCGTTACAATCAGTTTGCTTGAAGGCGTTTTTGCTTTTTCGTTTGTTGTTGAATAACAAGCAATAATTCCAATTACGTTTTTAAAGGGAACATTTTTTACTTTTGCACTGAATTTAATATAAGGAATCGATTTTCCTTTGGCTATATAGCTTCCTTTTTTTAGAATTTGAAAATTTTCAAAAGTAATTATCGAATCTTTTAAATTATTTAAAAGGGTATTTATTTTCTTATCTATTTCGCCAGTTTTAAAATCGTTAACTGAAATTTTTTCTTCATTTTTTAAATCGTAAATTGTAATTTTTTGGTTTGTGGGTAAATATTTTGCGTTAATTTTTTTATAGCCGAAAATATTAAAACTTCTTGATAATTGGTAATCTGAAGGCACATAAGAAAAATCGGCGTAATTTTTCTCGCTTTTTATAAATTCGCTTCTTGGAGGGTTTTGATAATCGTTAATTGTTTTTTTAACAAATGCCCAGCCTCCGAAAGCAAAGAAAGCAACAATTAAGAGTATGATTATAATTTTTATAAGTAATTTTTTTAAACAGCCCATTATTTTTCTCCCACAAATAAAATACTACAAAATTTAAAAAAACAAAAAGAATGTTAAGTTTTCATAAGATTTTTTAATTTTAGTCAATTCAAGCATCTTTTTTGTTTTTTTATAAATAATTGTCTTGATTACAACAAATATGGAAGTGCTAAAGAATGGAAGAAAGTTACAAAGATGATGGTACGTATGTTGCAAAAAAATACGTCTTTGGTGTTTTGCAAAGTATTAATGTTAAAACCAAAAACGGTTCTATGATCGAAACTTTGTTTAGCGAAAACAATCTGAAGATATACGAAAAAATTGAAAAGCCAAGCGGTGAAATCATTATCACACACTTTAAAAACGGTATAAGAGCATACGAACAATTTAAAGCTAAAGATGAAACTTCCTGGAAATACAGTGTATTTGACAGCGAAGGCAAAACCAAAAAGCCATGCAGCATTTTTTAGTTTACTTTTGTAAATTATTTAAATCTTAATTTGCTTTTGTTTTTTGTCTGTAATAGACTTATATTGTTATATAAGTAAAAAGTTTCGGCTACATATTTTAAAATATATTCCAAATGGTATTTTAGCCAGCCTTAACCATAGAGGTCGGAATAGCTGAAATAAAGAAAGGACAAGAAACTATGGCTCAAGCTACATTAGTAGAATTATTGGATGCAGGTGTACACTTCGGACACCAAACACAAAAATGGAACCCGAAAATGAAACAGTATATTTTCGGCGCTAAAAACGGTATTTATATTATCGATTTAAGAAAAACTTCCGATTTACTGGATAAAGCTTATGAAGTGGTTAGAAAAATCGCTTCTCAAGGTAAAAATGTTTTATTTGTCGGTACTAAAAAGCAAGCCGTTGACGTTATCGCCCAAGAAGCAACAAGATGCGGTGCATATTATATCAACCGTCGTTGGTTGGGCGGCATGATGACAAACTTTGAAACAATCAGAGGAAGAGTTAATAAATTAAGAGAATTGGAATCATTCCTTGAATCGGGTGCTGCAAACAAACTTCCCAAAAAAGAAATTGCACAACTAAACAGACAAGTTGCAAAATTATCAAAAACTTTGGGCGGTATTAAAGAAATGAAAGGCATGCCCGATATTTTAGTTGTGGTTGATCAAAAGAAAGAACTAATCGCAATAAAAGAAGCAAATAAATTAGGTATCCCTGTTGTTTGCTTAGCTGATACAAACGCTGATACGGACGGAATTGACTATATTATTCCGGGTAATGATGATGCTCTTCGCTCAATTAAATTAATAACTTCAAAAATGGCAGATGCTGTTTTGGAAGGCAAAGAACTTAGAGCAAACAATGCTAAAACAACGGGAAAAATCGAAAAAATAGAAGCAAAAGACGCTAACGCGCAACCAATTGAAGCATAGTTACAATTAGAATCAGGAGAAAAATAATGGAAATTAAAGCATCAATGGTAAAAGAGCTTAGAGATAAAACAGGTGCCGGCATGATGGATGCCAAAAAAGCTCTTGTTGAAACCAATGGCGATATGGATAAAGCAATCGAATTTTTAAGACAAAAAGGAATTGCTTCAGCAGATAAAAAAATGGGCAGAATTGCAGCAGAAGGTGTTATAGCATCAACAATTGACTCCAATAAAGGTGTTATGGTTGAAATCAACTGCGAAACCGACTTCGTTGCAAAAAATGAAGATTTTAAATCTTTCGCTCAAGATATGGCAAGCGCAATTTTAGCAATGAATCCTTCAAGTGTTGAAGAATTTTTAGCTATGACTTGCCCTAAATGCGGTCAAAAAATCGAAGACATCATAAAAGAAAAAATCGCAAAAATCGGCGAAAAAATCACAATCAGAAGATTTGTTAAATATGATGCCGATTGCTGCGTTAATACATATATCCACAACGGCAAAATCGGTGTTTTACTTGAAGCAAAATGTGTAAACTGCAATGATGAAACAAAAACAATTACAAAAGATATCTGTTTACACATTGCATCAAACGCTCCTGAATTTGTTTCAAGAGAAGAAATTCCCGCTTCGGTTATCGAAGAAGAAAAAAGAATCGAAATGGGAAAAGAAGATTTAGCTAAAAAACCCGAAAATATCAGAGAAAAAATTGTTGAAGGCAGAGTTAATAAGTTAATGTCTCAAAGATGCCTATTAGAACAACCTTTTGTTAAAAACCCTGATATTACAATAGCTCAATTAATCGAAGGCAAATTATCCATCGTAAAATTTGACAGATACGTTCTTGGCGAAGGACTTGAAAAAAGACAAGACAATTTCGCTCAAGAAGTTATGAGTCAAATAAAAGGCTAAATTATATAAAAGAAACTTAAATATTTTTTATTTAAGTTTCTTTTGTTTATGTTATAATCATTTTGTAACAATAAGCACATTAAACAACTAAATATAAACAAATTTTCGGGACGTAGCGCAGCTTGGTAGCGCACTACCTTGGGGTGGTAGGGGTCGCAGGTTCAAATCCTGTCGTTCCGAAAATTTGTTTATTTATACAAATTTTTAAAATTTTTAGGAAAATAATTTAATAATAATTAAAATGCGCTCAATGTTGAGCGCATTTATATTTTAGCATATTTGCGCATCATTAAGTCCGTATTGCTCAAGCGAATTTGTTTTTGCTTGAATACAGATAAAATGAAGTTCGTTATTACCTGTATTTTCAATGGTTCTGCTTGAAGAGGGTTCTATTTTTATACATGAACCTTCTTTTACGTTAATTTTTCATTATCTACGGTTATAATTCCTTCGCCTTTTAGAATAATTTTTGTAACATATTTCAGGGCTATTTATTTTATATAAAAAAGTAAATGCCATAATCGGCATTTGCTTTTTTATATTATTTGTTCTAAAAACTCATCGTCTCGCCATCATCAGGTATTAGAAGATTTTTTATATCGTATTTATTTTTAAATTCCTTTAAATCTTTTCTTGTAAGAGTCAGGTGGCTTACTGTATCCATGTGGCTTGCAATAATGGTTGAATTTGGAGAATTTTTTAAAACTTCTTTTATATCTTCAATATTCATAATTAAGCGCTCGTTATTCGAAACAGTAGCAGCACATGCGTTAATGATTACAATCTCGGGATGATATTTATCAAGGGCTTCTTTTACTTCGGGGCAAAAAATCGTATCCCCTGCTATATATAGCGTTTTTTCATTATTTGATTTAAATACAACACCCATAGCATCATAAGCTACGTTAAAAGAATCGCAAAAAGGCTTCATAATTTCTCTTTTGCCGTGCTGTGTTTTGGTTTTGTAAAGGGTTATATTTTTAAATTCTGTGGAGTTGGATAAAATTTCAACATCCAAAAACCCTTTTTGTGTAATATAGTCTTTATCTTCCTTTGATTGTACAAATATTTTTTTATTTTTATCGATTGAATTTTGTGCAAATTCGTCCCAATGATCGGGATGAACATGAGTAATAATGACCGCATCAACATCGACTATTTTTTCTATTTCAAATGGAAGTTCAACTCTGGGCTGGCGAATGTTTGAATTTAATGCCATATCAAAACCGGGCATATAATCTTTTGGCATAAGCCAGGGGTCAATTAAAAATTTTGTATTTTCGTATTCAACAATTAACGTTGCGTTTCTTATTTGTGTGATTTTCATGTATTCCTCCTTTAAGCTAAATTTTATATAACTGTTTTCTTTTTGACAAGAATGCACTTTTTTGTATAATACTTACTAAAAAGTAAATAAGGTATAATCAACATGACAAAACAAAAAGACGAATACAAATGTCCGCTTGAAGCAACCATGGATATAATCGGGGGTAAATACAAAGGGGTGATAATCGGTCATCTGATAAATAAAACTTTAAGATATAACGAACTTCAAAAGCTCATTTCACATGCAACTCCAAAAATGCTTATTCAGCAGCTTAAAGAGCTTGAAATTGACGGAATTATCAAAAGAAAGTTATATCCTGTAGTTCCGCCTAAAACGGAATATTCCCTAACGGAAAGAGGAAAAACTTTAATTCCTGCCATAATTGAACTTAACAAATGGGGAATGAAATATTTAAAAGAAGAAAACATCCCCTGTGCATATAAAGGTGATATATAATTCACTGTTTGAAATAATAAGTAATTTGCGATATTTTTTTGTTTAAATATATACAATTGGTATCTTTTTATTTTTAGTGGCAATTTTTGATATTTAGTTGTTTATCAGAATTACAAGAAAGGATAAAAACGATGCAAGTTAGGAATAATCATATTAACACTTTTCAAAAATCAGCTTCACTGAATTCTAAATCAAAATCAAATATTCATTTCAAAGGTGATGATTCCAAAAATAAAATTAATGTTTCCAATCCTGAATATTTTCAGGCAAATTACGGAATAGATACTAAATCTGATATTAAATATCAAATAATAGAAGATAAAAACGGCACTTTAAGCATTCAATCAATCGTTAAATTATCAACAGGAGACTTTTTTAGCTTAAATATAGATGATGTAACTTCGGATAAATTTTTAAAAGATAAAAACGGAGAAATTAATAGCGGCTTAACTAAAAAATTCATATCACTATATAAGGCAATAATGGAAGATATGGTAAAAGAAAATAATGACAGGTTAGAATTTTACGAACGCAAAATGCGCGATAATTCTCCTGCTCCGGGATTAGATCCTATACAAGCAGTTTTATTTGAATTAGAAAACAAGTCATCATGTGATGAATTTTCAAGAAATATTGTAGATAATATTGATGCAAAACACAAAAGAGAACTTTCAAAAATTTTGCATGAATTTTCATCTGACGAAAGAATGCATCTATCAGACAAAGCGCTTAATTTAGTAAGGGATTTATTTGAAATATCAAGGACAAAAGACGGTTATGACCTATCGGATTTAAATAGAAAGAAAGCCATAATAAATAGAATAGATTCTTTAAGCTATAATTTTAATGATTCAGAAATTTTACCAAAACTTCTTTATTATACAAAAAAAGAAGATGGATCTTATAATATTTCTTTAATTGATGATGCTATAAGATTGATGAAATCTTTTAATAGTGTTGTTGATGTTAAAACAACCGTAGATATTCTTGAAAAATATTGCTCAAAAGATAAGAAAAGCCATGATGAAATACTAAATACAATGATTAAATTACAAAAAAGCGAATATTCAATTGATGCTTATAATTCTGAATTTGAAGATATCATGAATCTTTGTTTTGATAAAAACGATAATTTTTCACCCTTAAGAGCAAAATATATTCTTGATTCAACAGATTATATCAACGATTACATAGATGAAAATATGGAAGATTTTGATGATTATCCGCTATACTGCAAAGAAGGCAAAAACGCCATAGAAGAATATTTTAAACTTTCAATTGATAATAACGAATTTAAGCCCACTATTGATTTAAAAGATTTCATCCGAATCAAACTTTCCTTAATTAATCAAGATGTTCCTTCAAGCGGATTTTTAAGCTAAAATTAATACATAAATTTCAATTTTGTATGAAAAATTTTTATAAAAATCTGAAAGGATATAGTATAGGTATTGCAATATTTTTATTTGCCATACCTGTTTTGATGTACTATATATCAACTGTTTTAATTTTCCCTATTGATTTATTTATTCTTAAAATAATAGCAATATTTTTAATATTAACAGGTGTTATATTTATAATCCTGTCTAATATATACATGATTAAAAAAGGAAAAGGCTGTCCTGCTGACGGGTTTGGTATTTCAATAGGGGAGCGCACAAAAAACTTAATAACAACGGGGCCTTACAGATATTGCAGAAATCCAATGCTTTTCGCTACATTTATATTTTATTTGGGATTATCCTTTTTGTTTAATTCTTATAGTGCTCTATTAATCCCCGTAATTTTTATAATCTTTATGATATGCTACATAAAAAAGTATGAAGAGCCAAGATTATCCAAAGACTTTAAAAATGCTTACCATGATTATAAAAAATCCACCCCAATGCTTTTTCCAAAATTAAAATAACATAAATATTTCAAATACAAAAAACTGATTCAAAACAATAAAAAAGACCGCAGAGGCGGTCTTTTAAATGGTGGGCCATCTTGGACTCGAACCAAGGACCTCACCCTTATCAGGGGTGCGCTCTAGCCACCTGAGCTAATAGCCCTTTCGTAAAATTAGATTATCATGAACATTTTTCAAAATCAACTACATTTTTTCAGGAGCGCTTACGCCTATGAGATTTAGCATTTTTTCCATAATTATTCTAAAGCAGTCTACAAGCGCAAGTTTCATCAGTGTATCTTTTTTATCTTCGCTTAGAACCCTTGTGTAGTTGTAAAAATGATGGAACAAATTTGCAAGTTCCGATAAATATTTGCAAATCATATAAGGCGCGCGGTATTTAACGGCATTAAATAAAAGCGCTCTTCCTTCTTCCAGTTTTAAAATAAGCTGTTTTACAGCATCATACTGCTCGCTTGAAAGTGTTTCAAAAAGAGGTAAAATATCGGGATTTTTGTTAAATTCTTCTATTTCTTCTTTTTCTAACAGTGCTTCAAGCTCTGTTTTGTTATCTATATCGATTCTTTTGTCAAGTGCTTTTCTTATAATCGAACATGCTCTTGCATGGGCGTATTGAACATAAAACACAGGATTTTTGTCGCTTTGAGATTTAGCTAAATCAACATCGAAATCAATTGTTGTGTCTTGAGATCTCATCAACATCCAAAATCTTGTAGCATCAACCCCTACTTCATCAACAAGATCATCAAGAGTAACCATTTTTTTGCGTTTTCCCATGCGTTGTTGCTCGCCGTTTTCAATTAAATTAACAAGCTGTCCTAAAATTATTTCAAGCTTATTTGAATCATATCCTAAAGCTTCCATCGCTGCTTTCATTCTTGGAATATAGCCGTGGTGATCCGCACCCCAGATATTTATCAAAAGGTCAAAACCGCGGTCAAATTTGTTTTTATGATATGCAATATCAGCGGTAAGATAAGTATTTTTGCCATCCTGTTTTACAAGGACTCTATCTTGATCATCACCGTATTCAGAACTTTTAAACCAGACAGCACCGTCTTTTTTATAGATTTTTCCTGCCTTATCAAGCGCATCCATTGTTTTTTCAACTTCACCGTCTTGATACAAACTAAGTTCCGAAAAGAATAAATCAAAATGAGTGTTGAATTTTTCAAGAAGTTCTTTTTGAAGCCTTATCATATCGCTTTTGGCAAAATCGCCGTATGAAAGACCTTTATTGTCTTTTAAATATCTTTTTGCGCAATCAATTAAATACTCGCCCGGATATAAACCTTCTTCAAGCTCAATATTTTCGCCTTTCAATTGACGTACTCTGATTTCAAGAGATTTTGCAAGCTTGTTTATTTGATTACCCGCATCATTTATGTAAAACTCCTGAAAAACATCATAATTGCAATATTTCATAATATTTGCAACGGCAGACCCGAGCGCTGCCCAGCGTCCGTGTCCGATATGAAAAGGTCCTGTCGGGTTGGCGCTTACATATTCGATATTAACTTTTTTATTGTTTCCGATATTTGTTTTGAGATAGTTTTCTTTTTTGTTAAGTATTTGTAAAATTATTTCATTTAAGAATTTATTTTCAAGTTTAAAATTAATAAATCCCTGAACAAGATTAATTGAAAAATTTTCTTGTTGTATATATTTAACAATCGTTTGTGCAATAACAGCGGGTGCCATTCTTGCGGTTTTGGAAAGCGCTGAGATATTAATTGCAAAATCGCCAAAGTCTTTATTTTTAGGCTTATCACAAATTAGCTCAAAATTTATCTCTTTTGTTTCGCCAAGTTCATTATTTTCAATAGCCTCTAAAACGGCATTTTTTACAATTCCAATAAAATAATCTTTTAACATAGTAAATTAATTTTAATACAAACCAAACAAAAAGCGCAACTTTAATTAATATTTTAAATTTTATTCCAAATACCCTTTAATGATTTTATAAATTGTGTTAATTTTATCTTCGTTATTTTCAATTAAATTTAATAATTTTTCTTTAACTTCTTTTTTATTAACATAATCGTCTTCAAAATCAAAAAGAGCCTTTGGACTTACATCAAGGGCATTTATTATGTTTGTTAGAGTGTCTGCTGTGATAAAATTTGTACCGCATTCAATTAAAGAAACCGACCTGCTGTTAATTCCTATTTTTTCCGCAAGTTCTTCCTGCGTCAAACCTTTTTTTTCTCTATAGGTTTTAATTTTTTTTCCCAAAAGTTTTTTAATATTTGTCATATTATCAATTCCTTTATTCACATTTTGAAGTAAAATTATTTTTTTATAAACAACTTGAAATATGGAATTTTCCATGTTTTAATATGAATTATTAAAACAAAAATCATATTAGTCTGTTTATGAATTGGAGTACACTTTGCAAATAAAATCTATCACCCACCCCGCCTTCTCCCTAATAGAACTCACATTTGCACTTGTTGTTGTGTCTGTGGTGTTAGCTGTGTTTATGCCTGTTATAACATCCAAATTCGCTTCAGAAACTCCTGTGGTATCTAATTCAGGATTATTAATAACATCACTTGAATGCAGCGAGAATTTTAAAAATGAGTATGGTTTAGAGTGTACTTTGTGTTATGGGGAGGAAGC
>CALUYE010000002.1 GCA_944324945.1 Candidatus Gastranaerophilales bacterium
TCGTCTTTGAATTTCAATTTTTGGCTGAATATTGCTGAAAGCAATCCTCTTTTATACTTCTTGAGGAGTTCAACAAGCTCTTTTTGTTTTTCAATTTTTTTATCAATTAATGTTAAAAACGAAGCTATTTTTTCTTGTTCTTCTATATTTGGGAATGTGATTTTAATATCTTTAAATGAATTATAGCTGATTTGCTTTCCATCTCTAATACCTTCAACAGCTATGTTCAATGATTTTATAAAATTATAAGTTTTAAAATAATATTTGAAAAAATCGTATGAAATACTTTGTTTATTATTTAATATAGTATATGCAGGACTTACAATACCCTCTAATCCGGAATATTCTAGTCCTCCTTGAAAAGAACGAAGACTAATAATAAAATTACCAGGTTTTACTAACTTGTAAGATTTTAAAGATTCATTTTCATATTTTATATTAATTCCACAGCTTTCTCTTAAAATAGTACCTCTTTCTTGTGTTACAGCTAAAACAGGTAATGAGGGTTTATTTTTTATTGTAACATTTTCAAATATTTCCTCTGTTCTTACCTTTTTCCACTCGACATTATACCCTTTAAAGCGGAGTTTAGGGACATTACATGTGTTTGCGCATGTATTTTTATTACATTTATCCCTGTCTTCAAGATGATAACTTGAGGTCAAGAAATCTTATAAATACCTTAATAAATAGATATAAGGAGGTATTTATTATGACAAAACTAACAAAAAACACTACTTTTAAAACATTGGCACATTTATGGTTAAAAGAAAAACAGGCTATGGTTACTCAATCAACCTATGCCGGATTTTTACTTATTGTTGAAAATCATCTGATGCCATATTTCGGAATACAAAAAATATGCGATATAACAGAACCAAAAATTCAGGAATTTATTTTTTATCTTTTTAATAACGGACGACTTGATAATGCAGGCGGTCTTACAGTAAAAACTATAAGGGATATCATTCTTGTCTTAAGACTTACATTAAATTTTGCATATAAATCAAGAGTAATTGCTGCATTAAATTGGGATTTAATAGACTACCCAAAAGATTCGGAAATTAAAAAAGTTATAGCATTATCCAAGGACGAAGAACAAACACTGATACAAGCAATTTATTTGAATTTAACAAGAAAATCAGTTGGAATATTACTGACATTATTTACCGGATTGAGGATAGGAGAACTTTGCGGCTTGCAAATGTCAGACATATCTTTGTTCGATAACACTATTACCATAAATAAAACCGTACAAAGAATTTATGATAAATTAAATAAAACATCCTATATTCATATTGGTTCACCCAAAACAAAAAGTTCGCAAAGAACTATTCCCGTACCATCATTATTAATGAATATTATAAAAAAGTTTTATACAAATAATCCGAATCATTATTTCTTAACAGGAAAATCAACCCCAACAGAACCGAGAGTTTATAGACAATTTTTCTCAAGATTTGTAAAAAAACATAAACTAACACCGGTAAAATTTCATGAACTTCGCCATACATTTGCTATAAGAGCAATAGAGATATCGGATTTTGATATAAAATCCCTGTCAGAAATTTTAGGACACAAAAATGTATCATTCACTCTAAATGTTTATGGCAGAGCAAACCTTCAACAAAAAATCAAATGCATGAATTTGCTGAATGATTTGCTGTAAAATTATTTGGTATAATAATGAACATGGAAAAAAGAATTACAGATGCTATAGAAGAATGGTTAGATTGTAAAGTTTCTAAAAACCCATCATATATACATTTATTATTAAATGCAGATGGTGAAAATTTCCCTGATGAATTAATTACTTATATTAAGATTGCACATGAGCAAGCTCAAAAAAAATATATTGATAAAATAAATGAATTTAATTTAGATCCCTTAGAACAACCACCTATATATACTGTGGTATTGCCATTGAAAACTTTACAAGGTTATTTGGGAGAAGTTTTTGGAGGTTTAATTGCCATTACTCAAAAACCTTTTGACCTTGATTGGGAAATTCCGGTGCATCTTTTTTCTTTCCATGATACAGTTTTTGATTGGTTAGATATGTATTTGCAAAACGCTGAAATATCAACGGATATACCTGGAAGAACTGGTGATGATAATTTAGCTTTTTTACGTAATAAAAATAATGAAATAATTGCTGTATTATTTATAGAAGCCAAATGCACATTAACGCATAATGTTGCTTTAATCAATGATGCACATTCTAAATTAAGCAAGAGTAATATAATTCCAGTATCCAGAGATAAAATAAAGCAATTACTAATTGAAAAAGGTGATAGTGATAGCCTCCTTTTTGTAGATGCGATAAACAATATAACAAATACACAAAAAGAAAGATATGATATGGTTAGTTATTTATATAACCAAAAACCAATAAAAAATGACAGTTGGATTTCAAAAGATAAAATTAACAGTTATTATACTGGTAAAAGGAACCTTGTCGCTGCAGAGTTGTGTATCACAAATCTTAAAAATTTTATCGACAAAATTTATCGGAATGGAGATTCTGATGAATAAAAAACAAGATTTGGAAATTTCAAATAAAATTATTGAAGAATATGCAGGGGAATCATTTCCTTCAGATTTCGCAAAACTATATGCACATCATTCAAGATTACAAGCCAAAAAAGAGGGACTAAAATCTTGGAATGACCAAATGTTTGAGTCTCAATTGAATAAAGCATTATTATTAATTGAATATGCAGAAATACAAAGGGAAGGAGATAATAATAAATTTAAAAATGCTTTAAAACGTGCAGGAGAAGTCTTAGAATGGCTTGCACATCCCGAAATAAATAAAAATGATTTACCATTATATTTATTATCAGCCGCTTGTTATCAGTTAGCAGAATACCCTGCAAGAGGGTTAGGTGTTTTAAATAAATATGATATTGATAGTCACCAATCTAAAATACTACAAGCATTATTAAAAGCTGACTTTATAAGTATTATAAAATTGTTATCTGACTATTATACCAATAATATAAATATTATAATTGCAAACATTGATAATACTGAAACTCAAGACTTATCATTACAACAGTATATTATAAACGAAACTATAAGGGTTATAAGTATTACATATTCCTATTTCCGTTGGGGAGATAATGATAGATTAGATATTGCAATGAAAAAATTTGAAGCAATAGAAAAATTTATGCTACACGGTAAAGATTCTTTTTCTTGGATTTTATGTAGGCTTTGTAATCAAGTAATAAAAGTATATTTTGAAACATCATTAAGAAAGTGGATTCAAAAATTAAAAGAAACTGTCAATGATGATGGTAAAAAAGCATTAGATTTATATTTAAAATTAAATTTTTTAGAAAATAAAACTCTTGCATGGACATCACAAATAGTAGGGATAGAAGAATTAGCAAAAAATGAAAGTTTTTTACTTTGTACGCCAACAGGTTCTGGTAAAACAACTATAGCCGAACTAGCGATCATACAGAATTTATTATCTAAAAATATTTCTGATAATAGCATTAATGATAGCATTGCTTTATATATAGTACCTAAACGAGCTCTTGCAGCGGAGGTTGAATTTAAATTATCTAAAATTTTGACACAAAATTTAAATACAAATATTCAAATTACATCTTTGTATGGAGGCAATGACTATGGACCAGATGAAATATCAATAACGGAGGCTATTCATCCTTTTGTTCTCATATGTACGCAAGAAAAAACGGATGCTCTTATTAGGCTATTTGGAAATGAATTTCTTGAAAAAGTTAAATTGGTAATTATTGATGAAGCACATAATATTAATTCCGAAGACTCTCGTGCTTTTTGTTTGGAAACATTAATTACACGATTAAAAATGAAATTAAAAGCAAATACTAGATTCATAGGCTTATCTGCTATTGCTGATGGAATTGAAAAAAGCTTATCTGCATTCATTGGTAGTAAGGATAGACCAATCAAATCGGATTACAGAAGCACTAGACAAACGATCGGTCGCCTTTATTATTCACCACTGGGTACATATGAACAATACGTTGATATTATAGATGGTAAAATTGTAAAGCTTGAAAATGAAGAAAAACAGAGACCTTATATATTAAATCCTATTGAAAGATGTCCTTTCCCCCAAAAATATAATAATTATGAAAAAAGTATTCAAAAAATGAGGCCAAGATTATTTTGGGCAGCACTTAACTATGCTTCACAGACAAACAAAGACAAAAATAAAACTGTATTAATTTCTATATTAGGTATTGAAGATATAGTTTCACAATATGCAACTCCATTTCTAAAATACATTGAAGAAGATTTATCTAATGTTGAAAATATTCCACAATATTTCGTAATACCTAATAATGATAAATTAGATATTTATAATAAAGCATTAAAAATATGTGCAGATTATTTTGGGCAAGATTCTGTTGAATATAAATTATTAAAAAAAGGAATTGTTTTACATCATGGTAAAATGCCGGGAAGATTAGGAAGAATATTAGTACAATTGGTAGAACAAAATATAATAAATGTAGTTATTGCAAATTCTACTTTAATTGAAGGTATAAATTTACCATTTGAGATTATTTTATTACCATATACATCATTAAAAAGAAAACCATATGATATCAATGATAATAGTTTAGTAGATATAAAAAATTTTAAAAATCTGATAGGAAGGGCTGGACGTCCTTGTTTAACAACAGAAGGGCAAACTTATATTTTATTACCACAACAAGAAAAACAACTAAAATATTTACATACAAATTATGTAAATATTTTAGAAGAATTTATGAATAATTCACAAAATGAAGAAACTAGTGCACTATTTAAGTTATTAGAAAAAATTTATAATAAATGGCAAAAGATTACACAAGAAACAAGTCGAGAAAAGTTTATTGAATGGATCGAAAATACTAGGCCAATTAATGAAAATAACGAAGCAGTAAATGTATTAGATAATTTAGATGAATTTTTATTATCAGTTATAGAAGAAATTGATAATGTTTCAAAAGAGGGTGATTTAGAAGATAAAATATTAAAAATTTGGGAAAATACATATGCAAATTATGTAAATAATAGTGATTATATATTTTATAAAAATGTTATTAACCTCAGATGTAAAGCGCTTCTAAAAACTATCTATCCAAATAAAAAATTCCGTAATTATTTTTATAAAGTTTCATTAACTCCAAAGATTACAATGGAATTAACAGCAAAATTTAGTGAAATATACAAAATTCTAAAAGAGGGGGAATCTTACTTTTCTCTCGGAAACAATTGCAGAATTAACTATATTATGAAAATTGTACAAATTTTTAATGAAATAGAAAAAATCAAAATTGATAAAAAGTTTGATACAATAAAAAAACATATTGAATGGTGGTTTTCAAAAGATAAAACGCTATTTACAGGTACCGCTTCAAATCATTATGATTTTATTAGTAAAGAATTTTTATATAAATTTACTAGAAACATAGGTGCTTTTATTTCTTTATGTTTATTAAACAAAGATGATTTAAAAGGTAATCAAAAAGAAAAAACAGGATTGCCTTGGATTATATTTTGGCTAAAAGATATAATAACATGGGGAACCCTTGATCCTGTTACTGCATATATAATGGCGAATGATTCTTCCGTTATAACAAGAGTGGATGCTCAAAAAATTTCTCAAAACTATTATAATAACTATGGTTACATTAATAACGATGAAATCTTCAATCCGGATACGATCAAAAAATGGTATCACATATATAAAATTCAATATAATAAACATGCAGAAGAAGAACATAATAATGAAGAACAATTCCAAGTAAAATTGGATAGAAATTCTATATTATATACACAACTAAAATATAGAGTAATTCCTATAATAAAAAATAATAAGATATACTGGATTGATATTGCGGGTTATATTATGGCAGTTTCTGATATAGGTAAAATTAATGTTTATGATAATGATTATATATTATATCCTAAAGAAAAACGCGTTATTTCTAGTAAGTACTTATCTTGAATAATAAAATAAATTTAATTTATAATGTTTTCATCTCCATCTCATAGTTAATTACATCTTGTTCTGTATGTTAAATTACAGAGATGTGGCGCGAAAATTTGAGAGGATTGATTATAGCATAAATATTATGTATAATACTTTACATAATAAATTTTAAAACTATTATTAATTATTATCTTAGGAGATTTACTTATGAAGAAAGTTTGTTTAGGGTTAGTACTGTTGCTATCGGGTATTTTTATGACTGCAAATGCGAAGGTTCAATGCAGTTATGATACTTTTGAAGGGTATAAAGCATGTCGGGCGTTGTTTGATGAAATGATGAATTTGCCCGTTCCTCAAAGTGATAATATTCGTGAGCTAAACCGTGTTTTTTTTAAAGAACTTGAGACATTATACGCACAAAAAGAGTCTCTTATAGCTTCTTTGCAAAAATTATATTCAAAAGCTGATGCAAATCCTGAAGATATTAAGAAATTAGAAAATGAACTTCAGCAATTAGACAGTAAGATTCACAAAACAATCGGAATTCATAGTGAAAAGTCGGTTTATCTGCTTCTTCCTATGCAAAAAATTAAATATAAAGAAGTGAAAGAAGAGTTTGAGCGTATAACTAATACAAATAAGTGATTTTTAGAATAAATACACCCTTTCATTCGTTATATTTTCCCAGCCTTTGTCTTTTAATTCAAAGCATTTTTGGGCTGTTGTTGTTTGGTTGTAGTCAAAAATTACTTTATAGGCTTCGCCTTTGTCGTTAAATCTTACGTATCTTTTAATGGTTTCGGTGCCGTTTTTTAGGTTTGACGAACCCTCTTCGTATGAGATTATTTTTCCGTTTTCAAATATTGCCGTTTTATCTTGTTTCCAAGAATCTCCTTCGATTTCTTTACGACCTTCGATATAATGGCAGAAGATATTATTAAAAAATCCCAGTCTTTTTCCTTCTTGTAATGCCTGCTCACCTCTATACAAGCAATTTTCGCAGTAATCCATAAGTTTATCTTCGTCAAAGTAGAAAATTTTTGAAATTTTTTCGCTGCCATCCGTATTTTTTTCAACATCTATATCTATTCTATCAATCTTTCCGTTAATAAAAGTTGATCTTCTAAGGAGTTTTTTGCCGTCGGGTGAGAATTCTTCCATTGTTTCTTTGTTATTATCTTTTGTTATTTTTCTTGTTGTTATGTTGTTTTTAATTTCTTCACCTTTTTTATAATTTTCGCTTATCTCGCTAAGTTGTTTATTTGCTTCTTTTTGTGCTTCAAGAGCAAGCTGTTGTATTTCTTTATCAGCTTTAAGTGCGCTATTAATAAGCATTTCTGCTTCTTGCGGTAAAACGGCTTTATTTTGTTGAATATTATATTGCGCGCTAACTTGCGGGAATGTTACCGTTTTTGCATCTTGACTTTGAACAGACTCGTTTGTTTGTGTTTTAGGTGCATTTTTAGCTAAAGAGTTGCTTAAAATCGGGCTCATTAGCGAGTTTGATTTAAAATTTAAATATGAATTAAGTAAAATTTTCATTTTTTCCCTTCCGATTAAACAAAATTGTAAAATTCTTTTTCTATATCTTCTTTTGTTGTATCTTTCGCGCCTTTTTGGGTTATTGTGTATGATTTTTCTATTGTTTTATTATTTGCATCGTATCCGAAGTATACTCTTGAAGGTTTATTTTTTTCATCGAATATGACCATTTTTTCTGCTTTGGTTCTTTTTTGGGGTTCATTCCATTCATAATTTTCAAAATATTCATTGTATTCGTTGATTGCTTTTGATGCTTTTATTGAACCGTCTTGTGTCTTGGTTATATTTTCAAAATAGAAGGATAAGGAGCTGTCAAAAGAATATTCAATCTTTTTTTCTGCTTTGAAAGTTTTTTTATCAATAATTTCTAGATTCTTGTTGTATTCAATTAGAAACCCGTCAAATGCGTATAAAAATACCCTTGATGCTTTTTTTGAATCGTTTTTTGTTTGCGTGTTTTGCGAGTATTCGCTTAGTTCATTTTGAAAGAATTTGTATGTTTCTTGCGTTTTTTCGCTTCCAAAGGGAGCATTTTCAATACCTTTTGATATAATTGTTTTATCGGGTAAAAATGTTGTTCTTCTTAAAAGCTTGCTGCCATCAGAAGAAAATTCTTCCATAACGGTTTTATCGCTGTTTTTTGTGATTTTCCTTACCGTTATGCCGTTAATTGTTTCTTCTCCTTTAGCGTATAATTTATTTACTTCATTCAATAAGCTTTTTGATTTTTTATAGATTTCAAATCCTTCTTCTTCTATATCACGCGATAGCTCATCTGCTTTATTTTTTTCTATGGTTGCCTTATTTAAAAGATTTTTTATCGGGTTTTCTTTACTTTTAATTTGCGAAAGCGTATATGTTCCAAAAAGCGCAAGAGCTGTACTTCCTATAACGGCTGCTTTTGCTTTCGGGTTTTTAATCGTGTTTATTGAAGGTTTTTTTATTGCGTGATTTTTTGAGAAATTACTTAATTTTGAATGGAAAAAACTAATCGGTTTTATCATTTTTATTTCCTTTTGATTGTATTAAAACTCGAAAACAAAATATTTTGCTAAATTAAAAATGATACAATCTGTCGTTAAATTTTCTTGCCTGCTGTGTTAATTCGACATTATGCACTCTTATGTATTCAATTTCATTCTGCATTAAATAGCTTGCGGCTATTGCGGAGACAAAATCAGCGTCTTTAGGCTCTTTTGTATTTATTACATCCCGCATAAATCTTTTTCTTGAAACCCCTGCAATAATCGGGTATCCCATGGATTTAAATTCGGATATTCTTTTTAAAAGTTCGAAATTTTGCGCTATATCTTTTGCAAAGCCAAAGCCTAAATCGATTATTATATTTTCTCTATCAAGTCCTAAAGATTCTGCAAGCTGTGCTTTTTCGTATATTTCTTTATAAATATCATCAACAATTTCACTGTAATAATTAAGAGAATCCATGGTTTTAGAATCCCCTCTTGAATGCATTATGACAAGTTTTTTGTTGTGTTCGCGGCAGATGTTTGCAAATTCTACATTATTTAAAAAGCTTACATCATTAATAATATCCGCCCCTGCTTCAATCGATGCCTTAGCGCATCCGAGCGTCATTGTATCGACGCTTATTTCAATGTGCGGATATGTTTTTTTAAGCGCAACTACTATAGGCACAACTTTTTCAATTTCATATACAACAGAAACTAAATCCGCATACGGTTTTGTTGATTGCGCTCCGATATCAATGATATCTGCTCCCGAGTCAATCATATCAATTGCATGATTAATAGCTTTTTCAATTTCAACATATTCGCCTCCGTCTGAAAAAGAATTCGGGGTTAAATTTAAAATACCCATGATTTTGGGTCTTTGAGACGGTTTTAATTCGTTTTCAAGTTGTTTAAGCAATACTTTGCTTAATTTTGAAAGCGAAAAAGGCTGGTTTGATAATTTTTTAGCAACATGCTCCAATTGCGAAACAGATCCCGATAAAAGACAATCTGAAAAACTGACGGAGCAATCTATGACTCCTCGATTAACCGCGCAATCACATCCGCATGAAAGAGCTGTTTGCTTGATTATTGTTGCTTGCGACGGTGTAACATCGAAAATTTTAAGTGATAAGAAAATGTGCTTTTTTGTCGCGTGGCTAACATAACTTTCATCAAATCCAACCGAGGCTACTTCATCTTTTATAAATTTTTTTAAAACTGTTTTTGATAAAAATTGCATTTTTTTATTTAACAAATATAATAGTGATACATACATTATTAAAGATTAAGCAAAACATTAAGTCAAGGAGAATAAAATGGCAAACGCTACAATTAATGCAACAAAAAGAGAAGAAGGTAAAAACCCTCGTCAAATCAGAAGTGCAGGTTTTTTACCCGGTTCAATATACGGTAAAGGAATTGAAGCTCAATCAATCCAATTAAACACCCATGAATTTGAAATGGCATATAAAAACAATAAAGATGCTCAATGGGAAGTAAATTTTGACGGCAAAAAATTAAATGCAAAAATTCAAGAATTGCAAATTAACTACGCAACAAACGAATACTTAAACGTTGAGTTTGTTTTGGTTTAAACTGCCTCATCATCTTCATTTAAAAATGTTGCACTAAAATCGTTTTGAGAATTAAGTGAATCAATAAAGTGATTATATCTTTCAATTCTCAATTTTAACCAACCGAGCATTGTGGTTGGGCCTATAATTTTAACGACACGAACAGGAGCAAAACAGTTTCTGCTCGTGTTGTATTTTTCTTCCATAAATGTCTGACATTTACAGTTTAATTCATCGATTAAATCATACAAAGTCCTTAACCATGCACCCTGAACCGATAATTCATCTACTTTAATTTCTAATATCATATCTACCTGTCTTTCCGTGACCTTCAATACATTTTAAGCTGCTGCTTAGCTAATAAGTTCCACAAAGCAAATATTATTAACATGTTTTTGATTTTATTGTTTTAAAATCATTCAAATATCGTATTATGGTGTTAATATAATATTATGAGTTTTAAAAACGAGGATATAAAAAAACAAGTTAAATCAATGCCTAAACTGCCCGGCTGTTATCAATATTTTGATAAGAAGGGCGAACTTATTTATATCGGCAAAGCAAAAAATTTATTTAACAGAGTTAACAGCTATTTTATGGGAGATAAAAAAGATTCTCCAAAATTACAGGTTATGGTGCCGCAGATTGAAAAAATCGAATGCATTGTTGTTAATTCTGAAATTGAAGCTTTGATTTTAGAAAATGAATTGATAAAAAAGCATAAACCAAAATACAATATTTTATTAAAAGACGATAAAAAATTCCCCTATTTTGTCCTAACAAAAGAAGATTACCCAAGAATAATAATTGCAAGAAAAGCAAATAAAAACATGCTAAAAGGTAAATATTTCGGGCCTTATACGGACGCAAGAGCAATGCATGCGACGCTTGAAGTAATAAATAAAATTTTTCCGATAAAAAAATGCAAAACACCAAAATATAAATCCCGTCCTTGTTTATATTACGATATCGGTCAATGCTGCGCGCCTTGTCAAAATAAAATAACCAAAGAAGAATACGCGCAGATTATGAAAAACGTTGAACTTTTTTTATCGGGGAAAAGAAAAGAGCTTTTAAAAATTTTAAAAAAACAAATGGATAAAGCATCATCTTCTCTTGAATTTGAAAAAGCGCTTTTATACAGAAATTCAATTAGCGACATTGAAAAAACCCTTGAAAAACAAAATGTTGTCTTTAATTCAACAAGTTCAAATTATGATTATGTTGCAATTGCATCGTCTTCGAATTTAATTTGTATGAGTATTTTAATTGTGCGCCAAGGAAGGCTTATTAATAAAAAAGACTTTTCTTTTTTGCAAAATTTAACCGATGAGTCAAATTTTTCTGAAATTATCGAAAATGCGCTTCGCGAATATTATATAATGCTTGATGATAATGAGCTTCCGCAAAAAATAATTTTAGCCGATTTATTTGATGAAATTGAAGTTTATCAAAAATGGCTTTCTTTGAGATTATCGAAAGAAGTAAAAATCATAAAAGCAAAAACAAATAAAGATAAAGAACTTTTGGAACTTGCGCTTAAAAATGCAAAATACAACCTTGAACAACTGAAATTAAAAGAATTATCAAAAATTCAAAACGATTACAATGATGTCGGGTGTTATATTCAGGAAAAATTGAATTTAAATAAATTCCCCCACACAATTGAATGCTATGATATATCGCATATTCAAGGCACAAACACCGTTGCATCGGGTGTTTATTTTGAAAACGGACAGCCTAAAAAATCAATGTATCGAAGATATAAATTAAAAACAATCCAAAAAGGCGAAGTGGATGATTTTAAATCTTTAAGAGAAATTCTATCAAGAAGATTTAAAAGAATTAAAGAAGGTAAAATTTCTCCTCCGGATTTAATAATAATTGATGGCGGAAAAGGTCAATTATCAAGTGTTATACAGATTATGGACGAATTTGATTTAAAATTAAATATTGTTTCTTTAGCAAAAAGAGAAGAAGAAGTTTTTCTTCCTCATAAATCTTCCCCTGTAATTTTTCCTCTAAATTCTCCCGCTCTTCATCTTTTTCAAAGAATAAGAGATGAAGCCCACAGGTTTGCAATAACTTTTCATAGGGAATTGAGAAGTAAAAATATGCTGAAATAATTATTTAAGAATCAAAACTACCTTTTTTGCACTTAACTATAATATTGACATTATTTCTTTATTTAATAAAATTGATAATAACGATTCCTTAAGGCGACATGGCCAAGTGGTAAGGCAGGAGCCTGCAAAGCTCTTACCCCCGGTTCGAATCCGGGTGTCGCCTTTTAAATTTTAGGGGAGAATTGGTATAATATTTTTTTATCAATATTTTTGTTATTATTTATATTTATATAAAATAAATCGGTATTTTCGTATTTTTTCAATTTTTTAGCTAAGTTGGATTTTGTATATACTTCGGCTAAGCCCTTTTTTAAAATTTCTTTTTCGTAATTTTTACAATTTTTTCCTTTTGAATTGCAATCGTAATAAATTGAAACCAGGGGGCGGTTGTATTTATCTGTTTTTTCCAAAGCTGAATATTTTACTTTTACGTATTTATCCAAAAGTTCTTCTTTTGCAAATAAATAACCTAAATATCCTAAAATCAGGCAATCTTGTTTTTGAAGGTTGTATTTTTTGGCTTGAAAGTATATTTTATCGTTTATTTTGTTTTCAAAACAATCAATCCCGTTGATTCTCACCCGTTCGTTTTTGTTCGGGAAATTGTTATAATTAAAATCAATATAAACCGTATCCCCATCAACGATTTTAATTACCTTATAATATTGCGCATCTTTTGATTTTGCGGGCAATATTATAAACAATATCAAAATTAAAAAAAGAATTATTTTACCATACAACTTTTTCAACAACTTCAATTTCATATCCGTCATTATCATATAAAAATGCAACATTTGAGCCATGACCCGTTATATCAAAAGGCTCTTTTGAAAATTTATAACCGAGATTATTAATTTTTTTTGAAAATTCATCCATTGATTTAACACTAAATCCTAAATGCATGGGTTTGTTAAAATTTAAATTTTCATTTGTTTCCATAAGCTCTAATTGAAGCGAATTATCGCTGTTTGATAAAAACCATAATCTTGTATTTTCAATTGATTTTTGAACAACAATTTTCATATCCATAACATCACGGTAAAACCCGGCTGCCTTATCAAGGTTATTTGTTTTTATCATCACATGATTAAAATTCATAATTTATCTCCTTATTTTTATTTAAAATAACATAAACATGGTATAATTTTATAAAATAGCGAGGTTTTTAAATGAATATTTTAATAACAGGGGCTGCGGGGTTTATTGGGTCTAATCTTGCCGACAGATTGCTTTTTGAAGGTAATACCGTCTATGCGCTTGATAATTTTTGTGATTATTATCCCGTTTATTTAAAAAGACAAAATGTTGAAAACAATTTAAATAATCCTAACTATAAGCTTTTTGAAGGGGATGTTTTAGATAATTCTTTTTTGGATTATGTTTTTCAAAATCCGATAGATTGCGTTATTCATCTTGCAGGACAGGGAGGCGTGAGACCTTCAATTGAAAAGCCGATTAATTATATTGAAGAAAATGTAATTGCAAGCGTTAATATTTTAGATAAAATGAAAAAATATAACGTAAAAAAAATTGTTTTTGCGTCATCCTCTTCAGTTTACGGAAATTGCAATGAAGAAAAATTCAGTGAGGATTTTAAAATTTCAAAACCGGTCTCGCCTTATGCGGCAACAAAAATTTCAAGCGAATTATTTTTATACACTTATTCATATTTATACAACATTAATGCCATAGCTTTAAGATTTTTTACTGTTTTTGGCCCGCGTCAAAGGCCTGATTTAGCGATTAGGAAATTTATTGATTTAATTGAAGACAATAAACCGATTCCTTTATATGGCGACGGCACAACATGTCGTGATTATACATATATTGATGATATTATTGATGGAATTAAAAGAGCGATTAATTATAATATTGATGGTTTTGAAGTTTTTAATCTGGGGGCGGGAAGTCCTGTTTCTTTAAGACAAATGGTTCAAACAATTGAAAAAGTTTTGAATAAAAAAGCAAAAATCGAATACCTGCCTATGCAAGAAGGTGATGTTTTAAGAACTTCCTGTGATATTTCAAAAGCGAGGGATTTGTTGGGTTACAATCCTAAAATAAATTTTGAAGACGGTATTAAAAAATATATAAAATGGAAAAATGAAAATAACTTAACTAAAAAAGCCCTTCAATCCTGAAGGGCTTTTAAGTCTATTCTTTTGTTAACATTTGTTTTATGCCGTCAATTGAAGATAAAATCCCTGTTGCTTCATAAGGCATATAAACAACTTTGTTGTTTTGACCTCTGCTTATATCCTGCAAGGATTCAAGATATTTCATAGCGATTAAATATTTATCGGGCTGTCCTTTGTTTTCAAATGCTTCCGTTATTCTTCTGATCGCTTCTTTTTCCGCATCTGCTTCAATTAATCTTGCTTTTGCAGCACCTTCCGCTTTTAGAATTTCCGCTTGTTTTGTACCTTCCGCTTTGTTGATAGCTGCTTCTTTTTCGCCTTCTGCTTTTAAGATTGCCGATTTTTTCAAGCCTTCGGCTTCTAAAATTGCTGCCCTTCTGTCGCGTTCTGCTTTCATTTGTTTTTCCATAGCGCTTTGAATATCAACGGGAGGTATAATGTCTTGAAGTTCAACCCTGTTTACTTTAACACCCCATTTGTTTGTTGCTTCGTCTAAAATTGAGCGCAGTTCAACATTTATTTTATCTCTTGAAACCAAGGTTTCATCTAAATCAAGCTGTCCGACAAGGTTTCTTAAAGTTGTTTGAGTAAGCTTTTCAATTGCTTCAGGTAAGTTTTGGATTTCATAAACCGCTGATTTAGGATCAACAATTTGAAAATATAATAAAGCATTAATTGAAATTGAAACATTGTCTTTTGTGATGACGGTTTGGCGGGGAAAATCATAGACTGATTCTCTTAAGTCTATTTTTGTTCTTTCTTTGATGTATGAATAAGTATTACCGTCGATTCCTTTTTGTGTAATTTTCCAGGCAACGCCTCTTGGGGCTTCTATAATCGGGAAGATAAAATTAAGCCCCGATTCAAGAGTTCTTGAATATTTACCTAAGTTTTCAATTATTACAACTTCTGCCTGTTGTACTATTACAACGCCTTTTGCAACAAAAATAATTGCTAAAACTATAAGTAAAATTAAAAATATTTCCATTTTTCCTCCTCAATAAGCTGCGCAAAAATTAATTCTCGTGTTTTTTAACTTTCATAATAAGGCTGTCATATCCGATTATTTCAGCATTTTGTCCTGCTTCAATAACTTCATCGCTCCTTGCTTGCCATCTTTCATCATAAATTGATATAACACCGTTTTCGCTGTCAATTTTTTCGATTACTTTTGCAATTTTACCTATGTATTTAGCTTCCATGCCTGTTTTTTCTTTATTTTCTTTTCTCATTTTAATAAAAAACGGCCTTATTAAATACAAAAGCGCAATTGATAAAAGCGCAAAAGTGATTATTAATACAGGGATATTTTTTATATAAACCGATAAAATTGCGCAAACAAAACAAGAAAGCGCAAAGTTAATAAAAAATAATGCGGGAGTAAACATCTCCAAAATTAAGAATATTATGCCTATTCCAAGAATTATTTCCCACATAGTATTTTGAGTTTAGCAAATTTTTTAAAATTTTGCAATAAACAAATTGTATTATTCTATAATGTGTTCATCTATTTCTTTTGCAATTTCCTGTGTTGCAAGAAGGCAAAGCCCGTTTATAATTTGGGTTCCTATATCTTCGGAATTTCCGTATTCGTTGTATGTTGTATAGCTTGTCGGCATAATTCCTTCAAATTCCATCTTGCTTTGTATTATGCCATCAGGCGTGTAGCTGTATATAATTTCCTCATCATTGTCTGAATTTTCATCTATATACAGTTTGTATTCGTTATTGTATTTTTTTAAAGAAAGTTCAAAATTTCCGTCGTTATTTGCATCATATTCAAAACTTTTAAGTTTTCCTTCAGAAAGCATGGTTTCATAATCAACTCCCGTAAAGAACTTTCGATATTCTTCCAAGTCAACGGCATCTATTACAACGCTTGAATTTTCTCCTGTCGGATATTTTAATTCGTTTGTAAATATACTTTGAATTTCTTTTTTGAAAGGATCAGCGTATCTGCTTTTTGAAAATGCTTCTTTAAGATAACTGTTGTTAACTAATAAACTCGTGCTTTTTACTTCTTCGCTCATATTTTCCCCGCTTTATATATTTTATGTATATATAAAGTATATTTAGCAAAAAAAATTGCGCGTATTTTTAACTAAATTAAATCAACAATAACAATACCTTCTCTACCTTCGTCTCCGTATCTGAATTTTGAGACGTATGGAGATGTTTTTAAATATTCATTTACCGCCGATTTTAGTGCTCCTGTACCATACCCATGGATTACGGTTATTTGATTTAGCCCCCTTAAGGATGCTTTATCAAGCTTTTCATCTAAATATTCTATAGCTTCAATCACTCTCATGCCTCTTAAATCAAGAGTTGATAGCAATCCATCGGTATTATCAAAGGATACCTGTACTTTTTTTAAATGCGGAGCTATTTTTTTATCGGTAGGCGCTATATCATCAAGTTTTACTTTTGATTTAATGTTTCCTATTCTGACTATAACATTTCCTTTTTTATCAGGCATTGAATCAAGAATAACAACCTGATTTAATTTTTTAATCAAGACATTTTGCCCGATTTTAAGAGAATTTATATCAATTTTTTTATATTTTTCGCTTAATTCATCATCATGGATGCTAAATTCTTCTCTTATGTTACTTTCAATTTTATTTAGTCTGTTATATGAGCGCATGGCAACTTTAAGAGACTTTTCTTTTCTTATTTCGTCTACGATTTCTTTAATTTCGCCTCGCGCTTCATCGAGTTTATTTTGGAATTTTTTTCTGAAACTTTCAAGAGATTTTTTCTTGTTTTTCTTAATATCGTTTAATTTTTCTTCAAGCTCTTCTTTTGATTTTTTAATTTCGCTTAAATTTTTACTTGCTTCTTCTTCTTTTTCAACAAGGTTTTGATTGGTTTGTTCGATTTTTGAAAAAATATTTGAAGCGTTATTATTATTTTCTTTTAAAATTTCTCTTGCGCGATTTATAATTTCAGACCTGATTCCAAGTTCAGATGAAATATCTATAGCATTTGACGTTCCTGACATTCCGATTATAAGATTGTATTTAGGTTTTAAGGTATTTATATCAAAAAGCACGGTTGCATTTTCAAAGTAAGGGTTTTCGTATTTCAGGCTTTTTAATTGCCCAAGATGCGTTGTAATAATGCATGCTGTTTGTTTTTTTGAAATATATTCCAATATCGCGCGCGATATAGCTGCTCCTTCTTCAGGGTCTGTTCCTGATCCCAATTCATCAAACAATACAAGCGAATTGGAATCTATTTTATTTAAAATTTCAGATATATTTTTAATATGGGCGCCGTATGTAGAAAAGCCCTGTTCTAAGCTTTGTTCTGTTGAAATATCGCAATAGATATTTTGATAAGGGTATATTTTAGCTCCCAAGCAAGGAACAAAAAGCCCTGCTTTTGCCATTAATACAATAACACCTGCTGTTTTTAGGGCGACAGTTTTACCTCCCGTGTTTGAGCCTGTAATTAAAAGACAGTTGTAGTTTTTTCCTAAAATAAAATCGTTTCTTATAACTTCATCCTTAACTTCTAAAAGCAAAGGATGCGCCATAGATTGAATATCTATAATTTTCTCATCCGTAATTTCAGGCTCTGTTGCACACAGATGGATTGCATATCTTGCTTTAGCAAAAATAAAATCGAGCTTAACTAAAAGATGTTGATTTTCAATAAGTTCTTTTTTAATTTCTTTAAATTTTTGGCATAATTCGTCCAGAATTCGCTCTATTTCGGCTTTTATTTCAATTTCAATCTGTTTTAGTTTGTTTGTTTGAGGGACAAGACTAGAAGGTTCTATAAAATAAGTTAAGTTTGTCGATGAAATATCATGGATAATCCCCGCTACTTTATTTTTGTAGCTTGCCTTAACCTGAAAAACGGGTCTTGAATCTCTCGTTGAAACAACGGTGTCTTGAAGATTTTGAACAAATGAAGGATTTTGTAAAAGTAAATTTATAGAGTTTTTTAAATTTTCTTTATTGTCTTTATATGAATTTCTTAATGATTTTAATTTATCCGATGCATTATCTTTTAAATTATATTCATTATCAAAGATATTAAAAATATAGTCTTCAAATTCTTTATTTATATAGAAATTTGCCGTAATTTCAGCTAAATTTGATTTATTGTTTTTTTGAATAAAATTTTTCGTCTCACGTGCGTATTTTAAATTTTTTGCAAGTTCGACAATTTCTTTTGATGTTATTTTATTTGTTTTAAAAAGCTCATTAATATCTAAAATATCACCAAAAGGTAAATAACAGGATGTATCATCGATTATTTTTTTAGCTTCGCTTGTAAGATTTAATTCATATTCGATTTGTGATTTATTGTTATAAAATTCAACATTCAGGCATTTTTTCTTTCCTAAAGACGAATTTGCATATTTTGATAAATTGATTAATACTTTATCAAATTCCAGTGCTAATTGGTGATTATCTAAATTATTCATAAAAATATTTTAACAAAAAGATTAAATATTTTTAGCAATAATGTATAAAATTTTTAATTTTTCTTCAGGCAGGTTTTCAATAAGCGCACTGAATTTGGATTTTGTAATTTTAGTTTCTTTTATAAGTTCAAAATCGAATAAATCCGATACGGGACAATTTAAAAAAGAGGCAATTTTTGAAATTGTTTTAGGAGAGGGGAAACTTTTGCCAAGCTCAATCAAGGACATCTGTCTTTGTGTGATTCCTATTTTTTCGCTGAATACTTCCTGGGTAATATTGAGCTTGTTTCTGTAATATTTTAATTTTAAACCGAAATATTTTTTTAAATTATCTTCACTCATAAGCCTTGAATTAATTATATAAGCTACTTTTTGACATATAAACATAATAATTAGTTGTAAAAAATAATAAAATATGATATATCATGTTGTAAAATCGTACTAAGATATGTGGAGTAAAAATGAAAAATAATGCTTTTACACTGGCGGAGATTTTAATTGTTCTTGTAATAATTGGTGTTTTAACCATGATACTTTTACCTATGGCATTTCAATCTTCTCCTGATGAAAAAGCCATGAAATTTAAAAAAGGATATAATACTCTAAATACGGTTATTAAAGAACTGGTAACATCTGACAGATACTATCAAAATGGTGATCTTGGTACAAGAGCAAACGGAATATTAATCGATAGAACCCACAAAGGGGATTTTACATATTTTTGTGAAACGTTTGCAGATACCATAAGTACAAAAAGTGTAAATTGTTCGCAAGGGGTTTTAAATTCGTACGGGTCCTTATACGGCATGTTTGATATAGAGGATGGAGATATAAATGCTGCAACACTTGAAGTTATGAAAGATAAGCTTGATTCAACGTGTGCAGTTAAGGAAGTTCAAGAAAATTACGGCAGCGCGATAGTATCAAGCGACGATATTCGTTATTATGAATCGGGGCCTGAGAGGACTTTTGGCTCAAGCATTGCATCCTGGGTTGCTGAGGATGGAAAAACGACTTATAATACTACAAACAGAGCTTTTGCCGCACCCGATACAACTCCTTATTATAAAGATAAAAACGGTTTTGATATAAATTATAAAATATTTTGTATGGATATAGATAAACCAAATAAAGATGAAGCTCCGTTTGGTTTTGGAATAAGGGCGGATGGGAAAATTTTAAACGGAAAACGTGCCGATGAATGGCTTAAAAAGTCAATTCAAAAGAAGAATTAATTTTCCATATTCAGATTTTGTCTGATTCTATCAAGACAGGCGCTGTTTGATATATCCCATTCTCTTTTTGTGATTCTCATAACGCTAAAGCCGCAGCGCTCAATTAAAGCTTGCTTTTTAATATCGTTAAATTTGCATTCCGTATTATCTTCAACCCCGTCTATTTCAACAACGAGTTTATCAATTACGATATCAGCACTCACAGAACCCATATTTACTCCGGCTTTGATTTTATTTTCTTTATCAAGAGTCGGGAATTCTTCTTTTATTGCGCTGAATACTTCTTTTTCAAAGTTGTTTTTAAAAGTATCTTTAATATCGCTGTTTTGAATTTTTCTTACATATTCAAGATAATTTCTTAAAATTCCTTCGGGGAGTTCGTTTATATCTCTTGAGATGAAATTGATTAATTTATGTCTTGCACGGGTTATTGCAACGTTAAAAAGATTGGGTTTTTGTGCAAAAATCAGACTTTGCGAATGTGAATTAGGCGCAAATGTCCATGATAAAAGCATTATATCTCTTTCATCCCCTTGGAATGTGTGTGCTGTGCCGACATCTATACCATGGCGCAAAATCGTATCACCGTCAAAAACTTTTAAAATAGCTTTTTTAATTAAATCAACCTGCGCTCTAAAGGGAGAAATCACTCCGATTGAGACGGGTTTTTCGTTATTTTTATCGTTAATTATGATTTCTTGTATTGTTTTTACTACTTCTTCACACTCAGGCGTGTTTCTTGTTGCATCGTAATCAACCCTGCCGTCTTTTACTATTCTTAATTCAAGCGCATTTTTATTATCTAAATCAGGGCTCATGATTTTCATTTTGCCGCCGTAGAATTCCTGATTGGAAAAACCGATGATAGGAGAAGGAGATCTGAAATGTTCATCCAATAAAACAGGTGTTGTTGAATAATAGTTTGCTAAATCAAACATGGAGTTATCCCTGAATCTCCACATAAGCTGATACTTATCATCAATTCCATATTGGTTTAAAAAGCTTTGTTCTTTTGCTTTTTCAAGGAATGATAAATGAGGAAGCTGTTTATCATCCCCCACGATTATTGCTTTTTTTGCTCTGAATAAAACGGGTATACAGGATGCAATATCGCATTGAGACGCTTCATCGATAATTGCAACATCAAACATGGCGGGTTTTAGGGGTAAGCTTGATGAAATTGCATAAGTTGTTGTACACCAGCAGGGAAAAGCAGTAAGCAAAGGCTTAAAATCTTCTTTTTCAAGTACCCTGTTTTGAAGGTTTGCTTTTCTTGAAACAAGCGATTTGGAATGAATCATTAATCTTCTTCTTTTTTGCGGGTCTGAGAGAATGTTTTTAAGCGCTGTTCTTCTTTTATTTTTTAAAATATCGATTGCAAGCTTCTTTTGCTTTGATTTTAGAAGTTTTATTCTTTTTAAGAGTTGATGAAGGTTGCCTTTTGACATTATTTTATCTTCGATTGACGTAAGTTTTGCTTCTTCAAGCGCAACATTTAATTCAAAAGGAAGTCTTTTTAAGATGTCTGAATTTATTACTTTATTTAATTTTAGAATTTTTTTGAGTTTTCTGTAATCAAAAAACAGCTTTAACTTATCTAAAATATTTTTCTTGTGTTTATTTTCTATATCTTCAATAACGGAAAAGATTTTTTTCGCGTTTTCAAGTTCTTCAAATTTAATTTTTTGAACTATTAAAACCATGTCTGAAATCGAATCTTTTGCCGCTTCAAATTCTTCGTAAATTTGAGTGTATTTTTTTTCAAGCGAAAGAATGGATAAAACGCTTTCTTCCATGCGTTTTATGTCTTTTAAAAGTTCTTTCATATCATCAACATCAGCACTCAAGTTGTCATTTGCATCAATATTTAAATCAACTTTGTTCGATAAAAGCTCTTGAAGTTCCATATTAAGCTGCCTTTGATAATTGGCCCTGCCTGCTCTAAGAGCTAAATAGGGAGCTTTTAGAGCATTTAAGCGTTCTGCTACAACGTCAACCGCTTTATCCATGCGGCTTGCAAAAAGTACGGTCTTGTTATTTGCAACAAGATGAGCTATAACATTCACAATTGTTTGGCTTTTACCTGTTCCCGGGGGGCCGAATACCGATAAGAAATCATTTTCTTCTATTTTTCTTATGACATCTTCCTGTGAATCCGATAAATTAAGAGGGGTAATAGGGAAAAAGTCCGAAATTTTATCATTTTGTGATTTAATTTCATTTTGTCCGTTTGATTCTAAAAATTCTTGATTAATTACGTTTAAAACGGTTTCTCTATGAACACCCGAGGGTTTATCCGCTATTTGTGTTAATTCATGTAATACACCTGCAGTTACAGTGGGGCGCGTGGTTAAAATTACGGCTTTTGAATATTCAAGAGTAAGTATATCAAGTTTTACTTTTGGAGATTTATTGATGGCTTCAAGTGAATCAAAATCAAAGTCTCCGTTTTCAATTTTTTCTTTTATGTTATCAATTTCACTATCGTCGTTATAAAATTCATCATCTGATGCATTTTGAAAATCATCGCCTAAATTAAGCTTTATATCTATATCGGGAACAATTGATTTCAGTGTTGTTAAAAATACGTTTAAATCATCTTTATTTAAAGGAAGCGAAGGGACAACATCCAATAATCCGCACAAAAGTGCGTCAACTTCCTGTTCGTCTTCTTTTTGAATTAATTGCGCGATAGCGCCTGTGTTTAAAGATATAACATCTTCCTGAATCGATAATTTTATTTTCATACCGTCGCGCTCAAGCTTGGCGGGTGCATATAAAAGCGGGGTTAAAAATTCGTTATTTTTCTTTGATTTACCGTTTTTACCCACTAAAAACATATACCCGTAGATTAAATATTTATCTTTTTGATTCATTTCTGATTGAATCATAAGTTCGGTTAATTTTGAATCGCTGCCGTCAAGTTCCTGCGCTTCGCCAAAACGGGTAAATGCAAATTCATCGCCTTTTAAAAACACCCACTTATTTTCTTTATCACCTTTAAGGTTTCTAAAAGTGGATGATTTAACTTCTTCTCTTACACAATCGTGCAAATAGTTGCAGACTTTTTTAATAAAACTACCTTTAAAAGCGTTTTTTATCGCACTAGGGACGGCTTGTAACATCTTAAATTCCTCTATAATTATTGAAATTATTATAGCATTAATGTGAAGTTATGTAAATTTATATTTAAAATAAAAAACCCTGTTTCATACGCAGGGTTTTAGAATAATTAACTATATTATCATATTAATATCTGTAATGAACAAAAGCTTTGTTTGCTTCTGCCATTTTGTGAGTATCTTCTTTTTTCTTAACAGCTGAACCTGTTGAATTTGAAGCATCCATGATTTCGTTTGTTAATTTTTCAATCATGGATTTACCGCCCCTTTTTCTTGCAGCTTCAATAATCCATTGAGAAGCAAGAGCAGTTCCTCTGTCGGGTTTAACGTCAATCGGTACTTGATATGTTGAACCGCCGATACGACGAGCTTTAACTTCGATTAAAGGAGTTGCGTTTGTAATTGCTTTTTTGAATGTTTCAATCGGTTCTGATTTTGTTTTTTCTTGAATTTGTTGCATAGAAGTGTAGAAAATTCTTTGTGCAACCGATTTTTTACCTCTTTTCATCAATCTGTTGATGAATTTTGCAATATCTGCGCTGTTATATATTGGATCCGGTGCCGGTATTCTTTTGGCAGGTTTTGATCTTCTTGACATTACTAATTTAACCTTTCTTCTTATTTCTTAGCTTTCGCTTTTTTGGTACCGTATTTGGATCTTGATTGCATTCTGTTTGCAACACCTTGAGTATCCAGAGTACCTCTGATGATATGATATCTTACACCGGGAAGGTCTTTAACCCTGCCGCCTCTGATCAGCACAACAGAGTGCTCTTGTAAATTGTGTCCGATACCGGGGATGTAAGTTGTAACTTCAAATCCGTTGGTAAGGCGTACACGAGCTACCTTTCTCATGGCAGAGTTGGGTTTTTTGGGAGTTGTTGTATAAACTCTTGTGCATACTCCGCGTCTTTGAGGGCAGCTTGTAAGAGCCGGTGATTTAGTTTTATCTTTAATTTTTTGTCTTTCTTTTTTAATTAATTGATTAATTGTAGGCATATTTTCCCCTTAATAATAGTTACTGCGTAATCAATTACACTATAAACAATGTGTGAAGTCAATATTTTTTTGCTTATAAATGTGTGGAATATTAATTTTTGTTAAAATTATTTCGATTGAAAGCCGCACATAAGTTCATCGCAATAACTTTCAAAATTTCCTTCAATGATTGAATTTCTTAAATCTTGCGACAATTTTATTAAAAAGTGAATGTTGTGAATGCTCAAAAGTGTTGCTGCTGTTGCCTCTTGAGTTTTATAAAGATGACGGATATAGGCTTTTGTATGGTTTTTACAGGTGTAGCAGTCGCATTTTTCGTCAAGCGGGGTGAAATCACGCTCGAATTGCTTGTTTTTAATTATTTTATTTCCCTGATATGTAAAAAACGACCCATGACGCGCGTTTCTTGTGGGTAATACACAATCAAACATGTCAATTCCTGATTTTATTCCTTCGATTAAATCTGTGGGTGTTCCCACCCCCATTAAATATCTCGGTTTATTTTGAGGTAAAAGCGGGGCTGTTATTTTTGTTATGTGGTTTTTAATATCCGCAGGCTCTCCAACGGATACTCCTCCTATTGCGTATCCCGCTGCGTCAAATTGAGAAACAAACTGCGCGCTTTCTTTTCTTAAATCATCAAAAAATGCGCCCTGGACAATAGGAAAGAGTGCTTGAGAGTAGTTTTTGTGTGCTTCAAAGCAGCGAATAAGCCAATTTTTTGTTTTATCAAGTGCACTTCTTGCTTCTTTATAACTGCAAGGGTACGGCGCACACTCGTCAAATGCCATAATAATATCAGCGCCTAAATCTTCCTGTATTTTCATGGATATTTCAGGGGTGATATAGTGTTTTGAACCATTAACCGGGTCTTGAAAATACACCCCGTCAGGGGTTATTTTTCTTAATTTTGCCAGAGAAAAAATCTGAAACCCGCCGCTGTCGGTTAAAATCGGTTTATTAAAATTCATCCATTTGTGAAGCCCGCCTGCTTCTTTAATTAAATCGCAGCCTGCTCTTAAATACATGTGATAAGAATTTGCAAGAATAATTTGAGCGCCTGCTTCTAAAACCTGTTCGTTAGTAAGCATTTTAACAGCGCTGTTTGTTCCGACAGGCATAAATATCGGTGTTTTTATTTCGCCGTGCGGAGTTTTAAACAGCCCCGCACGCGCGTTTGTATTTTTTGATTCTTTAATTATTTCAAAGTTAAAATAATCACTGTAGCTCATTATTTATTTTTTTCTTCAAGTTCTTTTGAAATTATCTCAAACATTGTTTGATATGTGTCGCATATTTCATTTTCGGTGAAATATAAATTTATTTCACGTTGGGCTGATTCGGGGCAGTCTGAAGCATGGATAATATTCATGGTTGAAAACGGTGAAAAATCTGCTCTTATTGAACCGACATCCGCTTCATCGGGCCTTGTTGAACCGACAATATGACGAACGCCTTTAATCGCGTTAATTCCTTTTATAACCATTGCAACGATGGGGCCTGATGTGATAAAGTTGATTAATTCATTATAGAACGGTTTTCCGACATGTTCCGCGTAGTGTTTTGCTGCGGTTTCATTATCTACATTCAACATTTTAAGGGCTATAATTTTATAACCTTTTTGTTCAAATCTTTCGATAATTTTTCCGATAAGTCCTCTTTTAACGCCGTCAGGCTTGATTGCGACAAATGTTTTTTCCATAATTACCTCGTGTTTTCTACAAAAACATTAGAACACAGTTTGAAATTAAGTGCAAACTATTCTTTTTGATAAAAGTGTAAAAAAAATTTAATAATTAGACACGTAAATAAATTTTTTTATATAATTAAATCAATGAATTAGCAGGAGTTAATTAATGTATCACAACAGTAATACTGCTTATCGAAGCTTTAACTATAATAAAAGAGAATCAAACATTGATGATTATTATGCAAGCATAAATACTTCGGTTGCACTTGGTAAAACAAATGTACCCATTAAGCATAAACAACTTGCATCAAACTATGTCTTAATTAAAAAAATATTCGGAAATTGCTCCGCGATTATTCCAATAACTGCAACAGATAAAGCGACACTTGCACGGCATGGGTTTATGCCTTTGGAAAACACTACTATTTCTCAGATAAACAGACAAATAGAGCAGTTGAAAAACTGGTCAAATAGCGGGGATATTTTGCTCGGGGCTTATGCAAACGAGCTGTTTGAAATAAGAATAAAAGAACTTAAATACATCCGCTTAACAGTTCCATCAGGCAGATATGTTGAATTTAAGGATGGATATAAAGCTTTTGAAAAGTATGTTGAGTATATAGCCGGGTAAATAATTACAAAATATTAAGCTTATATGGTATAATTTTGTTGTAAATTTCTAATTAAATGGTATCTTTTATTTAGGAGGTAATATGATTAGATTAATTTCGGTATTGTTATTTGGTTTATTGGTTATGTCAACATCGGTTTCATTTGCAAACGAAAAAAATCCTGCTTCCGAAACTAATGCTAACGCGCAACAAACAGACAATTTCAGCGAACAAGTTTTTGATGAAGATGATTTTAATTTTAACGACGTATCAAATTACCTTACTGAAGAGCAGTTACAAGAAGCTCAAGAAATTAATGAAATTGAAGAAAAATCAAGCTTCAGTTCAAAAATTATCGACTCGGGTCATTTCACATCCGAAACTGCTTCCAAAACCTATATTCCCATTAACAAAGTCTTAGAATAATTTTAATTGACTCATACTTATAAAGACAGGCCGGTTAATGCCTGTCTTATTATTCTTGCTGCGGTTTTGCTATCTCGTAATTATTTGTTGGTGTATTATCGGCATATTGTTCGATTTCATTCATGGCTTCAGGCAGGATGGATTTGAAAATTTCAACTAAATTAGGGTCAAATTGTTCTCCTGCGCCTTGTTCAAGAATTTGTACCGCTTCATCGGGTGTTTTTGAGCTTCTGTAAGCACGGTTTGAAACCATGGAGTCAAATGCGTCCGCTATTGCAATTATTCTTGAACCAAGCGGAATTTCTTCTCCTTTTAAGCCGTATGGATAGCCTTTACCGTTATAGTATTCGTGGTGATATTTAATAATCTCCGTTATTTCGTTTAACTGTTTAATATCTTCAAGAATTTTAATACTGTAGAATACATGCATTTTAACTTTATCGTATTCTTCTTGTGTCAGTTTTTGGCTTTTATTTAAAATGTCTTCTGCAACGCCTATCATTCCGATATCATGTAAAAGTCCTGCAAGCTCTATTCTGCTTGCTTCTTCAGGTTTAAGTGCAAGTTTATTAACCATTTTAAGAGCATAAAAAGCAACCCTTTTGCTTCTTCCGGAGGTAAATGTGTCTTTAGCGTCAAGCGCTTCTATAATTGCTTTTACGGTTCCCGAGAAAAGGTCTTGTAAGTCGGTTATAAGGTTTTCGTTATCAATTTTTAACTGATACGTTTCAAGTGCTGATTCAACAATCATAACAAGTTCATCGGGGGAATAGGGCTTTTTAATGTAGCGGTAGATTTTTGCATAGTTAATAGCATCAATTAATATTTTGACGTCAGAATATGCCGTAACCAATAAACGCATGGTTTTTGGCTGTATATCGTTTACTCTTTTTAAAAATTCAACACCGTCCATTAAAGGCATTTTATGGTCAGATAAGATGCAATCAAACTCTTCGTTTTTTAATATTTCAAGCGCTTCAATCGCATTGTGCGCTTTTGTAATATCGTATTTTGAGCGCAGGGTGCGATACATTAGTGCTAAATTATCTTCTTCATCATCTACTATAAGAATTTTGTATCTTGGCATTTTTAACTCCGTTTATTCTTAATTTACTTTTTCTTTATCAATTGCTTCGCTGCTTACATGGTTTATTGGAAGTGTTATTGTGAATTTTGTTCCGACTCCGACTTCGGATTCGACTTCTATTGTTCCGTTATGATCTTTAATTACTCTGTATGAAATGCTCATTCCAAGACCTGTTCCTTTTCCTACGGCTTTAGTTGTAAAGAACGGGTCAAAGACTTTTGATAAGTTTTCTTTTGGAATACCTTTGCCTGTATCGATAAATTCGATTTTAACGTTTGTATCAACTCTATAAACGTTAATTGTTAATGTTCCGCTTGCGCCCATTGCATCCTGTGCGTTATCAAGGATGTTCATAAATACCTGATTTAATTGACCGCCATAAGCTTCAATTTTAGGAACGTCTTCGTTATAGTTTTTAATAACCGTGATTCTGTTTTTGTATTTATTATTTAAGATATTAAGCGTTGTATCTATTTCTTTTGGTATATCAAATTGGGTTAATACCATTTCTTCCATTCTCGAGAAGTTTTTAAGGTCAAGAATAATATTTTTTGTTCTTTGAGTACCTTCTATACAGCTTTTAATTAAGTCATGGATATCTGTTTTTAAGAAATCAAGATCGATATCTTTTTTAAGTTTTTCGATTTTATCTTTGATTTCTTGAGGGAAGTTTACGGAGTTTTCATCGTATAGCTCTATAAGACTCATTAAATCATCAACATAATTTTGTAAAATCATTATGTTGCCGTGGATAAAATTAACAGGATTATTGATTTCATGTGCAATACCTGCAACAAGTTCACCAAGTGAGCGCATCTTTTCCGAATGCACCATCATAGCTTGTGTTTCCTGAAGCTTATAATTTGCTTCTTCAAGGGCTAATGTGCGCTCTTGTACTTTTTGTTCCAGTGATGTATATAATTCTTTTAACTGCGAACCCATTTCATTATATGAAAATATCAAATCGTTAATTTCGGAAAAAGTTGACTCTTCGATTTTTGTATTGAAGTTGCTCTTTGCGATTTCTTTTGCGGCACTTGATAGTTTTTGCAAAGGTTTTGATAAAAGGTTTGCCATAAATATACTCGCAATTATACCTAAAAGGATAACTATAAACATAATATTAAGCATTACTTTAAAAAAGCCCATGAAGTATTGCGACATGTTGCTTTTTGTTTGAATACCGAAAAATACTGTATAGTCTCCTATATCTTTTGATAAGTTTTGAATTTCCCCCGTATCCGTACCAAGCGATGTTGGGTTTGTGGCAAAATCTTCACCGAAGATGATTTTATTGTTTATATTATTTTTAACAAATGCGTAAGTCAAAAGGTTTTCTTTTTTTAATAAGTCAATCATATTTTCGGTGCTTGAAAATTCTTTTCTCTCGGAATCCAGCATAACCGATTGTACAAGCATTGTGGAAATTGAATATCTTAATTTATAAATATCTGATTCATAGGCACTTGCTAAGTTTTTGATGTTAAACATCATATATGAAGTAAACAGAGTCGTTACGACGATTATTATTGCACTCATTAATATTGCAAAGTATACGCTAAGCTTTATTGACCTGTAGTTGTTAAGTTTCTCCATTAGTTTCATTAAGTTCACCCGTATTGTTATCTAAATCCGAATTATTGTCCATATTTCCAAATATGCTTGGTATTTCATAGGCTTGTTTTTCATTATTTTCGCGTATTTCTTCAAGTTTGTTGCGGTATGAATCAAGAATTTTTCCCGATGCAAAACCGAGCATCCATGCGCAAATTCCTGCAGGAATTACGATTTTTATAAGAAAAAGCATGCTGTAAATATCAAGTGATTGATTATTTAATAAACAAAGTATTGACAGCCCCAAAGTCGCAACTGATGAAAACAATGAAGATAAAAATTGTGAATAAATTATGTTATATTTTCCCATTTAATTAATCCAAAGACTATATTGTGTCGTTGTTTTTGTTTTGCTCTTCCATTTTTACTTTAAACGCATATTGTACAAGAACAATTCTGTCCATGTTTTCTAAATCAACAAATTTTCCCGATGTTACAAATTCTTTTTTGCCTTCGTGTTCAATTTCATTGATTCTAATCGGTTTTAGTTTACATTCTATTTTCATATTATTTGTTAATTTTATTAAAATAGAATAAGTTTTATCTGTTTCAAGGGCGTTTTTGGCAATAAATTTAACACCGCCTGCGGATATATCTTCAACGCTTGTAACAAAATCTTCGCTTAAGTCATTAAAGATTATGCTTCCGTTTTCAAGATTTACACGTGAATATTCTCTTCTTTGAATAATGCTGTAGTCGTTTGTCAGCGCAAGATGAGCAATATCTTTATCTATATCTAAAATTTTTGTTTCAAAATAAATAAGTCCGACACTGTTTACGCCAAATACTTCAACGCTTCCACCGGGTTTATAGTCTTGAAGTTCGGATTCATCAAGTAGTATTAATCTTACTTTCATTTTATCTTCACTAACTTCAAGAAGTTCAAACTCGCCCGCACTTTTAAAATTGTTTGGTATTATTTTAAAATCTTTTACCGATTGAATTAACTTGTTCATTTTTATTCCTTATTGTGTCAGCTTGCAACTTTTACGTTATCGACTCTTATTATACCGACCGATTTTGCTTTAACATTATTTGTAACTTCATTATAAGACATAATTGCTATTTGTGGATAGCTTCTTTCAATTAATCGTCTAAAAATCAACCTTATGGGTGAAGAGCATAAAATCACGGGCTGATTTCCTGTTTGTTTTATTGCTTTTTCAAATTCATGGTTAAGGCTGTCCGTTAAACGTTTTACAAAATCGGGATTCAGTGTTAAACTTTCGCCATCAGGGTTTATTCCTCTTGCAATTTCCGCTTCAACATCCTGAGTCATTGTAATAACAAGAAGCTCTCCCGTGTCTGATAAATTTTGTTTGCAGATATTTCGCGCGAGCGCCTGGCGGACTTGTTCTGTCAGATAGTTATAATTTTTGTTAATTTTATATTGCAGGCTTATTGTTTCAAGAATTGTTTTTAAATCTCTAACAGAAACCCTTTCTTTTAATAAGTTTTGCATAATCTGTTGAACATCGGCGGTTGTAACTTCTTTCATTAAATCATTAACATAAGTATCGTTTACTTCTTTTTTCAAGTTGTCAATTAATTGCTGAACATCGTTTCTTGTTAAAATTTCGCTTGCGTTTTTCTTAATGATTTCAGTCAAGTGCGTCGATATAACGGCACTCGGGCTAACAACGGTATAGCCTTGAGCTTCCGCGTATTCTTTATCTTTTTCAAGTATCCAGATGGCAGGAAGATGAAATGCGGGTTCAATCGCATTGATTCCGACAATGTTAGGATCATCCTCTCCTCCCATGGAATTCATTGCAAGTTCTCTATCAGGGTATACTTCGCCTGTTTCGATGCTTACTCCTTTTAATTTAATTTGATAAGTGTTTGGAGGCAATTGAAGATTATCTCTTACTCTTATTGAAGGGAGTACAATACCCAAATCGAGCGCGGTTTGCCTTCTTATTTGAGATATTCTATCCAGTAAGTCCCCTCCTTTTTCTATATCAAGCAATCCGACAAGCCTGTAGCCTATTTCAATTTCAAGCGTTTCAACGCTTAATAATTCAAGAACACTTTCTCTTGTTGCTTTCTTTTTCTTTTTGCCGAGTTTTTCGGCTCTTTTTGCTTCTTTTTCAGCTTCTTTTTGAAGTTTTTCCTGATTTATTTTATCTTTATATTTTTTATAAGCAAATCCGCCCGATGCAAGCGCTATTGTTAAAAAAGGGATAGTGGGCATGCCCGGTACTATACCCATTAGCGCTAAAAGCCCCGAGATGATTCCAAGAACCTTGGGATTTTGAAACATTTCAAGGCGAATATCTTCGGATAGTGAATTGTCGGAACCCGACGCGCGCGAGATAATTAAACCTGTTGCAGTTGATATAATTAAGGCAGGTATTTGAGATACAAGTCCGTCTCCGACGGTTAAAATCGTATATGTGGATAGTGCAGTAGCAGGAGGCATCTTTAATTGGACTATCCCGATAATTAAACCGCCTACGATGTTTATAACCGTAATTATTATACCTGCCGTTGCATCTCCTTTGACAAACTTTGAAGCACCATCCATTGTGCCGTAAAAATCAGCTTCTCTTAAAAGATTTTTTCTTCTTCTTTTTGCTTCGTTTTCATCAATAAGCCCTGAGTTTAAATCGGCATCGATGGATAATTGTTTACCCGGCATCGCATCCAAGGTAAATCTTGCCGAAACCTCAGCAACCCTTCCTGCTCCGCCTGTTATAACCATAAAGTTAATTATAACAAGTATTACAAATATAACCGCACCGACTACATAATTACCCCCGATTACAAACTGTCCGAACGATTCAATAACAGACCCCGCATCCGCTTCAAGAAGAATTAATCTTGTTGATGTAACGTTAAGACCAAGCCTGAAAAGAGTGGCAATCAAAAGAATGGTCGGAAAACTTGAATATTCAAGAGGTTCTTTTGTATAAAGACAAACAAGCAAAATAAGCACGGAAAAGGATATATTCAGCGTTAAAAGTAAGTCAAGTAAATGTGCAGGAATGGGAATTACCATCATTAAAACGATGGTAACAAGACCGATTGCAAGCGCAATGTCATTATTTTTTAATAAATCTTTTAACTTTACCAATCTATCCTCATTTTCCCCTTAGTGTCTGTTTTTTTGCGCATATACGTATTGAAGAATTTCTGCAACCGCAACATATAGTTCTTGTGGTATTATATCATTAATTTCAACTAATTTGTATAGGCTTCTTGCTAACGGTTTGTTTTCGACAATCGGAATCCCGTTGTTTTTGGCTATTTCTCTTATTTTAAAAGCTATAAAATCAACCCCTTTTGCAACAACCACGGGTGCTAAGTATTTTTGAGGGTCGTATTTTAGGGCAACCGCAAAGTGCGTCGGGTTAACGACAACGACATCGGCTTCTTTTACGTTTGCCATCATTTTTTGCTGCATCATTTTTATCTGGAATGAGCGGATTTTACCTTTAATCATGGGGTCTCCGTCCATGTTTTTTCTTTCTTCTTTTACTTCCTGTTTTGTCATTTTTATGGATTTATTGTATTCCCAATCCTGATATTTTTTATCAAGAAAACCCATAATAATAAGTAAAATACAGATGCTAAACATTAGTTCAAAAATAATTGAACCCATAACCATAAATCCTGTTGAAGCATCAGCCCCGATTAAACCTAAAAGGTCGTTTTTGTGCTTTATTATGACTTTCGCTCCGACCATTACGATAATAAAACTTTTCACTATGGATTTTACAAATTCTACCATCTGGCGCGGTTTGAAAATGTTTATTTTATCCATAAGCTGTTTAAAAGCGCTTGAAGGGGATAATCTTTGAAAAGACGGTTTCAGAGCTTCTTTTGCAAACAGTGCTCCTGTTTGCATTCTTAAAACAAAAACGGCAATTATTGCAAGAAATCCGAAAAATAAAAGCACTATATCGCACAAATTTGAAAAATAAGGAGACATTATTAAAATAAAATCATTATCCGAGATATTATCGGGATTTAAATTGTTTAATGTTAAAGACAGCATTGCGCTCATTTTTTCAAGCATTCCGTCGCCCATAGCATAAATAAGCCCCAAGCCTCCCGTTAAAACAAGTGCGGAGCTCAGGTCATGGCTTTTTGATATGTGTCCCCTGTCGCGCTCTTTTTCTCTTCGGCGCGGGGTGGCTTCTTCGGTTCTGTCTGCTTGATCGTTTGCCATTATTCTTTACCTTTATTTTGCAAATAATGCCCCTATGGCACTCATATAATCCCCCGTAACTCCCGTTAAATATACGTTTGTTGCGCTTAAAAACGCCATCATTAAAAATAATCCGATATAAATTTTAACGGGAATTGCAACCATATATACATTCATCTGTGGCATCATTTTACTCATTAAACCAAGTAAAACATCACATATTAATAAAACCGCAAAAATAGGCAGTGCTATTGCAAACGATATTTTAAAAAGATATGCAAAAAGATGTATCATTGATTGGACTATATTTGAATCAAAAACAACAAACATTCCGCATGGAATGGATTCAAAGCTTGAATAAAGTGTTGCAAAGAGCATATTGGCTGCTCCTGTTGCTAAAAACACAAGCGTTGCAAAGTAAATATAAATTCTTGATAAAATATTTGAACTAACCCCCGTTGCAGGATCAAGAGCTTCAGATATTGATAAACCCATTTGAATCGATAAAATACTCCCTGCCATTCTTGCTCCTTCTATTAAAAGGTTTGCAACATATCCTATTAAATATCCGACAAAAAATTCTATCGCTGTTAATATTATAAATTCTGCCATGTTGTGAGGCAAAATAAATTTATAATTTGCAAGTACCATAGGGTATAAAATAAACGCTATAAGCGCGCTAAACCAGGTTTTTGTAATTAAGGGCATAGAAAGTGTCGAAAAAAAAGGCGCGCTTGAAATTAAACCCGTTATTCTTGTAAAAACAAGCATAAATATTATTATATTTGTCTGTGAAAAAAGATTTAATAAATTCGGAGTCTGCACTTTTTATACCCGTTTTATGAAATAAAAACTTTAATATATTCAAACATTTCTTTTGTGGTTGAAGTAAAAACATCAATCATCCAAGGTGCCGTTAGAATAAGAACAATCAATGCCGCAAAAATTTTAGGTACGAACGTTAGGGTTTGTTCTTGGATTTGCGTTACCGATTGAACAATGCTGATTGCAAGCCCGACAACTATCGCAGAAAGCAATATCGGGGCTGCTGTTACCATGGTTAAGATAATCATTTTTTGAAATATGGTTAAAAATAAAGTTTCATCCATTTTTTAAAATCCTTCTAGGTTACAAAACCTTCTATTAAAGACTTTGTAACAAGCGCCCATCCGTCTACCATGACAAACATGATTAATTTAAAAGGCATAGCAATTGTCGTAGGCGGCAAAAACATCATACCCATTGAAACAAGAACGGACGCTACAACAAGGTCAATGACAAGAAAAGGTAAAAATATTACAAACCCTATTTTAAAAGCTGTTTTTAATTCGGATAAAACAAAAGAAGGTATTAAAACATAAGTCGGAACATCGTCTTTTGTTTTCGGCTTGTTGATTTTTGACAATCTTACAAAAAGCGCAAGTTCTTCTTCATGGGTTTGTTTAAACATAAATTCTCTTAAAGGTTTGATGGAATTATCAAGCGCCTGTTGCTGGGTAATCATGTTTTTCATATAGGGTTGATAAGCGCTATCGTTAATTTTTGCCAGTGTCGGAGACATAACAAAAAATGTTAAAATCAGCGCAAGTCCGACAATTACCTGATTAGGAGGAAGAGTTGTTGTTCCTATTGCCTGGCGTGTCAAGGATAAAACAATAACAATTCTTATAAAAGCCGTAGTCATAATAATTATACTCGGTGCTAATGTCAGGATTGTAAGTAAAATTAAAACCTGAACACCCTGGCTGAATTCCTGTGCGGTTGTGGCGTTTTGCATTCCTATGTTAATACTCGGGAAACTGATTGCAGCGCTTGATGACAGCGTTGCAAACAAATATAATACTAATACTCCCAATAATTTTTTAAATTTTGATATCATTTTCTATCCATATAACTTATATATTTTATTTATTGTTCAAAAACTCCCATTGCTCTGAATTTAGAATATCTTTGGTTTCTCAATTCTTCATCTGTCATATTTTTAAATTCTTCAAGCGAATTTAAAAGGGCTGTTTTAAGATTGTTTGCCATAAGCTCAATATCATAATGCGCGCCTCCCGTGGGTTCTTTTATAATTTCATCAACAATATGATATTTTAATAAATCAGCTCCCGTAATTTTAAGAGCATCCGTTGCAACACGCGCCATTGAAGCATCTTTCCACAATATTGAAGCGCATCCTTCGGGAGATATAACGGTATAGTAAGCATGCTCCAATATCATTACTTTATTTGCAACCGCTAAACCAAGTGCTCCTCCCGAGCAGCCTTCGCCTGTTATAACGGCAATTGTCGGTACGTTTAATTTTGCCATTTCTTTTAAATTAACGGCAATGGCTTCACCTTGTCCTGTTTCTTCCGCCATCATGCCGGGGTATGCTCCCATGGTATCAACAAGAGTGATTATGGGTAAATCAAAGCGGTTGGCATGTTCAAATAGTCTCAGCGCTTTTCTGTAGCCTTGCGGCTGGGGCATGCCAAAATTGCATTCAAGATTTTCTTTTGTGGACTTACCTTTCATTGTGCCGATAAGCATAACATGATGTCCTCCTATGCTTGCAAGACCGCCTGATATTGCTTTATCATCATAACCGTGTCTGTCTCCATGAAGCTCAATAAAGTCATCGCACATTAAACTAACGTAATCCATAAAATTGGGTCTTTGCGGATGTCGTGCAATTTGAAGTTTTTGATAAGGTTCCAGCTTGTCATATAATTCTTTTTTATACACTTTTGTTTGTTCTTCCAATTTTTTAATCTCGTCGTTGTAGTCTATATTTGTATCTATGCTTGTTTTTTTTAATTCGTCAATTTTATCCTGAATCTTATATATCGGCTTTTCAAAATCCAATATCTGTACTTTTTTATCGCTCATTAAAATTCCTTACTTTTTGATGTGCAATTCTATTAATTTTGCCAGCTTGTTTTTCATATCTTTTCTTTCGACTATAAAATCAATTTGTCCGTATTTTAAAAGATATTCCGCGGTTTGAAAGTCGGCAGGCAGTTTTTGTCTTATTGTTTGCTCAATTACCCTTCTTCCCGCAAAACCTATTCTTGCGCCTTTTTCTGCTATTATAATATCGCCGATTGTGCCGAAAGAAGCCGTAACTCCTCCAAACGTCGGTTCACAAAGAACAGTAATATATAATAATTTTGCTTCGTTTAATTTTGCAACAATACAGCTTGTTTTTGCCATCTGCATTAAGCTAAGAGCACTTTCTTGCATTCTGGCGCCGCCTGAGGAAGTGAAAACTATGGATGGCAGTCTGTGTTCAAGTGCATATTCAAGAATTCTTGTGATTTTTTCTCCTACAACAGAACCCATTGAACCACCCATATAATCAAAATCCATAACGGCAATAGCTGTTTTTAGCCCGTTTATTTTGCAGGTTCCGACAACAACCGCCTCATCAAGGCCTGATTTATTTTTAGCTTGCTCCTGGCGCATTTTATAACTTTGAGTGTCAAAAAATTCCAAAGGATCGCAGGGTTTAATGTTTGCAAACATTTCTTCAAAAGAATTTTCATCCGCAATCAATTCAATTCTTTTTCTTGCCCCGATTCTAAAATGATAATCGCAATTAGGGCAAACCATTAAATTATTTTCTAAATCTTTTTTAGGTAATTGTGCGCCGCAATTATAACAAAGAGTCCACAATTTCCCGATAGAATCGTCTATATGAACATCGTTATCCCTGGCAGCAAGCTGCTGGGTTTTTCTTTTGTTAAACCAATCGGTTAAAGTCATAAATTATCCTCACCAAGTTTATTTACTTTCAATTATAATATAAAATCAACATGGAAAAAGTCAAAATATGAATAATTATAAAGTTTTTTTAAGCGGCAGTATTTAAATTTGTTCAAAATCCCGAGGCGGTTTTTTTAGTACTTTTTTAAATACTTCATCAAATTTTTCAATCGGCTCAAAGCTGTACCCGCACCCTTCTTGCAATTGTGCGCCGAAGGAAAATATTTCTTCGCTCGGGTAATTTTTGCAAATTGAGGGTCTTTTTTTGTGGTCTTTGCATAGTCTTTTTTCTTTATCAAACCTGTCGCATTCAAAAATTAATCCGAAATCGTCTTTATCAATAACGCTGATGTGTTGATAAAAAGAGTATGAATCGCTTTTCTTTATTTGTTCAAATTCTTCTTTTGTTTTAATGATTTTATTTTTATGCCTTACATAGATATTTTCGCAGCAACATCCGCAGCGTCTACATTTGCCTAATCTATAGTAGTGCCTTTTTAGAATCTTTAAATGATAAAATTTTTTTAATTTTTCAAACAGTCTATTCTTTAATGTCATTTAAAAATTCTTCATTATTTAATAATTCATTTAAAAATTCATCGTCATCAATTGAGTATTTTTGCGAAAATATTTCTTCCAAAACCCTTTGTGTTGCTTCCTTTTCATCGCTTTGAAGCAGAATTTCACTGAATTTTTTAACATCTTCTTCTTTTTGATATTTTTCAAAAGCGGCTTGAGAAATATCGGATTGATCTATGAAGAAATTTTTATCATTGTCCGATTTTTTTAAAGATGAGTTATTGTTAATGCCTTCAAGTGCGGCACTTTGCCCTATAACTTCCGCAATATTGTCATTCTGGATTTTGTTAATCATAATTCCTTAAAAATTTTTCTATCCAATTTATATTTTACTATATTTTTTTTGTTTGTAATTATACTTTAGGTTTATTTTTTATAAATTCCATAAAATAAAAATTTTATTCGTTTATTTGGATGATTATCTTTTTTGAAATTTTTGAGAGAGTATTAATATGAATAATACTATAAAAATCACGCTTTTTTTAATAATTTTTATTTCCGTAATTGCGCTTGGAATTTTCGCAATATCAAGAATCGAAGTAGATGATTTTAAAAAAGCCTCAGTTATATTTTTGCTTGATGCTTCAGCTTCAAACCAAAAAAATCTCTCAGCACAAAAAATGTCTTTAAGACGTTTGTGCTCAATGCTTGATCCTGAAGACCATGTAAAAATAATAAGAGTATCTGAGGATGCTTATATTATCTATGAAGGATCAGCGCAATCAGGATCGGAAATCAGAAAAGTAATGGATAAATTTACTCAATACAATTCGAATGAATATGGAACCGCTTACGGGGATGCCCTTAAGAAGGCTTTTAATTATTCAATTGTTATGTCAAAACAAGGCTATATTCCATCCGTTGTTGTAATAGGCGATTTAGAAAACGAAGGTGCTACCCAAAAGCAAATTAACTGGACAAGTTTACCATCGCAAATTAAAAACGTTAAAAAACAAAATCCTGATTTTGCAATGATGTTTTTATATGCGGATCCTTTAAAACTTGATATGATAAAAGAAAAATTATTGCCCGTGTTGGGTGAAAACAAATTAACAATTGGAAACGAAGTTACGACAAATAAGTCTTTAAGAAGATTTTTACAATCGATTGGCAGATAGAATTATGAAATTAATTATTAAGTACAAAAACATTGAAAACGAGTTTGAAAATCAAGCTTCAATTTTAATCGGCAATACTCCCGAGTGCGATATGTATATTCGCTCCCTTGCGGATAACGAAGTTTTTAAATTTGTCTGGTCGGGCGAATATAATAAATACATTCTTATAAATGTTTATAAAAATAACGGTGCATTGTGTAACAATAAAGAATTTTCAAAAATCCTCGTGCCTCAAAAAAATTTCTTTTTAAAACCGGCATCTTTTGATGAACCTATAAATATTTATATCGAAGATGAATCACAAGTTTTAATAAACAGAAATATTCAAAACGTTGAACATGTTACAAAAGAAGCTCAAAATTTAAACATTTTAAGCCAAAATCCGGGTAAAATTTTTGATTCTTCAGTTGAAAAGAACAGAATAGCAATAATTAAAGAAATAGGTTTTAAGGTTATTGAACTTAAAAATACAATCAAAACCTCGGAAATTATTAATTTGATTCTTTCGATTAATATGATTGTGTTGTCTTTGGTTTGTTCGTTTGGCATAACAAATTTTCTTTTAGGATTCAGAATAGACAAAAGCGCTTCGGGAGTCAATCTTACTACTAATTTCTGGTTTTTGTTTGAAGTAACTCTTATTGTTGCTGCTGTGTGTTTGGCTTTAAAATATTCCCTAAGCGCGATGCTTTGGAATAAATATATTAAGAAAAATACAAACAATAACATTGCTCAAAAAGCAACCGTCAACACTGCTTTTATATTTTTATTCGTAATTTATATTTTAAATCTTTCATATTACAAACCCATGTCAGGAATAACAGCGTTTTTTATCTCGCTTCTTTTTGTAGGTGCTCTGTGTGCTTTGACTGTCGGAAGCGGCTATTTTCACAACAACATTAAAGTATTAAAAAAACAATTGACGGATTGCGAATATCGAGAAGATTTCGAAACGGTTGCAAAACAATACCGCGGTTTAATCCATGCTTATATTAATAAATTAAGCCAAAACAAAATTCAAAATATTAAAAACAACATCGTAAATCATTATATGAAAGCAACGGTTGAAGTATTTATAGGACTTTTGACTGCTCCTTTTCTTGCTTACGGTGTTTCAAATACTCTTGCAGGGTGTTTTCCTGAGGCTGCAAGCTGGATTAGGATTTCAGGAATAAGATTTAGCCCAATATTCCTTGTTCTTGCAACATTTTTGATTATATTTGCGTTTTTTACTTTTGTGCGCGCATTTACAATTGCAAAACAAATTCAAGGTTCTGAAATCATTAAATTTGACGGTTTCCATGACTACAACAGACACGGTGTTAATATCTTAGGTCTTGACTCGGTTAAAAACCTTGAAAAAGAAAAAGCAGCGCTTTTATTTATTGCGTTTTCAATAATTGTAATAGAATTTACAATGAATGTTTCATACTTCATAAGTGAAATAGGAGCAGATGCACAAGGTATGTTTTTAAGTTTCGTAACAGCACTTGTTCCAACAGCGCTTTTAATTGCAGAAACTACAATGCTAAGCGACACTATGTATAGAATTGAAAATTGCAATGAATTATTGGAAGCCGTTGATTAATAATGAATAAATTATATATTATTTTTGGTATATTTTTGTTTATTTTTTTTACAATTCTTGTATTGTGCACGGATTCAAATTCCATGGCGGGAAAAGTTAATCTTTTTTCTGCTAACCCGAAAATTGCTCTAAAAGACGCTTATAACTTAAAAAATTCTTCAACAAATACGGAATTTAGCGATATTAACATAAATTCAGACAATAAATTAAAAAATAAGAATGCTTTTTTTAACAATTCAAATTCAAATATATCAAATAATAAAGCTGTAATTAACGATTCAAATATTAATTTAAACAATAAAAATACAGATACAAGACACTATCCTTCAATCAATTCTCCCGATATATACAGAAAAAATGCTTATGTAAATTTTAATAATAAATCAAATGTCAATGCGCAACAATCTGATATAAATGAAGAGAATTTTGCGCTGAAGGATATATATCTTCATCCTGAGGATATGAAAAAAATTCAAAATGCAGGTTTAAAAGATATAAACAATATTTCAACCGCTGATTTAAAAAATATTGAAGCGCTTTTAAACCAGCCCGAGGACGAAAAATACACCCTTGAAGATATTGATTGGAATACCTGGAAAAGCAGGTTAATAAATAAAATAACAACTGATAGTGGCTATATAAAAGATTTAGATTATTACCCGCTCGATACGCCGCTGTATTATTCTTTTAATGTACATAATGACGGAACAATATCGGATGTTTTAGTTATTTCTCTTGTAGTTGTAGAATCTGACAGAAAAAAATTAGCCAATTTAATAAAAAGTTACGAACACAAACCAATAGTTAAATTTCCAAAAGGTTCCAAAAGAAAGAAGGTAAGCCTTTCTTCAATCATGCTTTTATCAAACGAATCCAAGCTTTCAAAACCGGGTGATTTTAATGATATTGAAAAGATAAAAGTTAAAATGTAGTTATTTTATGGATAACTTTTCATTCAGATATTTTACTTCTCTAAATTCATAGTTATTAATGTATTCAAGTGCTTTATGCGGAGATTCCGTTGCAAAGTATATCTCTTTCATGCTTTTACTTGCAAAATTATTTTTTATGGCATTATCAAAAAAGCTTATTAAATCATCATAATAATTATTACAATTAAGAATTACAATCGGCTTATTGTTGTATCCTAATTGTTTTTGAACAATCATCTCGCTTAACTCTTCCAATGTCCCGAATCCCCCCGGCAGCGCAATGATTGCTTGAGATAATTCATCCATTTTTGCTTTTCTTTCGCGCATTCCTTTTGTTAAAATAAATTTATCGCATTCCCCCGGGTGTATTCCTAAATTATACAATTTTTCAGGCATAACCCCCGTTATTTGCGAACCGTTTAACCTTGCGCAATTTGTAACTTCTCCCATTAATCCAAGGTTAGAGCCGCCATAGATAATATCATATCCTTGTTTTGCAATTTCTTTTCCTAAGTTATAAGCCTGATTAAAGAAATTTTTATCAAGATTATTGCAAGAACTTGCAAAAACGCAAATTGTCTTTATATTTTTATTCATAATGTCTCGTTAATGTAGTACTTTATAATATCATAAAATAACTTTAATATTTTGCAAACCAAACTTTCAAATGAGACTTTGAAACTTTTCATCCCCTTCCCTTGATTTTTTATTTTTAGCGTGCATAATATAAATATAAAAGAATTTATCGCGGGATGGAGCAGTCTGGTAGCTCGTCGGGCTCATAACCCGAAGGTCGTTGGTTCAAATCCAGCTCCCGCAACCATTTATAACAAGGGTTTTAGGTTTTTACTTAAAACCCTTTTAATATTTTTTGTGTAATATTTGTGTAATTGAATAATTTTTAATGTACATATAGGTTTATAAATTTTTATAAATAAAGAATAAAAACTTTTTTTATGGTATTAATTATTTAGAAGGTAAAGATAGATGGCTATAAAGAAAATTAATGCAAAATTAGATGATTATTTCAATATATTTAAAGCAGAAACAGAAAAATTATATAATAATGTTTCTGGTTTTGAAAAGCTACTTATAAAAAACAATGTAAAAGCAAAAGAATACTGTTTTAAGTTTATTTATAATGGAGTTGTAATTTAACGACCGGTTTTATTTGTACGGATACTTTGATTATTTTGGCTTAGGTCGCTCTGTGAGGGCGTTTTCGGGTCGGAAAAATTAAGTGTTCCAAAAAAATCAAACTGCCGAAATGGACTTTTTTCGGACTGTACGGATAGATTGAGATTTGTATATTATCAGTGAGATACGTACCAAATTTGAACTGTACGGATAATTTGATTATTTTGGTATAGTCCAGTTGTGCAAGGAATTAAGAAAGCGTAAGCCAGAGTGAAGACCAAAACGATGAGTTTTGGTCGTAACTGTTGATAGGCGACGTGAGAGTTTTGCTTAGCAAAACTCAACAGGAGCAAAGGTCAATCAAAGCACAATCACCATTCAAACTTTCAGAAAAATTAACACAAGGTTTTGGAAATTTTAACGATACAAGAATGACACAAAGCTCGGAAGTGATGTTACAATACATTTAATTCCGAGCTAATGTGTGTCTGCGATGAAAAACAAAGAATATATAGATATAAGCAAAATCATTGGGGTTATAGGAGGTCATTTATGAACTTAGAAAACATTTTAGAAGAATTAAAAAAATGCCATAAAATAAGCATAAAAGAAGATTACGAAAAAATACAAGAACCACTTTTAAAACTTATTGTCGATATAAGTTCAAACTCTACACTAGAAAAAACTGGTAAAGATTATACACGTTATGACATTATATTTATAAATTCTTCAAATAAAAAAGAAACTAATATTCCAAAAGCCAGAGTTCCAGAAATTACACTTCAATACTTGATTAGTAACAATATTTTAAGTAGTTCTGATTTTGCTTTTTTTGAAGAGAATAATTTCGAAAGAACCTTTGCTTCAAGTTCTGGAGACTTGATAAAAGAGTATAATCAAGATATTGACAAAGTGCAACGATACACAGAAATTAATTGTAACGGTCAAATATGGTATGTATGTAATCAATGGGATAAAACTACCATTGATAAATTCAATGAATATGTAAATAGTAAATTTTCAAAGTATATTAAGATTGTTGAACACTAGATGAGTGAACCAATAGAAATAAAACTTGATAATAAAGAGGTTGAATCAAGATTACTTGATTTGGCAAAACGAAGCGAAAACCTGCGGCCGTTAATGAAAAATATCGCAGGTATTTTCGCATATTCTACCGAAGAAAATTTTAAAGAAGAGAGCAGATCTGATAAGTGGATAGATTTAGCCGAATCAACGAAAAAACAGAGAACGAAGACAGGACATTACCCCGGACAAATTTTACAAGTTTCAGGGCAACTGGCATCATCAATAAGTACATATTATGACAATGATTCCGCTGTTATTGGTTCAAATCTTGATTATGCCGCAATTCATCAACTTGGAGGTCAAGCCGGTAAAAATCAATCTGTAACCATACCTGCAAGACCATATTTACAACTTAATAATGAAGACTTTGAAGAAATCCTTAGTATGACCGAAAATTTTTTAGGGGAATAGTTCCCTAATATTTAGTAGGTCTTAAGAAAGGAGAGGAATATGACAACTGTAGAACCTATTAGAAACAAAACCGATATTAAAAAGGTTGAAAAAGTTTTAAAAAGCCAAAGTCAAAGAAATTTATTGCTTTTTGTTCTTGGAACAAATTGTGGATTAAGAATTTCTGATTTACTTTCACTTGATGTTGGAGATGTAAGGAATAAAACTCACATTCAAATAGTAGAGAAGAAAACAGGAAAATTTAAAAAGTTTCCAATTAACGAGAGATTAAAACCTATGATTGAAGAATTTGTTAAAGGCAGAAGAAATACTGAACCTTTATTTTTATCGCATTGGAAACATCGTCTTGATAGAGTAACTGCATATTACTTGATTCGTGATGCGTGTGAAAAAGCAGGACTTCAAGAAAGAATCGGAACGCATTCGATGCGAAAAACATTTGGATATCATCATTACCAACAATTTAAAGATGTAGTAATCCTGCAAAAGATTTTTAATCATTCCAGTCCTCAAATAACATTGAGATATATTGGGATTGAGCAAGACCAAATTGATTATAGTTACAGTAACTTTATTATATAGTCAAAACCCTCTCTACTAGAGTGGTTGCATTACATTTTATTTACCTTACAAAATAACCATTTTGTATAGCATTTAATAAAAAAATCATAGAAAGCGTTGCTACTGTTTAATTTTATGAAATTTTTATCTTCTTTTAAAATGTAGTGTATCAAATATTTTTTCTTCATTCAATTACCCATATGGGTTAATTTTCCAGCATAAAAAAATTGCCTTACAAAATGGTTAAATTGTAAGACACAAAAAGCTGAAAAGTGGCTCTATGACAAGAAAATCGTATTTTAAACAAAGAAGAATTGAAATATTAAAACTCGTTGGAAAAGGTTATAACGATATGGAAATTATCCACGAAATGAAAATAGGATTACCAAACTTGAAAACACAAATTTCAAGAGCAATTAATTATTCCAATGTAACCAATAGGCACGAAGACTTTTTTGAAGCGTTTAAACAAAATTATATAAACAAAAGAGATTTAATAGTTAAGAGGGTAAACAAAATGAATGATGAAATGAAAATCAATGAAGATGTAGCATTGTTGCCAATTCAAACCATCAAAAGTGTTTTAAAAATTTCTAAAAAAACACTTGAAATGTATGAAAAAATTGGCATTTTAAAAGCAGAGAGAAAAAACGATAAAAGATATTATTCTTTATCGGATTTAGAAAAATTAAAAGCAATTGTCGTTCTTACAAGAGATTTGAGAGTTAATCTTGCAGGGGTTGACGTTGTGCTTGCAATTTTAGAGAAGTTTAAAATTAAAAATTATAACGATTTTGCGATTGAAATTGCTCAAATAATTAAAAATAAACAGGAAAAAATAAATGATAACAACTAGATCAAAATTTACTATTGTTTTAAAAGCTGAAAATAAAATGGAAACTTATCGTGTATCTGAAAAATTATTTAAAAAAATTAAAGAAATAATTGCACCTTATCGTTCAATTTGCCCTAGCGCAAAAGCCATAAGATGTATTCAGATAAATAAAATTTTTAAATCTGCTCGTGATGTTGCATGTTGGTTATGCGAAAAAGGTTTAACTAAATCAAGCAAAGCAAACGAAAGAATTAAAAATGCGTGCAGAAAAAATCGACGTGCTTACGGTTTAAATTGGGAATTTATAGAATAAATTTTTATGATAAAATACTCTTGAATAAGTAGAGAGGCAGAAAGGCTCTAAATTAGAGCCTTTTTTGTACTAAATCAAACTGTTAATTTTTGTAAATAATTTGATTTTTAGGCAAAAAATAATATTGATTGGTTTTATATTGGTGGATTACAATAATAAAGAATAATATGCGTATAAATAACATACAAAATACAAGAAATATTAATGTAGTATCTTTTAATGGAGTGTTTACAACAAATATTAAAGATATTGACAAGAAGCATGGTTCTGTTGTTGTTACAGACTATGTAGATAGTTTTCAAAAAAGTGTAGATGATATAACCGATACTTACGAAAAAGAAAGAAAAAAGCTGAAAACAAATTTTTTGGCAAAAAAAGAGCGTTAAGAAAATTAGACGATGAATATAGGGGTAGAATGGATGCTTGGAGGCAAGATCAAGCTATTTTTCAAAAAGCGAAAGAAGCGCATTTGAAAGACATCGAACAACTTTTAGAAACCGCAAAAAGACATAACGCTACACTTGATGAATTAATAAAATTAAAATCTGATTTTGAAGCAACCCAAAAAACAATTGATTTAGCAAAGAAGCAACAAGCCGCAAATAAAAATAGTGGTTTTAGTAGATTAGCAGGTTATGAGCCAGAAAAAGCAACTTTGCAAAATATTTTAATAAATAAAATTTTTGAAGAGCAATCAGGTGTGCCAACAAAACTTCCAAATGCAATTTTATTTTTTGGACCAACGGGAACCGGAAAAACTACATTTGCAATTGCATTAGCACAAGAAATAAAAGAAGGTGCAAAGCCAGTTACGATTGACACTTCTGAAGAACCAGATGATGTTATGGATGAAATAGAAGTTGAAACCAGAAGAGCTAGAAAAAAATACAAACAAACAGGCGAAAGAACAATTATTCTTTTAGATGAAGTAGAGGCAATTGCAGGCAGAGATTCAGAAGTATTAGAAGAATTAAAAGCAAAATTAACAAAAGCATTTGATGATGACAAATGCATATATATAATGACATCAAATAATCCTACGGAAATATCACCAGATATTTTAACTCCTGACAGAACAAAATATATTGTTAGTGTAGATCCTCCTGATTTTGAAAATGCTCTTGCAGTTGTAAAGTTCTATTTTTCTGGACTTAAACAACAAGGTTTGGATTACAATAGAATTGCTCGTGCGATAACCAACCGTTCAAATGGCAAATTTAGTAATTCTGGTATAGAAGAATTGTATAAACAATGTTGTACTAGCAAAATATGTACAACTGATGGTATAATAAATTTAATAAATAAAACATCACCCAATATTACTCAAAGTGAATTATATTCATACGAAAATGATAAAAAAGTATTTTTAGGAAGATAATGCAAATGAATAATACTGTTAATAATTCAAATATTTACACAAAAACCAACGCTATGCTCGTTGGTGCTACTGGCGTTGCTGGTGCTTTGGGTGGCATTGCAAAAAGTCATTTTTTAGACAAGCCGGATGTCCAAAAAGGTTTAGAACAGGAATTTCATAAATACACTAGAGCTGTTGCTCAAAATGAAATTGATATAAAAGACACTTTTGAGCGTACAGTAAAAAATCAAGAACTTAAAGATAATTTTAACAAATTATGTGATTACTGGTATAATACTGGCTTAAAAAAAGTAAATAAAAAAAATATAATAATTGGTTCATTGATTGGTATTGCGGTCGGAATAGCAGGAGTAGTTGCAAAAAATTTATTAAAGAAAAATAAAGGCACTACAAATGAAACTGGCACCAATAAAATACAATACTATAACGCACAAAAATAGTAATTATAATAGAATAAACAATACTGCATTCAAAACAACAGCACAAAATATATCTTTTGGAAGCTCAGAAGAGACTCTTTCGAAAATTAATTCAGATATTAACGCAATCTCTAATTCTTATAAATTTAAAACAAAAATGAGCTCATTAAGAAGAAAATCACTCAATGATAGAGTATCTTATGATGATTTTATAGTTGCATCCATGTTTGCTTACAATGAACATGCAGTTAATTTTCCAATAAAGGAAGATTTTTTTGAATATAAAATAAAAGCAAGGTTTATAGAAGCTGTTAAAAAATATTTAAATCTTGAAATACAAAAAGAATTAAATGACTTCTTAAAAGCGAATTATTCTTGGGGATTTTTTACAGATAAAAAATATGGTGGCTCTGAATCTTTTGCAATAGCAATTCCTTGTGTATTACCATATATTAAAGGATATGAAGCCGAAATTAGTGTATTAAAATTAAAAGATCTTGAAAAAAAAGAGGCGGGTTTAAGAAAAGATATTGATAAACAAGATAAAGTAATAACTACAAAAGAACAATTAAGCAATGAATATTTAAAGCCAGTACAAGCTGTCCAAAAAGATTCCACGCTTAACTTGCCAAATTCTATTATGCTAGAATGCAAAGATAAAGCTATAGCCAATGAAATTATGCAGTGGACTTTATTAAATACCTCAGCAAGACCTATTGCTATAGGCACTAGTTCGTATGATTCAAACTCTGCAGTAAGAAATAAACTAAAATCTGCACTAGAAAATGCACGCGAAACTTATGAAAATTATCGAACACCAACATTGATATATTGTGAAAATTTTGACAAGTTGTTGCAAAATTCAAATCCTAAATCTGAACTAGCTGCAATAAAAGCATTATTATCTAATACTTACGAAAAATATCATGCTACTATTATTTTTACTACAGCCAATTCGAATACTATAGAAAACGTGTTAAAGCAACCCCACAGAATGAAGCAAATAAAAGTTGAATAAATTACTTTGATTGCTGTTCTTTTTTTGCTTCTTTATTTTTTTGATATATTTTTGCAAAGGTAACTACCCCCATTGTAGCCAAAGCACTAACAGTTGCAGACATTAAAGATATTCCAATAGTTTTTGGTATGAAATTTTTTGTTGCTTTTGTAATATTCATTTTTGTTAAATGCATACCAGCTACAGCTAACCCTATTATAGCTGCAGCAATTGAACCACTTTCCATATCATTTTCTGAAAATTTTAAATCTACTTCTTTAGCTTTAAAGGTTAGATGTTTATGATTTTGATTTTGATAATTTTTTATATTAGTAATATTATTTATTTTCATAATTGTTTACCTCCTATAAAAAGTTTCTTTATCTAATTTAAATCTTTTTAAGTCTTCCTGCAATATTTCTGGTTTTGTTTGTTGAATTGCATCAAGTAAACTTTGTGTGTTTATTCTACCATTATTTTGCATTTTTGTTAATTCGACAATATTTTTAATTTGACCATTGCTATACCTTGCTTGCTGGACTTGACATTGTTTTTCAAAAGCATCTATTACTTTATTAAAATCAACCTCAATTGTTTTAGTATTTATTGTTGAACCAGAAGCAATTATTTGAGGTTTTGGTGCAAAAAATTTATTTTTCTTCTTTTTATCTTTCTTTACATCTTTATTCTCAAAAACACTATCCATCTGCTCAAAAGCTTTATTAGCGGCTTTTTCTATTTTCCAAGCAATATAGCTTCTGTCCAAATTAACAGTAATTACACATATAATTACCGTATATACCAGTAAACTAATATTTAATTGCAATCCGATTTTTTGAGTAGTTTCTGCAAGTTTCGTATATAACTCTTTTATTTTTACATTATTTATTTTCATAACTTGACCTCATTATTTTGAATTAATACACAATATTTCATTAATTTTTTCTTTTATCTGTTCACAAAAACTAAATATATCATCAACAGAATTTATTGCGATTTTTTCTTCTTTTTTATCTTTTACGAATGCTATATATTTTTGAGAGCGGTTAAAATATAATCTACATATAGTTTTTCTTATATTATCGTCTAATAAGACATTAAAATAACTTGCATTATCTCTATATGTTATTCTTTTTGTATCAACAACACCATTTAAAAGACTTTTTACTATTGCGTAGCCTTCTAATTCTTCAAGGGTCGTTATAATTTCGTTTTTTGTTTCTTTAGTTTCTTGTTTGGAGCTTAAATTAAAATCGAGGGATGTTTTCATTACTTTTGACATAAAGAGATTAAATGCTTCTATGGTAGTATTTTTATGTTTTTCAATAATTCTATCGGTAATGCGACCTTCACAAACTCCAGATTTATTTATTAAATACCTTATAAAATCATCGCTGGGCTGTCTGTATTCATTTTCAATAACTTCTTCAAATTGCTTGATATACTTTAAATCACCTGCGTTTGAAAATGCTTTTTCTATATCAAAATTTTCTTTGCAAAATTCAGAGAGGGTTTCTATCTGATTTTCTTTGAAATCTAATAAGTTAAAGGTAAAAAACGGTTCATTATCTAATTTGCCAGCAGATTCAATATCAGAAAAGAATTTATATACAATGCCATTTGATAAAATTATAAACTTTGCGTCAGTAACGCTAAAATATCTTATAAGTTGAGTTGCGTGTTTTTTAATATCTAAAGATTTATTATCAACTTTCTTGCACTCAATAAGTATTATCGGTTTATTATCTTTTAATATTGCGTAGTCAACCTTTTCACCTTTTTTAACTCCGACATCTGCAATATATTCAGGTACAACTTCTATAGGGTTAAAAACATCATATCCAAGAGCATTAATAAAAGGCATAATTAATGCGTTTTTTGTTGCTTCTTCTGTTTGCAAGCTGTCTTTCATAGCTGAACAGCGTTCTTTTAGTTGGTTAATCTTTTCAATAAATTCCATATAGCAAATACCTCATTATTTTTTAACTACCTCAACAGGATATTAACACAAAAAGGAATATAAATATACCTTATTTTGGTTAAGGAATAGAAAGAGAGTTAAAAAGTAGTCATAAATATTCTATTTTAAGAAAAATAGCGAGGTACAACCCTATGATATTTTACGACAAGGAATTTTTAGGCAAAAAATTTAAAGAATATAGAAAAAAGGCGAAATTAACCCAAGAAGAACTATCGGAAAAGATAGGAATTGCAGAAAAACACTATGGAAAACTGGAAAGAGGTGTTTTTATGCCTAGTCTTGAAACATTTTTTAAATTAATAGATGTTTTAAATGTTCCGCTATCAGAGTTTGGGTTTCAAGTTGAAGAAAACAAAAATACGAATAGGGATAAGATTATTAAAGAAGTGTATTCTTCTAATAATGCAGAGTTAGAGTTATTTTTAAATTTCATAGAGTCGATAAAGAAATATAATAAGAAAATTAAGGGATAGGATTATGGGTAAACGTCAAGAATATGCAAATGAATTGCTAAATTTACTATATAACTCAAAGCAGAATAACAAAACATTACTAGAAGTAAATCAAGGAGTTAAAGAGCTTATAAGAAAAGATATAAGCGGTATGATTGAGGTTATAAATGAATTGAATACACTAGGCTATACGCACGTTGTAGCCAAAAGAGGTATAGCACAGAACTTTTTTACAACTATACCAGAGGATTATTTGACATTAAAAGGTGAGGAATACCTTGAAGATATGCAAAAAAATTTTACATAAAATAATTCAACAATAATTCAACTTTTTTACAAAAAACTACTAAAAATTATTAAAAATTAACTGATATAAAATAGCTAAAATAATTATAGGAGTAGAGCTTGTGGGATATTGTTAAAAATCACAAAAAGCAAATTTCTCAACTCATAACCCGAAGGTCGTTGGTTCAAATCCAGCTCCCGCAACCATTTTAGGCTCCTTATGGAGTCTTTTTTAATATTTTGATTATATTTTGTATTGTATTATAATTTAATTATGCAATTGAGTTTTGAATTGGGTTTAGAGGGTGATTTGCCCTTGAATTTAGGAGAAAAAGAAGGCGTATTTTTAAATAAGTTGCCTGATGATTATGTAATTATTGATATTGAAACAACGGGTTTTAGTGCTGTTTATGATTCGATAATTGAAATATCCGCGCTTAAGATAACGTCAGGCGAAATCGAGGGTCAGTTTTCTTCTCTTGTAAAACCAAACAAGAAAATCTCATCATTTATTTCAAATTTAACGGGAATTACGCAGGAGATGGTAAATAATGCTCCCGATAAAAAGGAAGTGCTTAAAAATTTTTGTAATTTTTTGGAATTTTATCCGATTGTCGGTCATAATGTAAAATTTGACCTTGGTTTTATTAATAATAATTTAAAAGAGATTTATAACAAGACCCTTGTTAATAATTTTTCGGACACTTTGTATTTTGCAAGAAAAATATACAAAGACCTTCCTTCTCATAAATTAAGTGAAATTGCAAAACATCTGAATTTTGACACCAAAGGTGCCCACAGAGCCCTCTTTGATTGCTTTTTAACGTTTAGAATAATACATAATATGAAATATAGACTATTACAACTTATCCAAAATGATTTAAAAAGTTTAGAGTGAAAATCAATGTTATAAATTATTTTTTATCTTTAGTTAGATTATAACTTTCATCAATTAATTTTTCTATAATTTTGCTTGAAACAGATTCATCTAAAATAACCGATATCCAGTACTTTTTATTCATGTGGTATGCGGGAAATATTGTTTTATTATCTATAATTTTTTCTAAATTATTAACTCTTAAATTTAAAACCTCAACAAAATCAGAATTTTTGTAATTAAACTTTTCTTTTGAAACCGTCATAAAAACGCAATACCACTTTGAATTGTCTTTTCTTCTTACAATTGCGTTTTTAGGCGATTTTTCCCATAAATATTCAAGCTTATCATTGTATTTATCTTTAATATATTTAATTAATTCAAGAGTCTGTTTATTTTTAAAAATATCTTTTTCAAAACAATTAAGAGCAATTTTTTCTAAAACGTTATTAAATTCTTCTTTGATTTTACCGATGAATTCACCTTCAACGCCTTCAATTAAATGAAGCGTATATGGTTCTTTTGTTTGAATTTCGGTTAATTTTGTTTTTATATTTTTTGAATTTATCTTAATTTCAAATTCAAACTGCCCTTCAAATAAAAATTGTCTGTATGTGTAATTTTGTCCTTCTTTTTTAAAACCGAACTTTAGCAGTTTTTCTTTGTTATATTTTTTATTTTTAAAGTAATCTTGCATAATTTAATACTAGCATAATTTCTTAATTTCAAACTTCTTTTTAATTGATAAAAAAGGAGGCAAATTATGACTTGTGTAGAACCAATAAGAAAAATTTCGCAAATTAGAAAAATCGAAAAACTGTTAAATCTTCAAAGCAAAAGAAACCTTATTTTATTTACGATAGGTATAAACTGCGGATTAAGGATTTCAGACATTTTATCGCTTAATGTCGGTGATGTTAAAAATAAGAATTTTATTGAAATTAAAGAGAAAAAAACGGGAAAATTTAAAAAATTTCCAATCAATTCAAAATTAAAACCCATGCTTGATGATTTTGTAAAAAACAGAAAAAACAATGAACCTTTGTTTTTATCAATTTTTAACAATAGGCTTGAGCGCATTGGTGCATATTATATAATTACCGATGTTTGCAAAAAAGCAGGTCTTGAAGAAAAAATCGGAACTCATACAATGAGAAAAACGTTTGGCTATCATCATTATAAAAAATTCAAAGATATAGCCATGCTGCAAAAAATTTTTAACCATTCCACCCCTCAAATAACCCTGAGATACATAGGAATAGAACAAGAGGAAATTTATCAAAGCTATTCCAATTTTATTCTTTGATTTAACAATATGTGCATAATGTTAAGATGTATTATTTTAGAACTGTTTTGCCTTTAAATTTTATTAAATTTATCTTGCGCAGTGCTATTTTTTTGTGTTATTATCAACTTAAATTTGATTTAACATTATGCACAATTTGTTAAGTTAAATTTAGACATAACTGTTTGGGTTAATTGATGTTTTTTATTGAAAATAATACAAATAGTTTAAATATAGCTGCGCTTTGCGCAGTCCAAAAACATTCATTGTTTCTTGTGCATATTGCGCAAGAAACATTTTTTTAAAAAAAAGGTCTTAAATGTTTATAAAATTTAAAAACATAGATTCTCATTATATAATTTCATTCTTTGGTTTGACAATTAAAATAAAACACAAAAACCCAAAAATCAAAGATGCAAAACTGTCTTTGCCTTGTTTAAACACTAACCCCCGTACAGTTAAAATCATCCTAAGCCTTACAACTTTCCCCGATAGAATTAACTCAGTCTCAAAAACAATTAAAACCCTCCTAAATCAAACCCTAAAACCCGATAAAGTTATTCTATGGCTAGCTAGCGAACAATTCCCAAAAAAAGAACAAGAACTTCCCAATGACCTTTTAGAACTTAAAAATTTCGGACTGGATATTAAATGGTGCGAAGATATTAAATCTTACAAAAAACTAATCCCATCCTTAATTGAATTTGAAAACGATATCATAATAACCTTTGATGATGATATTTATTATGATGAAGATATTGTAAAAAGGCTTTATGATGCGCATCTTGCAGATAGGGAAGCAGTTGTTGTTAACAGATATTCAAGAATTTATTTTAAAAACGATAAAATTAAATTTTTAAAAAGTTCAAAATTATACTTTTCAAACCCTCCAAAACCCTCTTTGTTAAACGTAATAATCGGCTGCGGCGGTGTTTTATACCCCCCAAAATCCCTAAACCCAAACGTCCTAAACAAACAAGAATTCATGTCCTTAATCCCAACCCACGACGACATCTGGTTCTGGCTAAACGCCATCCTAAACAACACCAAAATAAAAATTGTTGACGGATTCTCAACCAACCTAATTCCAATCGAAAACACCCAACAATTCGGTTTATGTAAAATAAACAACAAATCCAAAAACGGAATTAATGCACTTGATGCACTTCGCATTATAACAAACAAATACCCATCAATCATAAAAAAACTAAAGGAAGAAGATACCAATCTCAAAAAACTACTAAACGGAGACCTGAAATGAACCCTAATATCTCAATATGCTTAAGCTCAGATAACAACTACACCCAACACCTGGCTGCTACAATATCCTCCATCCTAAAAACCAAAAACCCAAACGACAAAATAAACATATACATCCTGGACGGCGGAATATCAACCCAAAACAAACAAAACCTATCCTTCTTCGAAAAAAAATACAACTGCAAAATCACATACCTATCTCCCGACACTACCAAACTAAACAACTGCACAATATCCAAAAGCGACTACATCTCACTTGCAACATACTACCGCCTCCTAATCCCCGAACTAATCCAAAACGAAGACAGAATAATATACCTGGACTGCGATATTATTGTAAGACATTCGTTATTTGATTTATACAATCTCGATTTCAATAACAAATTAATCCTGGGTGTTCAAGATATAGGCGGCATAAATATTGAAAGATTAAATTCAAAAAATTATATAAACGGCGGCGTTTTGCTTTTAAATTGTGAACACATGAGAAAAGAAAATACCGTTAACAGACTGCTTGATTGGTGTCGGGATAATCAGAGTTTAATTCAAAAACATGATCAAGATATAATAAACGGCTGTTTGAGCGATTTAATCGGTTTGATTGACGATAAATTTAACGCACAGGTTTTAAGAAAAAATAACAGCTTCTTTGATAAAATCAAAGACCCTGTAATATTGCATTTTATCTCATCTCAAAAACCATGGTCATATTGGAAGCCTCTAAATTCTACCCCCTGGGCAAGAGAATACTTTGAAGCCTTAAAAGATACTCCCTGGGAAGCTTTTATTTATGAATACAACAAAAAAGCAAAGCTATGGTTTTTCTTAAGATTATTTTACCCGTCAGGAGTTTTTAGAACAATTCTTCAAAAAATATTCTCAATCAAAAATTCTGCTGATAGGAAATATAAGTTTGTAACTGTTTTGGGAGTTAAGTTTAGAATAGTAAACAACAAGGATATAAGAAATGAAAAATCTTTGAATGCGTATGTAACATTTAATAAAATCAAAAATTTTTTATACAAAAAAAGTCATAGTGAGCAGATTGCAACAAAAAAAATATTTGGCTTTAATTTTAAATATGTAAAAGGTAAATGTTACAAGGGGTGTATTCAACTATTTAATCTTGTTAAAGATAATCTGGATGAATTTCCGCATGAAATGATTGAGGATTTTATGCGGAAATCAAAAAAACATTACATAAGTTCTGAAGTTTTTTTAAAGGACAAGGCACTTGTCTCAAAGATTTTGTCTGATATCAATCCTTCAATACTTCCAAAAGCAAAAGGCAAATTGCGAGAAAAGCAATTATTGCAATTAAGGTTTGCAAACGAAATAATATCCGATATAGAAAATAATGTTAAAATTTTCCCTTTTATGGATGATGGCACTTTACTTGGAGCGGTCAGACATAACGGCTTTATTCCCTGGGATGATGATATGGATTTTTCATTAATGAGGGATGATTTTGAAAAATTAAAAAATTATTTTAAATCAAAATATATATGGATTGATGCATCTTGTTGCACATATCATTCATTTAAAAAAACTTTGTTTAAATATCTTAAAAGATATCCAAATAAGATTTTAGCGGTGCACGAACCAATGGCGCTTAAGTGCTACAAAGGCGATTCTAACTTGCATGTTGCATTGGATTTTTTCCCGCTGGATTTTTATAAAGACAATTTGTCCTTTGAAGATATGACCAAATTTATCGATGATGTAAAAAATAATCAGCCTGTAAATTTAAAATTTTCTGAAATATTTAATTATTATGATTTAATGAACAATAAATTTCACTATACTGTCTCAAAAAGCAATAAAATTTCGCCTGCTATTGATAATTATGATTTTCATAATTATTCTTTTAAGGGTTTTAGAAAAAAAGAAGATATTTTTCCTTTAAAGAAAATGAAATTTGAAAATAGTGAATTTTGGGCGCCAAATAACCATGACGGCTATTTAAATACAATATATTCAGATTATAAAAAATTGCCGTTTGATATTGTAAGCGGCTTACATGGTGTGTATGATGATTTTTTCGATTCTGATAAGCAGGAGCTATAATGAGACTAATCAGAAAATTTGAGACCTTGAATAGTAACTATACTTATATTTTTGACAATAAGTTGCTAAATATAAGTGAGAAATTGAAGTTTGTAAAAACTCTTGATTATCTTGAAAAATATTCTTATGCTTTTGATAATCAATTGGGATTTGATGTTTTGGATAATTTGGATTGTCCGATATGGCAAATGTGGCTGCAAGGGGAGGATGGGATGCCTCCTTTGGTTAGGGTTTGCCATAATTCAGTTAAAAAATTTTGCTCGGATAGAAATATAATTTTATTGACACAGGATAATATTAAAAATTACGTTAAACTTCCCAAATATATTATTGAAAAATATAATAAGGGTATAATTTCAAAAACACATTTGTCAGACATTATAAGATTGATTCTTTTGTATCAACATGGTGGTTTTTGGATTGATTCTACGGTGTACTTAACAAATTACATTCCTTTAAATATTCAAAAATCAGATTTTTTTGTTTTTAAAACAGTTAACGGTTTAATTGTTGATAAGGATATTTCTTTAGATAAGTATAAGCTAATAAGTAATTATTTAAACAAAGAAGCTCATCTTGCATCAAACTGGTTTGTTAAGGCAAAGGCGGGAAATAAGATAATTGAAAATGTTTTAAAAATGCTTTTAGAATATTGGAAAAATGAAAATAAACTTATAAATTATTTTATATTTCATTATATTTTTACAATTGCAATTTTAAAAAACGATAATTTTAAAGAGGAATATATAAACATGCCTTCTTATTCAAACATTAACGTACACTTGCTTCAAAAGTGTCTGTTTGAAAAATATGACAGAAATCTTTTTAATCTTATAAAGTCAATGTCTGATATCCATAAGTTAACTTATAAAAATTTAAATTTAAATATTTATCGGGATTCTTTTTTGAATTATTTACTACATCTATCGAGCAATATTCAAGAGAGAGAGAGAGAGAGAGTTAAAAGCATTATTTAAATTTGTAGAATTAAATAAAATTAATTCAAGCGCAGGAAATGTTTATTTTCCTGCGCTTGAATATTTTAAGGAGGATGCGGCATGAAAATTATTGAAAAAATTAAAAAAGAGCTTCATATTAATCAAATTAAACCGTTAAATAATAAAGTATATTTAAGCATAGCGGCAATTATAAAAAATGAGGCCCCTTATTTAAAAGAATGGATAGAATATCATAAACTTCTTGGAGTTGAAAGATTTTATATTTACGATAACAATTCTGATGATGATACAATTGACATATTAAAACAGTATATAAAAAATGGCGATGTTGTTTATAAGCTTGCAAAAGGTAAAACTATGCAAATGCCTGCATACAAGGATGCTATATATTCTCATAGAAACGATACGGAATGGATGGCTTTTATTGATCTTGATGAATTCATAGTTCCTGTTGAAAAGGATACAATTTCAGAGTTTTTAAAAGAATATGAACATTTTCCTTCGCTTGCAATAAATTGGTTGCTGTTTGACTACAATAAACATGAAACAAAGCCTGAAGGTTTGGTTATAGAAAATTATACAAGGACTGATTATGGATTTAAAGACAATATATATGTAAAATGCATTGTACGTCCGAGAGAAGTTATTGATATTAAAACCGCACATGCTTTTGTTTTTAAACATGGCAGAAGGAGTGTGGATTCTAATTATAATGTTGTAAAACATTCAACAAATAAAAATTATTGCATAGATAAAATTAGAATAAATCATTACTATACAAAATCAAAGGAAGAATATTTAAAGCGAATTGCAAAAGGGAATGTTTTTTATGATAGAAATCGAGAATTTAATAAAGAAAGATTTGATTTCGGAGTTGAGCATGATACTTTGGTTATAGATAAGTATTTAAAGAAATTAAAGAATTTATTATAGCTTCCTTTAAAGCAATATATTTCTGCTGTTAAATATTTGTATTTTGAATTTTATCTTTGTGCCATCTAAAGCAATGTCGGTCTTTATTTTGGTATATGTATTTTATATTATCTTTCGAATATTATACGGATATTATAAGCATTTTTTGCCTTATTTCAAGTGTTGTGGTGTAAAATTGTATTAAAAAAGCGCTCGAGAGAGCGCTTTTTATTCAAATAATCCAAGTGCGTTTCCTATTGCGTAGCTTTCTTTATCTAAATATACTGGGATTGATTTTATTCCTAAATCTTTCATAGCAAAATACATGCAATGATCAGGATCAAAAGTTTCTTGGTTAAGCCAGATAGTCAGACTGTTGTCATTAAGTGCGTTTGCTCCGTTTTTAATTATATATTTAAGAGCATCTTCGCTTCCGTCTTTTGGGTTTATATATAGAGTAGAGGTTGCAAATTTATCACCGCTTTTAAGCGCTAAATCGGTTTTTCTGTTGAAATAGTCTTCGTAATCACTTTTAACATGGGCAAAATTACTGGATTGTTTTTCAATCAGCTTATCCAATTTTTTAGTATTTACGTATGCTAAAACTTTATCTTTGGGCGCGGGTTGAATTCTTGAAAATATATTTTCGGGTCTTAGGAGTTTATGGGTAAAGATTTTTGTAAATGTAATTCCATGGAGTGCGCAATATCTTTCAACATCTCTATCTAAAGATTCAGGTACAACAAGAGTTTGTGTTGCGCTCCAGTTGTAGGGATATTTTTTTTCTACTTTATCTTCGTATTTTGTGCTGCCTTTGCGCTCGGAATGAACTATTTCGCATAATTCCTGGAATTTATCAAAAGCAATAACTTCGCTGTCTTTTGAATTTGTTGAAACCTTGTAAGTGCTTCCAAATGAAATCGGATTAATCATTTTTTCTCCTTTTTAATAACTTTTATGTAACCATTAAAGTATCCTGAATAAAAAAAATTGCTATTTAATTAATATTTAGCAATAGTCTAAATTATGCTATTATTTTGTTATGAAAAAATACGCTTTATTTTTTGTTTTGTTTTTGACTGTTATTTTGTTTATTGCTATATATTTTACATTAAATACAAGCGATATTACCGTTATTGTCCGCTCTGTCGGGGAAAATAGCGAAGAAGTTTGCGTTAAAAATTTAGAAAATATTTTTTCAAAAAGAAATGTTTTTTTAATTAAAAACATAACTCCTCTATCAAGCGCAACTAAAAAATCTTTTGAACTTGCACTAAAGCGAAACAAAAAATGGACGCTATTGGTGGATGCTGATACTATAGTTGACGGGGATAAAATTAAGCTTTTTATTTCAAAAGCGGATGAAATAATTAAAAATGACCCAAAAGCTTTTGTTTTTCAAGGACTTTTGTTTGATAAATTTCCGCAATGCTATAGACAGTCGGGAGTTTGGCTGTATAAAACAAAGAGTTTAGCTAATCTTTTAAAGTATAATTCAAAATGTTCTTCAATGTTAAAACCTGACGATTGTATGGTTATGTCTTTTAAAAATGAAGGATATAATACATACGGGATTGATTGCGTTATTGGAATCCATGATTTTTTTCAATCGCCAAGAAGTATAGTTAAAAAATATTTTATAAGATGTGCAAAATATCCTGATAGGATTTTAGCGTGGCAAGAGCGCTGGAACAGCTTAGCAAAAAGTGATAAAGATTTTCTGTGGGCTATAAGAGGGGTTGAACTGTATAAAAAAAATAAAAAGAAAGTTCAAAACAACTCCTGTTTAATTGATGAAATATTAAAAGATAATAACATTAATTTACCTGATAAAATAGGGATAGATGAAAATAAAATCAATAGTTTAATTGAAAAATATGTCAAAAATAACACTATTGATAACAATGGAATTAAATACTACCGCTCAAGACTCCATAAAAATGAATTCATATAAAAAACCCGCCTGCTTTTAACACAGACGGGTTTTTATTTTATATTCCGTTATTTTTTATTTTCAATTACGGCTTGTGCTGCTGCAAGAGCTGCTTGCGGGATTCTAAAGGGCGAGCAGGATACATAATCCAGACCGATTTTATATGCAAATTTAACACTGTCGGGGTCGCCGCCATGTTCTCCGCATATACCGCCGATTAGATGCGGATTAACCGATTTACCTTTTTCCATAGACATTTTAATAAGCTCTCCGACGCCATTGAAATCAAGAGTATCGAACGGGTTGTAGGGAAGAATTTTTTGTTCTACATAACGTTTTAAGAATTTTCCTTCCGCATCGTCTCTTGAATATCCGAATGTCATTTGAGTTAAATCGTTTGTACCGAATGAGAAGAATTCAGCGTATTGTGCAATTTCATCAGATGTTATTGCGGCACGCGGAATTTCAATCATTGTACCGAATTTGTATTCAACTTCAATGCCTTTTTCTTGCATAACGTCTTTTGCAACTTTAACAAGAATTTCTTTGGCTGTTTTAAGTTCGTTAACATGCCCGATTAGAGGAATCATAACGTAAGGCATTACGTTAATTCCTTCTTTTTTAACATCGCACGCTGCTTCAAAGATTGCTCTTACTTGCATTTCGTTGATTTCAGGATATGTTAAACCTAATCTGCATCCTCTAAGCCCCATCATGGGGTTAGCTTCGGATAAAGATTCAACAACATGAAGCATTTTTTCATCTTCAAGGCTTACTTCACCCAATGCTTTTTTGCGTGCAACGGTTGCGATTAAGTCTTCTTTTGAGGGTAAGAATTCATGAAGCGGCGGATCTAAAAGACGGATTGTTAACGGTTTTTCATTACCAAGAGCCTTGAACATTCCGTAGAAATCCTGATATTGCATTGGAAGAAGCTTGTCAAGAGCTTCTTTTCTTGCTTCTTTGGTTCCTGCAATAATCATTTTTTGTACCCAAGGTAATCTTTCAGGATCCATAAACATGTGTTCCGTACGGCATAAGCCTATACCTTGAGCTTTGAATTTAAGAGCGTTTTCAACGTCTTTTACGGTATCTGCGTTTGCTTCAATTGTCATTGTTTTAATTTCATCAACCCAGTTGAAGAATGTAATGAAATTATCGTCAATTTGAGCATCCGCTAATTTAACGGCACCTTCCATTACAACGCCTTTTCCCCCGTCAAGAGAAATTACGGTGTCTTTTGGATATACTGTACCGTCTGATGCAATTAAAACTTCCTTTTCTGCGTCAATTTTAACATCTTCGCATCCTGCAACGCAAGGAATACCCATACCTTTTGCAACTACTGCAGCGTGAGATGTTGCACCGCCTCTTAGTGTTAAAACACCTTGTGAAACAGCCATGCCGTGGATATCGTCAGGACAAGTTTCAACCCTGACCAATATAACTTTTTCGCCCTTTTCGCCTCTTTGAGCTGCTTCTTCGGTATCAAATACGATTTTACCGACAGCGGCGCCCGGTGAAGCGTTAACGCCGTGCGCTATAACTTTTGCAAGTTGAAGAGCGGTTGAATCGAAGCAGGGCAATAATATTTGATTAACCGTATAAGGATCAACAAGTTGAATTGCTCTTTCTTTAGTGATAATACCTTCTTTTTCCATTTCAACGGCGATTCTAACGGCAGCTGCCGCTGTTCTTTTGCCGTTTCTTGTTTGAAGGATGTATAGTTTTCCTTTTTCAATCGTAAATTCCATATCTTGAACATCTTTATAACCTTGTTCAAGTTTTTTTGCGATATCAACATATTGGCGATATAAATCGGGCATTTCATGTTCAAGTTCGCTAATAGGTTTAGGTGTTCTGATACCTGCAACAACGTCTTCACCTTGCGCATTTGTTAAATATTCGCCATAGAATTTATTTTCGCCTGTTGCGGGGTTTCTTGTAAATGAAACACCTGTAGCGCAATCATCACCCATATTGCCGAATACCATTGTTTGAACGTTTACGGCTGTTCCGAAGTTATGGTCGATTTTGTTCATTGTTCTATACGCAACGGCACGCGGAATATTCCATGAGCGGAATACCGCTTCAATTGCTTCTTGAAGTTGAATAAACGGATCTTGAGGGAATTCTTTTCCCGTAACTTCTTTAATTACATTTTTATAGATGGGAATTAAAGATTTCCAACCTTGTGCAGATACTTGAGTATCTTCTTTTACGCCTTCTTTTTCTTTGATTTTTTCAACTTCCGATTCGAAGTATTTTTGTCTGTCCATATCCCAAGCGACTGAACCAAACATCGTTAGAAATCTTCTGTATGAATCATAACAGAATCTGGGGTTGTTGGTTAATTTAATCATTGCTTCAACTGTTTCATCGTTTAAGCCAAGATTTAAGATTGTTTCCATCATGCCGGGCATTGAAACTCTTGCACCTGATCTAACGGAAACAAGAAGAGGATTTTCTGATGAACCGAATTTTTTGCCTGTTTGATTTTCGACATCGGCCAAAGCTTTTTTTACTTCATCCATTAAGCCATCGGGCATTTTATTGCCTGCGTTAATGTATTCCATACATACTTCAGTCGTAATGGTCAACCCCGGAGGGACAGGCAAACCAAGGTTTGTCATTTCTGCTAAGTTAGCACCTTTCCCGCCAAGGAGGTTTCTCATATCCGCATTGCCTTCTCTAAAAAGCCATACACGTTTTTGCATTAAGTTTCCTCCTATACACTATACTTAATTATAAATTTTAAAAAATTGTATCAAAAACATGACAACAAAGCAACAAAAAATCTGCACCCGAAATGCGCTTGGGGTGCAGATTTTTTTATAATTTATAAATTATAGATTGTTTAATTTTGCAAGGGTTGAATCAAGACATTCTCTTAAATCTAACCTATCTTGTTCATCAAGCTCAACAAGCGGACGCCTTACGACATTTTCAATTAATTGCATTTTTGATAACAATGCTTTAATCGGAGTCGGGTTTGGTGCCATAAATATCTTTTTAAATAACGGATATAAGATTTTGTGCATATTTGTTGCAGCTATTACCTGGCCTGATTTAAAATTATGAATCATGGATTTAATTTCATTTCCCACAACATGGGATGCAACGGAAATTACCCCGTGTGCACCAAGTGAAAGCATGGGAAGTGTCAAGCTGTCGTCTCCTGAGTAAACAACAAAATCATCGGGTGCAAGCATTTTTATCTCCGAAATTAAATCAAGATTGGAATTTGACTGTTTAACAGCTACAATGTTAGGGTATTCTTTTGCTAAGAAAGCAATTGTTTCAGGCGCCATATCAACACCTGTTCTGCCTTGTATGTTATATAAAATTACAGGCAGGTCTACGCTTTTTGCGATTGCGCCAAAGTGCTCAATCATGCCTTTTTGGTTTGGTTTATTGTAGTATGGTACAACCGATAAAATTGCATCGGCTCCCGCTTCTTGAGCTAGTTTGGAAGATTTTATCGCAGTTTGTGTACAGTTTGAACCTGCGCCCATAATTACCTTTGCCTGTCCTGAAAGAGTTGATTTAACACATAAAAGAATTTCCTGTTCTTCTTCAAAGGTTAAAGTGGGGCTTTCGCCTGTTGTACCTGCAACAACAATTGCATCATTATTCTGGCTTAAAAGGTGTCGGGTTATCCTTTGCAGTGCTTCATAATCAACATTTCTTTCTTTATCAAACGGCGTAACCATTGCGGTTATTAATTCGCCAAGTTCACATCTTAGTGCCATAATATATTCCTTTTAATTTAATATAATTCCATTTCGATTACTTTTTGGGCAATTCTTACCGTATTAAGCGCTGCGCCGATTCTTAAATTATCGGCAACGCAGAAGAAATCAAGCCCTTTATCAAATGCAATTGAATTTCTTATTCTACCGACATATACAGGGTTTTTGCCTGCGGCATCTTTCGGTGTCGGATAGGCGTATGTTGCAATGTCATCAATAACTTCAACGCCTTTTGTTGTTTTTAAAAGTTCGCGTGCTTCTTTAGCATCAACCTCTTTTTCAAATTCAACACTTACGGCTTCCGAGTGTCCGATGTACACGGGAACCCTGACAGCGGTGCAGGATATTTTAACATCATTGCTTAAGTGAAGAATTTTTCTTGTTTCGTTTGTAACCTTCATTTCTTCTTTTGTATACCCGTTTTCGCAAAAAGAATCTATTTGAGGTATAACATTGAACGCTATTTCATATTTAAAGGCGCTCGGGGTATAGGGCATGCCTACAAGGTTTGTTTTTGTGTTATCGGTTAATTCATTTATTGCCTTTAGTCCTGCACCGGATACTGCTTGATAAGTTGAAACAATAAGTCTTTTAACTTTATATTTATCATCAAGCGCTTTTAGAGGAAGCATTAATTGAGAAGTTGAGCAATTTGGGTTAGCTATAATTCCTTTGTGCTTTCTTAAATCTTCATCATTAACCCCTGCAATAACCAACGGAACATCATCTTCCATTCTGAATGCCGATGAATTATCAATAAAAACGCATCCTTTTTTTGCTGCGACGGGTGCAAAGCGTTTACTTGTTTCACCGCCTGCTGATGCTAAACAGATATCAATATCATCAAAAACATCATCCACTGCTTCAATTACGGTATATTTTTCGCCGTTAAATTCAATTTCGCTTCCGGCGCTTTTTTTGGAAGCCAATAATTTTATGGAGTCGTATTTGACATCGTTTTCTTTAAGTATATTTAAAATTTCTCTTCCGACAACTCCCGTTGCCCCTAAAACTGCAATTTTTGGTAATGCTTTGGTCATAATATATTCTCCAATCCATAAATAAAGTTGTTATTTTTATATAAATGGTCAATAGCAAGTTTTACGCCTGACATATAGCATTCGCGGTTAATTGTGTCATGGTGAATTTTTAATATTTGACCGTCAGAGCCGAATATTACTTCTTGAGACGCAACAAACCCAGGCATTCTGACGGAATGAATCTGAATATTGCCTTTATTGTTTTCAATGAAATTTCCGCCTCTTGAGCCTTTTATTGTTTCAATTTCCGCACAGTTTCCTTCTTTAAAGTTTGAATTTTCGCTAATCATTAATTGTGCTGTTTTGATTGATGTTCCGGATGGTGCGTCTTTCTTTTGGTTGTGGTGGTATTCTATAATTTCCGCATTCGAGAAATATTTAGACGCCTGGCGTGCAAATTGCATCATTAAAATTGCACCGATTGAAAAATTGGGGGCAATAATAATGCCTGTGTTATTTTCTTTTGACATTTTTTTAATTTCGTCAATTTGTTCGCTTGAAAGCCCCGTTGTGCCGATAACGGCTTTTGTTTTTGTTTTTTGATAAATTTTTATATTTTCAAAAATAACGCTTGGCTGCGTAAAATCGACCACTATATCAGGCTTAGCTTCGTTAATTGAATTTAATAAATCATCTTTTATGATAACATTGTCTTTAATTTTTTCGCCTGTTTTAAATTTATCAACTGCAAGCACAAGCTCTAAATCAGGGCTGTTTAAGACAAGTTTTACAACCTCTTGCCCCATTTTTCCGCATGCGCCGACTACTCCCGTTTTAATCAAAATGTCTCTCCTTTATTTGTCTTGTAGTATAACATAGCATACATTTAAAATACAAGAATTTTGTTATAAAAAAAGCTGCTTATATAAGCAGCTTTTGATTTTTATATGTTGCCTGCAACAAATATGTTGCCTCGTATATCTTCGACATCGTATTTATCTTTGAATGATTCAAGAGCTTGTTTTGCCAAAGGCGAATCATATACGATACCTGTTTCAAGATCAACATTTTTTCTAAAGTCGTTTAAAACAAATTCAGGTAAACCGTAGTATTTGTTTTCTTCTGTTGTACCATGGTTTTCAACTTCCCAAGCAACATCTTTGATTAATTTTAAATAAGCTTCCGCTGTTCCTATATCATCCCAAACGGCAAGTTTACCGCCTTTTGCTTCAAGAGGAACAGTGTATGCTTTTAATTTGTTTCCGTTTTTATCTACAAGTTTTCCTTCGTTTGCCATTTCAACGATTTTGGGCATAACATTACCGCCCAGACCTGTTTGTGATGCATCAATTATTCCTTGTGCCATAAGAACTTTAAGAGCTTCTTTGCTTAAGAAATACATGCCCGGGTTTGCAAGGTAGATACCTTCGCTGTTGGGATCACGTGCTGTTTGAACTTCAATCCATTTTGCGGATTCTTTATCGTAATCCCCCGGGGTTCCGAATTCTTGCGGAGTTGGCGGTTCGTCCGTGTATTTAGGTTTTTCGATGAATTTTTTAATTTGCATATTGCCTTCTTCATCCTGTTCAATTCCCAACAAACCGAATGCTTTTGCTCTTTGCGGGTTAACAGGATAATAAGGTATTACAAGACCTGCATCGGGAAGGGTTTTTAGAGCGTTATATGTTCTTGTAGGGTCTGCATTTGTAAAGATATCGGCATTTAATATAATTGCATCTTTGTCGCTTCTTATAATATCACGCGCTAAACCTTCCGCAATTGCGCCGCCGTCTGTTTTATACATTTGTGAATAGTATGTATTTTCATCTTCGGGGATTTCATGTTTTTGGCTTATATAAATAATTTCATCATCATCGTCGCCTTTTAAGATTTTGGCTGCTGCAGCCATGTTTAGAGTTGTTGCGATAATTCTATAGTTATCGGATGTCGGAAGTTTTGCAGAGGGTTTATTTTCAAATTCTCTTGTAATATTTTTAAATCTTTCGCCAAAACCGCCTGCAGGAACGATAACTGTCGGATTATTTTGAGCAACTACATCGGCGTAATCTCCTTCGATTGTTTCCTGTTCAAGACCTGATGCTACATATTTATCTACTGCTTTTACGGTTCTTGGTTCTTTGTTTAGAGTTGTTACAACGACTCTTCCCGTAAATGAGATATCTTTAAAACCTTTAGAAGGTGTCGGTTCGTATTGACCGGGCATTCTAAGCTCAAAGCCTTCGCCTTTTAGAATACTTCCTGCAAGCATTTTAATTGATTTGCCGTTTAGGGATTCATCTTTTACGGTGATTTCAGGCATGTATTTACCTTGTTTGTATGTTACTTTGGGAAGTTTCTTTTCGTCTTTATCGAATTTTCCTATAAAGATTTTATCGCCTTTTGAATTTGTAATTTCGTATATATTGTATTGTCCGTCATTTGTTTTTATAACTTTTAAGCCTGCCATGTTAAGTTTTTGGCTTTCTTTCGGCATTTGAGTAACGGGAATATTTATATTTTCATCAATATCCAATAAATTGGGAATTCTTATTTCCGTATCACCGATTATGCTTTTTTCAAGCTCGGTTAATTCTGTTTTGCCTTTAAAATTTATACCTGATTGCATAGCACCAAGCATTTTATAGTTTGGCATTTGTTTTGAGATGGAATTTTGCGCTTTTTGTTCCTTTTTTGTATTTTGATTTTTTGAAGTTCTTTGAGAACGATTTAGAGTGTCAAGCGCACTTATTTTGGTAATCATTTTTGTTCCTTTCGTTTACCATGGTACAACACAATGTATAACAACAACGTTTGTGAAAAAAATTTTTTGCTCTTGCAAAAAATTTCCTAACAACAGTTTTTCTTATAATAGCATAAATTAAATTAATTGCTAATTATTTTTACATTATTGTTTAAATAATCAAGATGCCATTTTTGAATTGCTTCGCCGGGGTATAAAATGCCTATTCCCGGGGGATAGGGTATGATTGTGGTGCTTGAAATTTTAAGAAGAGAATCTTCTTTATTGGTATAGATATAGTTTTTATTAAAAGCTTCAAGCGGTTGCATTTTTACAAGAGGATGAGGCTGAAAATCTCCTTGCGTAAACTCATAAGACGGGTTTGTTTTTATTTTTTTAAGCGCCTGTTTTAATTTTTCAAGCTTTTGTTTTGTTGTACCGATTCCCGTTAAATAAAGGCATGCTATTGAATTATTTAATTCATCTTCAATATCATATTCATCATACATAAAATCAGATAAGTCAAACCCGCTTAATCCCTGTTTTCGTAAAAATAACTTCATAGGGTCATGATTTATATCTTCAAAAAATTCAATGCCAAATCTTAAAAGCTCTTTTTTAAATTTCTCAATTTCCATTATTATTGAATCAATTTCATTTCTGCCTTTTTTTGAATTTAAATAATCAATACAAGCTTCGATATTTGCCAAAAGAGGATATGAAGGGGATGAGGTGTGAATTAAATTAATTGAATTTTGAAAAGCCTCCTCGTCATAATTTTGAATATCTTTTGAAATATTTAATATCGCACACTGATTTAGTGCTCCTGCGGTTTTGTGAAGCGAATTAACGCTTACATCCGCTCCTTGTTCAAGCGCTGTTTCGGGTAAATTTTTACTGAAGTTATAAAGCGAACCGTGGGACTCATCAACAATCAGGTATGTTTTATATTTTTTACAAATTTTTGCTATTTCTTTAATATCCGAATTTACCCCTTCGTAAGTAGGACTTGTCATAATAAAAACTTTATAATCGTCTAATTTAAGCGTTGCTTCAAGTTTTTTAGGATCTATTTTTGTGTAAATCCCCCAAGTATTGTTTTCATCGGGCATAAACCAATCAACAAGTGCAGCGCTTATTACAAGCCCGCTAAAGACTGATTTATGACAATTTCTTGCAACTAAAACTTTGTCCATTGGTTTAATCAAGGTTTTCATAGCAGCAATCATTGCGCTTGTTGCACCTTGGGTTATAAAGAAAGTCTGTTTTGCTTTAAATATTTCGCTTGCTCTGCCCTGCGCTATCATTATTGAGCTTTTAGGATTTGAAAGATTGTCAAAACCTTCAATTTCCGAAAAATCATCTTCATAAAACGGCATGTATTTTTGCGAAAAAATTGCCGTTTGATTGTGCGAAGGTGTTGTAAAAAGGGCTTTTTTTGTTTTTTTATTAAGTAATTTTATTATGCTCATTAAAATTGCTTTCTTAATAACCTTATTTTGATTTTATTATAAAAATTTATATTTGCCTAATAATTCGATTTTTAATAAAATGACTTTATGGATGATAATAAAAGAATTTTAGAGTTAAGAAAACAAATAGAGCTTAATTCTTATAAATATTACGTTGAGGATAATCCTGATTTAGAAGATTGGGAATATGATAATTTATTTCGCGAATTAAAAAGTCTTGAAGAAAAACACCCCGAATTAATAACACAAGACAGCCCCACTCAAAGAGTAGGCGGGATTAGTGAAAAATTCAATCAGGTTGCTCATAAAGTAAGACTATACAGTCTTGATAATTCAAATAACTATGATGAACTTCGGGCATGGTATAAAAGAGTTGTTAAAGAGGTCGGTGTATATCATACTAATCAGATGAATCTTTTTGGTGATAATCTTTGTGATATTGAACTTGTGGGCGAGCTTAAAATTGATGGGCTTGCGGTTAGTTTAATGTATGAAAAAGGAAGATTTATTCAAGGTTTGACAAGAGGGGACGGGGTTATGGGTGAAGATATAACAAATAACCTTAAAACCATAAAATCAATTCCCCTGAAGCTTTTTGAAGATGTTGATATTGAAGTAAGAGGTGAAATATATATGCCTGTTTCTTCTTTTGAAAAGTTAAACAAAAATCAAATTAAAAACAATCAAAAAACTTTTGCAAACCCAAGAAATGCAGCCGCAGGCTCAATAAGACAACTGGATCCTAAAATTACTTCAATGCGTGATTTATCTATTTTTATCTATACCGCAATTTTGGATAAAAATTCAACAATTTTAACGCACAGCGATGCTATGGATTATTGTAAAAAGTTGGGTTTTAAGGTTAATAAATATCAAAAATGCAAGAATATCGAAGAAGCTATAGACTTTTGCAAAAAAATGGCTGATTACAGAAAAACTCTTGATTATGCAACGGATGGTGTTGTAATTAAAGTTAATTCTTTTGCTTCTCAAAATGAACTCGGTTTTACGGCAAGAGCTCCAAAATGGGCAACAGCGTTTAAATTCCCGCCTGAGGAAGTTTGGTCCGATTTATTGGATGTTGAATTTAGCGTCGGAAGAACAGGAATTGTTACTCCTGTTGCAATATTAAAGCCCGTAAGTTTATCGGGAAGCGTTGTTTCAAGAGCTTCAATGTATAATTTTGATGAAATTAAAAGACTTGATATTTCAATAAATGATGAAGTATTGGTAAAAAAAGCGGCAGAAATTATTCCAAAAGTAGTTAAATCAAGAAAAACAAACACTTCAAAACCCATTGTTCTTCCTGACAGATGCCCTTGTTGTAACACTCCTTTAATTGAAGTTGAGGGTGAAGTTGCGCGTTATTGTCCAAATAAAAAAGGATGCAAGGCTCAAATTAAAGGCAGGATTGAATATTTTGTTTCAAAACAAGCTATGGATATAGACGGGCTTGGAGAAAATATAATTGAACAGTTAATAAACAAAGGTTATGTGTATTCTTTCAGTGATATATATAAATTAACAAAAGAACAGTTTTTAACTCTTGATTTAATTAAAGAAAAATCATCATCCAATCTTTTAAGCGCTATTGAAAAATCAAAAAATGCGATATTTTCAAAATTCATCAACGCTCTTGGAATAAAGCTTGTAGGTAAGGAATCGGCCGATATTTTAGCGCAGCATTATAAAGATATAAATGAGTTAAAATGCGCTAAAATTGAAGACTTATCCGAAATTGAAGGAATAGGCGAAAAAATGGCAAAAAGTATTGCTCTTTATTTTTCGGATATTGAAAATTTAAAAGTAATAGATGAAATGATTGCTCTTGGAGTAAAGATAAAAAATAAATATTCGGGCGTTCAAAATTTAAGACTAAAAGGTAAAAGTTTTGTTATAACGGGAACCTTAGAAACGATGTCAAGAGAAATTGCGCAGGCAAAATTAAAAGAACTTGGTGCAAAAACCCCATCAAGCGTTTCAAAAAATACAAATTTTGTTGTTGTCGGTTCAAACCCGGGGTCAAAAGCTTCAAAAGCCCAAGATTTAGGAATTAAAATTTTATCCGAAAGTGAACTTATAAAAATAATAGAAGGAGATTATGATGTTTAAGAAAATGTGTGTGATGTTATTTATGATGACTTTAATTACGCCTGCCGTATTTGCGATTGAAAATCAAGAATCCACCTTAAGTGTTGATTATTCAATGACAAAATCGGTTGCACCCGATACCGCCACAATAAAATTTTATGTTGAAAATACGGGGCTTAATGTTGCCGATTTAAAAGAAAAAAACGATAAAACGGTAAATGATGCGATAACAAAAATAAAAGCACAATTAGGCGAAGGAGAACAGGTTAAAACAATTGCATACAGTATAAATAATATCTATTCATACAAAGATAAAATCAGAATTTTTCAAAAATATGAAGTAGTTAACGGTTTTGAAGTTAAACTAAAAGACATGTCAAAAGTTTCAAAAATTATCCAAACAGCAACAGATGCGGGGGTTAAAAAAGTCGGTTCATTGAATTTCACTCTTGAAGAAGCACAAAATGAATGTAATAAGCTGTTAGCAGATACGGTTAAAGCTGCGGCAAAAAGAGCAAATTATGTAGCCGGAGCGCTTAATACTTCAATCTCAAAAATTAAAAGCGTAAATCCTTATTGTTCTGCTTCATCGGGGGTTCAACCGAGATATTATAATTCTTTAATGAAAGCGGAAGCTTCAAGTGCTGCTTCAGACAGTGCCGTAATAGAATCAATCGAACCGGGCGAGATAAATTTAAGAGCAAATGTTAATATGATGTATTATTTGAAATAAGCACTTGCAATTTTATTTTGATAATGTTATCTTATAAATGTTCGCACTGTATGGATTAACCAATATAAAATTATGGGTTTTAAATTTGAAGTGCAATTAATATTATCAAAGTAGTTTGTCGTGGACTTTCTGTGAAATATACGTTTAACAACAAATATTTAAAGGATAATTCCAAACCCGGTTCTTTTAGAAGAGGATATGAGACTTTTCAAAAAGGTTATGTTGAAGATTTAAAATTCAACGAAAATATTGTAAGAGCCAAGGTAAAAGGAAATTTTAAATCGCATTATGAAACAGGGATTAAATTTACAAAAGCGGGCGCAAAACCGACTTGCAACTGCCCGCTTGAAGAACCCTGGTGTAAGCATGCCATTGCATTAGGCTTTGCATCTTTAAAGAATCATTTCTGGGATGAATATCTTTATGAAAAATTTGATATTGAACCTAATTTAATCGATGAAGAACTTCCCATGAATGAAAACCCTATGGGTGATTTTATATTTCATTTTAACCCCAAGCGAAGGCAGAACTTTTTTTCGATTCTTGTTATGAACCGCCACACAAAAAAAGTAATCAGAGACCTTGAAGCGGTATTTAAGCAGATTATTTTAAAACAAAAAGAAGAAGAAAATTTTGAATTAAATAATTCGCAAAAGCTTGAAGTTTTAATGTTTAAAATGCTTTTAAAACAGTCAAGATTAGATAAAAAATCGGGCTGGTACGATGTTTCAATTAATAAATTTGATGAATTTTTTAAGATTTTAGCAAAAGTTGACGATGTAATTGATGCAAAGACACATAAAAAAATAAGATTTTCGGACAGTATCTGGAATTTGTGTCTTGATGTAAACGTTTCTTATGTTGGAAATGTTTTATTGAGTCTTTATTGGAAAAGAAATGATATTGATGAGATTTATCCTTTTGAAGAAGTGAGATATTTTTCGCGCCAGCTAAAATGGGGCAGATATAAAGATGTTATTTTTCAGGCGGATACTCAAGTAAGCGTTGTTCCGCAGTATTTAACAAAAGCAAGTTTTTCCGATATCAAAGATGCTGACGGGGGTAAGTTTGTTTATGAAGAACTTCCGAAATTAAAGGAAGTCATGACGGTAAATATGTCGGAAGAAATGGAGAAACTTTCTTTTGAAAAACGACCGCCAAAATGCATTGTTGAGCTTGGTGTTGATTATGACCAGTCTTTAAAAGCTTCTCTTGAATTTGAATATGACGGAGTAAGGGTTCCTTATCAAAAACAGTATAAAAGCCCTTATGTTACAATTAAAGACCCGTCAAAAGATTTATTGTACTGGGTTAAAAGAGATATGCAATTTGAGCAATCGGCGTATCAAATGCTACTTGCTTGCAGGTTTGCGCCCGTTCAATCAAACAACCTTGCTCTTGATAAGGAATATGCTATAGATTTTTATAACTACTACATTTCAAAAGCAGGCCCCGGTTGGGAATTTATTGAAAAAGACGATTTATCTTTTTATAAATTAAATAAAAAAGGTTTAAAATTAATCGCGGATATTGATTTTTCTTCGGAAGGCACGGATAAATTTGAAATCTCGCTTCGTGCTATGGCTGATGAAAAAGAAGTAGATTTTGAAACAATTATTGATTTAACCTACGAAGGTTCAAAGTATTATAATGTTCCTCAAGGAGGCCAGGTTTCAATTCCTGTTGACGATGTTTTATCTTTATTAAAATCGTTTAATACTTATGATGTTTATAAAAACGATGAAGATAAATATATTGTTAAAACCTATAGAGCGGGTGTTGTGTCGGAAATGGAAAAAATGGGAATAAATCTTAAGATGTCGCGTAAATTTTCGGCATTTTGGAAAGAAATTTCAACATTTTCTACCATGGATTCAACTCCTCTGCCTAAAGCTCTAAAAGCAGATTTAAGGGAATACCAGCTTAAGGGTTATTCTTGGTTGTGGTTTTTATACAAATACGGTTTAAATGGAATTTTGGCTGATGATATGGGGCTTGGTAAAACGGTTCAAACCCTTGCATTATTACAGCGCGCAAAAGAAAAAGACAACAAAGAAACTTCGCTTGTTATATGCCCTACAAGTGTTGTTTTTAACTGGGAAAAGGAAATTGAAAAATTCTCGCCCAATTTAAAATATATGACTTTAACAGGTTCAGATAGAAAAACCAAATTTAAAGATATTGATAAGTATGATGTTGTCATAACTTCTTATGCGCTTGTAAGGCGTGATATTGATGTTTTGAAAAAATATAAATTCAGATACGTCATTTTGGATGAATCTCAAAATATTAAAAACGCAACAAGCCAGACATCAATTGCAACAAAAGAATTAAATTCAACACACAGACTTGCGCTATCGGGTACCCCGATTGAAAATAAATTGGAAGAATTGTGGTCTGTTTTTGACTTTTTAATGCCCGGGTTTTTGTTTGATGCTAAGGAATTTAACAACAGATATGTAACTCCTATTGTGGAAAATGAGGATACGGAAGTTCAAAAGCGTTTAAAAACACAAATATTCCCGTTTATTTTAAGGCGTATGAAAAGAGATGTTGCGCGTGATTTACCTGATAAGATTGAATCGGTTGCATATTGCGAATTAACACCCGAGCAAAAAGATTTATATCTTCAAGTTCTTGATTCAACAAAAGAAGAATTATTTAAGTCAATCGAAACAGTCGGTCTTGAAAAATCAAGAATGTCTATTTTCTCGGCGCTTTTAAGATTGAGACAAATTTGTTGTCATCCGAGACTTTACGATAAAGAAGGTAAATTGGGAATTAATGACTCGGGTAAATTTGAACATCTGCAAGATATGCTTGAAGAAATTATTGCGGAAAAACACAGAATTCTTCTGTTCTCGCAATTTGTCGGCATGCTTGATATTATAAAAGATTGGCTTGAAAAGAAAGGGATTAAACACGAATATCTTTCAGGCAAAACAAAAGACAGACAGGCTGTAGTTGACAGATTTAACAATGACCCTACAATTCCTGTATTTTTAGTATCTTTAAAAGCGGGCGGTACGGGTCTAAATTTAACGGGTGCCGATTATGTAATACATTATGATCCTTGGTGGAATCCTGCTGTTGAAGATCAAGCAACGGATAGAGCTTATCGTATCGGCCAAACAAAGAAAGTTTTTGTTTACCGTTTGATTACAAAAAATACCGTAGAAGAAAAAATTCAGGCGCTGAAATCTAAAAAACGCTCATTGGTTGATAGTGTAGTGTCAATTGACAGAAATATAGTAAAATCTCTTACTTATCAAGATATTAAAGATATATTCTCTTTGTAAAATTTGTTATATAATTAAATAGCAATTTTTTATTATGTGTTGTTTTATATAAAATACGAAAGTAGTGAAAGGTGATTATATGGATGTATCCAAAATTACAGGCAATGTTATTAAAAGCGTTAATAAAATTGATATGCCAAAACCGAATAAGCTTGCTAAAGTAGCACAGAATACAATTCTTGGTGATGGCGATATAAAATTACAAAAACAATTGGAAGCCATTGCCAATAGCGCAAAAATAAGCTTAGCGGATATCAAAACTCCTAATTCTCTTGAAGAAGCACTTTATATGACAGGCTATATGAATAAGGTTCAATTTATTCCTGATGCTCAAAATTTGCTTCCAAAGCCGATGAGTGCCGTAGAGCAGCTTGCGCAATTTTATAAAGGCAAATAATTTAAGAATTAAATAATTTTATTCTCCGACTTGCGCTAATTTTTCCAGCTTTATTTTTTGGTCGTATTCAATAAGCGCATTGATAAGCTTATCTAAATTGCCTTCAATAACCTCTCTGACATCAAAATTTTGTCCGATTCTATGATCGGTCAATCTGCCTTGAGGAAAATTATAAGTTCTTATTCTTTCGGATCTGTCTCCTGTTCCTACTTGTGAGCGGCGCAAGTCGGTAACTTCCTGCATTTGTTTTTGAACTTCCATATCATAAAGCTTTGCTTTTAAGATTTCAAGCGCTCTTTCTTTGTTTTGAAGTTGGGAACGTTCTTCCGTACAGAATATCATAATTCCCGTCGGTTTATGGTAAACCCTTGCTGCGGTTTCGACTTTGTTTACGTTTTGTCCTCCGGCACCGCCCGAGCGTGCTGTTGTAATTTCAATATCATTCATATTAAGCTCGATTTCAACATCGTCAACTTCGGGCATAACGGCAACCGTTGCGGTTGAAGTGTGGACTCTGCCCTGAGATTCCGTTTGGGGTACTCTTTGGACTCTGTGAACACCTGATTCGTATTTAAGCTGTGAATAAATATTGTCTCCACCTTTAACTGATATTACAACTTCTGATACCCCTCCTGCTTCGCATTCGTTGATTGATAAAATTTTCGTCTGCCAGCCTTTGGATTGAGCATATCTTAAATACATTCTCATTAAATCGCCCGCAAAAATATTTGCTTCATCGCCGCCTGCAGATCCTCTTATTTCAAGCATAATATCTTTATCATCCATGGGGTCTTTCGGAAGCAGAAGAACTTTTAATTTATGCTCATATTCTTCAATACGCGCTTCGTTTGTTGAAATTTCATTGTTTAAAAATTCTCTCATGGAAGAATCTTTTTCGCCATGAAGCATTTCGCGCGCTTCATTTATGGCATCAAGCGCTTCTTTGTATTTATAATAAATGTTAACCGTTTCTTCCATGGTTTTTCTTTGCTTGGATAGATCGCGGAATTTTTCATAATCCTGGATAACTTCGGGTTTAGATAAAACTACTCCGAGTTCACGGTATTTTTTTTCTATTTGTTCAACTTTTTCAAACATTGAATTATCCATTTTTGGGTTTCATCCTTCCGCATGATTTATCTTCGTCGCAATAGCCTAATCTGACACATTTTGGAACAAGGTGTTCGCTAAGCCATGGTTCTTTTTCAATTACAAGATCGCACATTTTTTGAACAAGTATTCTTATTTCAAGCTGGGCTCTTGTGCATAATCTTAAATTTGCAATGTGGATTAATTCTCTTAAATTTAAACTTGCAACCATGGAACTTGCAGTTGCATTGGGTAGAATTGCTCTTGCGTCTTCACTTTTTATTCCCGCTTCGATAAATTCCTGATAAGTGTTTGCAATTTGAGTCATTAATGATTCGAATTTTTCGTTTAATTTCGGGTTGTGTCTTATTGTAAGAGGTGTTATATAGTCAAATTCACCTTTTTCTTTAACATATCTTTGCGATTTTTGAGAAAAACTCATGTGTCTGTGGCGCACAAGCTGGTGTGTTAAAGCTCTTGAAACATTGTTTATTGCAAAACTCAATTGAATGTGTTCAATTGTTGAATAGTGTCCCGATGAAATAACCCTTTTTATAAGATTTAATTTTTTTTCGTTATCAGGCGTAATGTTATCAAAAATTTCAATTGCTCCATCGGGGCTGTAGCAGGTTCTGCAAGCGGTATAAACAACATCAAGCAGATTATCGGGTATTGAAATTAATTTTACTTCTAATTCTTTAACAGCCATAAATTCTCCCAAAAATACATTCCATTAAACTTTTGGCTGGTTTTACCCAGCCAAAAAATTTTACAACTATTATTTTTCGTAACGTTTTTTGAATCTTTCAACTCTTCCTTCAGAGTCTAAGATTTTTTGGTTGCCTGTATAAAAAGGATGGCAGGCGTTGCAAATTTCAACAGTGATGTTTTCTTCAACGGAACCTGTTTCGATTTCATTGCCGCAAACACATTTTATAGTTGTTTTTTTGTAATTGGGATGAATATCTTTCTTCATTGTTTTATCCTTTAATTTAGTGATGAAATCTATAATAAATATTTTATTTGCTAAAAAAAATATTTCAAGCATGAAAATTTTTTTTCATTTATAATATGTCTTATGAATAAGCTTAACCACATTAGAAATTTTAGCATAATAGCACACATTGACCATGGTAAATCCACTTTAGCAGACAGACTTCTTGAGGCTACAGGAACAATATCAAAGCGTGATATGCAGGATCAATTGTTAGATACCATGGATATTGAGCGTGAAAGAGGGATTACAATTAAGCTAAATGCCGCAAAAATGAACTATAAAGCGCATGACGGTAAAAATTATATTTTAAATTTAATAGATACCCCGGGACACGTTGATTTTTCTTATGAAGTATCTCGTTCGCTTGCCGCCTGCGAAGGTGCGCTTTTAATAGTTGACGCTACACAAGGTGTTGAAGCGCAGACGCTGGCTAATGTTTATCTTGCAATGGAGCAAAATCTTGAAATAATCCCGATAATTAATAAAATCGACCTGCCTTCTGCGGATGTCGAAAGGGTAAAAAAAGAAATAGAAGATGTACTTGGAATTGATGCTTCTATGGCTATCCCTGTTAGTGCTAAAACAGGGCAGGGAATAGATGATGTTTTAGAAGCAATTATAAAATATATCCCTGCTCCTTTGGATACATCAAATAAGCCCTTAAGAGCGTTAGTTTTTGACAGCGCGTATGATGCTTATTTAGGTACAATTTGCTTTTTTAAAGTGGTGGATGGTTCAATAAAACTCGGCGATAAAATAAAATTTATGGCAACAGGCAGGGAGTTTGAAGTAATTGAGCTTGGTTTTTTAAATCCTAATCGAAATAAAGTTGAAGAATTAAAAACGGGCGAAGTAGGATATTTTGCAGGCTCAATTAAAGAAATCACAAGGTTTGTAGGTGATACCATAACTCATGTTGATAACCCCGCACAAAGTCCTCTTGAAGGATATAAAGAAGCAAAACCCATGGTATTTTCGGGCTTGTATCCCGTTAATAACGAGGATTACCATGAATTAAAAGAAGCACTTGAAAAATTAAAACTCTCGGATAGCTCGATTACTTATGAACCTGAAACATCAAACGCTTTAGGGTTTGGTTTCAGATGCGGATTTTTGGGTATGCTTCATATGGAAATAGCACAGGAAAGACTTGAGCGTGAGTATAACCTTTCTTTAATCACAACAGCGCCTTCCGTTATTTACCATGTTTATAAAACAGACGGTACGATGGTTGAAATAGATAACCCCGCCGAGCTTCCTGCTCCTCAATACCGTGAATATATTGAAGAACCTTATGTTAAGACAAACGTCTTTACTCCAAACGATTTTGTCGGCTCTTTAATGGAATTATGCCAGGATAAGCGCGGAATATTTATCAATATGCAATATATTGATGATAAAAGGGTTAATCTTGAATATCAAATACCGTTATCAGAAGTAATTACCGATTTTTACGATCAGTTAAAATCCCGCTCAAAAGGATATGCGTCTTTAGATTATGAATTTTGCGATTATAAAAAATCTGACTTAGTTAAGATGGATATTTTGCTTGCAAATGAGCCTGTGGATGCTTTATCTGTTATTTGCCATAAGGATAGTGCTTATAATATTGGTCAAAAACTTACAAATAAACTAAAAGAAATAATTCCCCGCCAGCTTTTTGAAGTTGCCATTCAAGCGGCAGTCGGCGGCAGAGTTATTGCAAGAACAAATATTAAAGCTCTTAGAAAATCGGTTTTGGATAAATGCTATGGCGGTGATATTTCAAGGAAAAGAAAGTTGTTGGAAAAACAAAAACGCGGTAAAAAACGCATGAAATCAGTCGGAAGAGTAGAAATTCCTCAAGAAGCGTTTATGGCAGTTTTATCTTTGAATGAAGAATAAGTCTTAACAAAAATTAAATTCGCTCTTGATTTTTTTTCTTTATTAAATATGATTATAATAACAATACTTATGAAAGGATGTAGAAATGTCAGTATATTGCGAAATCTGTGGTAAAAAATCACTTAAAGCAGCTAAGATTTCGTTCTCTCATAAACAAAATGTTCACAGACAACTTCCGAATTTGCAATCAGTTAAAGTAAAACTTGCAAACGGTTCGGTTAAAAGAATGACTGTATGCACATCTTGTATTAGAGCAGGCAAATTCACAAAAGCTTAAGTTTTAAGTAAAAAATATTTTAAAAAAGACGGTTAGACTATCATATTTTGGTTTGAACCGTCTTTTTAAGTAAACGGAGAAATAAATGAAAATAGGAATATACCTTGGGGATATCAAAAGACCGCAATCACTGGGAGGATTAACTTTTGAGCTTACTTTTGTCGATGAACTTTTAAAGCAAAAGACTAATCATGAGTTTATTTTTTATTATTTCGGCGAAAAAAACATGTTTAAAAATAGACAAAACGCCAAATTTGTTTCTTTAAGATATTATAAAAAGCCTGCCGTTTCTTTTTTTCCTTTTTGTTTTGAACTTTATAAAATTCCTGTTTTTTCTCTTAATTATATTTTAAAAAGAGATTGTGTTAATGTTGTATACTTTTTAACTCCATATTTACACGAACACATTGAAGTTCCTTATTTTGCGCTTATAAGAGATGTTTCGCACAGAATTTTACCTCATTTTCCTGAGTTTAGCTCAAACCGCATTTTTGAAAAAATGGAGCGAAAGCTGAATTTGTTTTTAACTTCCGCTTCAAAAATAATTACATGTAATAATGTAGCTAAAAATGATATCGGGACTCTTTATGATGTTATTGGTGAAAACATAATTACAATGCCTCTACCGTATCCTGCCTGGGTTGAAAATGTTAAGGAAGACAGGAGAATCTTGGATAAAAATTCTCTTAACAAAAACAGTTATATCTTCTATCCTGCTCAATTTTGGACTCATAAAAACCATATAAGGCTTATTTTAACCGCTCAAATTATGAAAGAGCAGAATATTAACCTTAAGGTTGTGTTTACAGGGCTTGACAGGGGCAATAAGGATTATTTACAAAAACAGGTTGAAGAATTAAATCTTGAAGATGATGTAATATTTTTAAATTACGTGAGCCAGTCTGAATTATATTCGCTTTATAAAAATGCTTACGCTCTTGTATATCCTTCGCTTGCAGGGCCTGACAGTTTAGCAGCGCTAGAAGCATTATATTTTAACTGTCCTGTTTTGATATCGGATCATCTCGGCTACAGCCAGCAATTAAGAAAAGCGGCACTTTATTTTAACCCTTTGGATGAAGTGGATATAATTTCCAAGATAATGGAGCTGAATAATATGACAATAAGGGATGAATTAATTTCTTGCGGACAGATTCTTGTAAGAGAAAATTCATGCAAAAACTATATTGATAATTTTTTGAATATAATGGATAATTTTTATTTAACAAGACAATGTTGGTCGCTGGAGGAAAATTACAACAATAAATGATGGTTATAGGATTAGTTAGTTTTTCTTTTGTTCTTTTTATTCTTGTATTTATTTTGTTATTTTTATATATAAGAGCAAAAAGAAAAAAAAGGCAGGAAATATTAAACAGTGTCAAAACATCTCTGCAAAATCAAGGCTATATTGCGGATAATGTCTTATATATAAATTCTTCTCTTTCTTTAATGTTAAATAGAAGCGGGAATGTTTTATATGTAGTTAGAAATAATGAATCGGATTCTATGTTTAGCACAGAAACAGAAGAAGTATTGATTCAATTTATAAAAAATTTTGAAATAACAAATAATACAATAATTTTAAGATATTTTAAAAGCGGAGAAGAAAAGAATCTTGTTATAAACCCTATAAATGATGAAATTAAAAAATTTATCCACGATATTTTTGTAAAATCATGTTTATATAAAATTAAAGAAAAAATTCCCAATGTTAATTTTTCTCTTTATTGCCCGAGTGATTATCTTTGCTCATATTTTTGGGCGTATAATCCTTTAAAATCAATATTTTGTTATTTAAAACTTGACGATACCATCAAAAAACCATTGAATTACAAAGCAAAGACAATTAATCTTCTTAAGGAAAATTTTACAATCGATGTAAAATATAATTATTTTGAAGCGCCGATTGATGGAATTGCGCAGCAGCTTTCTTTATATGACGATAATTTTTTATCGGATTTGTTTTATGTTCTTATAAAGTCAATCAAAAGCAGATATTCCTTAGTTAAAGAAGACATGATTTATTATAACTCTCTTTCAAATGTAGTATATTTAACAAACGGTGTTAGTTCTCTTTTGGGTTTAAGATTGGATGAAGTTTTTGAAGTTGAATATTTAAATTCTAAATTGAGTTTTCTTATGAGAGGCAATCAAAGAACAATAAATTATATAACAACAAGACAGTTTATCTCTGAATTTCAGGATTTTGTTACGGGATGCAATTTAAGAAAGATTGCAAACAATTTTAACTATTCAACGGATAAATTAATCAATGCAACAGAAAATACAAAGTTTATTGTTGATTTTTCAAGAAGCAGGTTTATATATTGCGCAAATATTGATACTTTTTCGCATTTTAATTTTATTATCTTTTCTTTTTATGATGTTGATAATGTAAAATTGGAAAATAATGCTAACAGTATATTTGTAAGAATCTTTAAAAAAGACAATACAATACTTGATGTTTCATGCAACAAGTATGAAGTTGCCGAGTATTTAATGGCGGTTATAAGAAAAATTATGGATGATAATTATAATCTATGATAAATATTCTAAGACCCTGTCTCCAACGTAAGATAAACTGTCTTTTATTCCTATATTTTTCGGTTTTATATTTTTTGAATATTCTATATAAGGCACCATTTCTCTTGTGTGATCCGTTCCTTTGTATGTCGGATCGCACCCATGGTCTGCTGTTATAATTAAAATATCATCATCTGTCATATTATTAATAAAATCAGGAATATAAGAATCAATTTCTTCAATTGCTTTTTTATATCCTTTTGCATCACGTCTGTGTCCGTATAGCATATCGGTATCCACAAGATTGACAAATATAAAATCACTTTTTGAATTTTTAATGGCATCAAGCGTTTTGTTTAATCCGTCGGTGTTTCCTTTTGTCGGAATTGTTTCATCTATGCCCGAGCCTGTAAAAATATCGTAGATTTTACCAATTGCGAGTGTTTTTTTGTTGTTTTTTTGTAAAATATTTAAAACAGTGTCTTTAGGGGGTTTAACAGAATAATCATGTCTTAGGGAACCTATTCTTTCGGGCTTGTTATTGATTATTCTATACGGGCGTGCTATAACACGCGATATTCCGTATTCATATTCATCTAAAATTTCTCTTGCGATTTTTGACCAGTTATAAAGAGTTTCAACTGGTATTAAATCAATATCAAGAGCAATTTGAAATACACTGTCGGCACTTGTGTAGATAATCGGGTATTTTGTTTTTTGGTGTTCGTAATTTAAATCCTGAATTATTTTTGTACCAGATGCGGGGTAATTTCCTAAAATTCCTTTGCAGTTTGTTCTTTTTATAAATTCATTAATTATGAAATCGTCAAATTTTAAATAAGTTTTAAACGGCTTATCTAAAATTAATTTCATCATTTCCCAGTGTCCTGTTGTTGTATCTTTACCTTTTGATTTTAGTTTTAATTTCCCCCAGGAAGCACTGTAGTTATTTTCTTTTTTAACTCCTTTGATATCTATAATATTTCCAAAACCCATTTTTTCTAAATTGGGTACATAAAGCCCTCCTGTAGCATCGGCAAGGTTTTTAAGGGTGTTACAATTTAAATCATCACCGTATTTAGGGGCGTCTTCCATTGCTCCGCAACCCATTGAATCAACCACAATAACTATTATTCTTTTTTTATTCATAAAATATCCTTTGATTTAATGATATTTTGATTTTTTTGATGTGTCAACATAATAAATTTTCAAATAATCTGTTATTATTATGATGATGGAATATATTAAAATATTAAAAGATTATTCAAAAAATATTTTTGAAAAGCAGCTTGCAATTTATCTTGCAAACAGTGTCGATACTTCAATTTGTGAAGAATCCATAAAAAATCGCGAGTTTATTTTAAAAAATTTAAAACCCAAAAATGACTTTATAATTTATTCAACAGCTGTTGCATGTGAAGATAAGAAAGAAAATATTAATCAATAAAACCGCTGTCTGTTTCGAGATTTTCTTTGTTCCTTGCACATACTGCCAATTTATCGCATATTTCATTGTACTTATTTGAATTATGACCTTTAACCCAGATGAATTCAATTTCATGGTTTTTTTGTGCGGTTAAAAATTTTTCCCATAAGTCAATATTTTTAACGGGGTTTTTGGAATTTAATTTCCAATTTTTTTCAACCCAGCCATCAAGCCATTTTTGATTTATTGCATCAATTACATATTTTGAATCGGAATAGAGTTTGATTTTGCAGGGTTTTTTTAAAATATTCAACGCGTCAATAACAGCCATTAACTCCATTCTGTTATTTGTTGTATATTCAAAGCCTTTTGAAAATTCTTTTTGGTGAATTGTATTATTTTTATCTTTATACATCATAACAATGCCATACCCGCCCTTGCCAGGGTTATTGGCACAGGCACCGTCCGTATAAATATCAACAAGTGGTTTTTCCATAAAAAAATTGTATCATAAAACAATATTTCTTAATAACTTATATACATTATTGTCTGTTTATGATTCAATATTCTTTGCGATATTTACATTTACTATGGAGATAAGAATAAATGATTGTAATAATGGAGCATGATGCAACAGCTGAACAAGTTAACAAAGTAATTAAATATATTGAAGATAAAGGTCTTAAAGTTCAGGTAAATAACGGTGAAACTCTTAAAGTGGTTGCGGTAATCGGTGATAAATGCGGTCTTAATATAGAAAATATATCTTCTTTCGAAGGTGTCAGAGAAGTTAAAAAAGTTCAAGAACCCTATAAACTTGTCTCAAGAATAACGCATCCTAAAGACACGGTAATTAAATTTCCAAACGGTGTTAAAATAGGCGGTTTGGAAAAACCTGTTTTAATTGTCGGGCCGTGTTCCGTTGAAAAAGATTTTGAAGGTCTTTTAAAAGTTGCACAGGCTGCAAAAGAAATGGGATGTCATTTTTTAAGAGGCGGTGCTTTTAAACCGAGAACAAGCCCTTATGATTTTCAGGGTTTGGAAGAAAAAGGACTTCAATATCTTGCACAGGCAAGAGAAAAAACGGGGCTATTAATAGTAACTGAAGTTATGGATACCATGGATATTGCTCTTGTTTCAAAATATGCTGATGTTTTACAGGTAGGTGCAAGAAATATGCAAAACTTCAAACTTTTAAAAGCGTTGGGAAGAACTAAAAAACCCGTGCTTTTAAAAAGAGGAGCAGCAGCTTCAATTAAAGAATTTTTACTTGCAGCGGAATATATTCTATACAACGGAAATCCGAACGTAATTTTATGCGAACGCGGAGTGAAGAGTTTTGATACGCAGTTTGCAAGAAATGTATTGGATATTGCAGCGGTACCGATAATAAGAAAATATTCTCACCTTCCTGTTATGGTTGATCCATCACATGGTACAGGCAAGAAATATTTAATTGAGCCGATGAGTAAGGCTGCATTGGTCGCTGGGGCACATGGTATTATGATGGAAGTTCATCACAACCCTGATTGCGCAATGTGCGATGGGGCGCAAAGTTTAAATATAGACGAATTTAAAAATGTCGCAAGAAGTTTGAATAAACTAATCGGAAGAATAGATTACGATAATAAAAATTCGTAAAAATTTTATAAGATGACAAGGATAATTAAATGGCATTAACTTTTCAACAATTGATATTAAACCTTTCAAAATACTGGTCTGATAACGGATGTGTTATTCAGCAGCCTTATGATATTGAAAAAGGTGCAAGCACGATGAACCCTGCTACCTTTTTAAGAGCATTGGGGCCTGAGCCGTATTCAACCGCTATGGTAGAACCTTGCAGACGTCCGACTGATGCAAGGTATGGTGAAAATCCGAACAGATTAGGGCATTATTTTCAATATCAGGTAATTTTAAAACCAAACCCGGATAATTCGCAAGAATTGTATTTAAATTCTTTATCTGCGATGGGTATTGATTTAGAAAAGCACGACGTAAGGTTTGTTGAAGATAACTGGGAATCGCCGACGCTTGGTGCTGCGGGTGTAGGCTGGGAAGTTTGGCTTGACGGTATGGAAATAACGCAATTTACATATTTCCAGCAAGTCGGCGGATTGGAAGTTAAACCCGTTGTTTTAGAAATTACATACGGTTTGGAACGTATCGCAATGTATTTACAAAATGTGGATAGTGTATTTGATATAAACTGGAATGAAAATTTAAAATACGGCGATATTTATCTTCAAAACGAAATAGAACAATCAAAATATAATTTTGAATATTCAAACCCGAAGCGTTTATTTGAATTATTTGATTTAGCAATGGATGAAGCAAATGATTGTATAGAGCATAGTATAGTTCTACCTGCTTATGATTGGGTTTTAAAATGTTCTCATACATTTAATCTTTTGGATGCAAGAGGCGTTATAAGCAAAGATGAGCGCGTTAATTACATTAACCGCATAAGAACCCTTGCATCAAAAGTTGCTAAATTGTATGTCGAACAAAGAGAGAAACTTGGTTTCCCGTTAATTAAAAAACAGAAAGAAAAGTAAATGAACAAAAACGAGAGCAAAGATTTTATGCCCGAGTTTGAGCAAAAGGCTGAAGTTGGTGCATTAACAACATTTGTAAAAAATTTATTAAAAATGAAAAACCCTGATTCCATGTTAAAACAAGCACAGGAAGGCGGGCTTAAAAAAACGCTCGGTGCTTTTGATTTAATAATTTTAGGAGTGGGCGCAATAATAGGAAGCGGAATTTTTACGGTTGTTGGAATTGCTGCGGTTGGCTCGCCTGAATCGGCAGGAGCAGGACCTTCCTTGATTTTATCCATGATAATAGCTTCAATGGCTTGTATATTTTCAGCACTTTGCTATAGTGAATTTGCTTCAATGCTTCCTGTGGCAGGAAGTGCTTATTTATATACTTATGCAACTATGGGTGAATTTATGGCTTGGATGATAGGCTGGATTTTGATGCTTGAATATTTGGTTGCATATATTGCGGTTGTAAGTGCTTGGAGCGGTTACTTTATGCAATTTTTAAAAGGTTTTGGTGCTTTTTTGCCTGATTGGCTTGTTAATCCTCCCGTGTATTTGATTCATGATTATTCAACCGCGGTAAATGAAATAACAAAACAAGGACTTGATGCAAACAGTGTAATTCCTCATTTTCTTGGTATTCCGATATGTATCAATGTTCCAAGTCTTGTAATTACAATAATTTTAATCTCTATTTTAATTAAAGGAATACAGGAATCAACCAAGATGGCAGGCTTGATGGTGGCAATTAAGCTTGGTGTTGTCGGCTTGTTTGTATTTACGGGCATGTTTTATATCAAGCCTCAAAACTGGACACCTTTTGCGCCTAATGGCTTAGAGGGTATGTTTATGGGTGCTTTTATCATATTTTTCGCATATATTGGTTTTGATGCAATTGCAACGGCAGCGGAAGAAACAAAAAACCCCCAAAGAAACCTTCCGATAGGTATTATCGGTTCTCTTTTAACATGTACCGTTGTATATGTTTTGGTTGCGCTTGTTTTAACTGGCGTTGTTCCGATTGATAAAATTGATGTACAAGCGCCTATTGCATCCGCTATGAATATGATAGGCAAAAATTGGATTGCGGGTTTAATTTCAATTGGTGCATTGACAGGGCTGACTTCTGTTTTACTTGTTATGCTTTTAGCGGGTACAAGAATATTATATGCAATGTCAAGAGACGGATTTTTGCCTAAAGTTTTGCAAACGGTTCATCCGAAATTCAAAACACCTCATGTTATTACTTTGATGACAGGTTTTATTTGTATAGTCGGTACAATTTGTATGAATATATCAACGGCAGCGGAATTATGCAACTTTGGGACTTTTGCTTCATTTATAATTGTATGCGTTGCGGTTTTGATTTTAAGAAAAACACAGCCTGACAGATACCGTCCCTTTAAGGTTCCTTTTTCTCCTTATGTACCAATGGCTGGAATTATCTGCTGCAGCGGATTGATGTTTTATTCCATGAAATTTTTAAAAACTTCAAGAGTGTTATTCCCTGTTTGGATAATTCTTGGTATAGCTTTTTACTTTTTATACGGTTACAGACAGCAAAGAAAGCTGGAAAAATGTGCGGAATTGACTGCAAATAAGGAAGATAATGTTTAAAAGAATAATTAATAATGCACTTTCAAGAAAATCAACCACAGAACTTATAGATAATGCCAAAAAAGGAAGTTTAAAAAAGACTCTTTCGGCGTTTGACCTTTTTATAATAGGAATAGGTGCTGTTGTCGGGACGGGTATTTTAACAATAGTAGGAACGGCTATTCAAGGAGGGCCTGAGAGTTTAGGCGCAGGGCCTGCAATTATAATATCGATGGTTTTAGCTGCAATTGCATGTGTTTTTTCGGCACTTTGTTACAGTGAAGTAGCTTCTATTATTCCCGTATCGGGAAGCGTATACACTTATGCTTATGCTACATTGGGCGAATTTGCCGCCTGGATTGTAGGATGGGTATTGATGCTTAATTATGTAATCGGAAACATCACGGTTGCAAGCTCCTGGTGCGGGTATTTAACCCAGCTTTTAAAAGGATTCGGTCAATATTTGCCGCAATTTGTAATTAATTTTCCGATATGGCTTAGAAGCGATGTTCGCTCCATAATTCATATGTGTGATAAATACGGCTTGGATTATCATGATAAAATGCCTTATTTATTTAACCATATTCCGTTTGCAGTTAATGTTCCGGTTGTTTTATTGACTTTAGTTTCAACCTTGATTTTGATTAAAGGAATAAGAGAATCAACGAGATTTGCAACAATTATGGTCTGTTTGAATATTCTAACAATTGTTTCTTTTATTGTTGTTGGTGCCTTTTATGTAAAACCGCAAAACTGGATTCCTTTTGCTCCAAACGGAATAGAAGGGATATTAATGGGTGCTTTTATAATATTTTTTGCATATATCGGTTTTGATGCCGTTTCAACTGCCGCGGAAGAAACAAAAAATCCTCAAAGAGATTTACCTATTGCAATATTGGGTACTTTGATATTTTGTACCGTTTTATATATTCTTGTTGCCCTTGTTTTAACGGGGGTATGTCCTTTGGGCCATATAAATACGCAGGCTCCCATTGCCGCAGCGCTTAGTGTTATTAATAAAGATTTTCTTGCGGGATTTATATCTGTTGCTGCAGTTTGCGCGCTTGCGAGCGTATTTTTAATTTGTCAATTGGCTTCAACAAGAATTTTATATGCAATGTCAAGAGATAAGTTTTTACCGAGGGTTTTAAGAGCAATACATAAAAAATACAGAACTCCTCACATGCTAACCTGGATTGTCGGATTGGTTATTATTGTGTGCAGTTTATTTATGGATTTAAATATTTCGGCGCAATTGTGTAATTACGGTACATTTACCGCGTTTATTGCAATTTGTGTTGCGGTTATTATTTTAAGAAAAACAGAACCCAAGCTAAAACGGCCCTTTAGAGTTCCTTTAGTGCCTTTATTCCCGATCCTTGGAATAATATCATCTTTAGGGCTTGTTATATTTTCTTTTAAGAAATTATCCTCAAGCGTTACCATGTTTATAGTTTGGATAATAATCGGCGTAACGATTTATTCTATTTTCAGTTATAAAAATTTAAGAAAGTAAAATTACGCTTCTTCGTCTTTAATATCAACGGTTGAGCGGGTTTCATTAAGGGCGGGTTCGTATGCTTGGTATAATTTTTTAGTTTTTTTAATTTTATCAAATTCGTCTTGTGCTTCTTTTTTTAATTTTTCAAGAAGTGAAATATTTTCTTTTTCTTTTTTGATTAAATCAAGCTTGATTGAATAAAGCTCTTTGTCTTCCTTGATTTCTTTTTGATGAATTTTTTCAAAAGATGTAATTTGTTTTATTAATTGATTTTTTTTGCCGAAAATGTAGTTTATTGTTTCAATATCATGCTTTTTTATTGCATCTTTAATATAGAGATTAATTTTTAAAAAATTATCATACAACAATTTTATATATTCTCTGTCATTTTGATTAAGCAAATTCGTCATCGTCTTCATCTTCGTCATCATCAATATCGTCATCTTCAAAAACTTCTTGCGCCTGTTGTTTTTGGCTTAGTGCAATTGCCTTTTCCCAGGTTTGTTTTAAGCTTTTTAAATATCCCAAAACTTCATCAATTGCGCTGATATCTTTTTTCATATTTGCATGGATTAATCTTCTTATAAAATATTCATAAAGACTTGTGAGATTTTGTGCTAATTGTGGGGCAATTTCCCTGTCAAGCGAATCAATAAATTCCTGAATAATTTTTTGCGCGCCGATGAGATTTGAATGATATGATTCAAAATCTTTTTTATTAAGGGCAATTTTTGCTTTATTTAAAAATTGAATGGCGCCGTCATAGAGCATAATTAAAATCTGTTCTCTGGTGGCGGTTTCAATACTTAATTTTTGATATTGTTTAACATATTGATTCATTTTAATATTTCCTGTTGATTAATACTCCACAATAGTTTTTCAAATATTTTGTCAAGCTTGACAGCGTCTGTGTGTCAAATGTTTGAATGATTGATTGAGATGATTTTTCTTTTATTGAAACAGTGTTTGTTTTGTCATCTATTTCAAGCGTATACTTTTTTGTATCGGATAAATCGTATTTTGTAATATCTTTTGCAGGTGTTTTTTTATTAATTCCATCATTTTCATCGTTTTTATCATCTTCGTTTTCATCTTCCTGTTCTAAAATTTCCCCTTGAGCATGGTTTTGATTGTTTTTATCGTCCGCATCGATTCTTTGCCCTTTTGAAAGACCGTTAATAAATTGCGGGCTTGTCTGGGGGTTGATGTTATTAAGTTCATTTGAATTTAACTCTGAACCCATTCTTAATTGATTAACAGATATCCCATCTAAACCCATATTAATCTTTCGTAAACAATTATAACGTATTTCACATTTCTATTAATAAATTATATAATGTATTTATAAAAAAATCTACGTTGTGTATAATAAATAAGGATTATTTTACGTTATAGTAATTATTTAGGAAATAAGAATGCAAAAAGTTTCAGATGTTTTTTTGGATAATATAAAAAATTTGCCAATTTGGGTTAAGCAGGTAATGGCAAGAGAAATACTTGATGATATGAATAAAAAGTTGGCTGATTTTAATGAATTAACCCAAAGCGAAGTTTTATTTCAGTACATGGTTCCAAAACTTAGTTTTAAAGGTAAACAAGAACTTCAAGAAAAGTCTATGAGGCTATCAGGTGCGTTTTATACTTTTTTACAAGATTTATCCGAAGAAAATAATATGTTTGAAATAACGGTTAAAAATAGCTGGTCGTTTGCAGATACGGCTAAAATCTTTGTAAAATGCGATGAACTTGAATTTTTAAATACGTCAGATAGAACGCTTGATAAAAATATTGCACTTGCGATGTTTATAGCAGGAAAAATTAAGACAGGCGAATTTTTGAAAAAAATCGGAAGAATCGATGCAATTCAATTGGAACAAGCAATAAGATATCAAAAACAATTGAATGATGAAGGCAGACATATAAAAATGGCAAGTATAATGATTAAAATGGCCTTTATTTCGGATAAAGGTCTTGATAGTCTGCTTTTATTAAAAGAGGAAGCAAAAAGAAGGCTTCCTGTCAGCATAGGTATTACATCAATCAAATGTGATTCACCTGAAGAAGAACAAAATCAGGTTTTAAGGCTTCAAAAGGAAATAACACGCCTTGAGAGCGAAAATTTGATTATGAAAAAACGCCTTAAAAAACTTTTAAATATTAATTAGTATGCACAAAATTCTGCTTACGACAAAAAGAAATGATATTTTGGATTGCTGCTATTATGGCAGCGTCTTTTTGGCAAATAAAAACGCTATATATAAAAGCTTTGGCTGCAATTGTGATTCGATTACTTTTATGCGCTCTCTTGCAAAACCACTTCAAGCAAGTATTATGGCTGATTGCGATATAGTTAGGGATTTTAAATTATCAAAAAAAGAAATAGCAATTTTTTGCGCCTCGCATTCAGGCTCCCCTTCTCATGTTAAACTTCTTGAAAGATTGGTTAAAAGGTTTAATATTAAAAAATCGGATATTTTACTTCAAGCCCAATACCCGCTCGATATGAGAAATTTTAAAGGCAGAAAGACAAAACTTCAAAATAATTGCAGTGCAAAACATATTATGATGATATTAATGTCAAAATACCTTGGTTTTGATATTAAAGATTATCTTAATCCCAATGGCCGCCTTCAAAAATTAATTCAAAAAAAACAATTTGAGCTCTCGGGTTTTAATTCGGATATATTGACTTATGACGGCTGCGCTGCGCCATTATGGGGTTTGAGTTATAAAAATATAATCGATTCTTATTTTAATTTATTCCACACAAAAAAATACGATTTTATTTTTGATTCCATTCTTAAAAATCCTTATCTTTTTGGCGGATTTGACAGATTAGACACAGAAATAATTACTCTGTCAAATAAAAAATTGTTTTCAAAAGTCGGCGCAGGCGGGTTTGTTATTGTTTATAATTTTGAAAAAGATGAAATACTGCTCCTTAAACTTGCGCAAAATAATAACGATATAAGAAAATATATTTTGTTTGATATTTTAAATAAACTTAGCTGGCTTAAAGTTGACGCTAAAAAATACGATTTTAACCAGCACAATCAAAAAGTTGCAAAATATTGTTACGAATTTAATCTGTAGTTAAAATTTTTTGATAAAATAAATTTATGACAAGCGAATACATGAATTTAAAATCAAGAGTTCAAAAACAACAAAAAAAGAAGATAAGAAAAATCCGTTTTTATCATTCTTTTTTAACGATAGTGCTTTTGTTGTGTATTTGCCAGATTAGTTTTTCCGCATTGTTGAATTTAGCTAAAATTGTAGTCTATCAAACAAAAATTTTTAAAGCACAGGAATTATATAATGAAGCTGATACAAGAAATAAAAATTTAAAAAATGAAATTCAAAATTTCAGTTCTATGTATAAAGTAGAGTCAATTGCAAGAAACAACCTTAAAATGGCAGCAAAAGACGAAGTTTTAATTATTATTAACCAGCCCCATCAAGAACCTGCAAAGGTTGACAAGCTTCCTGATAATAAATTCATTAAATTTTTAGAGGATTTTTCGGCTAAATTTAACTCTGACCTTGACCCTGATAAAATAAACGAATAAATTATTTAATAACTCTGATTTTAAATTCGTAATCGCAGGCTTTTGCAATCGAAGAAGATGCAAGTTTTCTTCTTTTAAGCATTCCGTTTATTATTAAAGAATTGCATTTTAAAATATTTGACAATTTTTTATATTTTTTCTGCATATTACGCCCTATTCTTTCTATATTAATAAAATCGGTTTATTTTTCGAAAACTTTAGTTATTATTAAAAATTATTTACAATTTTTTATGTTGTATAATATTGTTAATTAAAAAGGGCAAATATGGAAAAAGTAATTGTAGTCGGCTCCGGGCTTGCAGGTTCTGAAGCGGCAATATATCTTGCAAATAAAGGTTATGAAGTTGATTTAATTGAAATGAGGCCCAAATATCAAACAGGTGCTCATAAAACAAGCTATCCCGCTGAATTGGTGTGTTCAAATTCCCTTGGTTCATCAGATATCCTTCAAGCATCGGGTATGCTTAAAAAAGAGGCTATGATGCTCGGGTCTTTTTTGTTTTTTGCTGCATACAATAACTCGGTTCCGTCAGGAAATTCTTTATCTATAGACAGGAATACTTTTTGTGTTGAGGTTGATAATAAAATAAAAAGTTTGAAAAATATTAATGCAGTAAATGATAAATACGATAAAATCAATCCCGACATTCCAACCATTATTGCAACAGGGCCTTTAACTGATAGAAATTTATGCGAAGATATTAAGATTAAATTCAATGAAGAGGAATTTCATTTTTATGATGCTATTGCACCTATTGTCGAAAAAGATTCAATTGATTTTTCAAAAGCGTTTTATGCTTCAAGATGGGATAAGGGAAGCGCTGATTATATCAATTGCCCTATGAATAAAGAGGAGTATGAAAAATTTTACGATTTTTTAATTAATGCGCAGTGCGCTCCTTTAAAAGAATTTGAAGCAAGCTATTTTGAAGGCTGCATGCCTGTTGAGGTCATGGCAAAAAGAGGGGTGGATACTCTGCGTTTTGGGCCAATGAAACCTGTCGGGCTTTTTGATAAAAGATTCCCCACGGAATTTAAGAAAAATCAGTTTTATGCAGTTGTTCAATTAAGACAGGATGATAAAATTGCAAGTTTATATAATTTAGTCGGATTTCAGACTAATTTAAAATGGGGTGAACAAAAAAAGATGCTATCATTAATCCCCGGGCTTGAAAACGCGCAAATTACAAGATATGGTGTAATGCATGCAAATACTTTCATTAATTCTCCAAAAATTTTAAATAAACATCTTCAAACAAAAAAATATGAAAATATATTTTTTGCAGGTCAATTAACAGGTGTTGAAGGCTATTGCGAAAGTATCTCAACGGGTTTATTTGCAGCAATTAATATGGATAGATTTTTAAAAAATAAACCGTTGATTGAATTAAATTCCAAAACGGTTTTAGGGGCATTGATTGATTATATTACCTATGAACACCATAAAAAATTTCAGCCTGTTAATGCTTCCTGGGGAATTGTGGATGAAATTGAAACGGATAAAAAAATAAAAGATAAAAAATTAAAAAACGAAATGCGCTCCAAAAGGGCAATTGAATGTATTGAAAAAGTATTAAATATAATAAATGAATGATAGAATCAGGAGAATTTTATGAGATTTTTAACAAAAAAACCTGCTCAAACAGAGGCAAATAATGCAATTTTATTTATGTTTGAAGACGTTGATTCAAGAAGTGAATTTTTTAATTATTTAAATGAATTATCGGATGGTAAACTTGAAGAGCAGGTTTTTAAATTTAAAGCAACAAAAAGAAATTTTTGCGAGATTTTTAAAATCGCAATAAATGAAAATTTAAGAGTTTTTATTGTAGGTTTAGGTAAAAAAGAAAAACTTACAAGAAGAAAATTTTCTCAAGCTGCTTCAAGTGCTGCAAGAGCAGTTAAAGCTAATCTTCAAGGAGACAGTATTGCAGTTGAACTTATTGATAATTTAGAAGAATGTAACAGTGTTTTGGCTAATTTTAACAAAGCTCAGTGCGCTCAAATTTTAGTATGCGCGCTAAGAATAGGATTATATGAATTTTCAAGATACATATCAACAAAAAAACCTTCAATTGAAACGCTTGAACTTATATGCGATGACATTACGCCGCAAATTGAACTGGCTGCGCAAATTGGTGTTTATACATCTTATGCAATGAAATTTGCTAAAGATTTAATAAATGAGCCTGCACAGATTGTAACACCTGAGTATGTTGCAAATTTAGCGTTAAATATTGCAAAAGAATACAATCTTGAAATTAAAGTTTATAATAAAAATGAAATTGCGGATATGAAAATGAATGCATTTTTAGCGGTTTCGCAAGGAAGCGTTAACGAGCCTAAGTTTGTTCATCTTATTTATAAACCAAAAAATAAGACTCCAAGAAAAAAAGTAGCGCTTATTGGCAAAGGAATAACGTTTGATGCGGGCGGAATGAATATTAAACCCGCAAGTTCAATGCTAACAATGAAGAGCGATATGTCGGGTGCTGCGACGGTTTTAGGTATTATCCAGGCAATTTCAAAATTGGAGCCTGATATTGAACTCCATGTAATAAGTGCGCTATGCGAAAATATGACTTCAGGAAGTGCGTATAAACAGGGGGATATTTTAATTGCTTCAAATTCGAAATCAATTGAAGTAGATAATACTGATGCTGAAGGCAGATTGACTTTAGCGGATGCATTGTGTTACGCGGATAAATTAGGAGTTGATGAAGTTATTGATATAGCTACCCTAACAGGAGCCGTTATAGTTTCTTTGGGTAACGATATAACAGGTGTTATGGGAAATAATCAAAAGCAAATTGATAAATTTATCGAAATTTCAAAAGAATCTTGCGAAAATACGTGGCAAATGCCGATTTTTGATGAGTTAAAAGACAATTTAAAATCCGACATTGCTGATTTTAAAAATACGGGAGGAAGAAACGCAGGTACTTCAACTGCTGCGTGGTTTTTATCTAATTTTACAAAATCAAACGCCTGGATGCATTTAGATATTGCAGGAACGGCATATTTGGATAAATCAAATAAAGAAACTCTATCTGGCCCAACGGGCGTTATGATTAGAACATTAATTAATTATTTATTAAATTAGTTAAAAAACCCTTGCAAACTGCAAGGGTTTTTTATTTTAATTTTCTTCAGGCGGTTCGATATTTTGAGCGGGCGGTGAATTTAATAAGTCTTCATCCGATTTATCTTCTTTTATTTTATTATCGTTATCGCCTATTTTTGGCTTAATGACGGGTTTATAGTGTTCATCCCGAGGCGCTTCGTTATTTGTTTTTTCATCATATTGAATGATTTCTTGTTCATGAATCGGAACTTCACTTTGCTGCCCCATGGTATGAATTCTAAAAAGGTATGTGGGCGCTGATTCTGAAGTTTGCGAATCAATATCGTTTGAGCGAAGTGCTATATCAACGTCATTTAAAGAGTTAACCACAAACATATTAGGAAGAATCGTTTGGGTTATTTGTCCTTTGATTGCTTGAATACTGTAATTTTGCCAGCCTTGAGTGTATTTTGAAATAATTATAAACGCTTCTTTTGCATTGTCTTTTTCAAGATAAATATTATAACTTGAATAATTATCAATATTAATAACATTAACCCCGGGGAAAATGGATGTTATATCGCTTGTGCTCATGTTAGCGATATTAAAGCTTTTAGAGTTAAAATTAATTTTTGAAATTGACAATCTGTCTTTATTGTAAATATATAATTTAGAATTTACCAGAAGTAAATTTGAATATTTCGGAAGGGTTAATTCCTGAAATAGAGATAGAGTGCTGTTGTATATTAAAATATTATTATTTTCATCAATTTCAGTAATTACATATTCGACAGGTCTTAGCGTTGTTCCTTTTTTAAATTCGCTCCAGGTATTTTTGATTGTGTTGTAGATATATTTAAAATCCGTTTTTGTATTTTGCGAAAAAAGAGTATTTCTCAACTGCGAAAAAATATCCTGCAAGGAACTATCCTGAACGGTTTCTTCAAAAGTTTTTTCAAAGATTTTATAAGGGTAATCGTTTTTAAAATTTTCTTCACTGTATTCTTTTTGTTTATCAAGATAGCTCATAACAACAGGAGCCAGGTTTGAATCTTTTTTTGTTTTTATAAAGTATAAATAAGCTTCTTTAAAGTCTTTTTTCATTTCCTGCGTTGTTGTAGCATAGATTGAGGGCGTAAATATGAATTTTCTAAAATCGTTATAGATTATATATTCGCTGTCATCTTTTATATAATCATCCTGTGTTGTGTTGAATACTTTTTCCCAGTCATATATTTTATTTGCAAGTTTTTTGGGGGTTATATTTAAATTCAAGCCTACTGATGAGGGAGCTGAATATTTTGCTTTTAGTGCAAGGTAATCTTTAAGGTTTTTATTTATATATTTTGAATATTTTTTTTCAATGTTTTTGTAATCGGGGTATAAATAGACTATATTTAAATCATTGTATGCTTTTGCTCCCGTATTTTTAAATTTTTTATTTAATTTTGAGCTGCATAGTTTAGCTTGAGCACTTGATTTAATGCTGTTACATTCTTTTATGTTTTCATCAATCATATTTTCGCTTGTGATATGGGGAATTTTGTTTATTTCGTTAAGATAGTTAATAAATATCTGTTGTTTTTTTTCTTTTGAATCGGTTGAATATTTTAAATATAAACTTAAAAACTGCTCCGTTTTAGTAAGGTTATCCGATAACTCGGAATAATTTTTCGGCTCTTTTAATTCGGGGATTAATTCGGGCTTATTCATCATATTTTTATATTGAAGTTTAAGCTTATTTTCTGTCTGTTTTGATAAAAAGAAATTTAACGACAGAGAAAAGATTAAAATTATAACAATTAAAAAAATAAGATACCCTAAAAGTGCATTGTTATTTTTGGCGCTTGAATCAAAATATTCCGTTTTTGAAGGCTTGTAATTGCCGACAAAAGAATCTATTGTTTTATTTAATTCCTCGTTTTGCTCTGAATTTTGCGAGTTATTTTGTTTGATTTTAGTGCCGCATCTTGCGCAATAAATATCATATTCGCCATATTCATAACCGCAATTTGGACATTTACCCGTCATTGTAACCTGCTTTCAATTTTTATGATTATTCAACCGTGATTCTAGGTATCTGTTCTTCTTCCATCAATTCTCTTACTTTTTTATGACAGCTGTGAACAACGGAACCGTAAACAGCAAGTTCAAGTTTTGGATTAAAATTGTTTGCTATATTTTGATAATCTCCATGGAGATTATCGTATTCTTGTTCGGTATAGGTTTTTAATCTTGCACTGTAAGCGTTATGAAGTGCCGATTGAACGGTTAAAATTTTAAATTCATCCTGTGGTGTTGTTTTATATTTTATATTATAAAAATAGTATTTATCTTTTTTAAGCAAGCTGTCTTTATCAACAAAAGCAACTTTGCCGTTTTGAGTTTCCGCTTGAACCCAGTTTATGGCATAAGCTGAAACATTTGATAAAATAAAAATCGTTAATATAAAACCGTTGATAAATTTGTTCACATTGCCTCCTATTATTTATTGTATTGCCGACATGTAAAATTGCAAAAACTTTTAAAAAAAGTTATAATTTCTTAAAGTATTTATCGAGGATAAAATTGCTAAATTATATAGTTATTTTAATTTGTTTTTTGCTTGGGCTTGTAATTTCATTCTTTTGCGGATATTTAACGGCAAAATTGTCTCAGAAATTCAATAAAGAAGATAAATTATCCTATGTTTTAGAGCAATTTAAAAATGAAATAAAAAATTTAGCTCAAAAAAATGATATTAATAACCATGAATTTAAAAATATGCTGTATGAAACAGCTAAACTTGCAAAATCTCTTACAACCAATCAAAATCTTAAAGGAAATTTTGGAGAAGATTGCTTAGAGGCTGTTTTAAGAGCTTGCTTTCCGAATAAAAACATAAATTATATTAAACAGCTTGAAACATACAATGAAGAAAATAAAAAAATTAAACCTGATTATGTGGTATATTTACCCAATAATAAAAGCATTATAATAGATTGCAAATTAAATCTTGAAAAGTTTATCGAATTTCAAAACGCATCTGATGAATATAAAATCGATAAAAAAAATGAATTAATTAAAGATTTAAATTCAACAATCAATAACCTTTCAAATAAAAAGTACGAAAGCGCTATAAATCTTGAACAGTGTGATTTTATTTTGATGTATATTCCATTAGAATCATTGATTTCATATATTTATACGGATAGCGATTTTATTTCGGTTATAAAAAATGCGCAGGAAAAAAATATCATAATTGCGGGTAATTCATCAATTATTACAATAATAAGGCTTGTATCAACGCTTTGGGCAAATTATGCGCAAGAAAAAAATATTGATAAAATAATAAATATCGCAGGTGAAATTTATAACCTTATTGCACTTCATTCGATTAATTTATCAAATATGAAAAATATAATAAATAATTTAAATGACGCTTTTAATAAAGAATTTGATAAACTACAATCCGATAACAAACTTTTTTGCGCCGCAGAAGAATTAAGAAATTACGGAATCCAAGCGCAAAATAAAAAACAGGGAAAAAAATTAAACGAAATAAAAATTGATGAAGCATTTTTAAAATAACGGCTTCCTCTAAATTGAGGAAGCCGTTATTTTTATAGACTTTATCTTATTTATCTTAGAGAAAGTTCTCTTGAAGTTCTTACGATTTCTTTGTTGATTGAATTTCTGTATGAAATTGAACTTACGATTGACATAACCGTAGCGCACATAGCAACTTCGGAATCCAATTTATTAACTGCAGCACCGACACCAACAGCGCTTGCGCCTGAAGCAAAAGCAAGAGGTGCTGTTTTTGCACTGATTCCCGATGCGCTCATAACAGGGATTGAAGTGTGTTGAATTAATTCCATGGTGTTTTCAATTGTTGCTTTTGCGTAATTTACAAGATGGCTTGAAGGGTTTGTAGAATTTGTAACTTCTTTTAAGCCTTCTGTTTGAATTAAGTCAACTCCTAAAATTTCAAGTTTTTTAGCAAGCTCGATTTGTTGAGCTATGTCAATATTACCCGGAATTGTAACGCAGGTAAATATATCGTATTTGCTAACCAAACTTAAAGTTTCAAGTGCGATTTCATAAACTTCATCCGCGCTGAATGTCATATTCTTTTTGTAAAGTGCATCAAAATTTCCGATTTCAATGGCATCTGCACCCCATTGAGCTGCTTGAAGCAATTCAAAAGGATGAATTGATGAAACAAAAATAGGTAATTTTGTATTTTTTCTTGCTGTATCATATACTTTTTTATCACATGCAATATCAACTGCGCTTGCGTGTCCTTTTTGAGCGGCACGGCAAACACTTGCAACGTTTTCAAGATTATAGTTATCAATACCTGCAATAATTTTTACTGCTCTTTTTTCTCTTAAGTGTTTTTTAAAAACTTCGATTCCCATTATATTTTCCTCTTTATTGCTACAAATGAATTTTATCACAATTAGATATTGTTGGCAATGTATACTCTGCCTTATTGTAGTAACATCAATAAGACTATAAACAATAAGGAATTGTGTGATGTATATTAATATAAAAACAAGTCTTGCAAAAAAGTTGCTATTTTTTTTCATATTTTTTAATTTGTTTATTCCGACTCCCTCGTTTTATTCCTGCGCTCAAAACCAATTTACGTCGGAAGAAAAGAGTTTTATTGATATTTATGAAAAAATTCTTCCCTCAACGGTTACAATTGAAGCCGATATCGATAAAGGAACATCGGGCGGCACAGGCTGTATTATCACCAAATCGGGAGTAATTTTAACAAGTTCTCATGTAATTGAAAATTCAAGAAATATTCAAGTTACAACTCATAGCGGAAAAAACTATAGCGCCATCGTTTTAGCTATTTTAAAAAACAAAAACGATCTTGCACTTATAAAAATTAACCCTAAAGAAGACTTACAGCTTGCAAAATTCGGAAATTCCGATGAAGTAAAAGTAGGGCAGAGAGTATTGGCTCTTGGCTGCCCTTTTGGTTTTAGGGATACATTAACCGTTGGAATTGTTTCAAGGATTGATTATGAAAGAAATAAAATCCAAACAGATGCTGCAATAAATCCGGGCTGCTCAGGAGGACCGTTGTTGAATTTAAAAGGCGAAATAATAGGAATCAACCAATCAATATATAACCCTGATAACAATCGCTCAAATATTGGAATAGGTTTTGCACTTCCTTCAAATTATGCCGTTGATTTTATTGCAAAGGCAAAAAAGAAGCTGGCACACATTAATTAATATAACTTAATATACTCTTAAAAAATAACAATAATTTGCCCTAAAAACTCTTTATTTAATTATATCAGAGAGTAAAATTATGTCGGGCGAATTAAGTATTAGCAATACAAGTTTTAATAAAATAAATTACGGTTATTTGAAATCAAATAATGTTGTTTCAAATAACTCTTCTTGTATTTTTACCGATAATAATTCAAATTCAACTCAAGATATTGATTATTTATTTAATAAACTTGACGATGCAAAAGAAAATGACGGAATTTTTACTTCTCTGTGGGATAAATTTAAAGGGTTTGTTAATCTCGGCTCAAGTTCTTCAAAGTGCGAAAAAGCAATTGAAGATTATAAAGAAGGAAAAATTGATTTTTGTGAAGTTGAATCAATGATTGATAAATTTGATTCAAAACAAAAAGATTCGCTGAATTTATTTGCTAATATTGTAACGGGTGTTGCATCAGTTGCGGTTATTTCAAGTGCATTCTTAACGGGCGGCTTGCCTTTAGCGCTTTTGGGCGCAGCAGGTATTGGTGCATTAAGTAAAACGGGAATAAAATTTTTAGATAGAGCAACAAATAATCTAAAAGGTGATGCGGCGGATAAAAAAGAGTTGTTAAAAGATGCGCTAACAGGTGCTTTAGATGGTGCTGTTAGTGTTGCTACCATGGGATTTTCTCCATACAGCGTCTCGCTTGGTACCGTAACAAAACAATCACTAAAACAAACGGCAATTCAAGGTTTTTCAAACGGTGCAAAATCGGGCGCAATCTCGGGTGCCATAACCGGTGCAGGGGATTATACAATAAATACTTTTGTTGATGATGATGAATTTAATTTTGGTGATTTTACAAAAAATACAGTAATGACTGCTGCTTTTGGAGGATTAACGGGCGGCATATTTGAAGGAATTTCAGGCTCAATTCAATATAAATCAAGCTATAATACCTTTTTAAGAAGAAAAGAGCAGTTTCCTTCGCTTGATGATGATACAATTATAAAATTATCCTCTGAAGCGGATTATTTAAAAAACAGCTATATTTATAACGATATAGTTGAATATGAAACGCACAATAACTTTGATAATGTTGATTCAATTGTAAATATCAGTGCAAGAGTAAAAGGAAATGATTCAATTTTTTCAAAGCTTGCAAGTAAATATTCTAATGGTCAATTAAATGAAATTACGCATTCAAATTGTTTTGAAGCAATAGCGGATGCGTACGGCACAAGGCTTCAATTGAAAAGTTTGAGTACTGATGATGCAGCGGATATAATAAATAATTTCTTAAAAGATTCTCCTTATGATTATAATGACTATTTGAGATTTCTAAATAATGAACAGATAGATTTAACTATGCGCGATTATTTCAAAAAAGAAAATAAGAATATTTTAAACATCTTAAAAGAAAAACAAACAAACGAAGCGTTTACGGCACTTTTAGATGCCATTGATAATAAAAGATTAAATATTACGGAATTAAATAACTACGGAGACGAATTTTCGTCTTATTTTACGGATAAACAAATAAATCAAATAGCTGATACTTATTACGATCGCTACAATAAAACCCTTACTGTTGTTACTGATATTTCAAATATAGATGCCAAAGGGGCAAAAATCACTCTGGATGATGAAGGTAACACTGTTTTAGAGTTCAAAAATTTAATTGTTAAAGAAAAAAATGCAATTAAAAAATCAGGCTATGCATCAAGCCAGATGAATACGGTTTATGATTTTGGCAAAGGCGAAAAAGGCCTTGGTGAGCTTCAAATAAGGGGAGCACAATTAAATGAATTTGCCGATGCAGAACATGTTCCCTATGATATAAGAAGCGGTAAAATTGTAAGGTCTGATAAGAAATATTCTTCCATTTACGAAGTTATTAAATCGATGTCTAAAAAAAGTTTCAATAAATATAATGAATATTTAACATCGGTTTATCATTATTACAGATTAAAAGAACTGGGTATAAATATAAATGTACCAACGCTTTCAGGCAGATTTTTTACCACGGAAGGTGATGAAATTACAAATTCAGTTGTCAATTTATTATCTTCAGATGCTTTAATACAATTAAAAAATACCAAATAAACTTTTTAAGTTATAATTAAAGGAAAGATATGGATTTAACACTAAATAATATAAAAATCAATAAAAATAAGCCTTTGTTTATGGGGAGTAGATTAAAATTGATGTCAAAAGATGAAAAAATGTCAAAATTGATTGATGCTTCAATAAAGTATTTAAACGGCACTCTTGAGCGCGAAATGCCCGAGAATGGTAAATTTGCAAAAGTATTTGTAAGTTTTGATATTCCAAATACCAATAACGAGGCAATTTTGTTTGCAAAATATGATGAAGAAGAACCTGCCCTAAAAAGGCGCTTAATCCTTGGAGTAAGGCATAAAAACAGGGACAGATTAGCATCAGCTCAACTTATCTGCGGCACAAAAAAAGATATCCTTGAATATCTTTCAAATTCTCAAAATAAATCTGAAATAAAGTCGCTTTTAGAAAATTTATCAAAAAATACGGATGATTATTATTCAAGTTTTTAATTTAAATTCAACTTGTGAAGTTTTTTAAAAAATTGTATAATTATTTTTATTAAATTTAATTTAAGGAGAGGATTATGCAAAAAATTAAAGAATTTCAAGTTTTGATTTCATGTCTTTTAGTTTGTTTAGTTGTATTGATTTCATCTTTAATTTTTGCATCAAAAATTCAGCGCAATGAAAATATCACGGTAACAGGTTCAGCCTATAAAATTGTTACATCAGACAGCGCTAAATTAACCGTTCAGGTAAAAACAAAAGCACCTAATTTAAAAGATGCTTATGAAAAAATGAAAGTTCAACAGCCAAAAGTCGTAGACTATCTTTTATCAAAAGGTATAGATAAAAAAGATATCGAAATTAAAACCTTTGGCGGATATTATAACTATAAATCACTGCCCGGTGGCGGTACAAACATGAATGAACCTGTCAGCTATAACGGCGAACAAAATATTGAATTTAAATCAAGTGATGTAAATAAAATTAAAGAAATTTCAACCGATATTCAAAATCTTACATCAAGCGGGCTTAATATCTGGGTTATGCAGCCTGAATATTATTATTCAGACTTAGGAAAAGTAAAAATTGACCTTTTAAAAGAAGCAGCGCTTGACGCTAAACAAAGAGCAGCTTCAATGCTAAGTGCAACAGGTTCAAAAGTCGGCAAAGTACAACAAATGAAAATGGGCGTTTTTCAAATTACCCCTCCTGATAGCACCATGGTATCGGATTACGGCTATAATGACACAACAACAATAGACAAAAAAGTTACGGCAGTAACAAACGTTGTGTTTAAGGTTAAGTAGCTTTAATATGGAAAATATTATTTTAAATAACAAAGTTATATAAAAGAGTAAATTTTAAACTTGAAGATAACCTTGAAGATTTGGTTGTGAAATATTCAAAAGAGATTTTTGGTAAAGATACTCTTTATTTTGATATCAAAAAAAAGAATGTCAAAAGATAGAATAATATCAATTCCGGATGCTTATTTAATTGATTTTACTTTTGAAAATGACCCTAAATTTTGCATTATTGAAAATGAACTAACACAGCATGACGTTTTTAAACATATCGGAGAGCAAATTTTAAAGTTCGATGTTTCTTATAAGGCAAGCGGTCATAAGCTTAAAGAAGTCATTTTAAGCGAAATTCAAAAAGATTCCAAAAAAGAAAATTTTATCAAAGAAAAAATTGTCAGGTCTCAATACCGTAATATTGACGATTTTTTAGAAGATATAATTTTTAAAAAAGAACCGACATGTATTGTTGTAATTGATGATGATTCTTCGGAGCTGCAAAATGTCCTGAGCCGTTTAAAAATAAATACTGATACAGTGATTTTCCAAGCATTTAAAAACGGTTCTGATTATGCCTATAAATTCACCCCTTTTCAGGATGAAATAAGAGAAATTGAGGACAATATGCCAAAAGTAAACATTGATGAACTCGATACAATAATTGTCCCCGCGCGTGAAGAAGGCTTTAATAGAGTATTTTTGGGTGAAAATGCATGGTATGCAATAAAAATATCGTCATCAATGATACCAAAAATTAAATATATTGCATCTTATCAAACAGCGCCTGTTTCCGCAATAACTTATTTTGCACAGGTTGATAAAATTGAAAAATATCAGGATAGCGCAAAATATATAATATATTTTAAAGAACCTGCAAAAAAACTTCCAAAATCGGTTAAAATAGGCAAAAACAGTGCTCTTGCGCCGCAAGCTCCAAGATATGTCAATTTTAACAAATTATCAAACGCAAAAACGCTTGATGATATTTTTAAATAATCAGTCTTTAATTGATTTTATAAATTCAAGTTTTGATTTTGTTGTCAAATAAAGGTCTTTGTAAGTTGTTTTATGATTTTGCAGAATTATTTTTTGTAATTCATCAATTGCGATAAATTTTTCAAATTGATTGAAATCGTTTATATTTCTTGTGCACATTTTAAAAAGAACGGTGTATAGTTTTCTTTTTAGTTTTGATATTATTGAAGAATTGACACATTCTTTTCTTTTATTTGAATGTGATGAAATAATTATATCTTTTGGCATATTCATAAAATTTGAATACTGCAAGCGCGCAAATTCTTCTTCTTTATTTTGTACATTAATTTCAATATTTTCAAAAGAAAGTTTTTTAAGAGGAAAAATCGTTTCTTCATTGAAAAAACCATAAATTGATAGAATATAGTTATCTATATTATCGGGGCCATAGAATATTTTTTTGCTTGTTTTGTCAAATATGGGATTGTTTTCAATTTCATTGTTAAAAAATTCAATAACTTTACCCCAGTTATCTATGGATAATTTTTTATATTTTAAATATTCAACATACTTTTTATATTCTTCTATTGTTAAATCTTCCCTGTATCTGTCATGCGCAAATATATCGATATTGACGCAGTTGTTGATATCTTTTCCGTAAATTAATTGAATATGATGCGGAGTTTGGGAATATAGAATTTGATTGGGATATTTTTTTAAATATTTATCCCAAACAAGCGAGCGGTTGTCTAATGAGAAGAAAATTAAGGAAGGAGGGATATATTTAAAAGTTTTATTACAAAAATTCAGAAATTTATTGTAATCTTCTCTCATCATTCCTAAATCAAAATCATCATCCCAAGGCACAAACCCACTGTTTCTGATTGCACCGATTAAAGTCCCGCCTATCGGGAAATAAGGGATATTTAGAGAATCAATATATGAAATAATTGTTTTTGCAAAATCAAGTACAGATAGCTGGTATTTTCTTAAATTACCTTCTGCGCATTTAAGATTTTTGGCGTCAAGAGTTTTATATATTTCTTTATATTCTTTTATTGTTTTTTTATAAAGTTTTTTATAGTCGTTCATTTTTTCCCTTAAAATAATATCTGTTTTATTAAAAAAGAGAGTGTTGGTTTTAATAGGTTATCAACCTTTTTCTCTTCGTTTTTTGAATTGATTAAAATTTCATGTTTTATATTTTCTATAGCGCCCACGCTTTTTCTTAAATTAACTAAAATTAAATCAAAATCTTTTTCTTTTAGTTCAATAGGGTTTATAACAGGGTATGACATAAATTTTTCGCTTGAATTTATTTTATATTTTGAATCACAAAACGCTACTATGTTTAATTTTGAAAAATCATAGTTTTCAAAAAGAATTTTGCTCATAATTCCTGCGCCGTATAAAATGATTTTTTTATTTTTATATTTTTTTATAAGCTTATTAATTTGCTTTTTTGTGTTTATATTTTTAAAATAATTTAAATATTGACTATCCATCAAAAATCCTCAAAAACTATTTATTCAATTCATCGGGTATGGCATAAATTACGCTTTCGCAGTAATTATAAGAGTAATGACCAAGGTAGAATTTATAATTTTTAAGGTGTGATTTTAAATAAATCGGAATATTAACAAAATCATCGTTTGAATGATATATTGAAATTGCAAGCTGGGGTCTGTCTTTTGCTATTGTTTCTGCTGCACCATAAAGCGCATATAATTCTGAACCTTCTATATCCATTTTAATAAAATCCGCTTTTTTATTTTTTTCTTTTCTGATGTTATCAATGCTTTGCGCTTTTATTTTATTTAGAATTTCGTTTTTATTTTGTTCTTTAACCCCCTTAACACCGCGAACTCTTGAAGCGGCACTGCTTGCCGTATTTTCAAAAAAGTCAAGTTCGCATTCTTTATCCCACATAGCGTTTGGGATAATTTCGACAAAATTTCCCTTTGTTAAAAAGTAATCGAAATTTTTGTCTTTAAATTTATCGTACATAGGTTCAAACGCATATATTTTTTGAAGGTTGGGTAGTTCTTTTTTAAAAGCAAGCGCATGGATTCCGTTGCAAAATCCCCCGTCATATATTGTTTCAATTGCATCTTTATTTATGTATTCAAGATATTGTTTAAAATAATCTCTAAAATATCCTGTTTTTGAGATATTGTATTTATTTGATACATAATTTTCAACTTCGCTATAGTTTTTAATTCCTCTTTTGCAATCCCATAATAAATTATAAAGCTCTTTATTTTCCCTTGTTTCAAAAACCATAAGTGCCTGTTTTTGTTTATCGTTAAATTTCATTGTGCGAATATAGGATTCTAATTTTTTGGGTATCACCAAATGGTTAATCCCTAAATATTTAAATATTGCATCTGTGTGGCATGAAGCTTGTCTTACGGTAATCAGCGCGGTGTCGATTTTGTTTTTATGGTTTTCAAAATCTTTTATATTTATAACTTTCAAGCCGTCTTTAATTGAATTACCTTTATATGAATCAATAAAAAATTCAATTTCAACATCTTTTCTATTTGTCTCTATATAATCCCTTATGACCTCAGCACAGCTTCCTGCGCCATATAGGGCAATTTTTGCATTCTTTTTAATTTTATCCGTAAATTCTTTTAGCATATTCTTTCCTTTTGTTTGATTATATCAGTTCCAAAAAGACAATTTAATAATGTTAAGCATTTTTATCAATTTCACATGGAATTGCATACAATACGGTGTCGCAGCCTGAAGGCATGTAATGACCCAGGTAGAAGTTGTAATTTTTTAATTTTGAATTTAAATAATTCGGGATCTCAATAAAATCTTTTGTAGAATGATATATTGAAATTGCAAGCTGAGGTCTGTCTTTTGTAATTGAATTAATTGCACCTTGCAGGGCATATAGCTCAGAACCTTCTATATCCATTTTAATTAAATCTATTTTGGAATTTTCTTTTTGTCTTATTTTATCAATCGTTGTTGTTTTAATTTTTGTTGTCGGTTTATGGTTTTTTGGATTTTGATTATTATCTATTATTCTCGATGCTTCATTATTTAAATTATCCTCATAAAATTCAAGCTCGCACTCATTATTATAAAGCCCGAGAGGTATTATTTCTGCAATTGAATCTTTATTTATAAAATGTTCAAAAATTTTATTTTTAAATTTATCATACATAGGTTCAAACGCATAAATTTTTTGCAGATTTGGTAATTCTTTTTTAAATATAAGGGAATTTATTCCGTTATAAAATCCGCCGTCGTATATTGTTTTAATTGTGTTTTTATTAATGTATTCAAGATATTGCTTAAGATAATTTCTTGCAAGCGTATTTCTTGAAATTGAGTGCTGTTTTAAAACATATTCTTTAATTTCATTGATTTCTTTTTGCCCTGTTCTATAGTCCCAGAGAAGATTGTAGAGATCTTTTGATTCTTTTGTTTTAAAAATTTGAGATATTGCTTTTTGTTTATCGTTAAAATTCAGAGTTCTTATATATTTTTCAAAATTTTCCGTTATTACAACGGCTTTAATTCCTAAATACCCTAAAAGTGCATATATTTCATAGTTTTTAGGGCGAATTGTTATAATTGCGCAGTCGATTTCATTTTTATGATTTTCAAGCTCAAGTATATTTACAATTTTAAGTCCTTCAAAGTTTCCTGTTTTATTTGAATCAATAAAAAATTCGATTTTTACATCTTTTCTTTTTTCTTCTATATGGTTTTTAATAAAGAGCGCTGTAGTGCCTGCGCCGTAAAGTGCTATTTTTGAATTTTTATCAATTTTATTAAGAAGTTCCTTAAGCATGGTTTTTATTTTTAATTATCAATTTTTCTAAAAAGTATCCACCTGATAAGCCCGATAAAAGGAAGAATATAAGCGCCTATTATTATTTTTGAATGAATTGAGTGCGGTAAAAAATCGATTTGTTGTTGTGCTAAATTAAAAAATATTAGCGACGCGATTATACCTAAAACCGTATAGATGATTAAATTTATTGTCGATCTTTTCATTTTTAAAGTATACAATTTCTATGAAATATTTGCAAATAAAAAGACCGCATTGTATGCGGTCTTTTAGTGGCTGGGGCGGAAGGATTCGAACCTCCGAAATGCCTGGACCAAAACCAGGTGCCTTACCACTTGGCGACGCCCCATCGCGCAATTATTATATTAATATATAAATATATTTTGTCAAGAAAAATTTTAACTATAAACTAAGGTGCTTATCGCTTGTAACACTTACAATTGCGTTAATGAGTTCGTTTATAAAGTCTTCTATATATTCCTGTGTGGTCATTCCGTTAATTACAACATCAGCTATATCCATAGTGGGGCGGATGTATCTGAATGCCGTTTGATTAACGTCATGGAACTGCATTTGGGCTGCAAGCCCTGTTTTACCTCTGCTTGTAGCACGCGAGAACCATCTGTCTTTTATTACTTCAAAGGGGGTGTAAACGTATATTTTAACATCCGCAATATCTCTAACAGACTCGTTTAAGACATATAAACCTTCGTTTAAGATTAATTTTGCGGGTTTTTTCAAGATTGAATCTTTTTTACTTACGCATGTTACAAAGTCATAAAGGGGTGAATATATTTCCTTGCCTTCTTTTAAGCTGATTAAATGTTCTTTCATCAAAGCAAGGTCGATTGCATCGGGTGTATCAAAGCTAAAACCCGATTCAAAAAGATTTTCATAGCTTCCTGCGGCTTGAAGTTCTTTTGAAGCGTCTTTGTAATAATCATCGCAACACACAACCGTGTAAACACTGTTTGTGTCTGATTTTAAGCAGGCTTTTGCGGTGTTTTTAACAAGAGTTGTTTTACCTGAAGCGCTTTCACCCGCTATTGACATAATAAATGTTGAGTCTTTTTCCGTTATTGCTCTTCTTGCTATGTTAAAAATAAATGCTTCGTTAATTCTTAAAATCAGCGGCTGTTTTTGCATTTTATCTTTTGCAATAACATTTCTTATGTTTTCTAAAATTCTTGAAATTTTAGACATTTGCGCGATTTTTCGTGCTTGATTCAGTTCGGACTCATTTAATTCTGTCATTTTTTATTAAAACCTTTAAATATTAGTTATTCAAATTCACACTCATCAAAAATTTGAGATAAATTATTATCGTTATTTGATTCGTTTTCAAGCAGCTTATATGCCATATAAGCACCAGTAGCAACGGCTTTTGGGTCTAAATCCGATTTTTGCGCAAGTTCAATGATTGCGCTGTTAAGCTCGGGGTTTTCGTCTTTAATATAATGAATCATAGATTTTCGCCAGGATGAAATATCTTGAAGTATTTCATCTATGACTTTTTCCATATTTTCATTGCTTATTAAAGGTTGCATATTTAAATTATAATAAAATACAATTTGAAGGTCAATTTTATTTTTTTGAATATATCTTTCTTATCTCGTTTACGGCTTTTTTATTAAGCGCTTTTGCGCCTCCCAAGACTTCTGCGCCGAAATAAGTTTCAATGTAACATCTTATTGATTCAAGTTCATAAAAAGCATTTTGTAATGTGTCTGAACCTATAACAACACCATGGTTTTTTAAAAGCGCAACATTGTGCGTTTTAAAACATTCTCCCACTTTAGTTGCCAATTCAATGCTTGAAGGACAATAAAACGGTATTAAAGGAATTTCATCATACATTAGGGCAAAATCGGGTAATATCGGTTTTTTAATCGGCTGACCCGCAACGGCAAACGCCGTAATAACAGGGCAGTGGCAGTGAATAATTGCATTTATGTCGTCTCTTTGAGTGTATATTTCACTGTGCATTATTTTTTCGCTTGACGGCTTTTTATTTCCTTCTTTTAAATTGCCGTCATAATCGATTAAAACAATATCGTTTTCATCCATATCGTTTAAGCAGGTGCCTGATGCGGAAATTAGAATTCCTTCTTTGACTTTTAAGGAAATATTTCCGCTTTTTGCAGGGCTCATTCCCTTTTGGTACAAGCGTTTTGACCAGTATAAAATATCGTTTTTTGTTCCTGCTTCTTTAAAATCCATAATTTATCCTAAAAAAATATCAAATTGTGTAATATATTTTTATTGTACTAAAAAAATGTTTATGTTTAAATATTTTTAGCAATATTTTTTAAATATTGACTTTATTATGAAAGTTGGTTTTAACCATTAGCAAGAATATTAAACTGGCAAAGAACGCAGGCTTTTGCTATGGTGTCAAAAGGGCGGTTGACACAACAAAAAAAATTAAATCCAATAACCCTAATATACAAGTTTGTGTTTTAGGGGAATTAATCCATAATTCCCATGTTATTTGTGAACTTGAAAAATTAGGCATTAAAACTCTTGACTCAATCCCTCAAATAGGAGATGGCATCTGTATTATAAGAAGCCATGGAGAGAGCGAGGATGTATTTTTAAATATTAAAAATGCCGGTTTTGAATTGGTTGATTTAACATGCCTTGATGTTAAAAAAGTTCAAAATAAAGCGGTAGAATTAGCAAAAGATAATTATTTTGTTATTATTTTAGGCAAAAAAGAACACCCTGAAGTTAAAGCAATTTATTCTTATGCACTGAATAATGCAAAGGATTCCTCTTTTGTTTATGTTGCGCATGATATAAATGCACTTGTTGCAATCGAAGATAAAATTAAAAATGCAAATAAGGTAGGTATAGTTTTACAAACAACTCAAACAAAAGAGTTTTTATTTGAAGTTGTTGATTATTTATCTAAAATTTGTAAAGTTTTAAAAGTTCAAAATACTATTTGCCCATCAACCGCACTAAGACAGCAGGAAGCTAAAAATTTGGCTTATGAATCTGATTTAATGATTGTAGCCGGCTCTAAAAAAAGCGCAAATACAACCCATCTTGCAACTTTATTAAAAGAAATTACAAATACAATTCATATTGAAGATGAAAATGAATTGGATAATTACTCGGATTTAATTAAAAAATCAAATAATATCGGAATAACTGCAGGTGCTTCAACGCCTGATGATATTATAAATAAAGTTATGGAAAAATTAAAAACATATTAATAGAAAGGACAATATAAAAATGGCAAACGAAACTATGTCAAACCAGGAATTTGAACAATTACTGTCAAGCTCCTACACTTACAAAATCAATGTTGCAGACGTTGTAAAAGGCGTTGTTGTAAAAAAAGAAAAAGACGGATATCTTGTTGATATCGGCGCTAAAACGGAAGCTTTTCTTCCCAACCGCGAAATTTCAAACTTTCCCGATAAAAATGTTGACGACATTATCAAACTTTGGGATGAAAAAGAATTTTATATCATAAAAGACGAAGAAGATGATGAGGTTGCGGTACTTTCATTGAAAAAAGTTTCCTGCGCTCAAGCATGGCAAAAACTTGCCGATATTAAAGCAAACAATGAAACCGCAGTTGCAAAAGTTGTATCTTCTGTTAAAGGCGGTTTAATTGCTGAAATCGAAGGTTTAAGAGGATTTATCCCATCAAGCCAATTAAGAACGGGTGCACCGTCTGAAATGCAAATCGGACAAGATATTGAAGTTAAAATCTTAGAAGCTGATCCTAAGAGAAACAAATTAATCTTATCTCAAAGACAAGTTTACACTCAACAAAGAGAAATGGTTGCAGATGAAATCATTTCAAGACTTGCAGTTGATCAGGTTGTTGAAGGTGAAGTAGTTAGAATCGCTGATTTCGGCGCATTTGTTGATATTGAAGGCATAGACGGTTTATTGCCTATTTCTGAAATTTCCTGGGAAAGAATCAAACACCCGAGCGATGTTATTCAATTGGGTCAAAAAATTCAGGTTAAGATTATTAAAATCGATGAAGACCTAAAAAGAATCTCTCTTTCTTTAAAGAGAATGGGTGCTAACCCTTGGGATGAAATTGTTGATAAATTTAAAGAAGGCGATGTAATTAAAGGAACCATCAATAAAATCACTTCTTTCGGAGCTTTTATCAATATTTACCCCGGTGTTGAAGCGCTACTGCCTTCTTCTGAAATCGGCAACGGTCAGGTAAATTTAAATACCATGTTTAATTTAGGTGATGAAATTGAAGTATTAATCAAGAAATTCACTCCTCAAGAACACAGAATCGGTTTATCTATGAAAGATATTCAAAAAGAAGGATAGATTTTTATATAAAATAAAAGCGGATGCGTTTTTTAGCATCCGCTTTTTAAATATCATCATCAAGTTTAAAATTATCGCCTAAGTTATTTTCTAAAATTTTAATTAACTCAGAAAGCTTTAATCCGATTGCCTCGGAGATTTTCCATAGAGTTGTAAATTTGCAATCTATAAGCCCGTTTTCAATTCGATTTAAATTGCCTTTATCAATATCAAATTGATAGGCAAATTTTGTGCAGGATAAATTTTTTCTCATCCTTTCATTTCGAATCAATTCGCCTAATTTTTTGGTTAAATGTAAAGTTTTTTCACTATGGCGTTGCATACATACATAATAACTGTTATATTTTTTATAGTATTGTATGTATACAACAAAAGATAGGAGTTTAAATGAGAAAAAAGGTTAATAAAACACAAGCATTTACTTTGGCTGAAATTTTAATAGTGCTTGTTATAATCGGTGTTTTGACCATGATCCTTTTACCTATGGCTTTTCGCTCATCCCCCAATGAAGATGTTATGAGATTTAAAAAAGGATATAATACATTATTAACCGCAATAAGAGAACTTGTTTCATCAGACAGATACTACCAAAACGGCGACCTTGGCAGAAGAGCAAACGGAGATTTGGTTGACGGTAAGCATGATGGTGATCTGACTTATTTTTGCGAAACGCTTGCTGATATCTTAAGTACAAAAGAAGTAAACTACAACGAAGGCGGTTTGGATAATTACGGTTCAACCGCTGGTATGGTTAGAGATGACGGCCAAAAGAACGATTTAGCAATAAATTCGATTAAAACTGCTGTGGATGAAGTTTGTTCAAGAAGCGATGTTCAGGAATTAATGGGTAAACAAATTGTTACAACGGATAACATTTATTATTTTGAATCAGGCCCCGAGCGCACTTTTGGTTCTAATCACGGAGGCAAAAATTGCAGCTGGGAAGATTGCATAGAAAGAAGTTTGGCAGGCCCGGATGATATACCTTATTATCAGAATGAAAACGGTTTTGATTTAAATTATAAAATTTTTTGTATGGATATAGACGGACCATATAAAGGCGAAACTCCTTTTGGCTTTGGAATACGTGCTGATGGGAAAGTGATGACGGGTAAAAAAGCGGATGAATGGATGAATAAAAAAATAAGCGGCAATAATTAATATACAATTACAAAAGCAATTGCCTTATCTTTTTCATGGGATATGGAAAGCGAAAAATTATATTTTTTTAATTCGTCAATTAGGATGTTAATATAAACGGAGCCGTTTTTGTTTTTTAAAATTTCTATTTTGTTATATGAAATTGTTTTATCGTATAGATTAGACAATGCTTTAACTGCTGCTTCTTTTGCGCAGTAGCGTGCGGCTAAATGAGGGGCCGCGTTTTTATTTTTAAAGCAGTAGTCAAGTTCGTTTTTTGTAAATATTCTATACAAAAATTTTGAGTCATTATCAAGAGTTTTATTTTGAAATCTTGAAATATCTTCTATGTCGCAGCCTATATTCATTTTATTATTTTAGCATAAAAAAATGACCTTATAATAAGGTCGAAATCGAATAAGTAGAGAGTTAATTAATGTTAAAAAATTTTGAGGAATCAATGTTCATCTTTTAAAACTTTTTTAAAGGAATTTTCTAATTGTTCCTTGAGGGATTTAATTTCGTTTTTAAGTCGTTTTATATTTTTTTCATAAATTTCATGTCTGATTTTGTGTTCTTTTAATATTTCTCCAAAAATAGCAACAATATACTGAGTTCTTGTTTTTACTTCATATTTGTTAAACAAATATTTTATTCTTGAAGATATTGTAGATTTTGAATAATTTAACTTTTTTGCCATTGCGCTTGTTGTATAGCCTTCAAGCATTAGTTTTGTTATATCTTTACATTCAGTCAGTATTTTTTCCTTTTCCATTATTTCCATCCGAATTAAAAATATTTTGTCAATTAATGATTTATTATGTTATAATGTAATTGATACTTATATGGTATACGAATAATTTACTAATGTCAATAGAGAATTTATAACTTTGGAGTAATTATGGACAATATTGCACAACGTTTTAAAAAAATCCGTAAACTTTTAAACAAGTCTCAAGACGAGCTTGCAGGCGATTTAGGACTAACTAAACAAGCGATTTCAAACATTGAAAATTCAAAAAGTTTGCCTGGTATTAATTCATTAAGTAAATTAATACTTAACTTTGATGTAAATGCCAATTATATAATCTCGGGCAAAGGAGCATATTTTGTTTCGAACGAAGCTGATTTTACGAGATTGAAATCAAGCTTAATGAAAGAAGTGGAAGAATTTCTTGATTCCAAAGGAATCAGGTGAATACTATTCAACAAAATGTATAGTATATGTAACAATTTAGTAATAAATTTGCACAGGTATTGTTTTTTGTGCAATAATTAAATTGTTAATAGTCTAACCATTCCTTTCTTGACTTATGCGGTTAATAATACCGCATTATTTTTTGCTTATTTTAAGTTGCAAAATTTTTTTGTAGTAATATATTTATGTTATGTTAAACGAATTTTTATATGCAAAAATACATAGAGCTACCGTTACTGAGGCGAATTTAGAATATGTCGGCTCTATTACAATAGATAAAACTCTTCTTAGCGCATCAGGAATTAAAGAAAATCAAAAAGTTGAAATATTAAATATAAATAACGGAGAAAGATTTTCAACTTATGTTATTGAAGGAAAAGCAAATTCGGGCGTAATTTGTCTTAACGGTGCTGCTGCAAGAAAAGTGCAGATTAAGGACAAGATAATAATTGTTGCATACGCACTTTTAAACGAAGAAGAACAAAAAACACACAAACCAAAAGTTGTACATGTTGATGAAAACAATAAAATCGTTTCCCTTTAGTTTGTTTTTTTGAAGTTAATAAATTGATTTCCTTTTGTGATTGCAACTTTTCCCGATCTTACAAATTCTTTAATACCATAGGGGCGCACAAGTTCTGCAAAAGTTTGTACGTCTTTTTCGTTTCCGTCAATTTTTACTATGTATGTTTTATCGCTTACATCCATAATTTTTGCACCTGACTGAGCAACTATATTCATAAATTCCGCTCTGTTTGTGTCTGATACGTTAACTTTTAATATTCCGATTTCATATTCAATTGCTTCGCCGATTGTAAGGTTTGCAACTTTAATAACGGGTATCAAGCGGTTTAATTGCTTACAAATTTGTTCAATTACATCCTCATCACCCGCAGTTACAATGGTTACTCTTGAATATATGCTATCAAGAGTGGGTGCAACAGTTAAACTTTCAATATTATATCCGCGGCCCGAGAATAAATCGACAATTCTTGAAAGTACACCGACTTCGTTTGTTACTAAAACAGATATTGTATGTTTTGTTGTCATTTATACCTCCTCGCGAGACAATAAAACTTTATCAATCGGTTCGCCCGCTAAAACCCATGGGTAAACCATTTCAAAGTTTTCACAAACAAAATCAATCATAACAGGGCCCTTAAATTCAATTGCTTTTTTAAGGGCGGGTATAATTTCTTCTTCTTTTTCAACTCTTATACCAAGCGCCCCGTAGCTTTGAGCTAATTTAACAAAATCGGGGGATGAGATTTTTGTTTGCGAGTAGTGCTTATTATATATTTTTTCCTGCCATTGGCGCACCATTCCAAGATAGCCGTTATTAATAATGCAGTTAATAACTTTAAATTTATAATCAACACAGGTCATTAGTTCCTGAATATTCATTTGAATGGAACCGTCGCCTGCAATATTTAATACGTAATTGTTTTTATTTGCAACACATGCTCCCATTGCAGCGGGAAAACCAAAACCCATGGTGCCCAAACCGCCTGAAGTTATTAATTTTCTCGGGTGGTTGAATTTGAAGTTTTGCGCACACCACATTTGATGCTGCCCTACTTCGGTTGAAACAACGGGTTCGTCTTTTTTTGTATAGTCGTAAATTGCTTGAAGAACAGTTATTGCGCTTAATTTATCCGAAGTTTTTTGCGGAATTGCAATTTTCTTCTTCCATTCTTCAATTTCTCTAAACCATTTATCTTTTAATTCGTTGTTGATTTTATGGTGTTTTTTGGATAGCTCCTGAAGCATAGCAGCAAGAATATTTTTAATATCTCCGACAATCGGGATTGTTGCTTTAACGTTTTTTGATATTGAGCAAGGGTCAATATCAACATGTATTACCTGCGCGTCGCGCGCAAAACGTTTTAAGCAGCCTGTAATTCTGTCTGAAAATCTTGTTCCTATCGCAAAAATTACATCGGCATTACAAACCGTTAAATTGGCACAGTAATTTCCATGCATTCCCATCATTCCAAGGCTTGTTTCAAGGTTGTCAGGATAAGTACCCGAGCCCATTAAGGTATGAACGACAGGGATTTTTAGTTTTTCTGCAAGCTCTTTTAATTCTCTGTGTGCGTTTGATGCTACAACGCCGCCTCCTGAGATGATAACTGGTCTTTTTGCTTCAAAAAGAGTATTAAGAGCTTTTTGAATTTGCAAAGGATGACCTTTATACGTCGGGTTGTATCCGGGCAGTTCAACATTTTTAGGATAATTAAATTCATATTTTGCGTTAAATATATCAACAGGTATATCTATAACAACAGGGCCTTTTTTGCCTGTTGTTGCAATATAAAACGCTTCTTTTACTATTCTTGCAAGGTCTTTAACGTCTTTAACAAGGTAATTATGTTTGCAGCATGAGCGCGTAATACCTACTATATCGGCCTCTTGAAAAGCATCTCCGCCGATTAGTTTTGAATTAACCTGTCCTGTTATTAAAATCAAAGGCGTTCCGTCATAATATGCATTTGCAAGACCAGTGATGGTGTTACACGCCCCTGGACCCGAGGTTACAATTGCAACACCTGCTTTTCCCGATACTCTTGCATACCCTTCGGCTGCATGCACGGCTGCCTGCTCGTGGCGCACAAGATAGTGCTTAATTTCATCCTGCATATATAAAGCATCATATAAAGGTAATACCACTCCGCCCGGGTAGCCGAATATTTCTTTAACACCTTCTTTAACAAGTGATTTTAAAAGGATTTCTGCTCCGCTGTACATTATCTTATTCATAGTTGTTGTCCTGCTTAATTCTTTTGATATTATTATAACAAAAGAAAAACAAATTGTTTAATTTACATAACTTAAAAGTTTATAATATTTAATTTTTTAATTTATAATTAACTTAGGAGTTTGAATGTACGATTATATTAAAGGAATTTTGACCGATAAAAATTATCCTTATTGCACGATTGAAAATAACGGCATAGGATACAGACTGCTTGTAAATTCAAGAATATTATCGCAGATTGGCGAGATTGATGACAGTGTTAAAATATATGTAAAATTAATCCACAAAGAAGATTCCATGACTCTTTGCGGCTTTAAAAACAAGCAAGACAGAATAATATTTGATATTTTAACATCCGTATCCGGAATCGGCGTTAAGGTTGCTTTTGCTCTTTTTGATGAATTTGAAACAAATGAATTAATTGAAGCGGTACTTGATGAAAATTATAAATTAATTTCAAAAGCAAAAGGGGTCGGTTCCAAAATGGCTCAAAAAATCGTTCTTGAAATTAAAGATAAACTAACAAAAATAGATATAAATACGGATATTATTATTTCAAAACTCCCGAAAACAAACGTATCTCAAGAAACAATTCAACAAACAACAGCTGTTTTAGAATCTTTAGGCTATAACAGAAACGAATATAACAATGCTCTTGAGACGGTTATTAAAAATCTTGATAAGGATGATTCAAGCGAGCTTTTAAAAGAGACGCTTAAAATATTATCGCTGTTTTAAAATATATTAATTAAGGATAGAATTATATGAAATTAGATGATTTTACAAAAAAATTCAAAAAACAAAAAAAAGAATTGAGAGTTCTTTTTGCTTCAAGTGAAGTTGCTCCTTATTCAAAAGTCGGCGGATTAGCCGATGTTGTCGGCGAATTGCCTTTATATTTAGATAAACAGGATGTTGAATGTGCGGTTTTCACGCCTTTATACGGTTGTATTGATCAGGAAAAATATAATATTGTGGAGCTTGAAAATTCTCAATTAACAATGGATATGGGACACAGCCGCCATATTTTTAAATTGAAAATGTGTGAAGTGCCTAAAACAAAAGTAAAAGTCTTTTTCGTTGATAATCCTAAATATTTTTCTTGTTTTAATGTAGTTTATCCGAAATGGTGCGATGAAATGTATGAAATGCAGCGCTATGTTGCCTTTTGTCTTGCAGTTATGGAATATGCAAAACTATTGAACTTTAAACCCGACATCATCCATGCCAACGATTGGCACACTGCAATGCTGCCTGTTTATTTAAAAACAAATTATAAATACGATGAATTTTATAAAGATACAAAATCTGTTTTCACTATCCACAATCTTGCCTATCAGGGTTCTTGTGATAAATCGATAATCGATTTTGCAAATATGAGATGGGATAATGTTTATAAAGATAATTGTTTAGAACACTACGGAAGAGTTAACTGGCTTAAAGGTGCTCTATATTGCGCAGATAAAATAACAACCGTTTCACCAAGATACGCTCAAGAAATCCTGGGAGGAGAATTCGGTGAAGGCATGGATTATACCCTAAGGGGTCAAACATATAAACTATGCGGTATTTTAAACGGTACAAAGTATGATAAAAAATCTTTTAATATAAAAGAAAAACCTGAATATAAAGCACAAATTCAAAAATTGTTCGGCTTGCCTCAAAATCCTAATCGCCCTTTGATTGCAATGATTTCGCGCTTAGTGTATCAAAAAGGTTTAGATTTAATTGATTTTTGTAAGTTTGATTTAATGAATCAGCCTGCTGATTTTGTATTTTTGGGTACGGGTGATGAAGGATATCAAAATATGCTTATATGGGCTTCGAATAATTCTTCTAATATTCGTGCCTGGATTGATTTTAAAGCAGATTTATCGGAAAAAATTTATAAGGCATCGGATATGTTTTTAATGCCCAGCTTGTTTGAACCTTGCGGAATATCGCAAATGATAGCTATGAAATACGGTTCAACTCCAATAGTTCGTGCTGTAGGCGGGCTTGATGATACAGTCATTGCATATCCTAATGAATGCGCTACAGGTTTTAAATTCTTAGGCTATGATGCTCAATCTATGCTGAATGAAATCAAAAACGCAATCTGGACTTATTATGACAGAAAAGATGACTTTAAAAAGATTGTCAAAAATTGCATAAATGCACGTTTTTTGTGGGAGGATTCGGCTATGAAATATAAATTTTTATATCTTGATGTACTGAATCGGAAGAATTTTTAAGTTATTCTTTCAACTGGTCATAAATGTTGTTAAAACCATAGCGCGCAAGAAAAGAAAGATTTATATCCATAGCAGTTCGCGTCTCGTATTGTTTAATGTATGAAATATATCTTTCTATACCGTGCTTTCTTGCCCATTCTTTGGCTTTTATATAATATTTTGCATCGTCATAGCAAAGCGTAATAAAAAATTTGTTTAATTTGTGCAGTTTTGTAATAAATTCTTTTGCACCTCTTCTGATGCACGGTATTGTATCATGTTCGATATGGTATTCTATATCTTTAAAAACCACATTAAGATGCAGAACCACGGATACTCTTGTGGGCTTACCCACTTCGGTCTTATTGTTAGCCATAAATTCCTACTATAATTAGTTGATAATATTTAATAACGTTAAAATTATACCACTTTGTCATTAAAATTTCCACTAAAAGATTATACGACTTAGTCATGAATGAAAATGAATTAAAAACATTATTAGGGCTTGCCATTAGAGCCGAAAGAAAAAGACAAAAATTAACCCAGGAACAGTTAGGCGGTTTGATAAACTTAGATTTTAACAATTTAAGCAGAATCGAAAAGGGTAAAAATTTTCCTTCTTTTGAAACTTTTTGCAAGCTTGTAATGGCGCTTCATATATCACCAAACGATTTATTGAGTTTTATGCCGTTTGACGGAAAAGAAAAATCGGTGCCTGATTTTGAATTTTTCAATAATTTTAATACATTGCCCGAAAATTTGAAAAATAATATAAAAGATTTAGTAAATAATTTAAAAAGAAAGTAAATGTTTAAAAAAGGTATTTGTTAAGTTTTTCTTTATTAAAAACTTCAATGCTTTCCTTATTGTGGATAAATATAAGACAGCTTATAACCGATTTAAATAAATTAAATTCGCTGTATTCAAATTTTCTCCTTAAATCATCCATGTTTTCAGCTAAAAATTCGGTTAAAAGAGTTTTGTTTTTAATGGCTAAAGATGTAAAGTAGTCAAGCCCTTCTTTTGTTGCAATTCCTTCAAAATAAATAATATCTGGAGACTGAAATTCAATGAAGCGCATGGCTTTATCAAGGTTAAAGCCTATGTTTTCATTAAGTTCGCACTGAGATATTCCTTTAAGCTTGAATTTTGCAATCGATTCAAGGGTCATAACGTTTTTATTTTTCGGAATAATGTTTGATAAAATAGAATAAATTAAGTGCGTTTTGCCCGATAGTGATGCTCCGCAGACTAATATCACCCCGGGTTTTTCAAGGGAGGATTTTATTAAATCTATGTTTTCTTTTGAAATTTTTAAATTTTCAATTGATGTCGGCGGATGGTAGATTTTAATTAAAATTCTCTCACCGTTAATTGTGGGGAAAGCACTTATGCTTGCCGTTAACTCATGCCCGTCGACATTAAACACTAATTTTCCCAATTGAGGTATTTCAAATACGTTAGGATCTAAATTGCACATCATTTTAAGCGATTGTATGAAAGGGTTGATTAAAAGACTCGGTATTATTCCTGTTTGAAATATTTCGCTTGATTTTTTAAAGTTTACGCTTAATCCTTCAGGTGTTGTTTCAAAATACAATTCATGGATATTATTTGAAATTGCCTGTTTTAGAATCGCTCTAAAAAGTGCTTGGATATGTTCTTGCGAAAGGTCGTTGTTGTGAAGCTCGTCTCTCCAGGAGTAATTTTTTGAATTTTGAGTGTTAATATCGGCAACCTTTGATTTTACATCGTAATATTCGTTAATTTTTTTAAGGATACTTTTTTCTGATGCTATAACGGGATCTATATTTTTGCCTGTGATTTGAACAATTTTATCTATTGAAAATAAATCCATAGGATCTGCCATAGCAATTGTAAGAGTGTCTTCAATAATAAACAGGGGAAGTATTTTGAACCTCATTGCATCTTTGTAGCTTATAAATTCAAGGCATTTTTTATCGATTGTATAATTTTCAAGATCAACGCTCGGTGTGTGAAGTTTTTCTTCAAGAAATTTCATTAAAGTTTCTTCATTAATCATCCCCGTATTGATTAAAATTTGACCTATATTTGTATTTTGTGCAAGCGCAAGCTCCTGCGCATGTTCGATATCATCATAAGTTACAAGGTTGTCTCTTACAAGGTCATATTTTAGTTTATCAATTGTTTTATTATCAACGGGTGTGTTGTCGTTTATTAAATCCATATTTTTATCCAAATTATGCTAAATATTTATTTATTTTTTCAAGAACATCGGAAAACTCAAACGGTTTTGTAATATATTCGTCTGCTCCCGTTTCTTCTCCTATTATTTTGTCTTCATCCTGGCTTCTTGCAGTTATCATAATAATCGGTATTTTTTTATATTTATTGTCAAATTTTAAAAGTCTGCAAATTTTATACCCGTTAATTTTTGGCATCATTACATCTAAAATTACAAGATCGGGGTTTGAATTTTTAGCTAAACTTAAACCTTCTTCCCCGTCATATGCGCAAATACATTCAAACCCTTTAGTTTTAAGCATAAATGAAAGGGTTTCAACGATATCTTTTTCATCATCCACTATTAATATTTTTTTCATTTTTTCCTCAATTATTAAGATTTTCAATCATACAAAACGCATCGGTGTTTTTGTCGTAATTATAAATGCTTTTTAATATTATATCATGTTTATTTTTGTCTTTATTTGAACAGTAATCACTAATTGTTTTTGTCATTGCCTCGAAAGAACCGGATGAAATTTTTGCAATAAATACATAGTAGTCTGTTTTATTGCTATTTTCAATAATAAGCTCTTTAGATAACCTTGTCAGGTTTAATATTTTATTTGCTTTTAATTCTTCAATAAGATTTAAATCGCTGTTGTATGATATTTTAATTATGCCTATATCTTCGTTATTTGTAAGAACATGCGATAAATCCATTTGAAATATTTTAAATTTATCCAAAAGCGGCAAAATAACGCTAAAGGTCGAGCCTTTTTGTTCTTGTGATTCAACCCAGACAGCGCCTAAATGTGCATCAATTAATTGTTTTGTAATGGTTAGGCCTAAACCTACTCCGCCTTTGTTGCGGTTTAGCGAAGTTTCAATTTGAGAAAATTTATCAAAAATTTTGGGTATGTCTTCTTTTTTCATGCCTATTCCGTTATCTTTAACGGAGATTTTTATGTATTTGCCGTTTGGTTTTATTTTGGGCATGATTAAATTATCATATTCTACTTGGTTTTCATCAATAACACTTGCTTCTACTTCAATCATACCGCCTTGCGAGGTAAATTTAAGAGAGTTTGACACAAGATTTGATAAAATTTGCTCTATTCTTCTTGAATCAGCATAAATTTCAGGAAGTTTTTCTTTGATTATAAGGTTAATTTTGATATTTTTTTCTTGTGCGACCTGTAAAAACGTATTTTTCAAAAGTTCAAGCGAAGGAGTTATGTCGCATATTTTGTATCGATAATCGAGTTTTCCTGTTTGAATTCTTGATAAATCAAGCAAGTCTTCAATTATACCCGATAATCTTTGAATATTTCTTTTTGCCATGGAAATAAAATTATTAATTTCAGGTGTTAATTCTCCTGCCTGCCCTGATAGTACTATTTCAAGAGAGTTGTTTATGGGTGTTAGAGGTGTTCTTAATTCATGGGATACGATTGAGATAAATTCCGATTTTAATTTTTCAAGTTTTTCAAGTTTTTTATTTGTAATACTTATTTCTTCATACAATTTAGCGCTTCTTAAAGGCAGTGCAACCTGGTGTGCTATTGCTTGAAAACATGTAACATCTTCGCTTGAAAAAGGAGTTTGTCTGAATAGTTCGACAATTCCAAAAAAATCATCCCCTACTTTAATCGGCGCAAATAGTGTATCAAAACTTATTGTTTCAAGACCGAAAATTTTATTTGAGCGCATTTGTTTTGTTTTTTGAATTATTTCAATTTCCTTAATTTCTCTTTCATTTAAAACAAGCGGATTATCGAGTATTGATTTATAATTTAAAACAGAGCGTATTTTAAGCGCATCAACAAGACTTTCACTTGGAGGATAGAGAGTGTTTAAGTTTAATATCGGGTTTGTTAAGGAATTATAAGTTAAAACGCAGGATAAATCAAAACTAAGCGTTTTTTCCATTGCTTCAATCATAATGTCATACAGTTTTTTTGTATTTAAGGTACCCGTAAATTGAGAGCTTGTATTATACAATACATTTAATTGATAAAGACTTCTTGAGAGTTCTTTATTGTTATCAAAAAGCCTATCCAGCGATTTTTTAATTTTATAGTGCGAATTTATTGTGGATAAAATGATTTCATCTTTATAAGGTTTTTGAATAATCCCGTCAGACAGATTAATTAAATCTGTTTTGTCATCATCAAGCAGCATGATTATTTGGATATTTTGATTTTTTGCAAGTGATTTAAATTGTCTTATAATAAATTCGCAATCATCGTAATTTGAGTCAATTAAAATAATATCAGGGCAATCATAGTTAATCTGCGTTATGATATCATCAACATTTCCGTTCGAATATGTTGTTTCATAAGTGTTTTTATCAAGTAAATTAATTATTTTTTCTCTAAACTCAGCAATTTTAAGCAATAAAAAAACTTTAATCATAATAAAATTTTATCTCACTAAATTGTTTTTGCAATTTTGTGAAAAAAATTAATATTTAGTTTATTAAAAAATCAACCAGCTCTTTTGTATTTTTAATATTGTATTCAATAATTAAGTCGGAATTTGTTTTTTTGGATTTAATCATATCCAAAAGCGGCTTTAAGTATAATCTATCAAAAGAGCCAAGGTTTGAAATTGAAATATTAAAAATTTTAGTTAATACATCAATTGCGCTTGTGCTTTTATTAACTTTCCAATTAATTCCGTAATTTATTGAATTGATATTGTATTGTTCAATTTCATCAAGCTTTAAAAAATCAAATTCATCTAAGAGCTTTTTAAAATCTTCATCTTCAAGCCCTTTGTAAAATGCGCAAAGCGCAAGAGCAACTTTAGGCTCGGCGCTGTCATGGTTTCTTATTTCTATATAATTTTTTAATCTTACATCAGGAAAACACAGGCTTTGATGAAGAATATAATCTTCATATTTTGCGCTATGGTTTTTATAGCCTTTTTTTAAAAATTCTTCAAACGTGATTTTACCGTTTATTGCTATATTTTGATTTTCGCGCACAATATATAGCATCGGCACTTTTATAATTTCAGATATATATTTTTCAAATATGTTTTTATTTAAAAAAGTATTTTTAAAAGCATTTTTATAAAAAAAGTTACACCTATCAATCCCTGTATAGCGCCAGATATTTGCTCTTAAAGATTTTTTATCATACAGAGTATCATCTTCAAAAGGACTATTTGAACAAAGTCCTTGTATAAACGGCATAATAAGATTAAAAAATTTCAGCTTGTAATATGCGTCCATTTCGTTTTTATAATCGATATTAATTTGAATACCCGCCGTTTTTCGCATCATATATTTTACAAATTGTGAATTTGGAGCTTTCGGGAGGTATTCGTTCATAATTAAATACCTTTGCTTATTCAAAAGAGGTATTTCATCAACATTATCTTTAGGGTTAACTCCGTAGCCTAAAAATAAAATATCGTATTTTTTTGCAATTAAATCAAGCGAAGTTATTATTTTATTAAGCGAAAAATCAATATCTATTATGTTTTTCTTTGCGCTAAGGCTAATTTCAAGCTGGCACCCGGGTTCAAGAGAAATCGAAGTGCCTTCATTTGAAATTGCACCTATTATCGTATTGTTATCAAATATAAGTTCCCAGTTGTTATTTTTGGCAAATGTTTCTACTGTTTTTGAGACTTTATCATAAGAAGCGCAATTAAGAGTCTTTCTATCCAGACACAATCTTTCATATTCAAGTCCTATTTTATTTTTGGAATTTGATTTATAGAATTTTTTAATATCGTTTATTGTTAATTTTGGTTTATTTTGAAGATTGGTTTCGTTTATGTCGTTTTTTTCAAGAGTTTTGTTCATAAAAATAATGATATCACAAATATTTTTATCCAAGTTGCTCTTTTGTACTATTCTTTTTGGTATAATTATTTTATGGATTTAAATTATATTTTAAGAACAAAAAAATTTAAAACAAAAAAGTCTCTGGGGCAAAATTTTTTAATTGATTCAAGTGTAATTGAATTTATTTCTGATTTTGCGCGCTTCGATGATGAAATTTTAGAAATAGGCCCCGGGCTTGGTTTTGTTACGGAACAACTTGTTAAAAGAGCAAAAAAAGTAGTAGCGGTTGAACTTGATAGTGAAGCTGTTTCAAGATTGGAAAAAAATTTATCTTCCCATGATAACTTTAAATTAATCCAAGGAGATATTTTAAAAACGGATATTAATTCTCTTCCCTTTGAAGATGAAAAGATTAAAGTAATAGCAAATATCCCATATTACATTACAAGTCCGATTTTGGTGCATCTGCTTGGGGAGATCGATGATATAAACAATAAAAACAGATTAAGAATAAGTGAAATTATTCTAATGGTGCAGCTTGAAGTAGCAAAAAGAATTACGGCAAGCGAAAATTCACAAAATAAAGAATACGGGCAGTTATCAATTTTATCTCAAATGTATAGCGAGCCTAAAATTATAAAAATCGTACCTAAAAAATCGTTTATGCCTTCTCCGAAAGTAGACAGCGCCCTTGTTCATTTTAAAATTACGGATAAACCGAAATGCGAAATCACAAGACTTTTGAAAAGAACAATAAAAGCAATTTTTTCTTCAAGAAGAAAAAATATCAAAAATTCGCTTCAAAACGCAGGTTTTTTGGAAGTTGAAAAAGCTTTGGCAAGCTGTGCCATAGATAAAAACCAAAGAGGAGAAAAATTGTCTTTAGAAGATATTTCAAAGCTTGCAATTGCACTTGAGGAGTTTAATTAATGAAAAAAATTAAAATACAATGCCCTGCTAAAATTAATCTTGATTTAAGAGTTTCAAAAAAAGATAAAAAAACAGGATTTCACAATATAAAATCAATAATGCAGGCAATAAGCATTTATGATTATTTAACAATAAATCTAATTCCAGAAAACAAGATTATTTTATCGGGCACAAGCAATGAAATCCCATACAACGAGCAAAATATCTGCTATCGTGCGGCTAGGTTATTTTTGGATAGAAACAGTTTAAAAACGGGCTGCGAGATATATATAGAAAAAAACATCCCTGTTTGCGCGGGGCTTGCGGGAGGTTCAGCAAACGGCGCGGGTGTTGTGTATGGTTTAAATAAATTATACGGTGGTATTCTTGATTATAACGAGCTTCATAAATTAGTTGCCTGTTTAGGGTCTGATTTAAATTTTTGTTTGGATGGCGGCACAAAACTCTGCTACGGCAGGGGCGAAAAGATTGTTATGATGCCTTTTTATGATTTTAAATTGTCCATTATAAAGCCGAAAAATTTAAAAATTTCATCAAAAGAAGCTTACGATGCTTTTGATGCTTTAGATTGCGAATCAGATATGAGGAACGATTTAGAATTCGCGCTTTTAAAGACAAATAAATATCCTGAGCTTAATTATCTTCATTCCCTGGGTTTACAAATGTCAGGGTCGGGGCCTGTGTATTTTTTAAGAGATAAAAATATTGATTTTGATGTTGATTTAAATAAGTATCTTGTAATTAACGATTTAAATTCAGTTAAGCACGGTGTGCGTGAAGTTGAGTTATAATGCTCCTTTTGGCTAATTTAAAAATTTAAATATTAAGTTTTGTTAACAAATTTATATATTTTTTATTTAAAAAAGGCAATAAATTTAAATAAAAATACTTTATTTTATTGTAGGTAAATAAAGCACACAATAGAGAGCACAAAACTTAATATGAGGATAAAATTATGGGATGGGTTGTTCTTACACTTAGGAAAAAGGAATTAAAACGCACCCACGCTGACTATCAAATGAGGGACTTGCAGATTGCAAGGGAGCAAAGACAGATGTCTCGCCAATACCAATATGAACAAAGCGTAATTCAGGGGCAACAAAACGAAGAAGTAAGAGATTTAAGAACCTCTTACAACGATCAAAGAAGTTCTCTTAGAGACCAATTATCGGTTTTAAGAGAAGATCAAAGCGAATCGGGTTCAAGTGAAACTGCAGCAGAAATTGCAGATATTCAAAGCGAACTTGAACAGCTTCAATTAACATACAGCGAAAATACGAATGATGTTAAAACATTCTATGAAACCGAGCTTGCTATGATTGAAGAAGAAGCAAACGATATCGAAACAATGTACGAACAAGAAAAAGTAGATGTAGAATCTCAAATGGAATCGGTATCACAAGAAATTCAATCGGTATCAGACGCTATAAGCAATGCAATTCAACAAAGTACAATCAAATTATCATAATTAAGTTAAGAACAAATTTTATCCTTATTATAATAAAAGGTATCGGATGCATCCGATACCTTTTATTTTTTAGCTCTAACCGGTGATTGCAAAAATTATCCAAAGACTTTGCTGTTGCTGTCATCTTTTGAATCGGATGATGAAGTTTTTTGTGCCGCATCGGTTTCATAAAATATTGACATTTTTGTAGGATCAATTCTCGGGTATTCTTCTTTAACCTGTTTTATTTCTTTATTTATTCTAAAAGCGTTAATCTCGCCTTGGGTTACTCTGCCGTCATGATTTGTATCGATTTCATTGAAGTTTGATAATACTGTATCCAAAAGGCTTGACATAGAACCGCTGCCGTTTGCGCTAAGTTGTGCAAGCTCATTGTATGTCATACCTTGGGATTTTAATCTTGATGCGTAGTTAGACAAGTCATCTGTTGTAATTTTGCCGTCTCCATCCATATCAATATTGTTGAAATTAGTCATTAAATAGCTTCTAAATGTCTGATTAACTGTATATCTTATAGTATCCGAGTCCGGATTCAGGATGCTATCCAGCGTTAAACCGTCCGCACCGTTTAAAAGTAAAATATAGTTTGCATTAAGCCCTGATATTGCGCTTGTAAACAAACTGTTTCCTGCAAAATTTGCCATAATTACCTCGCTTTTTTCTTTTATTTTAATGATATTTTTTCAAAAGTAAAACCAATAAATGTATGAGAAATAAACTAATTTTTCTAATTGCTTGCCAATGAAGTTTTTTATGGGAGAATTAGAATATAGCAAGATATTATTACTAGAAAAGGAAATTAAATATGCCAAGAAAAACAGCTTTGGAAAAAATCCGCAATATCGGTATTGCCGCGCATATTGATGCAGGTAAAACAACAACTACCGAGCGTATTTTATTCTATACGGGAAAAACTCATAAAATCGGCGAAGTGCATGATGGTGCTGCCGTAACAGACTTTATGGAACAAGAACGTGAAAGAGGTATTACAATCCAATCCGCAGCTGTAACTGCAGAATGGAAAGGACATCAAATCAATATTATCGATACCCCGGGGCACGTTGACTTTACAATTGAAGTTGAGCGTTCGCTTCGTGTATTGGATGGTGTTGTTGCGGTATTTTGTGCAGTAGGCGGCGTTCAATCGCAATCTGAAACTGTATGGCGTCAAGCAAACAGATATGAAGTACCCAGAATGGTCTTTGTTAACAAAATGGATAGAACGGGTGCCGATTTTTACCGCGTTGTAGATCAAATTAAAAACAGACTGGGTGCAAACGCTGTTCCCATACAGCTTCCTATCGGTGCTGAAGATAAATTCACGGGTCTTGTTGATTTGATGACAATGAAAGCTGAAATTTATACAAATGATCTTGGAACTGATATTAAAGAAGAAGATATCCCTGCAGAATTAGCAGATAAAGCTAAAGAATACAGAGATGCAATGGTTGAAGCAATTGCTGCTGAAGATGATTCTTTAATGGAAAAATTCTTTGAAGATCCTGATTCAATTACAATTGATGAATTAAAAGCAGGTCTTAGAAAAGCGGTTTGTAATAATAAAATCGTTCCTGTTTGCTGCGGTACCGCATTTAAAAACAAAGGCGTTCAATTATTATTAAACAATGTTGTTGATTATATGCCTTCTCCCGTTGATGTTAAGGCTATTGAAGGTGAATTGGAAGACGGAACAAAAACAGAACGTCATTCTTCAGACGATGAACCGTTCTCTGCATTGGCATTTAAAGTTATGACAGACCCGTTTGTCGGCCGTTTAACTTTCTTGAGAATATATTCAGGTTCAATTGCGTCTGGTTCTTATGTATTAAACGCTACAAACGGCAAAAAAGAACGTATTTCAAGATTGGTTAGAATGTATGCAGATCAAAGACTTGAAGAACAAGAAGTATACGCAGGCGATATCTGTGCTGCGGTTGGTTTAAAAGATACAACAACAGGTGATACTCTGTGTGATGAAAAAGCTCCTATTATTTTAGAAAAAATGAGCTTCCCTGAACCCGTTATTTCGGTTGCTATTGAACCTAAAACAAAAGCCGACCAGGATAAAATGGGTATTGCGCTTCAAAAACTTGCAGAAGAAGATCCTTCTTTCAGAGTTAAATCGGATACCGAAACAGGTCAAACAATTATTTCGGGTATGGGTGAATTACACCTTGACATTATTGTTGACAGAATGTTAAGAGAATTTAAAGTTGAAGCAAACATTGGTAAACCTCAGGTTGCATATCGTGAAACAATCAGAGGAACAGCCGATCAGGATTCTAAATTCATTCGTCAATCAGGCGGTAAAGGTCAATATGGCCATGTTAAAATTAAAATTTCTCCGGCTGATGAAAATGCAGGATTTGTATTTGAAAATAAAATCGTCGGCGGTGCAATTCCTAAAGAATATATCGAACCTGCAAGAAAAGGTATGGAAGAAGCTCTTGAAGGCGGTATATTAGCAGGATATCCGATGATTGACGTTAAAGTTGAACTGTATGACGGAAGCTACCACGAAGTTGACTCTTCTGAAATGGCATTCAAAATTGCAGGTTCAATGGCAATCAAAGAAGGTGCTAAAAAAGCTCAACCTTGCATATTGGAGCCTATGATGAAAGTTGAAATTGAAATTCCTGATGAATTTACAGGCACAATAATCGGCGATATTTCAAGACGCCGCGGCAGAGTTGAAGGTCAAGAACCTCAAGGAAATACAGGAAACGTTATTGTAAGAGCAATCGTACCTCTTGCAAATATGTTCGGATATGCAACGGACTTGCGTTCAAATACTCAAGGCAGAGGCACATTCTCGATGGAATTTAAATGCTACGAACAAGTTCCTGCTAATATTGAAAAAGAAATTATTTCAAAATCGGCAGCTTCCGCAAATTAATTATTCCAATACAGATAATGACCGGATAAATGTTTATCCGGTCATTTTTGTGTTTATAAATGTTTCTTAGAATATTAAAGTTTTTGTCTTTGATGAAGATTCAACCTCGCTATCAAAGGTTTTGCATTGCATTTTGCATTTATACCTGCCCGAGTTACCGATAACAGGTTCCATACAAAAATCACAATTGCCGCGCCATATTTCCCTTTTGGGGTAATACATTTCCGACGGATTTTTTTGAATTATTGTTTTATATTGGTAATCTTCAAGATTTCTGTATCTTAAGCCCCCGATTGTCGAGAATTTATACATTGAAGTAATTGTTGTTCTATTTGGCGCTGTATATTCATCATCTACATCTATATGCGGTTGTTTAATAACGGGATACAGGAATATATCATCAATGTACAATTTGCCGTCTTTTGTTCTTGAATAAGTAATAAGCGATTTTGCGTTTATTGTACCTTCTGCATCTATGCTAAAGTTATCAAATACTGCGCCGTTGCAGTGCATTGCTTTTAAAAATTGGAATGCAGGCATTTTGCAACTTCTCACATCAAACAGTTCAATTCTATTTGCTTTCATTGAATAATCGGAAATTCTATTTACATTTTGCATTGAAACATCTTCATTAAGATAGAATATTTTTTCTGTTGTGTTTTTTTGTTTATAATCTTCTCCTATTACAATTTTTGCAGGCGATTTGATGTTTTTTTGGGTTCCTGTTAAGGGCAGCGATATTGTATCATCTTGATATATAATATATGATTCCGGTTTTTGCGTAAGTTTATTTATGCTTAAGATATCCTTATCAATATCCATCCCGAAATATGGATTTGAATGTTGCGCAAGCATTTTAAAACTGTTATATTCGTCAAGATACCCGTTTGATTTTTTTTCAAAATTATTCAATGTGTAACTCATCATTCTTCTTGCGCTGATGCTTGAATCGATTGCTTCTTTGAAAGCTGCGTTTTCATGGATTTTTTCCTGGCTTCTTCTTATGTAGCTGTCTGAAATATCGGAAAATAAACCCTTGAAGTTTATATTATTATTTTGTTTAGGTAGAATGGATATCTTTTGATTGTTTTTTATATTTAAATTACTTACAATATCAAGTTGCATATTTTCATTCCTTTACATGCTGCATTTAAATAAAGCCTGTAAATAATTTTTTTTGCAGGGTTAGGTATCTAATTTTATATATCTGTTTAAAAATATCGGATTTTTAACCCCTGAAAGGGTATAAATTCCGTAATTATTTTCTTTTGATGGTACTATTTCAATTGATTCCGTAAATTTTTCATCAAAATAAAATTTGCCGTCCTTACATATTCCTTTATAATTTTTGTAATATGTATAAGGTTTTTCGTCTGAATCAAAAATTATTACTGAATCAGACCTTATTATGCAATCCTTGTTATCGCTAAAATAAGTGATTTTTGGGTTTAGGTACATTTCTGTACAGACTAAATTTCCGTCATTATCTTTTTTATACATTAAAAGAGAATCAGCGCTTATTGTGTTTTTACTTGTTTCAACAGGTTTGTTAAAGGTTAGGTATTTACCTGCGCTTTTTGCAATTTTTGAATATATATTATCATTTCCTTTTGTTGAAAATACATGGATAACGTCTGCACCATCTTCGCTGTTGTTTTTGAATGTAACCTTTGAATCAAGCGCAAAAATCGTGTTATCTTTTGTGTCTATATTTTCCATAATTGCATACGTTGCAGCTTTTGTATCATTTCCGACTGTTAAATTGTCTATAAAATTAATAGTATATCTGTTTGGATATTTAAAATAATATTTTTTGTTGCTGGTTCGCTGTTCGTAGTTTAAAATTGCATTTTGCGCTTCTTGTTCAATTGAATTTAATTCAAGAGCCGTATTTTTAAAGTCTTGTTTTGATTCATCAATTATTTTTCGCGCAGTATTATTTGCTTCATTGTATGATTTAACAAGATTATCTACTCTTGTATAGTAGTAAATATTATAATTAATGTCGTCTGATGAAGGGTTAAGTATAAGACTTTTTTGAAAGTCTGTTCCTATTTTATCCAGTTTTTGCGCTGCAACCTTCTTTTTTGATGAAAAATTAATCCTTGATGGAGTATATAAGTTTATTTTATTTATCATTTTTTCCTCAGATTTTGTATAAGCTTATATATTAAACCACAAAAATAATTTTTTTTTGATAAAAAAAATGCGCCATTGGCGCATTAATGTAAACCTACTATATTCCCCCCATTTCAGCTTAATAATAGAATAAATTTTAATTTATTTATTATTTGCAAATTTTTATTATAAAATCGGCTATGTCTGAAAAACTTTCCGTTATAAAGTCTTTTGCAAGCGATTTTAGCGATGCATTTTCTAATGTTTCAAAAGCAAGATTGATAGGATCACTCGTTGCTTTGAATTTTGTTCTGATATCTCGTTGATCAATTTTTGTTAGTGCCTCTTTTAAAAGTGCGGAATTATCCTTCACTTCAAAGGGGTTAAATTCATCCTCGAATAATTCTTGTGCTCGTCTTAGTGTTTTCATTTTTACTCTCTTTATTTTTATCTCTCTCTTATATATTAATAAAGTATTTTTGAATCAAAAAATTGCCATAATTTTTAAATATTCAGTATATATTTTGTATATTTTATCCGAAAATGCCTTCTGCGAGAGGAATACAGGTGCTTAACATTTCTTAATAAAATAGAAAATAATTGTGAACAATTTTATTTCATATTCGTTATAATAAGTACAAGGACGAAAGAAAGATATAAAATGGATAAACTAAGTGAATTATTAAAAGAAGCAAAACCTTTATACCAAAAAAGGCAAAGAACAAAAGCAATAACTAAATTAACACTTTTGGCGTGTATCCCTGTGTTTCTTTTCATTTCTGTGTATGAGGTATGTCTTGAAGGAAATAATGTTTATATGGCATTATCCTATGGCAACTACGAGGCTCAGCTTTTGAGTGATGAATTTAATTTATTGAAGTAAAAGGTAGACAGTTTGAAAAATTTAATAATTGAGAATCATTATAGAATCCAATCCATAATTAAAAAAATGACAGGAGGTTATAATGAAGATATTGAACAAGAAGTATATATCAGAACTTTTAAGAATCTTAATAAATATGAGGAGAGAAATAAGTTTTCATCTTGGATTAGCGTTATTACAGCCAATATATGTCGAGATTACTTAAAAAGTGCTTTTTTTAAGAATAAAAAAAATACGCTCTATGATGAAGATATAGTGCTAAGTGCAAAATCAAATAACCAACCCGAGCGAATTTTAACTCAAAAAGAGCGTCAAAAAGCGATTTTAAAGGCTGTGGATTTATTGCCTTCAAAACTGAAAAAAGTAATTATATTATACGAATTTGAAGATTTAAGCTATGAACAAATTTCAAAAAAATTGAATATACCAATAGGTACCGTAAAATCAAGAATTTCAAACGCGCGCAAATTATTACAAAGTTCACTACAGTTTTTATTAGGAGATGATTAAATGAAAAAGAATATTTTAACGGCTACAATGCTTTCAATGGCAGTACTTTTATCGACATCAAACGTATTTGCAGCAGAATCTGAAACACAGCAAAACGCGCAGCCTCTTAAAAATCCAAACATGCAGGCTCATCCGATGAAACGCCCTCCTCATCATAAAGGCATGCGCCCTGATAAGAAAGCTTTTGAAGAACATGCAAAAAAATTCGATCAAATGTTGACAGACAGACTAAAATTAACCGAAGATCAGCAAAAAACAATAGAAAAAAACAGAAAAAAATTCAGAAAAGAAATGGATAAAGTAGTTTCTGATATGCAAAAAGAACAAAAGAAAATAAGAGACGTCTATATGACAGGTATTCCTCCCTATCAGGCAAATTTAAGAACATCCGCTTCAAAAGCAAAACTTGCAGTATTAAAGCAAAAAGCAGACACATTGCGCGATGAAAACAGAAAGAATTTTGAAAAAGTTTTGACTCCCGAACAAAAAGCTGAATTTGAAAAAATTAAACAGGAAATGAAGCAAAAACGCGATGAAATGCACCAAAAAAGAATTGAAGCAAGAAAAAACAGACAATTAAATAATGATGCGCAAAATGTAACCCCTCAAAACTCCAAAAAGCCCTAAATTAGGGCTTTTTGGGAGAGATTTTAAATTTTGATAAAAGATTTGATATTTTATCTTTAAGTTTAAAGTTACCAAGTTTTGATTTTAAATTATTAACACTGTTTGAAATATTAATCTTTTTAAAACTTATATTTTTAGGGTTAAAATTCTTAATTTTTGAAGATGTATTATTTATAAAATCCTTAAGATTAATTTTATTCATAATATTCTTGAAATCTACTTTTCCCGACTTCAACAATCCCACGCTTGCAATGAGACCTCCTGTTAGTGCTAAGGCCTTAATTGTATCGGGGATTTTTATTTTCTTTTTGTATCTGCTTTTACTTTTGGAACCGATATAATAATCATTATTATAGGCGTCTCCTGTTTCAATATAACCTTTTAGGGAACCGCCCATGCCAAGTATTCTCTGTCCTCCCATATCGGCAATGGATGGGAAGCGTAAATTTCTGTCTCTGTAATTATCTATTCCTATACCCATATTATAATAAAGTATTTTTGATATAAAAAATTGCTAAAAAAGTTAAATTTTGATATAAAATTATATTATTAATCAAAAGGAATGGTCATGAATAAAGATAAATTAATTGGGCTTGAGCAGTTTGGATGTGCAAAGAATTTAATAGATAGCGAATTAATGCTTGGAATTTTGACAAAAAACGGTTATAACTTCACGCTTGATTGTGATAGTGATGATGTTAAAACAGTTATTATAAATACCTGTTCATTTATTTTTGATGCCGAAAAAGAAAGTATTAGCGCTATCATTGATATGATTAATAAAGGCAAAAGAGTAATTTTGACAGGATGTCTTGTTCAAAAATATAAAGAAGAATTAAAAAAATTATTACCCGAAGTTAAAAATTTTATAGGTGTCAGCTCTTATGATAAAATTTTAGATGCCGTTCAAAATGATGAATATTATAATGTTTCAGAAGTTGTTGATTATAATTATTGCGAAGATGTTCAAAGAGAGCAAATAACGGTTGGTTCATCAAGCTATATTAAAATTTCGGAAGGTTGTTTTTATAATTGCGGTTATTGCGTAATTCCATCATTAAGGGGTAAATATAAATCAAGAAAAATGGAAAACATAATAAATGAAGCTAAAGCCCTAGCTAAAAAAGGCGTTAGCGAAATTATATTAATTGCTCAAGATACAACAAGTTATGGTATTGATTTATATAAAAAACCCATGCTTGCACAATTACTTAAAGAATTAAATAAAATTGATGAACTAAACTGGATTAGAATAATGTATGCTTATCCGACAAATTTTACGGATGAATTAATTGATGCAATAAATTCTTTGGATAAAGTCGTAAAATATATCGATATTCCGCTTCAACATTCTAATTTAGAAGTTTTAAAAAGAATGAAGCGTCCTGCATTTGATTATGAAAAATTGATTAACAAAATAAGAAAAAAAATTAAAAATGTTTCAATAAGAACAACCTTTATTGTCGGGTATCCCGGTGAAACAGATGAAGAATTTGAGGATTTGTGTAATTTTGTTAAAAAAATGAAATTCGATAAAGTTGGTGTGTTTACTTACTCACGCGAAAAAAATACCTATGCTTATTCTCTTAAACCTCAAATTAAACAATCCGTAAAAAACAAAAGAAAAAAAATTTTAATGGAAATTCAAAAAGAAATATCATTAAATGTTAACAAATGTTATATCGGAAAAATAATTCCATGTATAATAGAACAAATTTATCCAAACGGGAAAATCCTTGCAAGAAGCTACAAAGACGCCCCTGAAATTGACGGAGTTGTTTATATAAATTCAAAAGAATATTTTTCTCCAGGTGAAATTGTTCAAGTAAAAATAAAAGATGTAACAAATTATGATATGTATGGTATAATTATTATGTAAAAAGTTTATAGACAAGTCATGCAGGTGAAATTAATATGTACAGCAAAGAAAAAATTAAAAGCGATTTACCGATATTACCGATAGGTGCGATATCTCAAACACTAAACATTCATCAAAGAACTCTTAGAATATACGACAAAGAAGGTATTCTATGCCCCAAGAGAACTTCTAAAAACAGAAGAAACTACAGCCTTGATGATTTAGAGAAGGCTAAATTAATTATGTTTTTAACAAGAAATCTTGCTCTAAATCTTGCAGGTGTCAAAATAATTCTTTCAATGCTTGAAATGAGCAAAGTTGAGCCGAAAGATTATGTTGATTATGTTGCAAAAGTTGCAAAAGCTGCAAAAATTGACACAAAAGCTCAAGAAGAAAATATCAAGAAAACTTCAAAAAGAGGCAGAAAAACAATTTCCGATTAGCATTTGATTATTTAATATAATCAAATGCAAGATCAAGGGTGGGTGCTTTGGTTACAATTGCGCTTGTTGATATTATATCAACACCCGTTTTTGCTATGCTTTCAATATTGTCTAAATTTACGCAGCCTGAAGCTTCGACAATTGCCTTTTTATTAATCAATTTTACGCATTCTCTCATTTCATCCAATGGCATATTATCAAGCATAATTATATCAACATTGCAGTCAAGTGCTTCTTGAACCTGTTTTATTGTGTCGCATTCTACTTCTATTTTATGGGCATGTGAAATATTATTTCTTACTTCTTTTACAGCTTTTGAAATTGAATTGTTATAAAGAGCTATATGATTGTCTTTTAGCATTACGCAATCAGATAAATTAAAGCGGTGCAAGTGATTTGTTCCTATTTTTGCTGCATACTTTTCAAAAATTCTGAAATTAGGAGTATTTTTTCTTGTATCCACAACTTTTACTCCGTATTTATCCGCAATTTCTTGAAATTTTCTTGAATGAGTTGCAATCCCTGACATTTTTTGTACAAAATTAAGGGCAAGCCTTTCTCCTGTCAGGATATACCTTGCATCTCCTTCGATTTTTGCTATTCTATCGCCTGTTTTAATTTCATCTCCATCGTTAAAATAAAATTCAACGTCAACACAATCTTTTGCTAAAAGTTCAAATATTCTTTTAAATACAGGCTTTCCTGCAAGTATACCGTTATTTCTTGTTGTTAAATAAACTTTGAAATTTTTTTTATCTAATGTGCTGCAAATGGCATCTGTTGTAATATCGCCAAAGTTCATATCTTCTTTTAGAGCACTTATTATATAATCGTCAATTAAAAAATTGTCAAGCCAATATCTCTTCATAATTTATTGTTTCTTTCTTGTTGTCAATTAAAGCCTTGTGTGGATAATCTGCTCTATAATGCGCACCGATTGAATTTTTTCTGTTTAGTGCCGCTGTTGTAATTAATTTTGCGCAATAAAGCGCATTTTTAAGTTCGTATAAATTTTTAGAATCCGAAAGGTTTATTTTACTAAGTTCAAATTCGATTTCGTTTATATCATCAAGTGCTTTTTGAAGGGAGTTTTGTGTTCTTATTATACCCGTATTTTGAGTCATTGTATTTTTTAGCTTTTGAAAAAGCGTGTTTGTTTTTTCAAATTCATCATTGGTATTGATTTCGCGGTTTATATATTTATCTATTGTGTCTTTAATTCTTTCATCGTGTTTTTTAGGAGGCTGAGTATCTTGTTTAATGAGTTGTTTTGCTAAAATATGAGCAAATACTCCGCATTCAAGAAGCGAATTGGAAGCTAACCTATTTGCTCCATGAAGCCCGCTTGAAGCGCATTCGCCAATTGCATAAAGGTTTTTAATTGATGTTTCGCATCTTAAATTTACTTTTATACCGCCCATAAAATAATGCTGTGCAGGTATTACAGGCAATAAACCGCTTTCAACATCAATGTTATTATCCTTGCATAGACTCAAAATCGTCGGGAATCTTTGCTTGAATTTTTCAATTCCGATTTGTGAAATATCAATATTTACATATTCCGTGTCTGTTTTTTTGCATTGTTCTACAATTGCTCTTGCAACAACATCTCTTGGTGCTAAATCGGCAAGTGTGTGGTAATCTTTTGCAAAATAGTTTCCGTCTAAATCGACAAGTTTTGCTCCTTCTCCTCGGACTGATTCAGAGACAAGGGGCATGGTTGTTTTATTTTTAACATATAGGGCGCTTGGATGGAATTGAACAAATTCCATATTTTCAACATCCGCACCTGCTTTGTGTGCAAGAGCAATTCCGTCTCCTGTAGATTCAGAGGGGTTTGTCGTATTTTTATATATTTGCCCTATTCCTCCTGTTGCAATAACAATGTTGTTTGAATAGATTGCTTCATATTCTCCGTATTGATAGTTAAATACTATAATTCCTTTACAGGTTTTTGTTTCATCAACAAGCAGTTCAAGCGCCATGGTTTTATCATAAAGCTCGACATTTTTTGCATTTTTTATGCGGTTACAAAGAGTTTCTTCAATAACTCTTCCTGTAGAATCACCTTGAGAATGAAGAATTCTTGGACAGGAATGAGCCCCTTCAAGAGTGAAATTTAAAATATTTTTATCGTCTTTATCAAATTCAACCCCGAATCTTATCAATTCCTGAGCTACTGTTGCGGAATTTTCGGATACAACTTTAACTGTATTGATATTATTTAAGCCGCAGCCCGCTTTTAGGGTATCTTTGATGTGTGATTCTATTGAATCTTGTTTATTTAATTCCGGAATAACAGAAACTATCCCTCCTTGAGCAAGTGAGGAAGAACCTGAGAAAAGATTTTCTTTAGTAACAATCAGTATGCCGTCTTGAAAAGATGAACTTTCGCTTAATTTGTTTGCAAGGTATAATCCGCTAATGCCGCTCCCAATGATGATTACACTGTATTTCGAGTATTTCATGATTTGTTTATCCTTATTAATAATATAATAATATAAAAAGAAAATAATTTAAATCGGTATATAATAGCATTTTTCCGTGATAAAATTATGTTAGTGAATCGTATAAGTTAAGAGGTAGATTATGGAAAATATTAAAAATCGTGTCCTTTTGTGCATAATGGATGGATGGGGAATATCGAAAGATACTGATTATAACGCTGTATATAGCGCAAATACACCAAATTATGATAATTTTTTAAAGACCATGCCAAATACAATTTTACATGCAGACGGCTTAAATGTGGGTTTACCCGAAGGCCAGATGGGTAACAGTGAAGTAGGACATTTAAATATAGGTGCCGGAAGAATTGTCTATCAAGAATTAACAAGAATAAATAAAGCTATTGATGATGGTACTTTTTTTGAAAATCAGGAATTTATCAATGCAATTAATCATGTTAAAAAGAATAACTCTGCTCTTCATATCTACGGGCTTGTTTCCCCGGGCGGGGTGCACAGTTCCATGAAGCATTTAAATGCTTTAATTGAAATGGCAGCTAAAAACAATTTAAAAGATGTTTATGTCCATGCATTTTTAGATGGCAGAGACACGCCTCCTGAGTCTGCTGTTGAATATTTAGCCGAAACCGAAAAAGTTTTAGCAAAATACGATTTACCAAAAATTGCTTCAATTATTGGCAGATACTGGGCAATGGATAGAGATAAAAGATGGGAGAGGGTTGAGCGTGCTTATAATTGCTTAACGCTTGGCTATGGCGTTAAAAGGTCTGATTCAAACAGTGCAATAACTCAATCATATCAAGACGGGATAACTGATGAATTTGTTGAACCCACGGTTATATCTCAAAGAAGAATTGAAGATAATGATGCCGTTATATTCTTTAACTATAGACCAGACCGCGCAAGAGAAATAACAAGAGCGTTTAACGATAAAGATTTTGACGGGTTTGAAAGACAAAAAGTAATTAAAAATTTATATTATGTTTGTATGACGCAATATGATGAAACTTTTGATATTCCCGTTGCGTTTAAACCTCAAACTTTAACAAATATATTGGGTGATGTGCTTGATGATAACAATATAAAACAATTCAGAACAGCAGAAACGGAAAAATATGCTCATATTACATTTTTCTTCAACGGCGGGGTTGAAAAATCGGGAAAATTAGAAGATAGAGCCCTTGTTAAATCGCCTTCGGTAGCAACTTATGATATGCAGCCGCAAATGAGCGCTCCTCAGGTGTGCGATAATGTATTGCATGCTCTTGATAATGACGAATACGGTTTTATTTTAGTTAATTTTGCAAACCCCGATATGGTAGGACATACGGGAAAAATGGATGCTGCAGTTAAAGCATGTGAAACTGTTGATGAATGTGTCGGTAAAATTGCCAAAAAAGCGCTTGAGAAAAATGTCGTAATGATTGTAACGGCTGACCATGGAAATGCTGAATGGATGTATAATAAAGAAACACATTCTCCTCAAACGGCGCACACAACAAACCCCGTTCCTTTTATTGTGATATCTAAAGATAAAATTGAACTTAACAAAGAAGGTGCATTATGCGACATTGCACCGACAGTACTTGATATTATGGGAATTAAAAAGCCTGATGAAATGACGGGTAATTCTATGATTAAACAAATGGTACTTAAATAAAACGGGGCTTTTAGCCTCGTTTTTTATATAATTTAAAAAGAAAGAATGTTGAAATTAATATAAATAATATAGCGATAATCTGAACAATTTTAACTTCGCCGATGTTTAAAATGCTGTCTATTCTAATTGATTCAATAATTAATCTGATAAATGAGTAAGCTAAAAGATAGATATAAAAAATTGTACCTTCTTTAAAATTTGTTTTTTTATATATAAATAAAAGTAAAATAAATATTATAAAATCCAATATCGCTTCATATAAAAACGCGGGGTGATAATAAGGTATATTTAAAAATTCCTCCTTTCTGTGTGCCTCATCGATATAAAGTTTTAAAAAACCATAAGACGGGCATCCGTATGCTTCCTGATTAAAGTAATTTCCAAAGCGTCCGATTGCCTGGGAAATCGGGAAAACAAGCGCATAAAAATCAAGATATTTTAAAAAAGGTATTTTTTTAATCTTTGAATAAATATAAATTGCTAAAATTCCAAACACAATGGCGCCGAAAATTGAAATACCGCCATGGTTTATCATTATAATTTCACTTGGGTTTTGAAGATAGTATTCATACGACCCTGTAACATAAAACAACCTTGCGCCAAATAGCGCAAAGATAAAGCCGATTGGAATTGAATCCTGAAAATATTCAAGAGTTTTTTTATCATACTTCAGTTTTATAAGATAATCGCTTAATAAAATTCCGACTAAAATTGCAATCGATAAAATTACCCCGTAATATCTTACAGGATAGTTAAATATATGGAAAAATACAGGATTATCGGGAGAATTTATTATAATTTCCATATTTATTCCAAAGGTTGTTTGATGTATATACCTTCGCCGCCAAGGTATTCTACTTCTTTACCGTCTATATATAAATAGACATCTTTACTTGGATGATATTTTTTAACTGTTTTATTCAGCTGCTTCACTCTGTTTTCAACACTTTGGCTTCCGCCGCCGTTACCGAAATTGGAGGATAAGTTGATTATTATTGAACTATCACTGTTTTTAACCGAAATTAAATCAACATTGGGTGGAATTTCAGAATATATTCCTTTTTTGCTCTCGGAAATCATTGGCCCGCGTAATAGAAGCGTTATTGCATTTTCAAGAGAAGGCTGTGATTTTATTTCTCTTTTGATTTCAATCAATTCACCGTTTTTTGAAAAGAAATAGCAGCTTTGATAATATTTCGGTTTTTCCTGTTCTTGAGTTTTTTTGTTGTATTCTTGTGTTTGCTTGTCGTAAATTTTATTTTCTTCTATTTCTTTTGTTGTCAATTCTTCAGGGCTTTCATATTTTTCGTTAACATTTGAAGCTTCTTTTGTGGAAGATGAAAAAACATTATTTTGCGAAAGCTTAAGCTCGGGTGAATAGCTGTTTTCACCTACCATGCAATAAAATAAAAAGCCTAAGCAAGCAACTAAACAAACTAAAAAAGTTTTAACAAAAATATTCATAATTTATATTTCCTTAAAAATTTTCTTTGGTTTAATTTGATTATCTGATATTTTTGCAATTGATACAAGTATATTATTATTTGTTAATAATATAAATTCATCTTCTTTAAAGTTATTGTTTGGAATAGAATTTCCATGGATAATTTTTTGAAGTTCAAGATTATTGAGTTCGTACGTGTTTAAATTTATACAATCAAGAGGATTAATTTTTTTATAATCTTCGGATTCAATTTCATCACTGTTTTTAATATCGAAATTTCCTGCTTTTATTCTTTTTAAATCCGTCAAATAAGCGCCGCAATTTAGTTTTTTGCCGATATCATGAACAAGAGAACGAATATAAGTCCCTTTTTTGCAATGAACTTCTATAACAGTATTATCATATTCAAAATTTAAAAGCTTAATTGAATATATTTCAATTTCCCTTTCTTTTAGTTCTAACGTGTCGCATTTATCTTTTCTTATAATATCGCAGGCTTTTTTGCCGTTAATTTTAATTGCGCTGTATTTTGGAGGGCGTTGTTTTGTAACCCCAATAAAAGAATTCAGGCAATCATTAAGCTCATCAATTGAAAAATCAGGGTTTTTTACAAAAGTTTTATCACCTTCGTCATCAAAAGTATCTGTTATATAGCCGAATCTGATATTTGCAATATAGATTTTATCGCTATCAAGGTAATTTAAAAGTTTTGTGGCTTTACCTGTTGCGATCTGCAATACTCCTGATGCAAGTGGATCAAGTGTCCCTGAATGCCCTATTTGTTTTATTTTTAGTATTTTTCTTAATCTTCTTATTACATCAAACGAACTAATGCCTTTAGGCTTGTTAATGTTTAAAAAATACATCTAAATCTCGCCGCGCTGAATTTTGTTTATTAATTCCGTCATTTTTGCACCGTGTTCAAGAGAATCATCAAGAATAAAAAGTAAAGAAGGGGTTTTTCTTAATCTTATTCTTTTACCTATTTCATGGCGAATTTGAGGTACATGTCTTAAAAGCGCTTTTGAAGTTTTCTCTTTAACTTCAGGCGTTCCATAGACGCTGTAAAACACTCTTGCGGCACTGTTATCGGATGAAACCTCAACATCAGTTATTGAAACCATGCCACAAATTTGCGGGTCTTTAATTTCGCGAAATATAACATCTGAGATTTCTCTCATGAGTGCTTTTCTTACTCTTTCGTTTCTTAATGTCATAATTTTCCTGACTTATACAAGTGTTTGAACTTCAACTTCTTTAGTTGTAGATACCTCAATTATATCGCCTTCTTTAATATCGTTGAATTTAGAAAACGATATACCGCATTCAAAGCCTTCTTTGACTTCTTTAACGTCGTCTTTGAAACGTTTAAGCTGATCTATTTCGCCTTTAAATATTTCAATACCGTCTCTTATGACTCTTGCTGTTTTTGAGCGGACAATTTTACCTTCAAGTACGTAACAGCCTGCAATTTTATTTGTTTTACCGACCGTAAATACTGCTCTTACTTCGGCTTTTCCAAGCTCAACATCTTCAACCTCGGGTGATAGAAGCGAAAGCATAGTTTTTTCAATATCTTCAAGTACTTGATATATAATATCGTATTTTTTAATTTTTACACCTGCTTTTTGTGCGCTTATCAGTGCATTTGCGTCTTCTTTAACGCTGAAACCTAAAATTATTGCATTTGATGCGCTTGCAAGCATAACATCGGCTTCCGAGATATCCCCAACACCCGCATGGACAATTTTTGGAACAACTTTAAGTGATTTAACGTTTTGAATTGCCTGCGAAACAGCTTCCGCTGAACCGTTTGTGTTTGCTTTAATTATTAAATTCAAACTTGTAATTTCACCTTCATGTGCCATTGCCTCTTTTTGGACATGGGCAGCAGTCATTGCTTCAAGCCTTGTTGAGCGTTCCTTTTGTTTGCGTTGTGCAACGATGGATTTCATAGTTTTTTCATTTTCAACCGCTTCAAATATATCCCCCGCCTGCGGAACTTCGTTTAATCCTAATATTTCAACGGGTGTTGAAGGCCCTGCGGTTCTAACGCGCTTACCGGAGTCATCAAGCAACGCTCTTACTTTACCGCCAACAGTACCTGCAACTATTGAATCGCCTACTTTTAAGGTTCCGTTTTGAATAAGCATCGTTGCAACGGGGCCTTTGCCTTTATCAAGGTTAGCTTCAATAATAACACCGCTTGCAGGGCATTTTTCTACCGCTTTTAATTCCTGCATATCTGCAACAAGTAAAATATATTCCAATAAATCATCAATACCCGTTTTTTGAAGAGCTGATACAGGTACACAAATTGTATCTCCACCCCATTTTTCAGGCACAAGCCCGTGTTCGGTTAATTCTTGCAAAACTTTATCTGGGTTCGCGTCAGGCTTATCCATTTTATTAATTGCAACAATTATCGGCACGCCTGCTGATTTTGCATGGGATATGCTTTCAATTGTTTGAGGCATAACACCATCATCGGCCGCCACAACCAAAACCGCAATATCCGTAGATTGAGCACCTCTAAGCCTCATTTGAGTGAATGCTTCATGGCCAGGGGTATCTATAAATACAATTTTTTTCTTATCAACCCAGACCGTGTACGCACCGATACTTTGAGTAATACCGCCTACTTCAGTGTGGACGATTTTGTGTTTTGATGCTCTTATTGAATCAAGCAGTGTAGTTTTACCATGGTCAACATGGCCCATAACCGTAACAACGGGAGCGCGTTTTACGATATCTTCGGGTTTTGCGTTTTTAAGGTATTTATTTACACCTTCTTTTTCTTCTTCTTGTTCAATAAATGCTTCAATATCTTCATCCAAAATTTCAAGATCGAAATGTTTAGCAACTTTTTTGGATGTTTCTGTGTCAATCGGGGTATTGACCGTAACCATTATACCTTCAAGCATTAAAAATTTGATAATTTCTGCCGGGGTTTTTTTGATTTTATCGCTTAATTCGCCGACAGTCATGGGTCTATCTATAACAACTGATTTAACTTCTTCAACGGCGGCAGTTTCTTGAACGTGTTTTTTGTGTTTATTTTGTACGGTTTTTTCAAGGCTTATTCTTTCTTGTTCTTCTTTTTTATTGTAGTTATCGTGCTCTTTTTTTCTTTTTTTGTTGCCGCGGCCTTGATTTTGGTACATATCCTGCGGAATTATGTGTCTTTTTATGGGTGAAGAAGGTGTTCTTTGAATTTTAGTGTTCTTTGGTTTTTTATCCTGTTTGTCGTCAAGCGATGAATCAACCTCAGGCTTTGAGAAATTTTTTCTTGTCATTGAAGGCAGGCTTGACAATCTGTCTGTTGAATTTTGATGTCTTTGCGGCTCTGTTTTAGCGGTATCTGTTTGAGTATTTGATTTATTTTCAAGTTTTGGTTTTTCTTGTTTTTGAACTTGCACTTTTTGTGGTTTTTTAACAATTTCAAGCTTTGATACTGTTTTTGGCAGTACAACCTCTTTTTTTTCTTCGGGTTTTATATCTTGCGTATTTTCAACATTTTTTTGTTTTTTTACAATAAATGCCTTAGGTTTTACGCCTTGTTTTTGTGATTTATTGTATAGAGCTTTAATTTTATCAATATACGTATCGTTAACTGTTGAGCTGTGTGATTTTAAATTCAAACCCAATTTTTCGTTTGCATGCTCAATCAGTTCCTTTGAAGTTATATTTAATTCTTTTGCAAGTTCGTGTACTCTCATGTTTCTCCATTTTCAACGAGATTATCTTTACATAAATAAAATAACACAAGCATAGCTTTAAGTACAGTACTAAATATCAACTTTTTGTATTGCAATTAGTGTCCAGGGGGCTTTTTTATCTTTTTTACAGTAGTATTTGGCGTATATATTATTGTTAAGATTGTTCTTTAAAAACATGCCGTCAATATATGCATCAAGATTTAAAATATCCTGTTGTTTAAGGTAGGGGTTTAATTTTGTTGTTAATTTCTTTTCGATTTTGTGTGTTTTTGTACCTGAAATCACCTGAATTTCAAAGTAAAGTTCTTTAATTGGCGAATCGGTATTATTTTTTAAGTTAAAATTAAGATAATTATTTGCTTCTTTTGAATAAAATTTCTTTTTTTTGATAATTTTTGAAGATGTGATTGAAATATCATTCTTGTATAGATACGCGCTTTTTAATTTTTTATTCAGTTTTTTTAACTGGTTTGAATAATAATCAATATCTTTATCGCTTCCTTTTAAATTGGCTTCGTTATACAGTTTGTTTAATAAATTATTGTATATCTCAGGATTTACAAGATATGGATTTTGCCTTAAGGTTTGGCTGAAGTATCTTTCGGATGTTTTTTTATCAATATCTTTATAGATTAGAGCAAGTTTATATTTTGCAACAGGGTTTGAATAAATTTCAATTGAGTTTTTTAAATCAAGTATTGCATCTTCAATTTTGTTTGAATTGATTTTTTCATCCGCAAGTTTTGTATAAGAGAGCGCGTATTTTTCTCTTATTTGATTTGCAAGCTTTTTATCATCAATATTTTTTGCATATTTATATGCAATTTGATAGGATTTATTTGCTCCTTCAAAGTAACCTAAATTATCAAGGCTGTCCGCTATTGCTTCATAAATTTCTGCGCGAAATTCAAAGGTTTTTGAATTATTTGCACTAATTTCTTCAGCAAGTGAAGTAGCATTATTTAAAAGTCCGTATTTTGCACAAAAAAGCGCATAAGAATATAAAGAAAAATTAGACCTTTTTGACACAACAAGAGCTTTTTCGTAAAACTTTTGCGCATTTGTGTATTCTTTTAAGGAGGTGTAAATATTTGCTATTTTAATATAAATAACCGAATTTTGAGGGTTTTGTTTTGCAAGTTTTTCAAGCTGAGAGATTGTGTAAAACTTTGAAAGATTTTTTAGTTTTAATTCTTCAAAATTAACTTTCTTCTCGCATCTGAACAATAATTCCAATTCAAAAATAAGCGCACATGATATTGCAAGAATTATGCTTATGATAATTGTTATTGAAAAATCTCTTAATAGCGTGTTTATTTTTTTATTATTCATAACACTCCTTGATTTCTATTGAATCGATATTTTGAACCTGGTTAAAGATTTCTTGGATGTTTTTTAGAGATTTTTTGGTTGAAATTACTGCACAGTATTTTAATTCTGAATTATTTACAAGTTTTTTATTCATTTTATTTATTTTTTTAAAGCAGGTGTTGAATATTGCTTCAATTTTATCACATTCGTCTATTGATGCGCTGAGTGTTATTTGATAAATCGTATAAAACATTCTTTTTTTGGAAAGAACATTTTTTTCAAGTCTGCCTATTAAAATTAATATAAATAATGTTGAAAATGTTGCAATTATTGCCGTTATATATTGACCGCACCCGCAGGACATTCCTATTGCTGCACATACCCAGAGAGTTGCTGCTGTTGTTATACCAAAAACATTGCTCCCATGTCGCATAACGGTACCTGCGCCTATAAAACCGATACCCGTTATTACTTGAGCTGCAATTCTTGCAGGGTCATTGGCCGTCATTGCTTCTGATTGAAAGCCGTATATGGATAAAACCGTAAAAACGCATGCTCCTAAAGATACAAGAATATGTGTCCTGAGTCCTGCAAATTTACCCGTTAATTCTCTTTCGACTCCCAAAACAAAAGAAAGTAAGAGTGCAAGCAATACTCTAAAAAGTATTATTACGTGGATATCGATATTTTCCGTATTCAGCATTATTCTAATTCCTTTTAAAATGTTATTTTAAACTTTTAGGATCAAGTATATCCCTAATTTTATCTCCTAAAACATTAAATGACAAAACCGCAATAAAAATTAAAAATCCGGGCATCAAAAGTCTCGGGCGGTAGATTATGTTTGCAAATTCCTGCGCCTCGCGAAGCATATTCCCCCAGCTTGCCTCAGGCAGCTGTATCCCGAGTCCCAAAAAACTAAGACCCGATTCTGCAAGAATATACGATGGAACCGATAAAGTAAGCGCTATTATAATATAACTTGATGTTTGAGGGAGTATGTGCTTTATTATAATTCTTTTTTTTGATGCTCCGATTGTTTCAATTGCTTTTATATAGTCTTGATTTTTTATTGATAAGACCATGCCTCTTATTACTCTTGAAAAACCTGCCCAGCCAATGAATGCTAAAATCGCGGTAATCAGAGCAAAACTCTGTTTTGAAGTAAGGTTTGAAGGTAGAATTGAAGCTAAAATAATTAACAAATAAAAACTCGGAATGGACATTATGGCTTCAGCTATCCTCATTAGTACTTTATCGGTAATTCCTCCTAAATAACCTGAAATTCCGCCATAAATAGCGCCAATCGGAAATGAAATCAATAACGCCAGAAAACCGATTGTTAAAGATACCTGTCCTCCAAAAAACAATCTTGAATATACGTCGCATCCGTTAATATCGGTACCAAGCAAAAATAACTCACATCCCTTATCGGGTACAATTAAATGCAGATTGCACTTGATAAGACCCAGAATTTTATATTCATATCCTTTTGATAAAAATTTTATATTGTATTTTTTGGTTCTATCTTGTTTGTATTCGATATTTAGGGTGTCTTTATTAAATGTTTTTGTGTAGTTATAAGTGTATGGTTTTTTGAATTTATTGTTTTTATCAAGAATATAAATATTTGATGGCGGGCAGTAGGCAAGCTTTCTGTTTGAAAAATTGTTTGGATGAACCGCAAAAAAATCAGCAAAAAGAATCGAAATATACAGCAAAATAAGCACAATTAATGCTGTGTGCGAAACTTTATCTTTTTTTATTTTTTTATAAAATTCGCTAAATTTCATAATCTATATACCAACCCTTGGATCAGTCAGTTTTAAAAGAATATCCGCAAGTAAATTTCCGATAATTAACATAATGGTACCTATCATTAAACCTGCCATAATAAGATTTATATCAGACTGCATAACAGCATCCAAAAGTAATTTTCCTAAACCCGGATATTGAAAAACATACTCTGTTAGCGCAGCTCCCGATAATAATCCTGCAAATTCAAAACCGAGCATGGTAATAATCGGATTAATTGCATTTCTTAGTGCATGTTTAAAAATAATTTTTCTTTTTGACAGGCCTTTTGCAATGGCAAATTTAATGTATTCACAATCTAATACATCAAGCATATTTGCTCTCATTTGTCTTGTTATTGAGGATAGTGAAATTGTTGTTAAAACAAACACGGGAAGAGCTAAATGCCATAATATATCAAGAATTTTTGAAAATAAATTCATCTGCGAAAAATGGACGTTTGTAAGACCGCCAATCGGAAAAAGACCTGTTTTTTGCGCAAATAAAAGCATTAAAATTGCAAAGAAAAAAGAAGGTATTGCCATGCCTGCGCTTGTTAAAATGCTTAAAATTTTATCATATACACTGTTATAATAAACAGCACCTAAAACTCCCGCTATGATTGAAATTATCCAGCTTAAAGAAATGACGCTTAATGACAAAAGAAGGGTGTTTAGAATTCTTGGTTTTAATTTTGTTGTAACTTTGATATTATCAATACAGTAACCCATATTCCCGCTTATAAAATTCTTTGCCCAACGGAAGTATTGGATATAAATTGGTTTATCAAGTGCAAGCCTTTTTGTTTCTTTATCAATTGTTTCCTGGCTTATTGCGGGATTCAATTTCATTTGTGCCAGAGGGTCAATAGGAGATAACCTTATTAAAAAGAAACTGATTAGCGAAACAATAAACAGTATCGGAATTGCGTTTAATATTCTTTTTATAATATATAAAAAAGTATTCATTAAAATTATCCTAATACAAAAAATTAAAGCGCAATATTAGCCAAAAAGTTAATCCTAATTAAATAAATCGTTTAATCTTTCCTGAATATCATTTGGATCCATTTCAGAAGTGATATTATTAACATCCATAGCCTGCTGGAAAAATTTCGCAGCTTCAACATTTTGGCTTTTTAGAGCATAGCATCTGCCAAGATTATAATATGCAAGAGCGTAATTAGGATTACATTCAACTGCTGTATAGAAGCAATCAATTGCATTTTGTATCTGCACAAGGTCATCTAAATATATAACCCCTAAATTGTTATATGCAATATCATAAGTCGGATCGTATTTAATTGAAAGCTTATATTCTTTAATAGCTTCATCAACATCACCCATGCCCCAGTATAGATATCCTAAGTTACAATGAATTTTAGAATTGCCCGGCTCAAGCTCAAGCGCTCTTCGATAAACTATTAAAGCATTATTATAATCATCGTTATCATAAAACGCACTGCCTAGTGAAATATAAACATCTATTTCTTTAGGCGTTAATGCATTAGCAATTTGATAATTTGCAATTGCACAGTGTGTGTTTCTTATAACGTTTTGCTGAATAAAGCCTAATGTCTGCGCAACAATACTTGTCCAATCGGCTTTAGGGTTAATTGTAATTGCTGTTTGGTAATGTTCAACTGCGTTATCCGTATCACCTTTCATAAAATACAGGTTTGCGATATTGGAATGTAAAACCGCATTATGAGGGTGAATTTGAATATATTTTTTGTAATATAATATAGCATTATCATAATCGCCCATTTCTTCATAAGCCTGGACGATACCTGCATAGGCGCTGTGATTTAAGCTGTCTATCCAAATAGCCATTTTGTATTCGTTTATGGATTCTTCCAATCTTCCCGCTTTTTTATACATATCCCCTAAAATTACATATAGAGTAGAATATCCGGGCATTTTGTTTGTTAAATCGTTGTATATATTGAAAGCGGATTCTAAATCGCCTTGCTGAAAGTAGCTATCTGCTTTTACAAGCGAGGGGATAATGTTAACCCATTTTAACTTGTATTTAATATTTTTTATGGCTTCCTTGTCAAAAGGAATTAATAAAATTGATAATAAGAGTTCAAAATAACTTTGAATCTTCTTTTTTCGATTTTGAAAGAAAAGAGAGTTTAAAAGACGGAATTTTGAATAATGAATGGATGAAGAATTTAAAAAACAGTGCTTAAGTGCAATATTAACATTATCAAGCGCATCTTGAAAACGGTCTTTTTTCTTTAGGCATTTTGCAATCATGTAGTGATTTTTTGCAATGTTGCCTTTTTTTTCAAGCGCGATATTGAAGTAATTTATTGCCTTATCAAGCTCACCCTTATAATAAAGCGCAACACCTATTTTATAATATATCTCCCCGTTATCTATTAATACTTCCGCTGCTTTTTGATATTCCGTTATTGCTTCATCAATATATTGCTTTGCCTGATAAATATCAAGATGCCAGTCTAAATATAAATCACCCAGTCTTACATGAAGGTTGATTTGTTCGGGATCTTTTACTATCATACTCTGGCAATATTCGATAGCTTCCTGAATATCACCTTTTTGTGCAAGTTTATCTATTGTTTTATTTATCTTTTTAATATTATCCAATTTAGCACCCCGTACTGCTTTTTGATACGTTTTTAAACACGTATTTCATTATTTTGCTTTCATTGTATTCATTTATATTATTAAATTCTGCAACAATCGTATCATCATTTATTTTTATGATTTTTGCGCTGCATTCAAATTCGTTGTCAAATATTTCTTTTGGAAAATTTATTTTTATATCGTCATTTAATTTATAGTCAATATTGTTTTTTTCAAATGCAATCCCGCCTGCTGAGATGTTTTTTGTTTTTGTACGGTATTCGTTATTATTGAAATTGATTTTAATATCAAAATTGCAAACTACTCTTACGTATTTTCTTTTTTGTTCTACTTCAATTGCTTTAGAGTTTTCAACAACAATAATATTTTTATCGTTCATGGTTGAAATTACGCTTGATATCATTGTTTTTGCACCAAAGTGAGTATCTGCCGTTATTTTAAGATTGTCAAGCTCTTGTAATTGATTTGCGATATCTCTATAGTGGATATCTATAATTATTGCAACCCTGTCGTACTGAAGAGCACATACTTTTCCCTTGATTTCAGCACCCGTTCGTGTTTGCATTTTAACCGTATTATTAATTCTTATTTCATCCATATCTTGATTTTATGTTATTTTTAAATTTTGGGCAAATTATTAAACTATTTATCTGAAATTATTTCATCATATTTCACGTCAAATTCATCTTCCCTAAATTCAATATCTTTAAATTCATGACTTAAAACAATAATTTTTTTTGCTTTTAAATTTCTTTTTGAAAAGAATCTGTCATAAAACCCTTTACCGTATCCTAGACGATAATTTTTTGAATTGGCCGCAAGCGAGGGTGTATAAATTATATCAAGAATTTTTGGGTTTATCGGGTTTCCTGTCGGAGTTGGGATATCGTACTTATCTTTTTTAAAATCATTACAATATTTTATAAATTCTAAGTCATTATCGCTGCATTTTGGAAAATAATAATTTTTATTTTCGATTTTCAATAATTCAAGCAAACTGACCTCTCCTTTTATCGGATAATATAGAGCGATATTTTTTGCTTTTATAAAATCAGCCGAATTTATAATTTTTTTAACAATTAAAGAAGATATGCCGTCAATTAAACCACTGTTTAGCATATTTAATCTTTTTTTTATTGATATTTTTCTTAATTGTTCTTTTTTATAAAACATTTAATTTGCCAGTATATGAATGTGAAGATGGTTAACCTCTTGTCCTGCTGATTTACCTGTGTTTATATGGGTTTTAAAAGCGGTTATATTTTCCATTTTGTTAATTTTTTTAATTGCTGAAAATAAATCTTTAATTAAATTTAAATCTTGAACTTCGTTTAATGATTCAATGTGTTCTTTTGGGATAACAAGAATATGTTTTTTTGCTTTCGGGTTGATATCATTTATTGCAAAACAAACATCATCTTCATATATTATTTTAGAGGGTATTTCTTTGTTTAAAATTTTACAAAAAACGCAATCTGTCATAATTTTCTCCTTTTTAAAACTTAATTTATATTATAGATTAAAAATACTAAAATCATCATATTTTGTTTTATTTAATTTAAATACGTATTATAATATTTATTATCTATGGGGATGAATTTTAAAAAAATATATTCAATTGTTTTATTAAGCTCAATGTTGTTTGTGCAATGCGCATACTGTGATGATGCCATGAAAGGGCATGTTTTAAAAGAAGACACTAAAAAACAAGAGCTTGATAAAAAAATGTTCACGGGAGAAACCGAGACTCTTGACGGTAAAGATGTTATAAACCTTACGGTTTCCCAGATTTTAAGTTCATCATACACCCTTGAAGGAGATGAATTTTTTTGCGATGTTACAAGCGATGTTGAATCGGATAAAGGGGTAATAATTCCACAGGGGACAATTGTCCATGGCATTGTAAAAACAATACAGGATCCTAAAAATATGGGCCGAGACGGTTATGTTGAAATCGATTTTGATTACATGGTTACGCCTGACGGCAGAGAGATCCCGATAAAAGCGCATCTTTCAACAAAAGAAAACCTTGTAAAAGGAAGTGCAAAAGTCCTTGCAACCCATGCAGGGTATACGCTTTTAGGCGGTGTTGCAGGCGGATTTTTAGCGCTTAATACTCTTGGTTTAGGTGCCGCAATAGCATCAAACGGCTATACTCTGGCAGGCGGCGCAGCAATTGGCGGCGTTATCGGTTTAAGTGCTGCAATCATTAAAAAGGGAGACGGTTTTGTAATAAACCCCGGGGATCAGCTTAAAATAAGAGTTGATTCAAATATTGAAATGCCTGTTTTTTCGCGAGATGCCTTCCGCCAGGAAGAGTTAATGCTTGAGGGGTTGAATGTCAGGGTAAATTCGGTTTCATTGGAAAAAGATCCTTTCGGAGTTGAAAACACAATAAGTTTATCCCTTGGTATTGATAATTTTTCCAATTATACATTTTCAACTTTTGATATAGCATTAATGTCAAGTACTCAACAGGTATTTTTCCCGAGTCCTTTTGGAGATACATCCTTATGGTTTAAAACAATTTCCCCCGGGGACAGGGTTGTTGGTAAATTATCTTTTAATATTACCGATAAATCCGCAAAACATTGGCTTGTGTTTTACGACAGAAAAACAAAAAAACCGCTTGCAAAGTATTCAATTGATAACATAAGAAGCGATTTAAAATATCTTGCCAAAAATAAAAATAAAAAAAATGACAAAAAAAATTAGTCAATTTTTTTAAATTAAATGTTTTTATATAATTATGTTAGATAGCTCAATAAATCAGAATATTAATTTATTTTCAAAATTTTCGAGTAAAAACCTAAACTCGAATAAGAGTTATTTGTCTGAAGTTTACGGCAAAAAAGGACTTTATTCATCAAATAAAACAGTAATGTATTATAATGATGAAAGTGTTGAGCAGGATAAGAAAAAAAGCCACAAAAAAGCAGTTTTAATTTCCGTTGCATCCGTATTATCTTTGATAAGTGTTGCAGGATTTATGCTTTTTAGAAACAGGGGTATTAATTTAAATTCAATTAAAAACGGCACTTCTAAAGTTACGGGCAAAATCCAGGATATGCCTGCGTTAAATAAGGGTGCTAACTTTATGGTTAACCAACAAATAAAAGATGATATCTGGGATAGAATTGCAACAAAATTATATAACGACACCCCGTTTAAATTTGTGAAAAATTGGGGCGATAAAATGACGGGCGTTTACAAAAAAATTGTTAAAAATTCAACTTCTAAATCATTTCAAGATAGCGTTAAAACAATAAAAGAACTTGCAAAAAAAGAAGGAATTGAAATTAAAAACCTTCAAGATAATTTTGATGATGTATTTTATGGAGTTGATTCTAATGTAAATAAATTGCTAAAAGAAAATAGAATTTCATCCGGTCTGTTTAATGGAAATCGTAAAAGTAAAATTCATAATTTTGTGGACAATATGACATCAGATGTACTTGCCGATAAAAAAATTGTAGATGTTTATAATGACTTCTTGATAAAAGCCCCCGAAGGCGCTTCAAAAGAATTAAAAGCAGCAATTGATAAATATAATTTATTATTTGGCGGTACAATAATTCCAAAATTGCGCGATATCAATTGCGGAGCTGCACCCATGGATGTAATTTCGGTATTGATGCCTGCATTGGCTCTCGGACTCGGCGCGGCTAATGCTGATAATAAGGAAGAGAGAAGAACAATTCTCCTTGATATCGGAATTCCGTTAATAGGCACTGCATCTATGCCGATTATAGGCACTTTTGTACCTGTTTTAAACGGAATTAAGTTATGGATAGCAGGTCTTGCGGGTAGTGAAGTATTAAAGCGCTGCGCAAAAGGAATTATAAAGTTGGTTGAAAATAAAACGGGAAAGACTGAAGACAGTACGGTAAAAGCATAAAAAAATGACGCTTAAAGCGTCATTTTTAAGTTATTCTTCAACAGATATAACACTAACGGGGCATGCATCAGCTGCATCTTTAATCGTGTCTTCGTTGCCTGCAATTTTTGATTCATCAACCACACAAACATCTTCAACCTTAAAAACATCCGAGCAGAATGATTCGCAAGCGCCGCAACCAATGCAACCGTCTTCAATTTTAACTTTCATGTTATTTACTCCTTTTATTATTTCAAAATAAGTATATCTTAAAAACAATAATATTTACAACTAATCTTAGGGTTGATTACGGATTGTAATTTTTAATTATACTTTCTTTTGTAATTTTACCGAGATTATAAAGTGTTTCAAGCTGCGAAATATTGTAGTTTATGACAGACGCTACATATTGCACCCTTGCTGTTGTCATTTCGCTCTGCGCTTGAATAACATCAAGCAATATTCCTTTACCGTATTTAAAGCGAAGTGTTGCAAGCTTTATGCTTTCTTGCGCATAGTTTACTCTTTTTTTGTTAATTTCTATTTGCCTTTTATTAAAGTTTGAAGTTGAAGTTGAATCAATTAGTGCTTGATAGATATTTCTTTTAAGGTTTTCGTATTCAAGCTTTCTTGTTTGAATTTTTTCCTGCTGGTTTTTGATTTTTTTATAAGTACCGACTCCTAAGTATTCCCCGGGCTGCCAGGTTAGATACCCTGCAACAATGTAGTTTGGGTGAACGGATGTTGCAATTGTACCTTGGAATTGTTGTTGAAAATTTACAAGCGGCTTTGGGAAGTATTCCGTAATATATGCTTTTTTGATTTCTCTTTCGTATTTTATTAAATCATCGTATTCTTTTAAATCTTCTCTGTTATTTAGTGCAAGGTCAAAAAGTGTATTTATATCTTCATTGTTTTCGATTAAATTAAGCTCATTAACCTGAGTTTCTATTGGCATTAGTGCTGTTTGAACTTCTATTCCCATGATATTTGCAAGTCTTGATTGAGACATCCTGAATTGGTTTAGCGCATTTAAAAGTTTTACCTTGGCATCAGCTGATTCGTTTTTTGATCTTATAACGTCAAAATGGGTTCCAAATCCTGATTTTTCCTGGCTTATGGTTAGCGCAAGCTGGGCGTTTCTTTCTATGTAGTTTCTAAGATATATTTCGATATTAATTTTAGCTAAAAGCATCTGGTAATAATATTTTGATGTAAGGTATATTACTTGCGATTTTGTAAAATTATTATTGTGTTCTTTTGATTTTTTAAAATACTTTGCTGCTTTTGCTTCAAAAATTTCCTGTCCGCCTTTTGTTAAGTGGTGCTGTGCAGTCATATTAACAGAGAGCGCCGTTTCGTGGAATCTGTCATTTAAAACACCGCCGACAAGAATTTGACCTCTATAGTCTGCAATATATGATGTAGTTGAAAATTCAGGCAGGAATTTAGCAAGAGAGTATTCATATTCATACTTTGAACTTTTGTATTGATGGTAAACAATTTGAATATCAAAGTTATTTTTAAGCGCCACATCAAGGCATTCATCTAGGCTAACGGCAATATAATTATTTTCAAGTTCTTTTTTTATATATTTTTCTAAATCTATATCATCAATATTTCGTTTACAGTATTCATTAAGTTTACAAGCTTTATTTGAATCATAATCAATAGGATTGTCAAATAATTCTTCTTTTGAAAATATCGGACAACTAAATAAAAATGCAGTTATTAAAAGAAGTAATAATCTTTGCATTTGTTTATTTTATAAAATAATAATCGGCTAAATAATAACTTTATCGGCTAATACTTTTGTGATAAATTATTTTTATAATAAGTAAGGATTAAAATATGAGTGATATTGAAAACACAACACAAAATCTTGAAACCGTATACAACGCAAGACAAATAGAAAAAGAAACTTATAAATTCTGGCAGGATAATAATATGTTTATCGCTGACAATATGTCATCAAAGCCTGCCTATTCAATCGTTATCCCACCGCCTAACGTTACGGGTGTATTACATATGGGTCATGCGCTTGATGGTACCCTTCAAGATATTTTAATCCGTTATAAAAGAATGCAGGGTTTTGAAGTTTTGTGGATGCCGGGATGCGACCATGCAGGAATTGCAACTCAAAACGTTATTGAAAAAAACTTATCCCGCGAAGGTTTAACCAGACACGACCTTGGAAGAGAAAAATTTTTGGAAAAAACCTGGGTTTGGGCAAATGAACATAAAAATCGTATTTTGGAACAATTTAAGCTTTTAGGCGCAAGTTTTGACTTATCAAGAAAAAGGTTCACTCTAGATGAAGGCTGTTCAAACGCGGTTAAAAAAGTTTTTGTTGATTTATACAATAAAGGTCTTATCTATAAAGGAAATTATATCGTAAACTGGTGCCCGAGATGTCAAAGCGCCATATCAGATGTTGAAACAAATTATGAAACCGAAGACGGACATTTATGGGAAATATCTTATGCACTTAAAGATGAAATGGGTGCAATAGTAATAGCAACAACAAGACCTGAAACCATGTTTGGAGATGTTGCAATTGCAGTTAATCCGACTGATTTTAAATATAAAGATTTAATAGGTAAAACCTGCGTTATGCCTCTAACGGGCAGACAAATTCCGATTATTGCAGACGAGTATGTCGATAAAACATTTGGAACAGGTGCTCTTAAAATTACACCCGCGCATGATCCTAATGACTTTGAAGTGGGTAAAAGACACAATCTTCCTCAAATTAAAGTAATTGATGAAAAAGGATGTATGATGAAAAACGAATACGTTCCTCCTCAATTACAAGGTTTAACAAGAGAAGAAGCTAGAGAAAAAACCGTTAAAATGCTTGAAGAAAATCAAGTTCTTGTAAAAGTATCAAAACATGTCCATAATGTCGGAAAATGTCAAAGATGCAATACCACAATCGAGCCGTTATTATCAACGCAATGGTTTGTTAAAATGGAGCCTCTTGCGCGCCCTGCAATTGATGCTGTTAAAAACGGTTCAATTAAATTTATTCCTGAGCGTTGGGAAAAGAATTACTTAATGTGGATGGAAAATATCCGCGACTGGTGTATTTCAAGGCAATTATGGTGGGGTCATCAAATTCCCGCATATTACCATAATAAAACAGGCGAAATGGTTGTAGCTCTTGAAAACCCTGATAAAGATAACTATACTCAAGAAACCGATGTTTTAGACACATGGTTTTCATCCGGCTTGTGGCCTTTTGAAACTATGGGCTGGCCCGATACAAATTCTAAAGACTATAAAAAATTCTACCCGACATCTACTTTAGTTACAGGGTTTGATATAATATTTTTCTGGGTTGCAAGAATGATTACCATGGGGCTTGAATTTACAAAACAGCCTCCGTTCTCAACAGTTTATATCCACGGACTAATTAGGGATGAACACGGTCAAAAAATGTCAAAATCAAAAGGAAACACAATTGACCCTGTTGATTTAATTGAAAAATACGGCTGTGATGCGCTGCGCTTTACTTTAACTTCGCTTTGCACATACGGCGGCCAGGATATTAAAATAAGCGATGAAAAATTTGAGTTTGGAAGAAATTTTGCAAACAAAATCTGGAATGCTTCAAGGTTTGTTTTAATGAACCTTACAAAAAAAGATGACGAGCTGAATTTAGATTTAAACAACCTTTCGCTTGCAGATAAGTGGATTTTGAATGAATTAAACGAAGTTGTAAAATCGATTAACGATAACCTTGAAAACTATAGAATCGGCGAAGTTGCAAGTATATTATACGAATTTTTCTGGAATAAATATTGTTCTTGGTATATTGAATTATCAAAAATAGAGAAAAATGAAAATGTACTAGCTTATGTTTTAGAGCAATTCTTAAGATTAATCCACCCGATTATGCCTCATATAAGCGAAGCTATATGGCAAAAAATGCATGTTAAAAAAGATACTAAAGCACTTTTATATTGCGAGTATCCAAAATACCATACCCAATTATTATTTATAGATGAATCCAAAAAAATGGAAACGGTATTTGAAACAATTAAAGCGCTTAGAAACTTAAGAGCGGAATTTAATATCCCGCTTGGTTCTAAAATAAGTATTTTTGTTGATAAAAACGAAGACCTGTTCTTACAAATTGAAAAATATTTAGCTCGTTTAGCTAAAGTTGAATCAATTAAATATTCTAAAGAATCAAATATTGCTCAAAGCGCAGTTTGCGTTGTTGATGAAACAAAAATTACGGTACCTTTAAAAGATTTAATCGATATCGACCTTGAAATAAAACGCCAAAATAAAAAAATTGAAAAATTGTCGGCTGAACTTAAGTCAATTGATTCAAGATTGAAAAATGATAAGTTTATAAATAGTGCACCTTTAGAAGTTGTCGAAAAAACAAAAGAAAGAAAATCGGAACTTGAAAACGAAATCAAGCTTGTTAGAGAAATAATCAAAAAACTGGCATAGCGGTCTTAATGTTTAAAAGAAATCTTGACTTAAAATTTAAATACGCGTGTTTAATCTCATTGATTTTTGGCGCTATAGTATTTTTTATTAAATATGTGGATTTATCATCTAACAATGTTTTAAACCCGTTTTACACGGATTGGATAAAAAACGGCTCCATAGATTTAAAACAACATTTTTGGGGTTGGCTATTTTTTAAAAATGACAGCTGGTTTTTTCCTTTGGGAAATTTTGAATCATTGTCATATCCTAATAAAATATCTGTTATATATTCCGATTCAATTCCTCTAGCTGCAATTATTTTTAAATTCGTTTTAAAATTATTTAATTACTCGGGCGAATTTCAATTTTTCGGTTTATGGGGACTTTTGTGTTATATTCTTCAATCTTATTTTGGGTTTATAATTTCAAGAAAGTTTTTTAAATCAAATATCTTATCGCTTATATCGGGTATATTATTTTGTCTTATTCCTGCATTTTGCGCAAAAATGTTTTTACACACCGCGCTTGCTTCGCACTGGGTTATACTTTATGTGTTAAGTTTGTTGTTGTGGATTAAATCGCTTAATAGGCTTAAATTATATAAAAAAATATTTATTTTTGCTTCTGTTGGAATATTTTGTGCAGGTATACACATGTATTTCATTCCGATTTGTCTAATTTTAATTTTTGCTTACTGTATACTTGATATATTGCTTAACAGGCCAAAAGGAATTAAGAATTTATCGGCGTTTTTACCGCTATTAGTCTTTGCGTTTTCATGTTTTATTCTTCTTTATATAGAAGGTGCGTTTGTTTCAAATATAAAAATCAACGATTCAATATCTCCCTTATACGGCTGTTTTAATCAAACAGGACATGCAACATTTTGTTTTTTAAATTCAATTAAAGTAAATCCGCAGTTTAATTCAGATATGTTAGATTTTTTTATACCTTGCGAGTGCTTATTTTCAAATAAAGTATGTATAGATAATTTTTGCTGGATTGGAAGCGGGATATTTATCTTATTTTTATTTTCACTGTTTTTAATTAAGAAAAGATATATTAAATTTGACTCACCCTTTCTTTTTGTATTTTGTTTAGTATTTTTAATATTCTATCTTATTGCAATATTACCTGAAATTAGCTTCTTAGAAAGAGCATATTTAAAAATTTGTTTTTCGGAGAGTTCATTAATCAATCAATTCCTATCAATATTCAGATTTAATTCAAGATTTAATTTTGTGAATATATATTTAATTTTAATATTTATTCTATATGTAATTTCAAAAATTGAATATAAAAAAGCTTCAATTATGATTTTATTAGCACTTTTAATTCAATCTTGTGATTTATATAAATTTATTAATAAAAATTTTATGTTTTTAACATTTGAAAAAAATAATACTAACAGGTTTGAAAAACTTGACGAATTTATCTTTAAAAATAATGTTATTAATGTTTCTAAATATGTATTTTCAATATACCCTTGTAGCGATATCACAATTGATATATGCAATTATGCATTTAAAAACAATTTAAAGTTAACCGATTTTTACTTTGCTCGAACATTTGATAAATCAAAATATATGAATTATTTTAAATATAAATTAAAACATAGTTCAAAGGGGGATGTGTTTATGTTTAGTAAAAAGTATAAAATTCCCAATTATATAAAATGTTCTAAATATGTGCAATACGGTGATTTTAGTTTTTGTCAAATCTGATTTTAATTACATTAAAAAGCGCTTCAAAAAATATTGAAAGACTCATTTTTGATTTACCGTGTTTGCGTTGTTCAAAAATTATGGGTATTTCAATTATTTTAGCTTTAGATTTGTATGCTTTATATTTCATCTCGACTTGAAACAAATAGCCTTTTGAAATAATTTTATCTAAATTAATCTTGTTTAATATTTCGCGCCTCCAACCGTTAAATCCACCTGTTAAATCGTTTATCGGGCAATTAAGAATTAACCTTGCATAATTTGATCCGCACTTTGAAATTAAATTTCTAAATAAACTCCATCCTTTTGTATTTCCGCCTTCAATATTTCTTGAAGCTATAACTACATCATAAGTTTTAAGATTAGAAATAATTTCATTTAAATATTTCGGATTGTGCGAAAAATCGGCATCCATTTGAATTATAAAGTCAAAATTATGTTCAATTGCGTATTTAAATCCTTTAATATATGCGCTTGCAAGACCTTGTTTTGAACTTCTTTCAATTAAGTTTATTTTATTTTGAGATTTTAATTTATCCAATATTTCTTTTGTTCCGTCAGCAGAATTATCGTCAACTATAAGAATCTCAAGATTATCAATACTTTGTAAAAAAATTTCATTGATTATTTTATCAATATTATCTTTTTCATTGTAGGTTGGAATTATAATTAATATTTTCATATTTAAATTATAAACATTAAAGTTAATTTTATAAAATATTTTACATAAATTGACTATTCTAAAGGGTGTGATATAAATAAAATAAAGGAGAGTTTAATGGTAAATATAAGTATAATTTCAAAATGTAATAATAATTGTAAGTATTGTTTTCAACAGGATTCTTATCACAATTCTAATCAAATGTTAACTTATGATGAGATTGAAGATATTCTGCAATGGTCTAAAAATGCCCCGCGCGTTGCTCTTTTGGGGGGTGAGCCGTTGTTGCATCCTGATATTTTAAAAATAATCAAAAGATGCCATGAGGAATTTTATACCGTAATATTTTCAAATATACTCGGTAATACTAACCTTTTGGAAGAAATATTAAAAGCGGCGCCAAAAATGAATTGGCTTGTAAACACCACGACAAGAGATGAATTAAAAGACTTGTTTGAAAAAAATATTCAGCTGTTTAAAAAATACAACAAAAAGATTTCAGCAGGGATTACTCTTATGATGGATGAAGAGTATGACGAGCGCTCAATTAAAAATCTTGTAAGGCTGGGTAAAGAATACCCTGATATCATCGAAAATTACAGACTCGGACTTGCGACACCTTTTCACAAAAATAAAGTTGAATTATTGTGTTATGACGAACCTGTTTTAAAATTCTGCAAACTGGCACATGAAACAACACCCGATATTCCGACAAGCTTTGATTGCCCTACAAACAACTGCCAGGTTTCGCCTAAAGTAATGGCACAATTAATTGAAGACTATCGGGTTGTCGATATTAAAATGATAGGTATGTGTTCGCCCGTTATGGATGTAATGCCCAATAAGTCGGTAAAATACTGTTCTTCTTGCCCTGACGGATTTTTGGAAGTGAGGAATTATAAAGAGTTTAGAAACTGGCTTGAGTGCGAAAAACACATGTTAAACATAAAAAATCAATACTTAGCGCAGCACTCATACTACTGTATGCACGAAAAGAAAGATTGCATCAACGCTGTTTGTAACGGTATATGCAGCGCCACGACAGAATATTTAAGGCGCCAGATGGAAGGTCAAAGTTAAAATTATATAGATAAATAAAATAGCTTCCTATTTTAGGAAGCTATTTTATTGTTAAAAAATGTTAATAAAAATTTAATAATTTTGGCAATTTTTATTTTAAAAAATACTTTATTAAAGAGTAAGGAACAAATAACGGTATTAAAAATTAAACAATTTAATTTGAGGTAACGTAAACAAAGATATTTTTACTCTCTCTTGATATCCTCGTGTTTATAAATGTTTGACTATGTTCAAACATTTTTTTTATTTAAAAACCCCGATTGAATCGGGGTTTTATTTTATTCTTCAATTTTTTCAATAACTATCTTATCGTCTCTATAGTCCATTTTAAGCTTGTCATGGGCTTTATAGTTACCGCTTAAGATTTCTTCAGCCAGAACATCCTCAACTTTGCGCTGAATCACTCTTCTTAAAGGCCTTGCGCCATAGGTTTCTGAGTATCCCTCTTTTGCAAGATAATCTTTAGCTTCATCCGTAACTTCAATTGTTAAATCGCGCTCAGACAGACGTTTGAACAAGTCTTTTAACATCAAGTCAACAATTTGTCTTATTTCTTCCTGACTTAAGTGAGCGAATACTATAATATCATCTACACGGTTTAAAAACTCTGGACGAAATGCCTTTTTAAGTTCTTCATTAACCGTTTCTTTTAATTTTTCGTATTTATCTTTTTTATCATCGCCCGATACCGAGAAGCCAAGCTTTTGAGTATTTGTAATCATGCTTGCGCCTACGTTTGATGTCATAATTATTATTGTATTTTTAAAGTTTATATGTCGCCCTTTAGAATCGGTCAACCTGCCGTCATCAAGTATTTGAAGCATAATATTAAATACATCAGGATGTGCTTTTTCAATTTCATCAAATAAAACAACGCAATAAGGTTTTTTTCTGATGATTTCGCACATATTACCGCCATCATCATAACCTACATATCCCGGAGGAGAACCGATTAATTTTGAAGTTGCATGTTTTTCCATGTATTCCGACATATCGATTCTAACCATATTATCTTCGGAACCAAACACAGCTTCTGCAAGGGCTTTTGCAAGCTCTGTTTTACCGACACCCGTAGGTCCCGAAAAAATAAAGCTGCCTATTGGTCTGTTTGGAGATTTTAATCCGACCCTTGCGCGTCTTATTGATTTTGCAAGGGAAGTAACGGCATCAGACTGCCCGATAACACGTTTGTGAAGCGTTTCTTCAAGTTTTAATAATCTTTCCGATTCCGCTTCGGTTATTTTTGTAACAGGAATCCCTGTTATTGTTGCTATAACTTGAGCAACCTCTTCAACACCGACCGTCGGTTTATTTTCTTCTTGAGTTTCTCTCCAGTGCTCTGAAACTTCATGGATTTTTTCTTTTAAATTTGCTTCATCATCTCTTAAATCGGAAGCTCTTTCAAACTCTTGGTTTCTTATTGCTTCTTCTTTTTCTTTGATTATCGCTTTTAATTGCTTATCTAATTCCTTGCCTTCAGGCGGCAGGGTTGATACGTTTAAGCGCACTTTTGAAGCCGCTTCATCAATAATATCTATTGCTTTATCGGGTAAAAAGCGCTCTGTTATAAATTTTGACGATAATTCAGTTGCTGCAACTATTGCCTCATCTGAGATAATTAATTTATGGTGTTCTTCATATTTTGGTTTTAAACCTTTAATTATTTCTATAGTTTCTTCAATAGAAGGCTGATCAACTATTACTGTTTGGAAGCGTCTTTCAAGAGCGGAGTCCTTTTCAATATATTTTCTGTACTCATCAAGTGTTGTAGCGCCGATTACCTGAATTTCGCCTCTTGATAGCGCGGGTTTTAAAATGTTAGCCGCATCAATTGCGCCTTCTGCAGCCCCTGCACCGATTAAGGTATGCATTTCATCAATTACAAGAATAATGTTTCCTGCCTGTCTTATTTCATCCATTATCTTTTTAAGGCGTTCTTCAAATTCGCCTCTGTATTTAGTTCCTGCGATTAGCAGCCCCATATCAAGCTGAATAATTTTTTTATTTTCAAGAATATCGGGTACTTCACATTCAACAATTCTTTGAGCAAGCCCTTGTGCGATTGCAGTCTTACCGACACCGGGTTCACCTATTAAAACAGGGTTATTTTTGGTTCTTCTTGCTAAAATTTGAATAACGCGCTCAATTTCTTTTTCGCGGCCAACAACAGGGTCAAGCCTTTGTTCTTGCGCCGCAAGAGTTAAATCCGTACCAAATTCATCCAGCGAAGGAGTTTTGGCACTTTTTTGCGAAACTCCAGGCGTTGCAAGTGCCGAGCCTGATGAAGATGATGAAGATGACTTAGATTCACCAAGCATTTTAATTATATTAGAGCGGCATTTATTTAAATCTACTCCAAGATTTTCCAAAACCTTAGCTGCAACGCCTTCGCCTTCTCTGATTAAACCTAAAAGAAGGTGTTCGGTGCCTATATAATTATGGCCAAGCTGTCTTGCTTCATCCCATGATAATTCCAAAACTTTTTTTGCTCTCGGAGTGAAAGGAATTTCAACCGCAACAAAGCCGCATCCGCGACCGATTATTTTTTCAACTTCTTCTCTTGCTTCTTTTATATTTACTCCCATTGACTTAAGAGTTTTTGCGGCAATTCCCGTGCCTTCGGAAATTAAACCCAATAAGAGCTGCTCGGTACCGACAAAGTTATGACCAAGCCGTCTTGATTCTTCTTGCGCCAACATTATTACTCTTATTGCTTTTTCCGTAAATCTTTCAAACATATAAGCTTCCTTAAATGTAATTTTCTATCACTATAAAAAGTTTACAATGAAAGCATATATATTACAAGATAAAATAGAAGGCAAAATTTAAAAATTATTCATCAATCATATCAAGTCTTTTTTGATGCCTGTTGGCTTCAAAAGAAGTGTTTAACCAGATATCTAAAATATCACAGGCTAAACCAGCCCCCAAGACTCTTGAGCCAAGACACAAAACATTTGAATTATTATGCGAGCGCGACATTTTAGCACTGTATGTATCAGAAACACATGCTGCTCTTATGCCTTTAAATCTGTTGGCACAAATTGACATACCAAGCCCTGTTCCGCAGATTAAAATCCCTTTATTAAATTCGCCTGATAAAATCTTAGAACACAATTTTTTTGCAAAATAAGGATAATCACATGATTTATTTGAATCTGTACCTAAATCCAAAACATCATAATTTTGCGATAATAAATATTCTTTTATTTTCAATTTCAACTCAAACCCGCCATGGTCTGAAGCTATGACAATTTTATTCATAAGAATCTCCCTAATATATTTTATAATACAATAGGGAGAAAATAAATACAGAAAAATATGTTTTTATGATTTTGTAAAGATTTTTTTAATTCCGCCTGCAACTTTTGATAAAGCGCCGCCTGTCATGGAAATTGCCTTGCCGCCCAGCCATTTAACACCTTTTCCAACAAATTTAATCGGTGCTGCAATTGCTTTTCCTGTACCTTTTAAGGCTTTACCGGCTACTCCGGCTACTTTTGCACCAATTCCCGTAACCGAGCCAACTGCACTTAATCCGCCCGCAATTCCGCCTATCATAGCTCCGCTTGCGGCATCTTCTTGTGCGCCATCCATCAAATCGCCTGTTTTGTCATTGCTCCAATTGTCAAATCTGCCAACAGTGAATTTTGCAAGCGCACCGGTTGCTACTCCGACGAGACCACCTGCAACTACTCCTATAGCAGCACCAATTGCCGTACCCGGACCGGGAAATACTGAACCCAAGATACCACCTGCGGTGGCTCCGACTTTAGCACCAACTGCACCGCCGGCAAGAATTCCTACTGTGCCTGCAGCAACATTACCGGCCTTATCAGCTGCTCCGCCTGATTTTTGTTCATAGGTTGATACAAGTTCTTCAACTTCATTCCACTGTTCTTCCGTTGCATTATCTCCAAGCGCTTCCAGCTCGGCAATTTTTGCATTAATATTATTTGAACTATATTTTGTATCGAATACATTTTTAATCCAGCCGCCGATTTTTCCAATCCAGCCTTCATTTTCATTTGCTTTTTTAACTCTTTCTTTTAAATCAGAAATTTTTTGCAAGGTCTCTTCGCTTGTACCTGCGGGTGCTAATGATTCACCCTCGGCCGATGCATCGCCTCCTGCTCCTGCTGCAGAACTTCCATCTACAGACTCTTCACCTGATACACCTTCGCTACCTTCGGCAGAATCTGTTTTAAGACCGAAATTAACCTTATCTTCTTCGGTTAAATCCCTTGTTAATATTACTGTACCGTCATCCAAGCAAACCTGAACTTTTTGTTCGCCGTCAATTGTTACAAGTTGCGCATAACCTTTTGAGTATTCAATTCTTTTGCCTTGTTCTTCTTCAGCTTCAATTTTTGTTGTTTCAACGCTACCGTTTGTGTTGGATATTTCATAGTTTAATTTTTCAAGGCTAGCGCTTTCTTGCAATTCATCGAAATATTCAGGCGAAATGTCATATAAATCATCATAATCATCAATAATATTGTTACTGTCATCACTTAACGCGTTTAAAGTGGCGTTAATTGCTTCTTGTTCAATGTCTGAAAAATCTTCAAGTTTAATTCCCGTATCGGATTCAATTTGTTGAAGTAATAAATCAACAGAAACGGTCTCATTATTTTCTTTTGCTTCATCGAATGCTGTTTTAAATGTATCTTCATTTACTTTTGATGAATCTTTTTGTTTGTATAAGTCCGTTAAGATTGAAATAAGATTGCCTGCTTCGATTTTTCCTGTTTGAGTCATAATTAAACCCTGCCTTTTCACACCACACTTTATGTACTTGTTTATTATCTTTAACGGCAATTTAGGTATAAAACTAAAGAAATTTTAAAAAAAAATTTACATTTTTTAATATTTTATTTTTTATTGCCCAAAGGATTACTTGTTTTGAAAATTTTTTTGATGTAAATTAGGTTTTGTAGAGGTATTTATTTAAAGGATAAAACTTATGGCAGAAAGAAAATTAGTTGGAACAGAAGAAATGTTCAAAAAAGCTCTTATGGGTCATTATGCAATAGGTGCTTACAATGTTAACAACATGGAAATTTTGCAAGGTATTGCAGAAGCTGCTGAAGAAACTCAATCTCCGATTATTCTTCAAGTTTCGGCAGGCGCAAGAAAATATGCAAACCAAACTTATCTAATTAAACTGGTTGAAGCTGCTCTTGCAACAACTACGGTTCCCATAGCACTTCACTTAGACCATGGTGCTGATTTTGAAATTTGCAAAGCTTGTATTGATGGCGGATTTTCTTCTGTTATGATAGACGGATCAAGATTCCCTCTTGAAGAAAACATTGCACTAACCAAAAAAGTTGTAGATTACGCTCATGCACGCGGTGTTTCGGTTGAAGCAGAACTTGGTAAATTAGCAGGCGTTGAAGATGATGTTAAAGTCCATGCTAAAGATTCAACATACACAGACCCGCAAGAAGCAGCAAGATTTGTTAAAGAAACGGGCTGCGATTCTTTGGCTGTTGCAATCGGTACATCTCACGGTGCTTACAAATTCAAAGGCGAAGCAAAACTTGACTTTGAAAGACTTGAAGAAATCAAAAAAGCTTTAGCTGATGCAGGATTCCCGAACTATCCTCTTGTATTACACGGTTCATCATCCGTTCCTAAAGAATTTGTTGAAAAATGTAATAAATACGGCGGTAACTTGCCTGATGCACAGGGAGTTCCGGAAGAAATGTTAAATTACGCTTCGAAACACGGTGTTGCTAAAATTAACATCGATACCGATTTAAGATTAGCTATGACATCAACAATTCGTGAATTCTTTATTGAACATCCCGAAAAATTTGACCCGAGAGAATACATGGGCCCGGGAAGAACAGCTGTTAAAGAAATGGTAAAACATAAAATGATTGATGTACTTGGTACAGCAGGTCATGCAAAAGACTAAATTGTTATCTTAAATTAATCAAATGCCCGAAAAGTTTTCAGCTTTCGGGCATTTTTAATTGTCAAGCGAAAAATGAATAATATTAACGTTTTTAAAAAAAATTTACGTTATGAAATATTTGCTGATTTTAGATTTGGATTATGTTATAACATATTTAAAGCAATAAACACAAGTTATTTATGGGGGATTCAATGAGTCAGTATCTAACTAAAGAAGAAATTAAACAATGGAGAAGTTCTTTAGAAAAGATTACATTGGAAGAGTATGCAAGAAGACTTGGAAAAATTCTTGAAGAAGACAAAAAAACAAGCGATATAATTGACATCGTAATGAAGAATGAAAAAAGATTGTACACTTCAAGAGAATCGTCTTCAAATAATCAAATTATTAAACTTGCAAAAGAATCGCAAAAAATACAAGATGAAATTTTAAATAAAAACGATTCAGGTGAAAATAAAAAAATAAATGATATTAAAAGCAAACTTAATTGCATAAAACCTTTAACGCAAAGAGAAAATCTTGTTTTAGACCATTTTATCGAAAATAAAGGCGAGATAGTATATGCTAAAGATTTAGCTAAAATATTAGATTTACCTTGCGATTATGTGTATAAATACATTAAAAATTTAAGAACAAAAATTTCTCAAGACATACTTAAAAACGCAACCAAAGGCGGTTATGTATTTGATTTAAATTAAGGTTATAAATGGGTAATTTAAACTCTAAAACGTTAAAATTAATAAATAAAATTATTGATTTTGATGATATAAATAACATTAAATTTTACGAAAAAATCCTTTTAATGGTTTCTAAAATATATCCAAAGGCAACTTTGGCTATATTTTTTTGTGAGGATGTAAGGTTCAACCTAAAAGTATCTAATCCTAAATATAAACCTTTTTCTATTGATAAAGAAGATTTGTATAATTTTTTTAATTCCGATAATGAGTATGAAGTAGTTAAATATCAAAAATGCGATTTTTTTAAAAAAAATACACTGTTTATAAAACTCTCCATTCAAGATTCAATATTCGGACTTTTGGCGCTAAGTGCGGATGATGATATTAATGAGGATATAGTTGAAGCATTTTTAACCGTTTCAAAAATATTGAGCTATAAAATTAAAGACTATGAATTAAACGAAGTGTTTAAAATGCAATTAAGGGCAATGCAGGATGCAATTGCAGAAAAAGACGATGCGTACAGTGTTATAAAAAAGCAGCATAAAAAGCTTCAAGAAATCGATAAGACAAAAAGCTTGTTTCTTGCAAATATTTCCCATGAATTAAGAACACCACTAAACGCCATAATCGGCTTTTCTCAAGCATTAGACAGTCAAATATTCGGTTCACTGAACGATAAACAGGGTGAATACATTAAAGATATTCAAATCTCAGGGCTTCATTTGCTTGGAATGATTAATGAAATCCTCGATTTATCAAAGCTTGAATCAAACGCCATGAAGTTTTGTCCTGTCGAATTAAATCCTGCTGTTGTTATTAATGAAGTCATAAATATACTTGAACCTTTATATAAAAATAAAAATATAAGTGTGGTTTTTAAAAACGAATTTGACGGGAATATCTATGCGGACAATCAAAAATTCCAGCAGATTTTGTATAATTTAATAAGTAACGCAATTAAATTTACCCCTCAAAACGGCAAAATTGAAATTCATCAACTTGTAAAAGATAAAAAATACATTCTTAAAATCAAAGATAACGGCATAGGTATTGATAAAAAGTATCATTCCAAGATATTTAAAAAATTTGTCCATTTGAATAATGTCTATTCAAAAAATCAAACCTCAACAGGACTTGGTTTAACAATTACAAAAGAACTCGTTAAGCTTCATAAAGGAAAAATCACTCTTGAAAGCGAGCTTAACAAGGGAAGTTGCTTTACAATGGAGTTTTCAAACATAATAAGATGAATATTTTAGTTATTGAAGATAACGAATTAAATATGAAATTATTTAATGATATTCTAAAATATCTCAATTACAATGTAGATTGTGCTTATGACGGCCTTGAGGGGTTTAATAAGATAAAAGAAAATAACTATAATCTTATTATTTTAGATATTCAGCTTCCAAAGTTAAACGGGTTTGACCTGTTGGATAAATTAAAAACAGAAAATATAAAAACGCCTGAAATAATCATAGTTTCAGCCTGTGCAATGGATTGCGACAAACAAAAAGCAAAAGAATATAATATCGACACATATATTACAAAACCGATTGATATTAAAAATTTTTTAAATATTGTAAAATCTAAGCTTGGCGCCTAGTTTATAAATTCAGACACAAGTTTATTTATTTCGGAATTTTTAAAATCCTCAATATTACAGTAATTTTTTATATAATCCTTTAATTCTTGCGCAAACTGAGCTTTTTTAAACTCTCCAAAACCGTATTTTTTATATATATCTCCTAAGTTTTCAACATTTTTATTTAAAGAATTAAAATCCGTTGTTTCGCAGTTTAATTCGTTTGAATGCGTTGAATTTATGGTATTTTTTAATATTTCACAAGGAATAATATCTTCAAATTCACCGCTTTTTAAGATGTAGAGCTTATCTGTGGCTCTTAATTTATTTTCAATTACACCTTTAATTTGTATTGCATCACTATCAAGCAGTATATACACAGGCAAATTATATATATCAGCCATTTGATAAAACTTCCTTGCAACCTGATTTTTCCCGCCTGCAGGGATAACCATGACCCCCATTTTATTAAAGTCATAATTAAAAAGTTTAAATATGGTACTTAATAAAGTATATTCCGTTTGTCCTTCGCAAAGAATTATCTTTTCAACCGGATATAAAAGAGAATATTCATTTCTTAGTTTTATAATATTGCATTCATTTTCAACAATTCTTTTAAACCAGATAACGTTTTTGGGTGTGTTTGAATTTATATCGATATTTTTTAATATACCTTTATAATTCAATCGTACCGATAGGTATTGATAAGATAATATGTTATTTTTAAAATATTTATCTTCAAGTGAATTAATAAGAGCATAGATAGATGAATTATCAAATTCTTCATCAAGCGAATTATTGATTATTTCGCATGCTATTTTAATATTGTCTGCAATAGTGATATTTTTAACTTTATCACTTGTGCAGAATTTATTTATAACGTCATCAAATACACGTTTATATCTGATATATGCCGGTGTTAGTCTTGTTAATCTGTCTATAATTGTAATGAAATAATCATGCGGAATTTTATTGTACTTCATAATTTTAAAATACAACAGTTTAAAATGACGCGCAAGTAAAGGAATATAAAATATAAAGTGTAGGATTGACAATTTATTTCTATGTGATATTATTTAAATAGAGATTTTTATCACGAAAAGGAGAATAAAAATGACAACTACCAAAGCAAAAAAAGTCGAAGCGGTTGAAACTACCGAACATCTTGACGCATTAATCGACAGAGTAGTTGCAGCGCAAAAGGAATTTGCTACTTTTTCTCAAGAACAAGTAGATAAAATTTTTAAAGCCGCAGCAACAGCAGCAGACAAAGCACGTATTCCTTTAGCCAAAATGGCAAGAGAAGAAACGGGAATGGGTGTTGTTGAAGACAAAATCATTAAAAACCATTTTGCTTCAGAATACATTTATAACAAACACAAAAACACAAAAACTTGCGGAATTATTGAAGAAGATAAAGCAAACGGAATTAAAGTTGTAGCTGAACCCTTAGGCGTTTTAGCTGGTATCGTTCCTACAACAAATCCGACATCAACTGCTATATTTAAATCATTAATAGCTCTTAAAACAAGAAACGGAATCATTTTTTCACCACACCCCAGAGCTAAAAAATGCACAATTGAAGCAGCTAAATTGGTTTTAGACGCAGCTGTTAAAGCAGGCGCTCCAAAAGACATCATTGGCTGGATTGATGTACCTTCAATTGAATTATCCGGAATGCTTATGAAACACAAAAAAATTGCCTGCATTTTAGCAACAGGCGGCCCCGGAATGGTAACTGCAGCTTATTCATCAGGCAACCCTGCTCTTGGTGTTGGTCCCGGTAACTGCTCGGTTGTAATTGATGAAACAGCAGATATTAAAACGGCAGTTTCTTCAATTTTAATGTCTAAAACGTTCGATAACGGCATGATATGCGCATCTGAACAATCAGTTATTGTTGTTGATTCAATTTATGAAGAAGTAAAAAAAGAATTTGCTTACAGAGGCGCATATATTATGAATGATGAAGAAAAACAAAAACTTGTTGATCTTCCGTTTATTGATCCTGCAAGAGGTACGGCGCATCCTAAAATCGTAGGTCAAAGCGCACATACAATCGCAGAATTAGCAGGATTTAATGTTCCTGATAATGCTAAAGTTTTAATCGGTGAAAGGCCTGAAGTAAACTGGGATGATCCTTTCTCAAGAGAAAAATTGTCTCCTATTTTAGCAATGTATAGAGCATCAAGCTTCGAAGATGCTGCAGATAAGGCATATTATCTTGTATCAAGAGGCGGTGCAGGTCATACTTCCGTTTTATATACGGACGATAGAAAAAAAGACAGAATAAATGCCTATGCTAAGAAAATGCCTTCTTGCAGGGTTTTAATCAATCAACCTTCAAGCCAAGGCGGTATTGGCGATTTATACAACTTCAGAATGGAACCTTCTTTAACCCTTGGATGCGGTTCATGGGGCAGAAACTCTGTTTCGGGTAACGTTGGCGTTAAAGATCTTTTAAACTACAAAAGAGTTGCAGAAAGGAGAGAAAATATGCTTTGGTTTAAGGTTCCTCAAAAAGTTTACTTCAAACGCGGCGCAACCGATTTAGCACTTCGTGAATTACAAGGAAGAAAAAAAGCGTTCATCGTAACTGATAGATTCTTGTTTAATTCAGGTGCTGCTGATCAAATTACAAAAGTTCTTGACGATATCGGAATTGACCATGAAATTTTCTTTGATGTTAAACCGGATCCTACTCTATCAACAATAGAAGAAGCATACACGATTATGAAACCGTTTGAACCTGATGTAATCATTGCTCTTGGCGGCGGTTCTCCGATGGATGCGGCTAAAATATTGTGGTTAAGATATGAACAACCTGATACCGTATTTGAAGACATCGCAATGAGATTTATGGATATCAGAAAAAGAATCTGCGAACTTCCCGAACTTGGTAAAAAAGCCTTAATGGTTGCAATTCCTACAACCTCAGGTACAGGTTCTGAAGTTACACCTTTCTCAATCATTACCGATGATAAATCAGGCGTTAAATATGCAATTGCGGATTATGCACTTACTCCTTCAATGGCTATCGTTGATCCTAACTTTGTTGACGGTATGCCAAAAGGTTTAACCGCAGCATCAGGAATTGACGCTTTAGTACACGCCGTTGAAGCTTATGTATCCTGCATGGCTACAAACTTCACAAATTCAAATGCGCTTGAAGCAACAAAACTTGTATTTAAATACTTAAGCCGTTCATATCATGAAGGTGCTAATGATCCGATTGCAAGAGAAAAAATGCACTATGCCGCAACAATTGCAGCTATGGCATTTGCTAACGCATTTTTAGGATTGTGCCACTCTATGGCTCATAAATTGGGTGCATTGTTCCACATTCCTCACGGTGTAGCTAACGCATTGTTAATAAGGCAAATTATTAAATACAATGCAACGGATTGCCCGAAAAAACAAGCTACATTCCCGCAATATAAATACCCCTGCGCTATTGAAAGATACGCTCAAATTGCGGACGAATTAAAGCTTGGCGGTTCAACAAACGAAGAAAAAACTCAATTATTAATCGATGCTATTGATAAACTAATGAAAGATATCGAACTTCCTAATTCAATCAAAGACTTTGGCATTTCGGAAGAAGAATTCTATGCTAAACTTGATGATATGGTTGAATTGGCATTTGACGACCAATGCACGGGCGCAAACCCTGTATATCCGATAATGGAAGATATGAAGAAAATATACATTGATGCATTCAATGGCGTTGTATAGTTTCAATTGATTTAAAAGAGGCTTAATAAAATATTAAGCCTCTTTTTTAAAGGAAAAACCATGAAATCCGAGTTATCTCAAAGAACAATAAACAGATTAACGCAATATTACACGATACTTAGAGATTATTCCAAAAAGGAAATTAAAAACATTACCTCATCATCAATTTCATCAATGCTTGAAATTGACGAAACACAAGTTAGAAAAGATTTAAAAAATATAAAATGCAAAGGTAAATGCAAAGTAGGTTATGAAGTAAATGAGCTTAAAGCTCAAATAGAAGATGTTCTTGATTATAAAGTTATAAAAAAAGCCTTTGTAATAGGAGCAGGTAACTTAGGACAGGCATTATCAGGCTATTCTAAATTTAGGGAGTTTGGGCTTGATATAGTTGCTCTTTTTGATATTGATGAAAATAAAATAGGTAAAACCATAAACGGAAAAACTATATATAATCTTTGCGATCTTGAAAAATTGATTAAAAAATATCAAGTAAATATCGGAATTTTAACAACCCCAAATAAAGTTGCGCAGGGTGTTTGTGATTATATGGTTAAATCAGGCATTAAATATATCTGGAATTTTGCACCAAGCGTTTTAGTTGCGCACAAAGGGGTCAAAATATGGCAAGAGAACTTAATCGGGAGTTTTATTGAGTTTTGTGCAATAGCGGATATAAAATAATTGTAACAAAAGGTTAAGCGGAAAATGCAGCTAAAATTAGCATAATTCCTGAATCTTTAGATAATTATAAAAATTATCACATTTTTTTAAATTATTTGCTTGCAAAAAAATATTTTTCCTGTACTATAGATAATGCGCCATAAATCAAATCAGATAAGGCGAACATACCCAAAAGAATAAGGTCATGCATTAACAACAATTAAAAAAAACCGAATTTGATAGGTTTCAAAAACGGTTAAATAATGAGTCTTGTATCGTTAGTAAATCTTAAAGCCCGAATTACATATTTGGGCTTTTCTTTTATTATTCTACATAATATATAAAAAATTAAAATACTACATATATATTATAAATCAAAAGTATATATTCTAATCGCCCAATTCATTCGAAGAAGTTTTAACTACTTCATTTTTAAGCTTTTTCCATATATACATCCCACCAGATAAAACTTTTACTTTATATCCTTTATCGGCAAGAATATAGGCTGTTTTACAGGCAAGCGTGCAATATTCGCTTGATGAATACACAATATTAAGCTTATCTTTATCGAACATAACAAGATGGTTTTCTAAATCACTAAAGGGCACATGGATTGCATAAGGTATATGGCCGTCAATATAATCGTCATATTCTCTTACATCAACAATGTTTATATCTTTAATAAACTCGTCAATTCTCCTTTTTAATTCATAAGGGCTTATCATAAATGATATTTTTTCCAAGAAAAAATTGCGCGCTTTTTTTGTTTCGTCCGTAATAAATTTTATTTCCATTTTTTTCTCCTTAAATTATATCTATTCGATTGGTAGTTATAATATTTCATATCATTCGATACGACTGATAGCGATAATAATCTAAACAATACCTTCTTTAATTGCCTTAACTGCTGCCTGTGTTCTATCATCAACAACAAGCTTTTGAATAATATTGCAAACATGAGCTTTTGAAGTGTGTTCCGAAATATTAAGAGCTTGCGCTATCTGCTGATTCGATTTACCATCTACCACAAGCTTTAAAACCTCATATTCTCTTGCGGTCAAATTTGCATGGGTTGTTTTAAAGTTTGAGCGCGAAACTTGAGTATTAGGAACAACGTTTGGATTTAATTCTCTTAATATTTGCACAACTTTTTTATCAATCCACATTGCACCTGCAGCAACGGATTTTACAATCATATCCAATAATTCCGAATTAACGTCTTTTAAAATATAACCGTAAATACCCATTTTCATGGCTTTATTTATAACATGTTCGTTGCAGTGCGTCGTTAAGATGACAAATTTTATATTGGGTTTCTGCGCGTTGACTTTTTCAATTAAATCAAGTCCGTTAATATCACCCAATTCTAAATCCAACAAAACTACATCGGGATTCTGTGCCAAAATTTTTGAAACCCCCTCTTTGCCGTTTTGCGCTTCTGCAATAACGCAGATTTTTTTTGAATTTTCAAATAAAGATTTTATACCGCATCTGAATAATTTATGATCATCTACAAGCATAAGCCTTATTTTATCGCTTGCGTTGGTAATTGTATTTTGCATAACTTTACTCCTTAATTTTGTTTCAGGATATCAATTAAAAAATATAATTTCATTCGATTTATATCTTATTTAAGTACAATTATTTTAAGATTTTAAACTTGAATAATAATTTAAACTCATGCTATACAAAATTAAATCAGTTTCAAATAATAAGACCGCTCAGAATCGATTTTAAGACGCCTTATTTTATTTTCTAATACCAAACTTCATTTTTAATCTTTGACCCCCTGTTTACATAATATACATTATCATAACCAATCGATTCAATCTAAAATAGGGTTTAAATATAGTAATATTACTATTTAATATTTTGGTATTTATGTTGTATTTTATTTGAAATTATTTTAAGATTTTTGAGTTTTTATTAATATGTTTTATAATTCAATTATGGAAAAAAAATTAAAATATGATGTTGCAATAATCGGTGGTGGTACATCGGGGTGTGCTTGCGCTTATAATTGCGCTAGGAATGATTTAAAAACTCTTCTTGTTGAAAAGAATAATTTTTTAGGCGGTTTGATGACAGGGGGGCTTGTTGTCCCTGTTATGAAATCATCTGTTGATGATATAAACTGCGATTATTATAAAAAACTTGTTAATTGTGCTAAAAAATATAATGCACAAATAACATACAAAGATAAAAATGACGGCTGGTTTAATCCTGAGCTTTTAAAAATTGTACTTGATGAAATTTTAACATCGCCTGATGTAAATAACAATTTAGACATTTTATTTGAAACAGACATAATGGAAGTTATAAAAAAAGATAGTTCCATAAAAAGTGTTATTCTATCATGTGGATTATTATCAATACCTATTGAATCGACATATTTTGTTGATGCAACGGGCTGTGCAAAACTTTCAAAATTATCTGGATGTGAATTTTTATCAGATACTGAAATGATTCAAAAAAATACTCTAAGGTTTATTTTGGGAAATGTCGATGTTAATCGATTTTGTGAGTTTATTAAAAATGTAGATAATAATGAGGATATTACCAATACCTATCTAGACGAGAGAAATACAAATAATGAACTCCATTTTACAACAGCTTCCACTGCTGATACGTCAAAATTCTGGGCTTTGGATAAATATTTAAAGCTCGGGGTTGATGATAAAATACTTCTTGAAGAAGACAGGGAATATTTTCAAATTTTTTCGATTGCAGGAGCTAAAGGTGAGGTTGCGTTTAATTGTCCGAGAATAAATAACTACAAAAACAACCCCTATAAAGCATCAAGAGAGCTTATTTATGCAAGAAAAGCAATACTAAGGCTTTTAAACTTTACAAAAAAATATTTCCCCGGGTTTGAGGATGCTATAATAGTCAATATCGCAACCCAAACGGGAATCAGAGAAGAAGGCAGAGTTAAAACAAAGTATATCTATAAAAAAGAAGATATGCTCAATAATAAAACCTTTAAAACCTCTGTTTTAAAGGCAAATTATGAAATTGATATCCATAATAACGATAAAAGAAAAACAACAATCGATAAAATGCCTTCCTATTCTCTTCCGATTGAGAGCCTTATGAGCTATGATATTAATAATCTTTTTGTCATAGGAAAAATCTTAGGGGCTGATTTTGAAGCGCACAGCGCGCTAAGGGTTCAAAAAAGCTGTATGTCAACAGGTGAAGGTGTTGCAAAATATATTAAATCAATTATGAAAAATTAATAAAGTGTCAATTTTTATCCTAAATTTGTCTTTATTAATATATGATAATCGGAAATTCACCTTATAGAGCAGATATAGTTTCAAATAATCCTCAAGCACAAAGAAATACTTTGTCTGGTTCAATATGCCGTAGAGTGGATACATTTCACAAAAGTAAGGTTTTTGACACAAATGATTTAAGCAATATTCCAACTCCCATCGTTGAAACAGCAAACAACTGTGCGGTTGTTTCAAAGAATCTTAAAAAACATTATGATAAGCTATATGGCAAACATAACTGGGAATATGTTTCAATTGGCAGATCGTGCTCTAAAATTGCTGATTGTCTCAGATTTTTAGGAGTAGATTCTTCTACTATTCCGATTTCAAATTTAACAAACGGGGTTCAAAGCGGACTGGAACTTTGTTCAAAAGACGGTTTTGAAGAATATCGCAATTTTATCTACGGACTTGGCTTAAACCCCGATAACATCAAAAATTCAACAAAAAAATTCATATTTCAAGACTATTGCGATTCAGGCAAAAGCCTGAAGCGTTTTGAAGAATTTATAAGAAGCAAAGACATGGGTTTAGATTTTGAAAATGTAATTTTTGAAAGTATAAATTCTACATTTGATAATATATTCAAAGCAAAAGAGGTTGACTTTGATGATTTTAAAAAGATGATGGAATTTAATTTAAGCCTTGCAAACCAGTCATCAATAAGAAGCATTAAAACATATACAAACATAAAAAAACTTCCACCACACCAACTTAAAAGAATAGTTAACGGAATTGAAGATGCGTGTTATGTATTAAATCCCGATTTTGAAAATGCGCTTAAATATTTCCTTAAAAATATCTGATTATTCAAATACACCCATTTCTCTTAATTTTTCAAGCATTTTATCGCTATCGCGTTCTTTAAGATAAAACATCATGGGTATACTGTTAAGGATTTCAACAAAACCCCTGCTTTCCATAGTATAGCATTTATTGTTGTTTTTTAGCGCTTGGGTATACTTATCTATTACCTGAATTAAATTTCTCATCGTATCATTAATCATTTCTCCATCAACAGGAGAATTATCCATGCTTGATAAAAACGTCGGCAAATAAGAAAAACTACATAAAGCATAAAGCGCATTGCCGTAATCATTGTTAAATTTATGGCCTGTATATTCTAAATCGATTATGCTGATTATATTTCCGTTTTCGTCAAGCAAAAAATTATTCGGGTTATAATAATCGAATTTATAGCCTGCGTATCCTGCAATATCAAGTTCTTCAACAAGTTTATCAAATGTTTCCTGAGGCATATTTGCTAAAATTTCAATACATTTTGCAAAGTGATATTTGCGCTCATAATCCTCATACGGTACTTCATTGGGTTTTAATTCCCCGCTTTCGTAATAAATTGTGCTTGGAGGAGGGTTTCCGTTTGCGATTCCGTTTTGCTTTAGCATTACTTCAATTGTTCTTTTTTGAAGGTCTTGGTTTACGAGTTTTGCTACACATTGACCAAAGTTGCCTTTAAGATTTCTATCTTCTGCATCAATAATCTCGAACCCGTCGCCTGTTAATTCGTCTTTAAGCGCATTATTTGATACTCTTATTAAATAATCATCATTGGATGAAATTTTATAAACGCTGTGCGAAAATCCCTTTCCAATAAGATTTTTATCACATATCGAATCTTTTAGTATTGTATTTACAAAATCAACACTGTTTGCCCAGTTTATAAATTCGTTTTCCGTTACATTGCAAATTTTTGAGACCTGATTTTTCGATTTTACAAAAGTGTCATAATCAAGCGGTTTTGTAGAATATTTTTTATCATTATTACCTTTAAAAGAAATATTGAAATAATGCGGACTAAAATTTAGCGAACTTATCATATTTACCATCCTTCCAAAAATTACAAGTGCGCTAAATTGAATTAATTAATTTTATATTCAAAAAATTTACAAATATTTACAAAAATACTATTTTCCAATACAAAAATTATCAAAAATATTTTCCAATATTGAATCAGTTAAAACTTCGCCTGTTATTTCATCAAGCTCTAAAATTGCCTGTTTTAAGTCTATAGCAATTAAATCGGATATATCAAAGGAAAAAGGGTTATTTTTAATTGTGCCTAAAACATTATTTAACGCCTCGCATGCTTTAATTAAGCATGTCTGTTGGCGTTTATTTGTTGTGTATCCTGAATCATCAGGAATAAGTTCCAAAACAGCATCTAATATTTTATTTTTTAATTTATCTATTCCAAACCCGCTTACTGCGCTGATGTTAATAACATTTGCATTGTTTGAAGGAGGGTTAATATCTGCTTTTGTTTTGACAAATAACACTTTTTTATCATTTGTAAGTTCGATTAAATTTTTATCAATTTCATCAATTGAATTTTCAAACAAGAACAAAACAATTTGTGAATTCTTAATTGAATCAATTGAATTATCAATTCCGATTTTTTCTACAATATCGGCTTTATCTTTGTCTCTTATCCCTGCAGTATCAATAAAATTTATCAAATATCCGCCAAGATTAATGGTTTCTTTTATTGTATCTCTGGTTGTGCCTTCAATTTCCGTTACTATTGCTCTTGTATAGTTTAAAAGACAGTTAAATAAAGAACTTTTACCCACATTGGGCTTCCCTATTAAACAAGCGTTAATTCCATCCCTTATATAGTCATGTGATTTTGCGTTTGATAAAATTTTATTAATTTTTGTAATTTTATCACTACATATCGATTCGACTTCTTTTATATCAACTTCTTTCACATCTTCAGGAAAATCAATTGATGCAATAATTTTTGAATAAATTTCAATTAAATCTTTTTTTAAATCCGTAATTTTATTTTTTAAATATCCGCCAAGGTTAGATAAAGAATCCTGTGCTGCTTTTAAGCTTTTTGATTGTATAACATCAACAACAGCTTCAGCCTGAGATAAATCAATTCTATGGTTTAAAAAAGCACGCTTTGTAAATTCTCCCCTTTGAGCCATTCTTGCGCCTGACGCTAAAATTAATTCCAAAATAGCATTTATTATTGCGCTTGACCCATGGGTTTGAATTTCTATAACGTCCTCTCCTGTATAGCTGTGAGGCGCTTTAAAAGGGAGTAAAATAACTTCATCAACAACCTTTGAATCATTATCAAGAATATGACCGTAGTTAATCATTTTAGGCTTAATTTCTTTTGAAAAAAGTTTTTGAGCTATTTTATAACTCATATCCCCTGATATTCTTATGATTCCAACTGCTCCCTGAGCAAGCGGGGTAATGATTGCAACAATTGTATCAAAATTATTTTCCATATAGCTAATTTTAACATGTTTATAGTAAAATTTACATAATGATAATTTAATGACTTTAATTTTGAGGAGAATATAATGGATTTTGTAGCATTAACAATTGAAATACTTTCAAAACTGGCGCAGTATGTCGGCTCTTTCGGCATGGCAATAATTATCTTTACCATTATTATGAGAATATGTATGTGGCCGATAAACGTCTCACAGCAGCGTTCAATGAAAAACATGCAGTCTTTAAGCCCCAAAATGAAGATGATTCAAGAAAAATATAAAAATAATCCCCAATTAATGCAGCAAAAAATGATGGAATTTTACAAAGAGCACAATTTTAACCCGACAGCAGGGTGTTTGCCTATGTTAATTCAAATTCCCATATTCATTATGTTATACAGTGCCCTTATGAGCCCTCAATTTATTCAAATGGCAGGTAAAACAAATTTTTTATTTATAAACAGACTGGATGCAACAATAAAATCAAACGCAGGTGTATCATCAGACGGCTCTTTTTCAATTGCTAAAAATGCGCAATTCCAAGCAGGAAAATCAGCAATTGTTTATTTAGATAACAATCAGGTGATAAATAACGTAAAAATTGAAAAACCGCAAAAAGCAGTAGCAATTCAAGGAGAAATCGAACTTAACAAACCCGTTGAGCTAAAAATATCTCTTGATAACCTTAATTTAAAATTCTCTCAGCTTGATAAAGTTCAAAAAGCTCAGCTTTCGGTTATGAATATCATGACAAAAGAGACCGAAAACGTTACATTTGTCAGAAGAGGTGATATTTTAGCGGCAAGCGTTCCCACAACTCCCGCTAAAAATGAAATCCATTATGACGTTATGCTTTTAATAGCAATATTTGCAATAACAATCTGGCTTTCTCAAAAGGTCATGATGGCAACAACTCAAATGAAAGATCAGGATAAAACGCAAGCGGCTATTCAAAAATCAATGGGTACAATTATGCCTGTTATGATAGTTTTAACTTTTGTATTTATCCCGATACCCGCAGGTGCTTTGTTATACCTTGTTACAAGCAATATATTTCAAATATTTCAAACAGTTATTATAAATAAACAATTAGAAATGGAAGAAAAGCAAAAAGAAGAGCAAAAAAATAACCAAAGCGGGATAATAGATGCAAAAGTTATAGATAGCAAGGTTATAGACAAAAAAGATAAATAAAATATCCTATAAAAATTTTATTTTTCGATATTTTTCTTTAAAATATGCTAGAATTGTAATAAAATCAGTTAGAAAAGGATATTATCTTGAGCGAAAAATTATTAATAAAAGGCATGCACCCAACCTCGGGCGAAGTATCCGTAAGCGGAGCAAAAAACTCGGTTCTAAAGCTTATGGCTGCCTCTTTATTATGCTCTGATACATGTGTTATATATAATGTACCCGAACTGTCCGATGTTGAAATAATGCTTGAAGTTTTAAATGAACTCGGCGCAAAAACAACTTACGATAAAAAGGCAAAAAAAATTACAATCGATTCAACAAATATTATAAACTATACTGCATCAAAAGAATATGTAAGTAAAATGCGCGCAAGTTTTTGTGTTTTAGGTGCTTTGGTCGGAAGATTAAACGAAGCAAAAGTTGCACTCCCCGGCGGCTGCAAAATCGGCGAAAGAAGGGTTAATTTTCATATTAAAGGGCTTGAAGCGCTGGGGTGCGAATGCAGTGTTCTAGATGGCTATGTTGTTGCTAAAGCAAAAAATTTAACAGGAAATATCGTCTGCTTTGATATTCCTTCTGTTGGCGCAACTGAAAACATCATGATGGCATCGGTAACAGCATCAGGCACAACAATAATTCAAAATGCCGCTCAAGAGCCTGAAATAGTTGATTTAGCAAACTTTTTAAATACCATGGGTGCTAAAATCGAGGGTGCCGGAACAAATCAAATAACGGTTACAGGCGTAAATCAAAACGATTTAAGAGGGTGCGAATATACAACACTTCCTGACAGAATCGAAGCGGGAACTTATATGAGCATAATTGTCGCTTCAAAAGGAGAAGGGATTATTAAAAACATCTTCCCGAACCATTTAACGCTTTTTGTTGGTAAACTTCTTGAAATGGGCGCTAAAATAAAATTAATCGATCCTAATACTTTAGAAGTGTCAAATTCTTCAAGATTAAAACCCATGAATTTTATAACACAACCCTACCCGGGTTTCCCAACAGACTTACAAGCGCTTGCAATGGCGTTATTATCCTGTGCCGATGGGATTTCTGTTGTGACGGAAAGTTTATATGAAAACCGTTTTATGCACATTCCTGAGTTGTGGAAAATGGGCGCAAATATAATCGTAAATAAAAAGCATGCGATAATTAAAGGTGTTGATTGTCTTGCAGGTACCCAGGTTAAATCAACGGATTTAAGAGCTGGTGCTGCGTTAGTTGTAGCTGCGGTTATGGCAAGAGGAGAGACGGAAATTTACGAACTTCAGCATCTTGACAGAGGCTATGAACATTTTGTTGAAAAACTGCAAGGATTAAATATTGATGTTAAAAGAATTGAATCCGATTCAAACGCGGATTCTAAAACAGGAGGCTTAAACAATGCCGCAATACAAAAGATGGTATGACCATGACCCTTTAATGCTAAAAGTAATTAATATTCTTAAAGATTATCAGGATGAATTAAAGGTGCAGGCGGAAATTTTTCTTGAGACTGTAGAAAAAAAAGTTTCAAAAGAAGCGATTGATAAATTTTACAATTTGACAAAACAACTAAACGGCGGCTCAAGATGGTACGATAAAGACCCTGTTATATCCAAAACAATTGAATTATTGAGAGTTGTTCCGCAGGATATTCAGCGACAAACGGCGCAAATATTTATTGACACACTTAAAAATAACGGTATAGAAATTAAAGAATAATTTTTCATGGTTTTTGTTTATTATTTCGTCCGTTAATTTGTTGCTTTTTAGCTTTAATTTTTCTTTTGTGCGATTAATTGAACTTGATATTTTATAGTATTCAAAACATTTTTGATTTATATAATCTTTAATATAATTTGAATTAGCTATCTTTGCTTCAAAGGACAATAATTCCGATTCTTTCATTTCGTTATCGTAATATTTTGACAGTGATTCATCAATTAAATCAACTTTATACATTATCTCAGCTCCTTGAATATTTGTTTATATCATCTCTTATCATGTTTCTTGCGCGTGCAATTCTTGATTTAACCGTACCGATTGAGGTATTAGTTATATTTGATATTTCATCATACGTCAACCCCTGAATTTCTCTTAGGGTAATAGGGATTTTATAATGAAGAGGAAGGTTTTGAATTGAATTTTTAATAATTAAATCAAGTTCACGTTTAATTAATTTATCCTGCGGATTAGAGTCAAAATCAGCTATATCGTAATCTTGGCCGTCGTCATTGCTTGATAAATTAATTGATTGAGCGTTTTTCTTATTTTTTCTTAAGTAATCATAATAAGAATTAATAATAATCTGGTTTAGCCAGCTTTTAAAATTGTTCGGATTTTTAAGATTTGATATCTTTTTGCTCAATTTAATTAAAATATCCTGCATAATATCACTTATATCGTTTTCATCTTTTTTAAGATAATAAAGTGTAGAATAAATATTATTCTGCTCTTGTTTAATAAGCTTAATAAGCGCATTTTTGTCGTTTTTGACGGCTCGATTAATTAAATCTTGTTTATCTTTATCCATAAATAAAGACTATTAAAATCGAACAAATTTCGCTATAATCTAAGATATATAACTACTAAGATAATTTTATAATGAACGGTAAAATAACAAATATTAAGTATTTAAGACTAAACAAGGTAAATAAAATCTTAATTGTAGAATATAAATCATTTTACAATGATATTGAAATTCTTGATAAAACAGCACAATATCTTGATTCAGGGTTTAATTTAGTTGAATTTTACCCTGAGTGTGATAATGATTGTAAAAATCTTGAAATTACACAAAAATTAAGGCAATTAACTTCAATTTATGATTCAATGTTTTTAATTAAAAACAGGCTTGATATAGTTCAAATTACTGATTCAGACGGTGTAATTCTTGATATAAATTCAATAAAACCAATTTATGTAAAAAAACTATTAAAAGAAGATAAAATAATCGGTTTTGATTCAAACTTATTATTAAGTACAGAAATTGAAAATTATATTTTAAAAGAAAGAAACTTTTTTGATTTTATTCAGGGAAAAATCGAGATTGAATACTTAAACGGTGTTAAAATATTTAATAACAGTATAATAGAAAGATTAAAATGACAATTATTAAAAAAACGAAATTTCTTGAGTTTAAAAGCGCAAAATCCCCCTCAAACCACGACTGGTATTACGTTAGAAGAACAAATGACACAAACAAGCACGACAGTGCCGTTGTGATAACTACGGTTGTTAATATAAATAATAAAAATAATTTTCTTTTACTTAAAACAAAAAGACCCCCGATGTATAATGAGGATAAATGCGAGTTTTCAATAGAATCCCCTGCAGGACTAATCGGGGATATAAATAAAAATGAAGACCTTCTTGAATGCGCTAAAAAAGAGTTAATTGAAGAAGCGGGAATTGAAGAAGCAAAGTTATTTTTTGAACAAAAAAACTGCTCAACATCAAACGGCCTTTCAAGCGAAACATTAAGTTTTGTGAGCGCATTTTGCGATGAAAAAAATATAACAAAAACCCCGCTAAGCGATGGCGGGATAATAGTTGAGAGGTTTTTTGTTGAAACAGATAAAATAAACGATTTTATATTTAACCTGGACCCTAAAAAATACTCCCTTGCAACAGCAACAATAGCAGGAATATATTTTGCATTGAATAGAATAAAAGCTTGTTAATTGCTATCGGCAATAATTCTTCCGCTTAAAGTATTTTTGGTAGAACCTGCAGTAATACCATCAGCGCCAACATATATAAAAAATCTGTCCGAGGTTAATTGAGGTGTCTTAGCGTTTGCATCAATTGTTTGATCCTGTGTGGAATTAGGGGAATTTTGAAGCCCGTTTACATCAGCAACAACGGCAAGACATGAAGCATTTAAAGCTTCATTATGGCTTGGCATTGAATTTATTTCAGAAATTCTTTTGCATTCATTACCTTTTATAACACAGTATGCAAAATTATCTTGCGAAATTACCCATGGTGAAGTATCGGAAATTTCAACACTTAATTCACCACTATGCTCTCTTCCAAACAGGGTATACCCAACACTTGAATATATATCCGAAGAAACAACCCCTTTGCCTGAAGAAATCTCATCAAGCGAAAAAGGTGCGACATAACCTGTTGGCGAAATATTGTTTACCATCTGATCAAATAAAGTTAAAACAGCATTAGAATCAGAAGAACCTATGGTAGATCCGCCCAATTTTTCGCTTGCGTACATATTTTTTATAACGTTATACGCCTTTTTAAAGCCCGAGCGCCATTGCGCCTGATAAATGCCTTTTAATAAAGACGGCACACTCAGAGTTGCAATCAAACCTATAACCATAAGCACAATCAAAATTTCTGCAAGAGTAAAGGCTTTTTTTCTTTTCACAAATAAACCTTCCTGAAAATTTTATAAAAAAAGCGCTCCAATAAAAACAAAGAGCGCTTTTTAAGCAAATAATAAACTTATTTTAAATCGCCAACTATACGACCGGTAACAGTAACCTTTTTAGATCCGGCTGTAGCACCGTCGCGACCAACAAATATGTAATATTGATCGCCTGTTAATGTATCCATAGATTCAGCAGCAGCGATTCCAGCTGTCATTTGAGGTTCAATAATATTTGGACCTTTATTTACCCCATTAACATCAACAATAACTACTACGCAAGAATTACTTAATGCTGCAGCTAAATCAGCTGCAGAATCTATGCCTGATTTTGTACCACATGTTGTACCTTTTGTTACCATATATGATAAGCCGTCATCAGTATTTATCCAAGGCGAAGTTTCTCCACCTGCAGTAAAATCGACTGCATCATTTGCATCACCCGCAGAAACAGCATTTCCGTTAGAGTCTGTAAATGTTATCCCTGTTTGTAATTGCGCAGTTGTAGCAACAGTACCGCTATTTACAGCACTATTTGTTTGTGATGTATAATCTTTTGCAGATAAATTTGATTGCAGAGATTGAAACATTAAGCCAACACCGGTTGCATCAGCAGTTGAAGGCAATGAACCTGCAATTCTTTCCATTGCCGTAAGGTTAATAACCGCATTGTAAGCTTTTTTATAAGCCGTTTTCCATTGAGTTTCAGTTACACCTTTCATCAATGACGGGATGGTCATTGTTGCGATTGCGCCGATTACCATCAATACGATTAGAACTTCGGCCAATGTAAAACCTTTTTTAATTCTCATAAATTACGTCCTCTATTCACTATTCTGTAATAACTTAATTCTTATTATATTATATTGATTGACTTTAGTCTTGTCAATTAAAAATTATTTTTCTCATACATCTATATTGTTATTATTTTTAACAATTTTTAAATTATTTTTATTTTTATGCTTTTTCATTATGCTCCCGATTTCATAAATGCGCCCCACAAGAGACTTTGCGGTTTGGCTTTTTGGTTTATAGGCTATATATTTTTTATAAAACCTTATTGCACTTGTATATTTTTCAAGCCTATCAAAACACAAACCCAAACCTAGATATGCGCGGTAAAAATCTTTGTTTAAAGATAAAACCTTTCGATACAATTTAACTGCGCTTATGTAATCGCATGATTCTATATATAACCCGGCTAAACTTGTAAGTGCCGGGATGTAATATGGATATTTTTCGATGATTCTTTTATAAACCGATATTGCCATATCGCCTTCTCCTGAAAGTTCGTGGGTAAGGGCGAGTTTAATTTGCGCGTTTTTGTTGTCGGGCTGCAATTTAATTGTTCTTATGAAATTTTTTTGCGCGTTTAAATTATCGGCACTTAATAAATAATTAAGCCCAAGCTCATAATATACTTCGGAATCAAACCCGTAAATATTTCTTGCATCTTTTAAGTGTTTAATTGCTTTATCGTATTCTTTTAAATTTTTATAGGCCTTTGAAGCGCCTTTTCTTGCATAGATATTATTTTTATCAATCATTAATGATACAAGATATTCTTTTACGGCTTTTCTGTATTCATTTTTAAGCATAAAAGAATCCCCAAGCGAGCAGTAAAACTTTTTGTCCTTCTTTATGGGATTTGCGCTATATTTATCTTTCAGTTCTTTAAAATCAGTTTTTTTATCGTTTGTATATCTGAAACTCAAAATAATACCTCTATAATTACATAAATTAGTTTAGCGACATAACAAAAATAAAAGATTAATCCAAAGGTGAATTTTATACTTCATCAAAAGATTTATTTTTTTAAAAAATTATGGTAATTTATATAAAAACAATCGGGGGGCACATGGAAGAATTACTATCGCTTGATTTTATCAATTTAAAACCGCAGTATATAAAAATTATTGTATTTTTGTGGAACATTTTTAAATGTACGTTTTTATTTGTCATATCGCTTAAGATATTAAAAAGTGTATCAAATGTTTTATTTTTAAAAGTTTCAAAGCGCCTTGATTCTCAAGAACGCATTCAGCAATGTAAAACATTAAAAGAAATTTTAGTTCACACTTTAGAAGCAATTATTTTTGCAATTTATATTATAAACATGCTTTTTTTGTTTGGAATTGATGTAAGACCGCTTTTGGCAACGGCAGGGATTCTGGGTGTTGCTGTCGGTTTCGGCTCAAAAAGGCTTGTTGAAGATGTCTTTAGCGGAATTGTAATTTTGCTTGAAGGTCAAATTAGGATAGGTGATTACGTTGATATTGAGGGAATGAAGGGTAATGTTGAAAAAATTACCCTGACACTTATCACTGTTCGCTCAGCAGAATCGGGAGCCGTGTATTTTATTCGCTGCGGTTATATCAATTCGATTAAAAATTATACAATGCGCTATTCTTACGCTTTTTTTAATTTTGATGTCGGTTATGAACAAAATATCGATAACGTATTTAGGGTAATTAATAAGAGTTTTGAATTATTGAAAAATGATGAAAAATATAAAGAATTAATTTTGGACGATATTGAAATCTGGGGATTGGATGAATTTAGGGAAAGTGCGCTTAACGTAAAATGCAGAATTAAAACTAAACCCAAAGGTCAATGGATAATAAAACGCGCATTTAATAAAATTATTAAAGAGCAATTTGAGATAGAAAAAATTGAAATACCTTTTAATCAATTGGTTATATCTAATAAGTAGATATTAATTTTGGGGATGAGATGAATAAGAACTGTTATTTTATTTTTGTTTGTGTTTTAATTGGAATTATATTATGCGCATGCAGCACTCAAAAGATAGAATTCAAAAGAGAAAGCGCTTTTGATAAGGTTATGAAAGATGCGATGCAGCAAAAAGATTCGATAAAACGAAATAATAATATTTACATATACAAATACAACGACAATAAAAAAATCGACAACAGCAGCATAAAATTCGGGCCAAAAGATGTAAATTTCGATTTACCCATTAAAATAAAATAATTAATATTAAGAAAGGAAATAAAATGCAAAACAAGCATGGAATATTAGAAAGTGCCATATTATCAAGCCTTTGGGATTTGGAATCTCAAGGAATTTATACAAATTCAGTTAAAGATGTGTATCTTTTAATGAATAAAACCGAAGCAAGAGCATATACAACAATTAAAACGGTAATGGACAGATTATATGAAAAAAACATGCTTTTAAGATTCAAACAGGGTAAAAAATTTTACTACAGAACAACGCGCTCAAACCGTGAAATTGTTCTAAATGCACTGAAAGAAGTTGCACAAAGATATTGCGGCGGCGATATGACAAAATTGAGTCAAATTTTAAATTCACATGAAAATGACAGACTGTTGAATGTATAATATAGACTATGGAAAGCGAAAAATTAAAAATCTATCAAAACAGATTACTTGTAAGTGATTTAATAATTGATGTTTTGACAGATAAAAAAACTGTTCAACAGGCAATTTCGCTTTTCCCGAAAGAAAAAAACGATATAAACTTAAAATGTGCATTTGACGCTTTGATGTATCGTGAAGCAGATGAAGACATAAGAGCAAAATATAAAGATTATGCATCCTTGCAGGATGATTATCTTGAACTTATTGCGCGCACTCTCAAAGATAACGAGCAATTGCCCAAAAATGTCATATCAAGATACCTCAAATATAACAGCGAAAACCTGCTTCCCGATGAAGATAAGACACTAAAACAAAAATTAAAAAAATTAAAAAGAATGATAAATTTTTAAAATGAATACACCTGAATTTACACACTATACGGTATTAAAAAAAGAAGTGGCAGACTCGCTTAACTGTATCGACTCAGACAAAATTTTTGTCGATTGCACTCTTGGCGGCGGCGGCCACAGCGAAGAAATTTTAAAAAGAATATCCAAAAAAGGACGCCTTATTGCTTTTGATGTGGATGATGATGCAATAGAATACGCGTCATGGCGTCTTAAAGATTACAAAAATTTAACAATAATAAAAGGAAGCTACAAAGATATTGATATTCATTTAAAAAATTTAGGAATTGAAAAAATAACGGGAGGTACGATATTTGATCTTGGAGCATCATATCATCAATTAACTTCGCAAAATCGGGGTTTCAGCTTTTTAAAAGATGCGCCTTTGGATATGAGATTTAACCAAGAGCAGGATTTTTGCGCATGGGATATAGTTAATAAATATTCAAAAGATGATTTAACGGCAATCTTTTCAAAATACGGCGAAGAGCGTTTCTCAAAGCGAATTGCGCAGGCAATTATCAATAAAAGGCCTATAAATACTACTCTTGAATTATCAAACCTGATAGTTGAATCAACGCCTAAAATAAAATCAAAGATTCATCCTGCAACAAGAGTCTTTCAAGCGCTTCGCATCGAAGTTAACCACGAATTGTTAAATTTTGAAAATACATTAAAAAAAGTTATAAATTTAAGCGAAATTAATGCTATAATAAGTGTGCTATCGTTTCATTCACTTGAAGACAGGATAGCAAAAAATACGCTTAAAGCCTATGCATCTTGCAGGTGTGATAAATATGCTTTAGTGTGCAGCTGCGGCGGCAAAATGATTGAATTAATAAATAAAAAACCGATAACAGCAAGCGCTGAAGAACTAAAAATAAATCCGCCCTCAAGGAGTGCAAAGCTTAGAATAGCAAAAAGAATATAGAGGTTAATTTGAATTCTTATTTTAATAAACAAAAAAAATATAAAAAAAATAAACAGGAAAACAAAGATACACAAACAACAGCAACAAATCCCGTTAAAAATACACAAAGCGCGCAAATTATAAGCGGTTATTTTTTAAACGAAAAACCGTATAAAGAATTGATTATTACCCGCGTTAATAATTTTTTATACATACTTTTAGGGGCATTGGTTTTATTTTGTTTTGTTTGTTATTACTTTGTGTCCTGCAAAGAAGTACAGCTTAATCAGATTTCAAGAGCGACCCTTGAATTAAACTATGAAAATGATGAGCTTCAAAATAAAGTTGATTCGCTTCAATCTTATTATAATATCGATAAAGCGGTTTCAAAGACCAACTTTTTACAAAGAGCAAAACAGGTTGTAGAAGTTAATACAATCGATGCTCCTGATGTAAATTTAAACAAAAACAAAAAAAGACATTCATTGGTAATCAGCTATTAATTTCCTTATCGGGTGAATAAGTTGAAAGAAAAGTATAACAACAAATTTGAAAGACGTATAGGCTGTCTGCAATCAATTTTTTATATCACTTGTGTTGCACTTGCGCTTTATTTGTTTTTATTGCAGGTTTGTGATATCAGAAACTGCAAAAAAAAGGCAAAAACCCAAAGAACATCAAAAATGTACGTTCTAAGAGGAGAAATAGTAGATAGATACGGCTTTAAACTTGCAGCAGATAAAACCACTTTTACACTTTATGCTCATCCTGATTATTACGATCATTCACCTTTGGAATTAGCGGAAATTTTATCCCCTTACGTTAATATTCCCGTTAACGATTTAGCGCACAAACTGGCAGCAAAAAGAAAAATTATTACCATTAAAAAAGATTTAGACAGAAAAACCGTTCAGGAAATAAAAAAGAAAAATTTAAGAGAATTATCTTATGAAGTTAAAAACAGGCGCGTTTATCCGCAGGGAAGCTTAGCTTCACATGTACTTGGTTTTTATAACCCTAATGCGGATACGGCAGGAGGCGTTGAATACAAAGCAAAAGATTACTTAGAATACGTTGATAAAACAATAACTTATGAAAAAGCGCCAAACGGTGATATAATTTACAATATCGGTGTAAACCCGGCAGACATTGCAGCCCCTGCAAAAGGCAAAACTTTAGTGCTTACAATAGATTCAGCGGTTCAGCATGTTTGCGAAAAATATCTTTTAAAAGCAATTCAAAAATTCCATGCCCAAAAAGCGGCTGCAATCGTAATTGATCCTAAAACGGGAGAAATTCTTGCTTTTGCAATAACACCCAACTATAATCCCAATGATTACGGTAAATATTCAATGCAGGATATGAAAAACTGGGCAATAACAGACGTTTACCCGCCGGGGTCAACATTTAAAATTCTAACCGTTGCATCAGGATTCATGAATAAAAAAATCAATAAAGATACAAAAATCAACGACACGGGAAAACTGAAAATCGGCTGGTGGGATATTTATAACTATGATTATAAAGCAAAAGGCGCCCCGGGAATTATTGATTTAGTATATTTATTCGAACATTCATCCAACATCGGCTCAATTAAAATAGCTCAAATGATGAGTGATAGAGAATTTTATAACAGCTTAAGACAATTCAATATCGGAGAAAAAACAGGAATCGATCTTCCGGGCGAATCAAGCGGTTTGTTACCCGATCCAAAATGGGATAATGCAACCCATGGCGCTATGGGCTACGGATACGGCTCATCTACAACCGTTATTCAAATGGCTGCTGCAGTTAGCGCCATTGCTAACGGAGGGGTATGGATTACTCCGCATGTAATAAAATATTCACAAGAAGAAGAAGCAAAAAGGGTTGTTAAAAGAAGAATACTTGAAGAGCAGGATGCAAAAGACATAACAAACCTGCTTGTTCAAGCTATGGAAAACGGCAGAAGCCCTGCTAAAATGGATGATTTTTATATTGCAGCAAAAACAGGAACCTCAAGAAAACCTAATGCAAGCGGAACAGGCTATTCAAATAAATTATACGCTTCAATGATAGGATATTTCCCTGCAACAAACCCTAAGGTTTTGCTTTATGTTGTAGTTGATTCTCCTGAAGGAGGGGGAATTTGGGGTTCAACCGTTGCAGGCCCGATATTTAAAGAAATTTCAACGGAACTTGTAAGAATTTTAAATCTAAACCCTGATAAAAATCTGAAAAAATAATTATATTTTTGATAAAATTGACTTAAAGATAAATCAAAAGGACAACCGAAATGAATTTAAGCACTTTAATACAACAAGTTGATGTTTTGGACAAATTAAATTTTAAAGATGTCGATATAAAAGGAATCTCATACAATTCAAATACCATAAATTCGCATGAAATCTTTGTTTGCCTTAAAGGAGAACATGTAGACGGACATGATTTTGCGCAGAGTGCTTTTGAAAAAGGTGCTGTTGCGCTTATGTGCGAGAGACCTTTGAATATTGAAATTCCGCAAATAATAGTTAAATCAACGCAAGAAAGTATTGCTGATTTAGCAGCAGCGTTTTATCATCATCCTTCAAACGAACTTAATTTAATGGGTGTTACGGGTACCAACGGTAAAACAACGGTTGCCCATCTTGTGCAAAAAATTTTTGAAAAAGCAGAAAAAAAATGTGCCCTGATTGGTACACTCGGCTATAAACTTGCATCGGGAGATGACTATCTTGAAGCAAAGCACACAACCCCGCAGGCGCCTCAAATGCAGGCAACTCTTCAAAAAATTTTAAAAGCTGATGTTTTAAATGTCATAAGCGAAGTTTCAAGCCATGCGCTTGAACAATTCAGGGTTAAAAATTGCAGATTTCAAAGCGCAATTTTTACGAATTTAACTCAAGACCATCTTGATTACCATATTACAATGGAAAATTATTTTAACGCTAAAGCTAAGCTTTTTAAAGGACTTAAAAAAGGAAACAATGCAATTATCAATAACGACGATAAATATGCACAAAAATTACTTAACGTTATTGATAAAGAAGTAAATATTTTAACTTACGGCGTTAAAAATAAATCCGATATCATGGCAAAAAACATAGAATTTATGCCCGATGGTGTTGAATTTGACTGTATTTATAAAGACGAAAAAACTCATTTTAAACTTCATTTAAACGGAATGTTCAGCGTTTATAATTCCTTAGCTGCAATTGCAACAGCGCTTGCAAACGGAATAGATTTAAATACAACAAAAGAAGCGCTTGAAGTTACAAAAAGCGTTGCAGGACGTTTTGAAATAGTAAAAACAAACCCGATGGTTATTGTAGATTACGCACACACTCCTGATGGCCTTGAAAATATTTTAAGAGCAGCAAGGGAATTAACTCAAAAAGACGGAAATTTAATTTGCATGTTTGGATGCGGAGGCAACCGCGACTGTACAAAACGCCCTAAAATGGGTAAAATTGCGCAACAACTATGCGATAAAATAATAATCACATCCGACAACCCAAGAAGCGAAGACCCTCAGCAAATCATAACGGATATATTATCGGGTTTGAGTTTAATTAACCCTAAAACAGTTTTTGTCGAACCTGACAGACATCTTGCAATTAAACTTTTAAAAGATATATCAAGCGAAAACGATGTACTTGTTTTAGCGGGAAAAGGGCATGAGGATTATCAAATTCTTGCAGATAAAACAATTCATTTTGACGATAGAGAAGAAGTTTTAAAAGTTTTTGGCGCTTAAGCGGATTTTTTAACATGAACAGGCATTCCGACATGGTTAATTTTTGGAATTAGCCATTGTGCGCTGTATTCAACAATATTTGGATTATCGTCGTCCGTATCAATACAGGAAAATACGGTATTTCCGTTTTCATCCTTGCGATAACCGACAACAGTTATTTCATGACCGTTAATAATGAGATTTTTATCTCCGTCTGTTTCTTTGTTATAATATTTACTTTCCGTAATGCCTGCCGATTCGTTTGTTAAAACATAACCCACAATCAAATCATCGCCCGAATCCAAGACATTTATTATATCATTTTTAAGTTTTTCAAAAGACGAATTATACCCAACAAGCCTTTTATTATCGTCAATCTGCTGATTTACAAAGGATTCTATTTCTTTATTTTTAATAACGGATTCAACAAAGGTTTTTTCTACTTCAATCAATCCTTGCGGATTATCGGTTAATTCACCGCCTCGAATATCAGTTAGAGAATCATAAGTACCTTGAGAACCTAATTGCATTATTGCACTTTGAACCAAAACATCTGCAACGTTTCTTTCCCCTAAATCCCAGTTTTTATCTTGATTTTTAGCTCTTATATATGCATTTTCATCGGGTTTGACTTTAATATCAACCGTATTAAAATTAAAATTACTCATATCGGCCTTAAGAAGATTAAAAATCATAAGTGCTTCCAATGGGTTTCTTGATATTGAATCTACTTTTATCCTTGAAGTAAAACCTTTATCGGTACTTGATAATTTATTTACCCATCTTGAAAATTCAGCAGGATATTTATCTGCAAGATTAACTTCATTTGATGCGGCAACGCAAGTGCCTGACGCACTTATATCCATCAACGAAGGGTCTTTTTTAACGGGCGAATTGTTATCAAGATGTTGTAAAATTTTAACTTTATCATTATGAGGAATATCGCCAAAATTTTGAGTAATTATTGCAGGATTTAGAATAATATCAAGGGTATTTGAAATTAAATTTTTACTATCCAGATCATACACTCTTTTTGTTGTTGCAATTTCATAAAGATTATCTAAAATTGAGGATTTATCATTAGCGGATTTTTCTAAAAGTTTTCCGCTTTTTAAAAGGGTTTCAAGCTGGGCTTGGACTGTTTTATTTCCTGAAGTTTGAGAAATTTTATAGCCTTGCATGTAGTTAAGTAAATAGTCGTATTTTTGCTTTTCGCTTGGAGTAAGGGAAGAGCAAAAATTAATAGGTTTATAATAAACATTAGCAGGTTTTGAATCATATAAAACATTCGAAGATGCGCTTTTTGCATCTTTTTTTGTTAAATAGCCGTAATTATTCGATATATTTGTTAAATTTTGTAATCCTACAGATAACGACATTACACTTAACCTGCCTTTAATTATATAAAAACTTAAAGTAGATTTTTTTTGACTTAATATAAAGAATATATTAACACATTTTAATATTTTAATATAAAATGTTAATATAAATTTAGTTAAGGCAAGGTGTTATATGGAAACAATCAATAAACTTCAAAATAACGATATTATTAATGCAATAAATACAATAAATTGCGAAATTGAAGCAATAGAAGAGTTAAAAAATCTTCTTGATGAAAATCTTTCAAAAGCTCTTGATATGATTGAAGAAGCAAAAGGAAGAATTATTTTAACAGGCATGGGAAAATCAGGGCACATCGCAAAAAAAATCGCAGCCTCTTTAGCATCCACCGGCACACCCTCATTTTTTATGCACCCTGCAGAAGCAAGCCATGGCGATCTTGGAATGGTTACAGAAGATGATGTAATAATTGCAATATCAAACAGCGGGGAATCAAGAGAACTTATTGATGTTTTAAATTATTCAAAAAGGTTTGGAATAAAATTAATTGCAATAACTAAAAACCCTGACAGCTCCCTTGGAAAGGCGGGAGACATTGTTTTAAGACTTCCATTATCTAAAGAAGCCTGCCCTCTTGGGCTTGCTCCGACATCATCCACTACGGCAACTTTGGTTCTTGGTGATGTGATTACGGTTGGAATGATTGAAAGAAAAGGTTTTTCAAAAGCACAGTTTAACCAAAGACACCCGGGAGGAAAACTTGGTTCCATCCTTCAAAAAGTCAAAGATTTAATGCACAAGGGTTCTGAAATGCCTTTATTAAACCAAAACGCGCTAATGAGTGATTTAATAATTGAAATGTCATCCAAAAGACTTGGCTGTGTCGGGCTGGTTGATGATGAAGGAAATTTATCGGGAATATTTACCGATGGCGACTTAAGAAGATATATTAACTCAGACCTTAAAACAACAAAAGCGCTTGATATTATGACCAAAAACCCGATAACCGCAAATCCTGAAATGTTTGCTTCAGAAGCAATTAAAATCATGAACGAGAAAAAAATTACAAATATGTTTGTACTTGAAGGCAAAAAGCCGATTGGAACGATACATATCCACGATATATTAAAAAATAAAGTTGTGTAGTTTAATTAACAATAAAAAACAGCCTTATATATAAGGCTGTTTTTTATTGCGTTTAATATTATGCCTGATTATTTCTTCTTGCTTTTACTTTTTCAACAAGCTCGTCAAATTCTTCGGCATTTATTGTTTCTTTTTCAAGTAAAGACATTGCAAGCTCATCTAAAATATCTCTGTTGGCGGATAAAATCTCTTTTGCAAGTCTGTATTTTTCATCAATTATCTTTTTAACTTCAACATCAAGTTCATAAGCAACTTGTTCGGAGTAATCCTTGGTTTGCCCGAAATCACGCCCCATAAATACATGTTCTTGAGGTTCACCATAAGTCATACTGCCCATTTTTTCAGACATACCCCACTGAGAAACCATCTTGCGCGCAAGTTTTGTTGCTCTTTGTATGTCATTTGAAGCACCTGCCGAAATATTATCTCCATAAACCAATTCTTCCGCTACTCTTCCGCCTAAAAGATCAGTAATGTGCGCTAAAAGTTTTCTTTTTGTTTGGTGTTTAGAATCATCTTTAGGTGTATACCAGGTTAAACCCAAGGCACGTCCGCGCGGAATAATTGAAATTTTTTGAACTTCTTCACAATCTTCAAGAAGTTTTAAAATAACCGCATGGCCTGCTTCATGGTAGCTTGTTCTTTCTTTATCTTCCTGAGTTAAAACGGTTGATTTCTTTTCAATACCTGCTATAACTCTATCTATTGATTTATCAATATCATCCATTGAAATTGTTTCTTCGTTGTTTCTGGCAGCCAACAGTGCAGCTTCATTTAAAAGATTTTTTAAATCAGCGCCCGTAAACCCGGGAACTCTTTTTGCAAGCACTTTTAAATCAACATTTGAATCAAGTTTTTTATTTTTGGCATGAACCTTTAAAATTTCTTCTCTTCCTTTAACATCAGGCTCATTTACATATATTTGTCTGTCAAATCTGCCCGGTCTTAAAAGAGCACTGTCTAATATATCGGGTCTGTTTGTTGCTGCAATTACAATTATATTTGTATTTTCATCAAAACCATCCATTTCAACAAGCAATTGGTTTAGAGTTTGTTCTCTCTCATCGTGGCCGCCACCCATACCGGCGCCTCTTTGACGTCCGACAGCATCAATTTCATCAATAAATATCATGCAGGGCTGGTGTTTTTTTGCCTGTTCAAACAAATCTCTTACACGCGAAGCACCAACGCCGACAAACATTTCAACAAAATCAGAACCTGATATTGAAAAGAAGGGAACTCCTGCTTCTCCTGCAACAGCTTTTGCCATTAAGGTTTTACCCGTACCGGGTGCACCGACTAAAAGGACGCCTTTTGGTATTTTTGCACCGAGTTTTGTATATTTTTCACTGTTTTTTAGAAAATCTACAATTTCTTCAAGTTCTTGCCTTTCTTCATCAATACCTGCAACATCTTTAAAGGTGATTTTAATTTTATCATCTGCAAGCATTTTTGCCTTTGATTTGCCGAAATTAAGAGCAGATGAACCTGTTTGTTGGATACCTTTTATGATTAATACAATCATAATACCGATGAATATAACGGGAATGATAACAGAACCCAAAATACTCATCCAGGAAGAATCCTGAGGTTTTTTAATATTAATTTCAACACTGTTATCTTTTAAAATTTCATATAAATCTTCATCATTTTCAGGAATTTGCACCCTATATTGCAATTTTGGAGTTGACTGAGTCGTATTTACAAGATTAAAAGGATTTTTTTGCTGCGCTGATTGTTTATTTTGTACTTCTTTTTTATCAACAGCCTGAGTTTTCGGGGTTGCAAGAAGGGTATCTTTTGCAATAACCACGCTTTCTATATTACCCATATTCACTTTATTTAAAAATTGTGTATAGGAAATCTCGGATGTTGATGTTTGGGGGCCTTCAAATGCGAATGAAAGGAAAATAATTAAGATAATAGCAACAATAATTACTATTCCCGTAGATTGATTTTTGTTCATAAACTCCTCATAAATACTCTTTTAAATATATTGATATTATAACAAAAGAATAATAAAATGTTAATTGTAACAATAGGAATAAATAATTAATGGCAAGAGTTTTTTTGTCGCTCGGCTCAAACAAAGGCGACAGACTGGCAAATATTCAGCAAGCGGTAACTTTGCTTGGAATAAGCGATAAAATATCAATTGTAAAAACATCATCATTCTATGAAACACAACCATGGGGAAACGAGTCTCAGCCTTGGTTTGTAAATGCGGCAGTTGCAATTGACTGCGATATGATTCCTATGGAATTGTTAAAATATTGTCAAACAATAGAACAGAAACTCGGAAGAGCAAGAACACCAGGTCAAAAATGGCAGCCAAGAACGATTGATATAGATATTTTAATGTATGACAATAAAATAGTCTCAAACGGAGACACACTAAACATTCCGCATCCTTTTATGCATTTAAGGGCTTTTGTTTTGGTTCCTATGCTTGAAGTCAAGGCGGATTTAATTCATCCTGTTTTTAATAAGACAATTTCAGAACTTTATGAGGAACTTCAAAACCCCGAGGATGTGTTTTTATATGGAACAGTCATGCAAAACAAAGAATAAAATAGCAATAATAGGAGCAGGTCCAAGCGGGATTTATTGCGCGATAAATATCATCCTTGAATTTAATAATTATAATTATTCCGATTATTTTATCGATATTTATGATAAATCACAGCCTCTAAATACACTTTTACCAACAGGGGGCGGAAGATGCAATATCACAAACGCACAAAGCGATTTAAGAACATTTATATCAAACTACCCGAGAGGCGAAAAATTTCTTTATTCAATCTTTTCAAGGCATTCAAATTCGGATACGATTAATTTTTTTAATTCAATCGGAATAAATACCTACAGCGAGGATGATTTAAGAATTTTCCCAAAATCAAACAGCGCAAAAGATGTTAAAAACAAACTTCTTAATTATTTAAATAAATTTAATAAAACAAATTTTATAAATAAAAAAATAAATTCAATTTCGCAATTAAAAAATTATGATGCAATAATTGTATCAGCAGGTTCCAAAACAAGCGAAAACATTTTAAAATCAATAAAGCAGCCGTATTTTGAATTTAAACCGTCTTTGTGTTCTCTTAAAATTAAAAATAACATCTATCCTAAAGGTGTTAGCGTAAAATCGCTCGACGGAGATTTTATTTTTACCAACCAAGGTATCTCAGGCCCTCTTATATATAAAATAAGCGCTCAAAACGCGCTTAAAGAGTTTCCTTATCAGATAAAAATCCGACTTTTTGAATATTCTAAATTAAAAGAACTGGTTGATAAATATCCTAAAAAATCAATAGGAAACCTTGTTTCATCTTTTATCCCGAAATCACTAGCGCGAGTAATTATAAAAGATTATTCAAAAAATGCCTGCGAAATATCGAAAAAAGAATTAGAAAGCTTATGCAGCATTGAATTTTGCGCAATAGGACATTTAAAAGGTGAAGAAATTGTAAACTGCGGCGGGGTGGATTTAGATTCAATCGATAAAAATTGTAAATCAAAAATTAAAAATAACATCTGGTTTTGCGGAGAAATATTAAACATTGACGGCTATTGCGGAGGATTTAATTTGCAAAATTGTTGGTCTGGCGGTTATATTGTTGCGCTTGATGTGGTAAAATTTATTTTAAATAAAAAAGGAATTAAGTATGTATGATTTAGCAGTAATCGGGCTTGGGCCTGCGGGATTGGAAATTTGCGACAGAGCAATAAAAAATAACTTAAAAGTGATTGCCTTTGAAAAAAATCAAATTGGCGGTACATGTCTTAATTTTGGATGCATACCAACAAAAGCAATTTTACACAGCGTAAATTTATATAAAGAAATAATTAACTGCGAATCTTGCGGTATAAGCGCGCAAAATATAGATTTTTCATGGGATAAAATTAACGAAAGAAGAAAATCAATTGTTGAAAAATTTAACAAAGCGCTCTACAATAATCTTTCAAAAAAAATTGAAATCGTTTCTCAAAACGCGGAAATTTTATTAATGGATGAAGATGTATTAATTAACGCTCAAGATAACATTTATGAAGCAAAAAATATTGTTATTGCAACAGGCTCAATTCCAAGAGAACTTAAAGGTTTTGAATTTAACCATGAAAATATCTTAAATTCGGATGATTTATTAAATCTTGATGAACTTCCAAAGTCAATGGCAATAATAGGTTCGGGTGCAATTGGTTTAGAATGGGCATATATTTTATCTTCTCTTGGGGTTGATGTTGTGGTAATTGAAAAAGAACCTGCACTTGCACCGCAATTTGATATTGACATTCAAAAAAGAATAGAGAGAATTTTAAAAGAAAACAATATAAAATATGTAAAAAATGCAACAATTAATTCATATAAAGATAACATATTAAAACTTAATTCCACTGTTAATTTAGAAACAGATAAAATTCTTGTTGCAATAGGAAGACAACCCGTTTTGCCGCAGCTGCACATAAATTACCCTGCTGTTGAATGTAAAATTATTTCAAATGAAGATTATACAACCAATCTTGATAACGTATACGTAACAGGAGATGCTTCAAACGGTATTATGCTGGCGCATAGCGCATCATATCAGGCAAGAATTATAATTGATAAGATTTTAAATAAAAAAAGCTATAAATTTAATAACATTCCTTCTATAATCTATCTGACACCCGAAGTTGCAAGCGTTGGTTTAAAAGAGCAGGATATTTTAAACAAAGATGAGTATATAATCAAAAAATCCATGGTTTCATCAATTGCAAAATCTTGGTGCGACGAATGCCCTAATGGCGTGGTTAAAGTAATTATTAAAGATAACAAAATAAAAGGAGCGCATGTGGTATCTAAAGATGCATCCATGCTTATATCCATATTTAATATTCTTATTGAAAAAGAAATTGATGTTAATGAAATAAAGAATATGATATTTCCGCACCCTTGTTTTAGCGAGCTTATAAGCGGAGTTTTAAATAATGGATAATATTCAAAGACTTCCTGATTATCTTAAGACAAAAATAGCATCAATTGACAATAAAGAATATAAAAAAGTAAGAGAAATTTTAAAAAAAAATAATTTAAATACGGTTTGTGACGGGGCAAGGTGTCCTAATAAATGCGAATGCTATTCTAATTCAACAGCCACATTTTTAATTTTAGGCAATACCTGCACAAGAAATTGCGCTTTTTGTAATATTTCACAAAAAACACCGTTAGGCACAGATAAAAATGAACCTTACCATGTTGCGCTTGCTGTTAAAGAGCTTAATTTGAAATATTGCGTTATAACTTCGGTTACAAGGGATGATTTAAAATTAAACCACGATTTTGGCTCAATCCACTATCAAAATACAATAAATGAAGTTAGAAAATTAAACAAAGATGTAAAAATCGAAATCCTTACACCTGATTTTAAAGGTGATAAAATTGCCTTAAACAGAATAATTGATTCAAAACCGGATGTTTTTAACCACAACATTGAAACAATTAAAAGATTATACCCCAAAGCAAGGGCAATGGCTGATTATGATTGCTCGCTTTTTGTTCTTGATTATATGAAAAACAATGGTTATATAACAAAATCGGGTTTTATGCTGGGATTAGGCGAAAATATGGATGAAGTTAAAGATTTAATTATGGATTTAGATAGAATTAAGCTCGATATTTTAACAATCGGACAGTATATTCAGCCTTCAAAACAACATTTAAAAGTAGAAAAATACTACAATCTTGAAGAATACAAATATATTGAAGACTTTGTAAAGACAAATACAAAAATATACCCTGTAATATCCCCGCTTGCAAGAAGTTCTTATCGTGCCTATGAGGCATTTAAATATATTCAAAATCTGCTATAATAAATTCAAGGAGGGATTTATGAGCATAGAAAAAATCGTTGTAAAAGTATCAAATGTCGCAAAAAAAGGACTTGATAAAGCACCTGAATACGCAAGAAAAGCAGATTGTGCAATTGAAAAAGGAAGCAAAAAACTTCAGGGTTCGCTTGATGCTTTATCGCAAAATGCAAAGGCAAAAATTTCATCTTCACCAAAGCTTAAAAATACTCTTAAAAAATTAAGCGAAAAGCTGGACAAGCTTGCAAAATAATTTAATTAAATACAAAAAATCAAAAAATACATTTGTAAAATTTTGTTAAATTAATTTTGCATTTTAAAAATAAAACGCAATAATTTAAGAATCTTTCTTTTATATATAATACAGTGTAGAAATTTTACAAAAGAAAGGTTTAATATGGGTATTGAAAAAATTACGCACAAAGTTTCTGAATTAAGTCAAGAAGGTCTTAAAAAGCTTCCAAAAGCAGGTAAAAAGATTGATACAGTTGTTGAAAACGGCAGCAAAAAACTTACAGGCGCTCTTGATTCTATGGCGCAATCAATGAAAGCAAGAGTAGCTTTACAAAATGCCAAAAAAATTAAAGCAAAAAAAGCAATTCAACCGCAAGACATAATTCCCAAAAAAGCACAAAATAAAACTATTGATTATGCCATAAAAAAGGCTATTCCAATTGATGAAATTGAAAAAACAAACGCAGCAAAAGAACTTAGCCATATACAAAAACTTTCGGGTAAATCCGCAAATGAAAGTGCATCCGTGTTTTTGAATAAATTTGAAGAAGAAAACGCTCTAAAAGAACTTAACCGCGTAAGAAAACTTACAGGTAAATCTGCAGAAGATAGTGCCGTATGGTTTATGGTTAATGGAAGAACCGATGCGGAAAAAATTGCACAACAAACAGAGCTAAAAGCAAAGCTTATGGATAAATATGGTGATAAATTAGCACAAAAACAACACCTTGCACAAACAAAAGCAAGACTTCAAGAAAAATACCAAAAATAATAAAATTAACATCTGATAAACAAAAGCCTGTAGAAATTCTACAGGCTTTTTAATTTAATATTCTTATATTATTTAACTACAATATTAACAAGTTTATTAGGTACAACAATTACTTTTGTGATTGCTTTGCCTGCGGTTGCTTCTTTGATTTTTGGTGAATTTTTTGCAATTTCTTCAAGCTCGGAATTTGATAAATCCTGTTCAACTTCAATTTTATCTTTAATTTTGCCGTTTAGTTGAACAATTAAAGTTAAAGATGAAGTTTTTGCAAGTTTTTCATCATACTTGCACCAAGCTTCTTCGTGGATCGAATTTGTTGCTCCAAGGTTTGAATAGATTTCTTCTGCCAAAAATACGCAAACAGGAGAAATTAATTTTAACAACGTTAAAAGAGCAAAGCTCAAAACGTCATTGTTTATCTCATCTTCATTTTTAACATAATCGTATATTGCATTTGTAAATTCGCGGTATCTTGAAATTACGGTGTTAAATTGAAACTCGTTTTCAATATCGTTTGTAATTTTTTTGATTGAAATATGCGCTTCTCTTACCATATTTTCATCTTTTTTAGATAGCGAATTCATATCTAAATTGTAATTCAGTTTTATTCTATTTTGATATTTAGAATACAAGCGATATACTCGAAGAATAAATTTATAACATCCTTCAACACCTGCATCCGTCCAATCAAAATCACGCGCAGGCGGAGAGTCCGATAAAATAAACAATCTTGCCGTGTCGGCTCCGTAGTTTTGATATATTTCATCTGGATCAACAGTATTTCCTTTTGATTTAGACATTTTTGAACCGTCTTTTAAAACCATACCTTGTGTTAAAAGGTTTGAAAAAGGTTCGTCAAAATCTAAAAGGTTGCAATCGCGAAGTGCTTTTGTAAAAAATCTTGAATACAATAAATGTAATATCGCATGTTCAATTCCACCGACATACTGATCAACGGGAAGCCATTTATTAATTATATCGCGATTAAAGCACTCTTTATCATTTTTAGCATCTGCATATCTCATATAATACCAGCTTGAGCAAACAAATGTATCCATGGTATCCATATCGCGTACTGCTTTTGCTCCGCACTTAGGACAAGTTGTTTCTCTAAAGGTTTTGCTTGTTTCAATAGGAGACTTGCCTTGAACCGAAAAATCAACATCTTCAGGTAATAACACGGGTAAATCCTTTTCATCAACAGCAACTTCACCGCAATTAGGACAATACACAATAGGAATCGGAGCGCCCCAGTACCTTTGGCGCGAAATTAACCAATCGCGCAAACGGTATTGAGTTTTAAATTCACCAAAACCGTTTTCAAGGGCAAATTCCGTTATTGCTTTTTTGGCATCCTCACAAGACATTCCGCTAAATTGAGCACTGTTGATTAAAGTACCTTTTTCAACATATACTTTATCTTTATCAAACCCTTCGCCGTCAATTACTTGAACCATGGGAAGATTATATTTTTTTGCAAAATCAAAATCACGCTCATCATGGTAAGGCACCGCCATAACAGCACCAGTACCGTAATCAACAAGTGCATAATCCGCAACCCAAATCGGGCAAACTCTTCCCGTGAAGGGATTAATTATATGAGTACCCAGTGGAGTACCTGTTTTAATACGCTCTGTGGACAATCTTTCAATTTCCGATAATTTCTTTGCGTTTTCTCTATACTTTTCAACCGCTTCTTTATTTTCAGGGGTTGTCAATTTTTCGATATCTTTATATTCAGGCGCTACAACAAGATAAGTTATACCATAGGCGGTATCCGCACGTGTTGTATAAACAGGGATTTCAAGACCTTCAATTTCTTTTACTTTAAATTTTAAAATCGAGCCTTGAGATTTACCGATCCAGTTATACTGCATTGTTTTAACATTATCTCCCCAGCCTTTTAATAAGTCTAAATCCTTTAAAAGTTCTTCTGAATACTCGGTTATTTTAAAGAACCATTGAGAAAGATTTTTCTTTGTAACTTCACTGTCGCATCTCCAGCATTTGCCGTCTATTACTTGCTCGTTTGCAAGAACCGTTGCACACTTTTCACACCAATTAACAGGAGCAGTCTTTTTATATGCAAGTCCTTTTTTATACAATTGCAAAAATAACCACTGTGTCCATTTATAATAATCAGGCAAACACGTTGTAACTTCTCTATCCCAATCAATTGATAAACCCAGCATTTTTAATTGTTTTTTCATATATGCAATATTATCAAGAGTCCATTTTTGAGGATTAGCATGGTGTTGAATTGCAGCGTTTTCTGCAGGCAAACCAAAACTGTCCCATCCCATCGGGTGTAAAACATTATAACCTTGCGCTCTTTTAAAACGGGCAATAACATCCGTTATTGTATAGTTTCTCACATGTCCCATATGAAGCTTACCTGAAGGATATGGAAGCATGGAAAGAGCGTAATATTTAGGCTTTAATGAATTATCTTCCGCCTTATAGGGGTTTGTTTTATCCCATATTTCGCACCATTTTTTCTCTATATGTTGAGGATAGTATTCTTTATCAAGCATTTTTGTTTCCTATTTATTAATTATTTTTACAATGTCGTCAATTTTTGAAGTTGTTTTATGAACTTCCGCTTTAGAATTATCTATAGCGCAAGTTGGGTCTTTTAAGCCGTTTCCCGTTAAAATACAAACAACTTTTGAACCTTTTTCAATTAAATTTTTGTATTTTATAAGCCCTGCAACGGATGCAATTGAGCCGGGCTCAGCAAATATTCCTTCTGTTTTTGCCAATAATCTGTACGCTTCAAGAATTTCATCATCAGATACCATATTAATCATACCTTTTGACTCTTCTTTAGCTTCAAGCGCATATTTCCAGCTTGCGGGATTTCCGATTCTTATTGCCGTTGCAATTGTTTCAGGATTATCAACCTTATGACCAAGCACGATTGGCGCTGCACCTTGTGCTTGAATACCCATCATTTTAGGCAATTTTGTTGATTTTTTATCTTCAAAATATTCCTTATATCCCTTCCAGTATGCAGTTATATTGCCTGCATTGCCTACAGGGATAAAATGATAATCAGGTGCATCATCAAGTGCATCAATTATTTCAAAAGCTCCCGTTTTTTGTCCTTCAATTCTATAAGGATTAACGGAGTTTACAAGAGTTATCGGATATTTTGATGAAATTTCGCGAACCGCATCAAGCGCCTCATCAAAATTACCGTCAATTGCAATTACATTTGCCCCATACATCATTGCTTGAGACAATTTACCCATTGCAATATGTCCGTCAGGTATTAAAACATGGCATTTAATTCCTGCGCGCGCGGCATACGCAGCAGCAGACGCCGATGTGTTGCCTGTTGAAGCACATATTATCGCATTTGAACCTGATTCAACAGCCTTTGTAACAGCCATTGTCATGCCTCTGTCTTTAAAGCTGCCTGTCGGGTTTAAACCTTCGTATTTAAAATATATTTCAGCATCCAAACCAATAACGGAAGCTAAATTTTTTGCTTTTATTAAAGGGGTATTACCTTCACAAAGGGAAACAACAGGGGTTGAATCGCTAACGGGTAAATATTTTGCATATTTTTTTATTAATCCTTGATATCTCATCTACATGACCCTTATTTTGTTTACAACTTTAATATCATTTGATTCTTCAAGCACTTGAATCATTTTATTAATGTTATCTTCAAGGCACATCTCGGTTACAACAATAATTGTTGCCGAACCGTTTTCATTTGTGCCTTTTTGTAAAATGCTTGAAAGATTTATTCCGTATTTAGAACATGCTAAACCGATCTGTCCGATTATTCCGAGTTTATTTTTGGCTTCAAGTCTTAAATAATACGAATTTGTCGTTTTATTGATATCAATTTGATAAGCAAATTTATCATGATGACAAACTTGCATAGGAAGGATGGTATCTTTGTTTGAAATTTCCGATACAATTTGCAAAATATCACCGACAACAGAACTTGAAGTCGGAAATTCACCCGCACCGCCGCCTGTGGACATTAATTTTCCGACAGGGAAACCACTTAACAATACGGCATTTGTTGCATTTCTTATTTCCGATATTGCCTGATTTTTATCAACAAGCATCGGATGTACGCGTATATCAAGAGTATCAGGGGTTTTATCAACTTTTTTTGCTTGAGCAATTAATTTTATTTTATAGCCCAATTCATCAGCCGATTTAATATCAAAAGGAGAAATTTTTGTTATTCCTTCACAGTAAATGTTAGATACATCTATCCTTCTGTTAAAGACGATGTTTGCTAAAATTGCAATTTTATACATTGCATCATACCCTTCGACATCGTTTGTCGGGTCTGTTTCTGCGTATCCTAATTCCTGCGCTTTTTTTAGACACTCTTCGTATGAAAGATTTTCTTCTTCCATTTTTGTTAAAATATAATTTGTCGTGCCGTTTAAAATCCCTGCAACACAATCAAAATCATTAGCTTTTAAGCTTGTTTTAATCGGTTGTACAATGGGAATTCCGCCTGCAACCGCAGCTTCATAAAGGATGGATGTTGAGTTGTTTCGTGCTTCATCAAACAACTCTGCGCCATAGCGCGCTAATAATTCTTTGTTTGCGGTTACGATGTGCTTTTTGTTTTTAATAGCGCACATTAGTGCATCTTTAACACCGACGCCGCCTGCTACTTCAACAACGATATCAACATCCGGATTGTTTACAACTTCATAAACATCAGTGGTTAAATTTTTAACTTCGACCTGTCTTTTTTTGTTTAAATTCTTTACGGCGCATGTGATTATATCAATATTATCAAATTTTGATAATACCTTTACAACTCCCTGTCCGACGGTTCCAAGACCGATTAGCCCTATATTAATTTTCTTATTCATAGAAAAATAATAACACAAATTTATTTTTGGTGTAGTATTTAACTATAAAATAAAATTTATACGAGGAAATATAAAATGAGTGAAGAAATAAGAGTAAGAATTGCCCCTTCTCCATCGGGTAATTTACACATTGGAACAGCAAGAACAGCGTTATTTAACTATCTTTTTGCCAAAAAAAATAACGGCAAATACGTTTTAAGAATAGAAGATACCGATTTAGACAGAAGTTCCGAAGCATTTAAGCAAAATATATTCGATTCTCTTAAGGCTCTTGGCTTAAGCTGGGATGAAGGTCCCGATATCGGAGGACCTTACGGTCCATATAAACAATCGCAGCGTTTTGATATATATCCTAAATATGCTCAAATGCTTATCGATAAAGGATATGCTTATGAATGTTTCTGTTCAAACGAAGATTTGGAAAAAGAGCATGAAATTGCAAAAGAAAAGAAAATTCCTTATAAGTATTCAAGAAAATGTTTAAATTTAACAAAAGAAGAAAAAGACGCCCTAAAGGCAAAAGGAATTAAACCTTCGATTCGCTTCAAGGTTGATGCTAAAGAACTTATCTTTAACGATATGGTTAAAGGCGAACTAAAGTTTGATACAAACCTTATCGGTGATTTTGCAATTATGAAATCAAACGGTACACCCACATATAACTTTGCGGTTGTAATTGATGATATGTTAATGAAAATATCCCATGTTATAAGAGGCGAAGATCATATTTCAAATACGCCGAAACAAATTTTAATCTATGAAGCACTTGGTGCTAAAGTTCCCCAATTCGGGCACCTTGGAATGATTTTAGCACCCGATAGAAGCAAATTATCAAAAAGACATGGTGCAACTGCAGTTTCAGATTTTATTAAACAAGGGTATTTAACGGATGCTCTTTTGAATTTTGTTGCATTATTAGGCTGGGCGCCTTCTGATGGTAATGAAATCAAAAATGTCGATGAGATTGCGGCTGATTTTAGAATTAATGAAATTTCAAGTTCAAATTCAATTTTTGAATACGAAAAATTAAACTGGATGAACGGTCAATATATTAAAAAAATGGATATATCAAAACTAACGGATTTAGTGTTGCCGTTTTTAAAAAATTACAACACTTCAATTTATTCAAGAAAACAGCTTGAACATATTATTGAAGTTACAAGAGAGCCTGTAACACTTTTATCTGATTTTGAAAATGATACTTATTATTTCTTTAATGAGCCTGATTATACAGAAGTTGATGAAATAATAAAAGGAGATGTTGCAAAAATTGTCCTTCCAAAATTCTTAGAACAAGTTCAAAATTACGACTTTGATAACGAAGAAGATATCCATGATAAACTTGGTGAATTAAGGTCATATTTTAAAGAAAACCACAGCTTCAAGCCAAAAGAAACAATGTGGGCAATAAGATCGGCTCTAACAGGAAGAACAAGGGGGGCTGATATGGTAGCTACAATTCAAATTCTAGGCAAAGACGAAGCAAATAAAAGACTAAAAACTGCAATAAATTATGCGCAATAAAACAGCAATCCTGCTTTTTACGGTAACAATATTTACAAGCATCAATTGGCGTTATAACTTCACCAATTGATGCTTGTCGGGTTTTTATTATAATTTTATCTACAATAACAAAAATAAATATAATAATTTTCTTAACATAAATTCAAAACCAAAGACTTATACAATTACCTCAAACGAAATACCCATAAACTATAGAGAAATTATAAAAAAATTAGAATCTAAAAATTGCTATTAACTAAATATCGAAATATAATAATATTATGACAATTGAAAAATATAAATCCTTATCGGATATATGGCTTCAAAGCTGCAGCGAATTTGCTCCTTTAATTGCCTTTAGCGACGATAAGTGTGAAACTGTTATTAAATATGAAGATGCGCTAAAATTACTTTCTTTTTTAAAAAAAGAATTTATTTCGCTTGGCGCAAAAAAAGGCGAAAATATTTCACTTTTTGCAATTAATTCGCCATACTGGCTTATAATTGAACAGGCAATTATTTCAGCAGGCGGCGTTTGTGTATCAAAAACATCTCAAACAAACATTCAAGAACTTGAATATGTTTTTTTTAACAGTGATTCAAAAGGGCTTGTTGTTGATGATAAAAAAATTATCGATTACTTTATTGAAAAAGATAAAAATTTTCTAAATAAAGTAAAATTTGTTTTATACCTGGGAAATGAAGAAATTAAATCAAAAAAAATTACAAAATTCAGCGATTTAATTGAAAAATATAAAAATAATCCCCCCAAAAAAATAGAAATATCTGATATTCCAAGCGATATTGCATATATAAACTATACTTCAGGAACCTCATCCAACCCGAAAGGCGCTATGCTTCCAAATAACGGTATGTCTTATGTTGTTGAAGAATTGCAAAAATTTAACGAAATCAAAACAGGAGGAACTTTTGTTGTAACTTTTCCTTTGTCATCAGCAGGAGGTAAAAGTTTTAATTTATTGTGTTTTTCAAAAGGATGCAGAATAATCTATACTCAATATAAAGATTTTTACAATGTTATTGAGCGCTTTAAACCCGATTATCTTCACTGTGCGCCTAAAATTTTGCAGACGATGTATTTAAAATTTATGCAATACATTGATTCAAAAGGCCCGCTTTTTAAAATTGCGTATAATTTAGCCTTTAAAATAGCAAAAGATATCCTGAATTGCGAAAAAAAAGATAAAAAATTAAACAATTTTCATAGAGCCGCAAAAAATTTATTAGATATTTTAATTTTTAAAAACATCAGAAATTATCTTTTTAAAGATGATATGGTTTTATTTGTGGGTTCAGCTCATTTAGCGCCTGCTCTTGAAGATTATTTCAGAATTTTAAATATTCCCCTTATTCAACACTACGGCCTAACGGAAACTACAGGACTGGCTGTTAGTAACACCATAGAAAGCCAAAAAAAATACCCCTATACCGTAGGAGTAGCTTTTAAAGGTACTGAAATTAAAATTATCGATCCTGAGACAAATAAAGAACTCTTGCCAAACGAAACAGGACTTATAACCTTAAGCGGCCCCGAAATTTTAAAAGGGTATTATAACAACCCCGAGGCTACAAAAAAAGCCTTAATTAAAGAAAATTGCCTAAATACGGGTGATCTTGGATATGTTAACAACAAAGGCTATTTAACGGTATTATCAAGATATGATGATGTTGTTGTGCTTTCAAACGGGTATAATGTTTATGTTCCGCTTTTGGAAAACGAAGCAAAAGATTCAAAATTCATAAGCCAGATAATAATAACAGGACATGGGAAACCTTATTTAACTGCACTTGTTGTACTAAACAGAGAAATTTATATATCATGGTGCAAAGATAACAACAAAAAAGTACAAGACCCTAATAAAAACACTAATTTTAAAAAATTCTTAATTGATCATTTAAACGAAAAAATAAAAAGAAAAACAGACTATCGTTATTTTGAAAAACTTAAAAATATTTACTTTTTATCAAAAGATTTCAGCTTTGAAAACGGTCTTTTAACAAGCACACTAAAAGTTAAAAGAAATAAAATCTGCAAACTATATAAAAATGAAATAGAGGATTTATACAAAGGAAAATAATTCCAGATGCGAAAGAATGACACAATTGAAATACTTTCACCCGCCAAAAATTACACTTACGCAAAAGAAGCAATACTCTGCGGAGCGGATGCTGTTTATATGGGCGCACCGTTGTTTTCATTAAGACATGAACACAATAACAGCCTTGAAGACATCAAAAAAACGGTTGAATTTGCGCATAAATATTGGGCAAAAGTATATGTACCCTTAAATTGTCTTTTGTATAGCGATGATGATATAAATAAAGCTCAAAATCTAATCAACGAGCTGTATAAGCTCGATGTTGACGGATTAATAATTCAGGATATCGGAATTTTAGAACTTGATATACCAAAAATCCCGATTATTTTAAGCACAAACACAATGTGTTTTACAAAAGAAAAAATAAGCTTTTTTGAACACTGCAAAGTTGACAGAATTGTACTGCCAAGAGAATTAAGCTATGAAGAAATAAAAGATATAGCAAAAAACACAAACATTCCTCTTGAAATATTCTGTTATGGATTTTTATGCGTCGGGCACAGCGGAAATTGTTACTTAGCATATTGCGAAAATCTAAGCAAAACAAAAACAAACAAAATAGCGCACTACAACGCCTCAAATCATGGTGTGTGCCCTGAGCGCTGCATGGGGCATTGGAATCTTATTGATAAAGACGGAAATGTTATAATCGAAAATGACAGACTGTTTAATTTAAGGTTTTTGAGTTTACATAATGAAATTGAAAAGCTGTATGAACTTGGAATAGATTCTTTTAAAATTGCAGGAAGAGAAAAAGACTTAAAACATGTCAAAAATTCAACGGCATTTTTCTCTCAAATTGCAAACAATCTTCTAAAATCAAAAAATATCAAAAGAAGCTCATCAGGAAGAACTATTCTTTCATTTGAACCTGATTTATATAAAAATTTTAACAAAGGTTTTACGGACTTCTTTTTAAATAAAAGAAAAAAAGAAATGTATTCAAAATATGATATTGTCGGTAAATATATAGGAAAAGTAATAAATTTCAACAATAATTCTTTTGAACTTGATACTGATTTTGAACTTAATAAAGGGGATAAATTAAGATATAAAAAAGGTAACAGTGAAGTTAGAACAATTGAAATTATTAATGTTAAAGATAACAGATATTTTATAAATAAAATTAATGATGATATATCAGACCTTGAATTATACAGATATATTGATAAAAAAGGCTTTGATGAAGTTGAAAATTCAATTAACTATAGAGTAATTTCTACATCTCTTAAAATAAATGAAATTGATAACGGCTATGAAATAACGGCACTTGATGAAGATGATAATAAAATTAAGCTAAAAATAAATAAAGGTAATAAAAAAATATTAAATAAAGATATTAAAAATTCTTTTTATAATCTTGATATTGATTGCGAATTTATAATTGATGAAGTTGATTTTAATAAAGATTTATTTATTGATGATATAAATTTAACAAGAAATGAAATATTTGAATCATTAAGAAACACGCGAAAAATAAACAGAAAAAAAGATATATCCGATCTTCAAAAAAACAACTATCCTTACTATAAAGAAGAGCTAAGCTATTTAGACAACGTAACAAACAAAAAAGCTCGGGAATTTTATAAAAGACACGGCGTTAAAAAAATCGAACAGCCGCTTGAAAATACCGATAATCTTAAAGGTAAAAAAGTCTTTACATCAAGCTATTGCTTAAGATATGAACTCGGATACTGCTCAAAACAAAACCCTGATAAAAAACCAAATACACCCTGGAAATTAAAACAAATTGAAAGCAATTTAAATTACAGAGCGGAATTTGACTGCAAAAACTGCAAAATGTACCTTTATTTAGATGATTAGTTAAAATTAAAGTAAATAAATTCCTGATATCTTGTAATTGATAGTGTGCATATTGTCATAATTATTGCTAAAATTACGGTATAGAAAATGTTGTTTTTCTTAACGTAGATTTTGGATAGTTCAAATGAATTTTTAGAAAAGAACATTAGATATATGCAGGCTAAAAATAAGAAAATATTTAACTTAAAATCCGCACAGTTAAAATAAGAAGAAAAATCAAAAGAAAAGTTTGTTATTTTAAAAGAAAGATTAAAATTGCCTAAATTCAACATAGTTTTATAAAGACTAAATGAATCGGATAAATTTTTCTGCGCAATAAGAGGAGTGGTTAATAAAATTACAATAAAAGTTAAAAAGTTTGCTAAATATTTGTTCAATTTAAAACGGGTTTTTGCAATCAGTGTATCAAAAAATATAAATAAAGCGTTTAGTAATCCGTAAAGAATATAAACAGGATTTATTGCCTTCCAGCATCCATAACAAAACCCGACAATCATAAGATTGGTGAATGTTTTTGTTGTTGTTGTTTTAATGCCTCCTAAGGGGGTTAGGATGTAGTCTTTAAGGAAGCGGATTAGGGTCATGTGCCATCTTTTCCAGTAGTTTGTTATGTTGGTTGCTTTGAAGGGGGAGTTGAAGTTTTGGGGGAGTTTAATGTTGAATAAAAGGGCGCTTCCTGTTGCAATGTCGCAGTAGCCTGAGAAGTCGAAGTAGCCTTGGGCTACTTTTGAGAAGGCGAAAAGCCAGGATAGAGTTGTGTCGTAGTATAGGGAGTTTGTTGTTGTGTAGGTTATGAAGTCTTGGAAGTTGTCTGCGATAAGTACTTTTTTTAGAAGACCTATTGTTATTAGAAATAGGGCTTTAAAGATATTTTGTTGGTTTATTATTTTGTTTTTTGTGTTGTTTAGTTGGGGGATTATTTCTTTGTATCTAACGATTGGGCCTGCTAAAAGTTGGGGGAAGAAGGAGATAAAGAGGGAGTAGTTTATTAGGTTTGGTTTTGATATTTTGTTGTTGTAGGAGTCGATAAGGAAGGATATTTGTTGGATTGTAAAGAAGCTTATTCCAAGAGGGATTATTATTTCAAGGGAGTTTATCGGGAGGTGAAGGTTGGTTTTTAGGGATTGGATTAGTATGTTGAAGTATTTAAAGAAAAGCAGGATTAGGATATTTAGGGTAATACCTATGATTAGGATTGGTTTTTTTAGTTTGGATAGGTTTTTGTTGTTTAGAAGAAGGTTTATTGAGTAGTTTAGGAGGGTGGATAGGATTATTATGTAGGTAAATTTGATGTTGTATGTGGAGTAGAAGTATAGGGAGGAGATAAGAAGGAAGAGTAGGGAGGTGTTGTAGAGTTTGTATTTGTTTAGGGTGAAGTAGGTTATGAAGGTTAGGGGGAGAAAGCATAAAATATATTCAACCGAGTTAAAGAGCATTTTTCCTCCTTATGAAATATTTTGCATCTTCGGGTTTTACTTTTTTTAATGATTCAACTAATTCTTTATGATTACTCATAAATTCAACTAATTCTTTTGTATCTTTTTTAAAATACGAAGATGCATTTTTTGAAGTAATCAAAGTCCCTATTTTTTTATCTTTTGATAATAAATCCTTAACTAAAATATTATTATATTCAGTGTCAGGATGAATATTATCGATATAATATCTGTTAGATTCATCAAGCGGAGTTGAATTATATTTATTAAAAAGAGAATAATCGTAAAAATCCGTAATATTTGCTATTTTTTCTTTTAGCAGGATGTTATTTTCCCATTGTTTTTTATTGTATAAGTCAATTTTTTTGCTCACATGGATTGGAGAATAGTATATAACAAGTTCAATGTTATTATTTTTACAAAATTCCATAACGTCTGATATTTTATTAACACCGTCAAAAGAAAAAGGTTTATCGTACTTTTTATGCGCAAGTTCTCGATACGGGTAAATAAATGAATTTAAGCTTTCCTTGTTTTTCAGTGAATCTTTTATTGTTAAAAGAGAGTATTTTGTAGTATTCCATGAAAAAAACAGATTTATTATATCGTTTAAAGTTAAGTATTTACTGTCAAGTTCAGGTAAAAAGTCCGTAACTTCCTGCGATTTTTCATTATAAAAATCGTCATAAAAAAGCCCCCAGTATATTTTTTTAATTTTAGGGTTAATTTTATACATATTTTGAATTAAATTTGAAACTTCATCAATTTTTGCAACGGGAATCGTAAAAAAAGCAATGTTTTTATCAAACGTTCCGTCGTTATACAAAAGACAATTACCGCTAAATACGATATCTTTATTTAAACCGTTCAGTTTAATATTTGAATAAGTATTTGTTCTTTTGTTTGCATAGCGGAATGTTTTTTCATGGTTAAAGCCATTTACGGGCTTTTGGTGAAAAATATAATACGGGTCAACAACATAGTTCAAAAGCATAATCAAAAGTATAAAAATTACAAAAGTAACAACCAAAATAATGTCTTTATGCTTTTGAATATCAAAATTCATATAAACTCCTGACTTTCTCCCTCAAGAAAATGATACCATAAGTATCTTTATTTTTAAAAATTTATTATAATATTTAAAAAAGGATTATTATGAAAATCGCAAATTATATTTTTATAATTATATATTTGGTTTTTATACTGCTTGTTGCAGGGTTTAACTATATAATTGACCCTTGGGGATTATTTAATAAATCAGCATTAAATATAAGTCCTGATTTTATGGATAGTCCGTATACTCCAATTAAACTAAGCAAAAATAAAAAAGCACAAAAGGTAATCATTGGCGGTTCTGAAGCAAAATATTTAAATATTCAAAAATATGACGATAAAATTGCTGATATTTCAACATATTACGCAACAATTGATGATGTTGTAAAATTAAGCGAATTTTATCTTAAATTGCATCCCGAAACAAAAAAAGTTTACTTTTTGGTTGAATTTAAATTATTTGACAAACGAGAACGAAAGCTTGAAGCGCCAAAACCCTACTTGTGCGCAAAAGAAATTTATAAAATATTTTTATCAATAGATACAACAAAAAAATCAATAAATAAACTTTTAAAAAAAGAAGATAACAAACTTAAAATCGATGATGGCAAAAATAATATTGAAGCCCTTAAAATTAATCCCTTGATTATTACAAAAGATAATTCCGATTATTCAAAAAATGCAATAAAAAATCTTGATAAACTTTTTAATCTTTTAAAAAAGAAAAATATAGAAATTATCTGCTTAATCCCGCCATCCCATGCTAATTATCAATTAAGAATGTATGAAAGATTAGGGGATAAAAAAGATGAAATTATAAAATATTTAGCCAAAAACTCAACTCTTCTTATTAATATGGAGATGATAAATAATGAATCAAAAACAAAAATCAAAGATTCGAAAAAATACTTTCTTGATGAAATCCATATTAGCGATAAATACGCAAAAATTTTATATGAAGCATTAATTGCGCCCGATAAGAAGAATGATTTATATGATATTTTAAATGAAAAAAATATTGATTCTTACCTTTTAAAATACAAAAAAGATATTCTAAACTATAAAAAATCAAATTACCCCGATTATCTTGAATATCGAAAACGAGAAAGTGAAAAATTGACAAAGTTTAAAAATTAAAGTAAACAAATTCCTGATATCTTGTAATTGATAGCGTACATATTGTCATAATTACTGCTAAAATTACGGTATAGAAAATGTTGTTTTTCTTAACGTAGATTTTGGATAGTTCAAATGAATTTTTAGAAAAGAACATTAGATATATGCAGGCTAAAAATAAGATTAATTTAATTTGCAAAGGATTAGCTTGAACGGATGTGTCAATAAATACATCGGGTTGTCTGAAATAAAATGCAAAATCCTTTATTTTAAAAATAATATCACTGTTATGATTTATAATAAACATTGATTTAAATAAAGCAATAGAATCTCCTAAATTTGTCTGAGAAACAAAAGGAGTGGTTATTAATACCGCAAAAAATGTCAAACTACAGGCATAGAATTTATTGAATGTAATTTTTAATTTCGCCCACATTTGATAAATAAATATTAAAACTGCATTAAATAAACCGTAAATTATAAAACAAGGGTTAATACCAAGCCAAATACCATAACAAAACCCGACAATCATAAGATTGGTGAATGTTTTTGTTGTTGTTGTTTTAATGCCTCCTAAGGGGGTTAGGATGTAGTCTTTAAGGAAGCGGATTAGGGTCATGTGCCATCTTTTCCAGTAGTTTGTTATGTTGGTTGCTTTGAAGGGGGAGTTGAAGTTTTGGGGGAGTTTAATGTTGAATAAAAGGGCGCTTCCTGTTGCAATGTCGCAGTAGCCTGAGAAGTCGAAGTAGCCTTGGGCTACTTTTGAGAAGGCGAAAAGCCAGGATAGAGTTGTGTCGTAGTATAGGGAGTTTGTTGTTGTGTAGGTTATGAAGTCTTGGAAGTTGTCTGCGATAAGTACTTTTTTTAGAAGACCTATTGTTATTAGAAATAGGGCTTTAAAGATATTTTGTTGGTTTATTATTTTGTTTTTTGTGTTGTTTAGTTGGGGGATTATTTCTTTGTATCTAACGATTGGGCCTGCTAAAAGTTGGGGGAAGAAGGAGATAAAGAGGGAGTAGTTTATTAGGTTTGGTTTTGATATTTTGTTGTTGTAGGAGTCGATAAGGAAGGATATTTGTTGGATTGTAAAGAAGCTTATTCCAAGAGGGATTATTATTTCAAGGGAGTTTATCGGGAGGTGAAGGTTGGTTTTTAGGGATTGGATTAGTATGTTGAAGTATTTAAAGAAAAGCAGGATTAGGATATTTAGGGTAATACCTATGATTAGGATTGGTTTTTTTAGTTTGGATAGGTTTTTGTTGTTTAGAAGAAGGTTTATTGAGTAGTTTAGGAGGGTGGATAGGATTATTATGTAGGTAAATTTGATGTTGTATGTGGAGTAGAAGTATAGTGAGGAGAGAAGAAGGAATATAAGGGAGGTGTTGTAGAGTTTGTATTTGTTTAGGGTGAAGTAGGTTATGAAGGTTAGGGGGAGAAAAATATATAAATATTCAATTGAATTAAATAACATTTATCCTCCTCGAAATAATAACAGTTTAATAGAATATTAACACAAAAAAGCAATTTTGACTTTTTAAAAAATTTAATATATTCTTTAAATTAGCAACAAGGAGGAGCATTGCTATTTAATTCGATAGAATTTCTGTTTTGCTTTCTGCCGATTGTATTTACAATATACTTTCTGTTAAACAAAACAAAATTCAAAAAATATTCCAATCTCTGGCTGTTATTAAGTTCATTATACTTTTATGCATATTTTAAAGTCGAGTATTTGCCTTTAATATTGCTTTCCATTGTTGTTAATTATTTTTTCGGACTTTTAATTCAGAGAACAAATCACAAAAAACTTTTTATGATTTTGGCGGTATGTTTAAATTTAGCACTGTTGTGCTATTTTAAATATTTTAACTTTGTTCTTGAAACTCTTAATAATTTAACATTTACCCATTTTGACACAATGAAATTGTTGCTGCCTTTGGGTATAAGCTTTTTTACGTTTCAACAAATCGGATATATTTATGATGTTTATAAAAAAGATGCATCTTATTCAAACTTTGTTGACTATGCGCTTTTTGTATCGTTTTTCCCGCAGCTGATTGCAGGTCCTATTTGCACCTTTAGTGAACTTACGCCGCAATTACAGGATGAGAATAAAAAGAAAATCAATCGAGATAATATAAACATCGGTTTCTTTTTAATTGTTGTAGGATTAGCGAAAAAAGTTCTTATAGCTGACAATTTCGCTCCTTTTATAGGACAGGTTATATTAAATGAAGCAATGAGTGAATTTTTCACTTCCTGGGCATTTGCTCTTTCAATTGCACTGCAGGGATATTTTGATTTTTCGGGATATTGTGATATGGCGCTTGGGATAGGGATGTTATTTAATATTACACTACCCATAAACTTTAATTCTCCATATAAATCTCTTGATATTTCGGATTATTGGAGAAGATGGCATATTACCATGGGAAGATTTTTAAAATATCAGGTCTATATCCCCATGGGCGGCAGCAGATGCAGCGCAATAAGGCATTATTGGAATTTATTTTTTGTATTCCTTGTAACGGGTATCTGGCATGGGGCAAATTGGTCATGTATATTCTACGGCACTATAAACGGAATATTGGTTTGTATTAATAAATTATGGAAAAATACCAAAATCGAGATGAATAAAAATCTTGCAATATTTATTACTTTTACAACAATGGTATTTATTGCACCTTTGGTAATGATAAAACACATACATCAATATTTTATGTCCACTAAATCCATGATAGGACTAAACGGTTTTGATATTGTTTCGCTTGAAGGATTTAATTTTGTATTTCAAAATCAAAATTTAAAATTGAATTTTATTTTGCTATTGATAAGTTTAATAATTGTATTTTGCTTTAAAAATTCAAATGAAATTGCACCAAAATATTTAAAATCAAAAAATATAAGCTACACTATAATTCTTGTTGTCGTATTTGTAATATCAGTACTATCGATTACCAAAGGTTCTGAATTTATTTACTTTAATTTCTAGAGGATGAAATGAAAAAATCAAATTTAATATACATATTCATCAATTTATTTTTAATTTTATCAATAGCACTTTTTAATTATCTTGTTGACCCTTATTTTATTCTCCACAAAAATAAACCCCTTCATATAAACAGATACTTGCTTGATGAACCATATATACCAATAAAAATTAAAAAAAACGAAAAGTATAAATACGTTTTAAGCGGCGGCTCAACGGTTAACGTATTAAATATGCAAAACTTAAATAAAGATTTAGCAGATATAAGTTGTTTTAAAATTAAAGTTAATGATATGGCGCAACTTTTATTTAATTATCTTGATAAACATCCCGAGACAAAAACCGTTTTTTTGCCTCTTGATTTAAGACAAATTGCTGATACAAGCAACAATAAAATAAAACATGATAAAAGCGAAAACTTAACCTCAAAGGAATATTTCAGGCTGTTATTTTCAATTCAAACAATAAAATATTCAATAAATAAATTAATCAAAAGGACACCCGATTATTCGGTAAAACTTGTAAAATATAAAGTGCATGATATAGATATTAAACCTCAAAAAATGGAAAAAATTGTAGAAAAATCATATTCAAAAATGTTTAAAGAACTTAAAAAAAGAAATATAGAGGTAATCTGCTTTATCCCGCCCGTTCATGCAACAAGACTTGTATATCTTAACGAAACAATAGGATATGATTCAATTTCAAGGATAAAAAAATTCATAATCGAACAAAACGGATACTTGATTGATATGGCAACAATAAATAAATTTACATCAAAACCGATTAAGGACGTGTTTTATTTATTCACCGACTTAATACACCCGACAGACATCTACGGTTATTATATTTATAATATTCTTCTTAATAATCCCAAAAAAGATGAAGATTTATACACCTTTTTAACAAAAGAAAATGTTGAAATCGAATCACAAAAAGAAAAAGAAAAAATCCTAAAATGGAAAAAAGAAAACAAAGAAGAATATAAATACTATCTTGAAGGAGATAAAAAAGAGTACACAGAAAAAATCGAGAAAACTTCGCATGATATACCAAAAGACTTTAAAATTTTAAACTATAGAAAAAATCTTTTTTACAAAAATTAAATAACTGAATTTCTACGCTAATGTTTGTGCTAAAATTTAACAATATGAAGCGCAAAAAAGTTCTTAAAATTTTTATATTGAGTATTATATTTATAATCGGCTGGGGGGTCATCTGGTCTTGGAATATTACAAGAACAGTTCGCAAAAACAGTTCGGATTCAAATATGAAAAACCAGCATGCAATTGTTAAAAATTTAATCGTAACAGAAACCCAGGAAGGCAAAAAATACTGGGAATTTTATGCAAAATCGGGAGAATATAACTCGGAACACAACGAAATTCAACTAAATGACATCATAGGAAACTTTTACGACAAAAAAGAAGAAGTTATAATAAGCTTTAAATCAAAAAAAGGAAATTATGACGAAAAAACAAAAAAAGTTGTCTTAGAAGGCGATATTCTTTTTGTTGGCAAAAATCAAACCCAATTATACGCGGATAAAATGGTATGGCAGGGAAAAGACGAAGATATACTGGCACAAGGAAATGTCCAATTTATACAGGAAAATAAAATAACGGCAAAAGCAAAAAGAGCAATCTTCAGCTCGGATTTAACAATTTTTAAAATCCTCGATAATACAATTACAAAACTGTATTCGGATGATGAAACAAAGAAAAAATATACACAGATATAATTATTTATGCTAGATTAATTATTATGAAAAAGAAAAACGCAAAAATTTTAATACTGTCTATTCTGCTTCTTTTTATGAGCAGCGTATTTGCAATCACAATCGAATCAAAAAAACAGGAAATTCAATTAGATAAAAACAAAGGCTTTTTCACAGGAGACGTCAAAGTTCAAGTCGGAGACGTCATTGTTCAATCCCCGAGAGCGGATTTAGACCTTGAACCGCAAACAAAAAAACCTTCTTTGGCAACTTTTTTTGATAAACCATACGCGCATCAAATTAAAGACAATAAAAAACACGAAGTAAAAGCGGACATTATAAAGGTTTCTCTGATTAAAAAACTGATAACAGCGCAAGGCAACACCCAAACAAACGTTCTTCAGGATAAAAAACCCGTGATAATAATAAGTGCAGACATGCAGGAATATAATACCAATACAAACTTAATGAAAGCAATAGGACATGTTGTAATTAATTATGAAGATATGACCGCAACCTCAGACAATGCCTTTGCATTAATGGATAAAAAAGGCGATGTTCATAATTTAAAACTAAATTCAAGAGCAACAATAAAACAAGATAAAAGCATAATTAAAGGCGACACAATTCAGTATTCCAAGCTAAGACAAGACATTATAGTTAACGGAAATACACTGTCGGATGTTACTTTTGATAACGGCGACAGAGTTATAATTAACGCAAGAAATCAACAGTACGACAGAAAAGGTAATACCATGATGGCAACAGGCAATGTTAAAATAAAATACGCCGATTATAATGCCACAGGCCCAAAAGCCATTATGCACATCAATTCAAAAACAAATAAACCAGAAAAAATTATCTTTGTCGGACGTTCAACCATTGTTGAAAAAGGAGTAAATTCCGTTACCGCCGATAGAATAACAATGACAATGAATCCCAAAACTTTTGAAGCAGTGGGAAATGTTAAAACAAATATTGAACAAAATACAAATTCAAACAAAAAGGATACAATGGAGTTTAGCTTATAAAATGGCAAATATAACACTTGAACACAAACAATGTCTAATAGCAGGGGATGGCAATTTGCCCGTCAGCATGGCAAAAAGCGCAAAACAAAACGGTTTTGATGTTGTATGTATATCATTATCATCAGATAACGTTAAAGAACTTAAAAAATACTGTACAAAAGTAGTTTCCTACGGCCCCGGGCAGGTTGATTCAATTAAAGCATTTTTACAAAATGAAGAAATAAAACAATTAACTTTTTTGGGTAAAGTCTCAAAAACAATGTTAATCAAAAGACCAAAACTTGAAAAAACAGCAATAGCACTTCTTAAAGAAATGAAAAAACTAAACGACGACGCTATTATGCTAAAAATTATCGAGCAGCTTGAAAATATAGGAATAACCATTTTAGATCAAACCATATTTATTAAAAATCTAATGGTTCAAAAAGGAACCTTAACAAAAATTGCACCAAACGAAAAACAATTGGATGACATAAGCTACGGTTTCAACATAGCAAAACAAATGGGCGGGCTTGATATCGGACAGTCTGTAGTTATGAAAGACAGAATGATTATGGCAATTGAAGCAATTGAAGGTACGGATAGATGCATCAAAAGAGGCTGCAAACTGGCTAAAAGAAATAACGCAATTGTCGTTAAAGTTTCAAAACCTGCTCAGGATAAACGTTTTGATATTCCTGCCGTAGGGTTAAAAACAATTAAAACAATGAAAAAATACGGCGCAAATGTTCTTGCGCTTGAAAGCGGAGAAACAATCATAGTAAATCAAGATAAAATGATTGATTATGCAAATAAACACAAAATGATTATTGTTGCAATGTAGGAGTTATGGCAAAAAAATTATTCATAATAACGGGAGAATACTCTGCAGATAAACACGCAGCAGGAGTTGTAAGAGAACTTAAAAAAATATGTCCCGATATAATAATTGAAGCAATAGGCGAATCAAACCTTGAAAAAGAAGGGGTTAAACTTTTCAGAAACCATGATAAAATGGCAAAAATGGGTTTAACGCCATCAACTGTAATAGACCATTTTAAATTAGGTCTTGATATAATAAACTACCTGAAAAACGACTTTAAACCCGACTTGGTTTTATTAATAGATTACGGCGCATTTAATTTAAACATCGCAAAATATTTAAAAAAAGAAAAAATTAAAACATTTTACTTTATCCCGCCTCAAATATGGGCTTCAAGGAAATACAGAATTAAAACAATCAAAAAAAATATTGATAAAGTTTTAACAATTTTTCCTTTTGAAAAAGAGTTATACGATAAAGAAAACATACCTTGCGAATTCGTTGGTCATCCCATTGTATCCGAATTACCGATATGCAACAACAAAGAAGAATTTTTCAAAAAACACAATCTTGACCTAAATAAAAAACTTATAGGGATTTTCCCGGGCTCAAGAATGTTTGAAATTAATTTTCTTTTAAAAATATTCTTAAAAGCAATTAAATTAATCGAAAAAACAAGAAAAGACGTTCAATTTGTATTTTCGCACGCGCAAAGTCTTAAAGATGACGCGTTTAGCGTACCATATAAAACGATAAAAGGCGAAAATCATCAGCTTTTAGCCTATAGTGATGCTCTTATTTTAGCCTCGGGCACGGTTGCTCTTGAAGCTGCAATGTATGAAACACCAATGTTAATAGCATACAGAGGGCCTTTATTATTTTATATTGTATATTTGATTGTAAGAAACATAAAAAAAGCATGCCTTGTGAATATAATTACAAAAAAAGACTACGTTGACGAATTTTTGATGTATGATGCAACACCGAAAAAAATCGAAAATTGCATAAATGAAATTCTTGATAACCCTAAAAAACGAGATTATATAATACAAGGCTGCAAAAAAACAAAAGAACTACTGGGTAAAACCCACTGTATAGTAGAGGTCGCAAAAATTATCAAAGAAGAATTAAGCAAGGAGTAAGATATGAAAAATTTAGCAAACATAATCACATTAACAAGAATATTTTTTGTTTTTATAGTGGCGGCTCTCTTATTTTGCACTGATTGCAGTTATTCATATATAACAGCTCTTGTTTTAACTGCTGTTTTAATGTGGTTTGACGGATTAGACGGTTTTGTTGCAAGAAAATTAAACGTTTCATCAAAACTTGGCGCCTTGCTTGATATTATGGGAGATAGAATTGTTGAAAACGTATTTTGGATGACATTCTGCGCACTTGGCTGGATAAATGTCTGTGTTCCGATTATTGTTTTAACAAGAGGAATTATAACAGACTCCCTAAGAACACTTGCATTTAAAGAAGGCTACACCGCTTTCGGTAAAACAACAATGATGCAGGGGCCAATTGCTAAATTTATCGTTGCTTCAAACTTTTCAAGATTTACGTATGCTGTTTGTAAAGCCGTAGCGTTTTTCTTTATGATTTTAGGAAATGCGCCTTTTGAATTTAGTGCAAAACCAATTATTTTGCAAATTGCAATAGTATGTACAATAATATCTGTAATATTCTGCGTCGTGCGCGGACTTCCCGTTATTGTCGAATCAAAAAGATTTTTTGTTGAGGAAAAAATTGACTAATATTTTAAATATCGTATTATTTGAACCCGAAATACCGCAAAATACAGGCAATATTGCAAGATTATGCGCCTGTATCGGGGCTAAGTTGTATTTAGTAGGCAAATTAGGCTTTATTTTATCCGATAAACACTTAAAAAGAGCGGGGCTTGATTATTGGGATAAATTACAAATAGAACACATTGAAACCCTTGATGAACTTATCAAAAACAACCCTGATTCAAATTTTTACTACTTTACGACAAAATCAAAAAACCGCTACAGCGATTTTAAATTTAAAAGAGGAGATTTTTTTGTTTTCGGGCCGGAAACGCGAGGGCTTAGCGAAGAAATTTTAAACAAAAACAAAGAATTTTGTGCTACAATACCAATGAGAAAAGAAACAAGAAGTTTAAATCTTTCAAATTCCGTTGCAGTGGCAGCTTATGAAGCAATAAGACAATTAAATGTGGAGTTATAGGTAAAAATGACACAACCAATCGCAGATATACAGGTTTTAGGTAAAGAAACAATATTAAACCTTTTGCCCAAAAGAACACAAAACTCACATAAAGGAACCTACGGACACATTTTAAATATAGCAGGTTCGACTTCGTATTGCGGAGCTGCATTTTTATCATCAATTTCATCTCTTAAAGTCGGCGCGGGTTATTGCATGCTTGCAAGCTGCAGCGATGTTGTTGCAACAATTTCATCCTTAAGCCCCGATATTACTTTTTTGGATTTAGGGCAAAGTGATTGGGGAACCATACCGAAAGATGCCCATAAATATTTAAACGGCGTTGTTAATTCAAATGTAATTTCTATCGGATGCGGATTAAATACAACGGGAGGCGTTAAAGATTTTGTTATAAACTTCTTAAACAAAAATACAAATTCCTACACCCCGATTATAATAGATGCGGATGCTCTTAATATTATTTCGCAGACAAAATATTTCACATTTCCGCTAAATTCAATGATTACTCCTCATCCCGCTGAATTATCAAGGTTATTGGGGGTTGATGTTAAAGAAATTCAATCAAACAGAGCTAAATGGGCCTGGGAGGCAAGTAAAGAATTTGACTGCATTGTTTTACTAAAAGGACATGAAACCGTAATTGCCGTTCCTAACGGTAAAATCTACATAAATCACACGGGAAATTCATCATTAGCAAAAGCAGGAACAGGGGATGTTTTAACAGGCATGATAGCAGGTTTCTGTGCTCAAGGAGCATCTTTAGAAAACGCTGCATGTATTGCAGCATATATCCACGGGCTAACGGGAGAAATAGCATCCAAAAATATGACACAATACAGTGTCTTAGCTTCGGACCTTGTAAAATACATTCCTTTTGCCTTTAAAGCATTATTTCACACTGTTCCCGAGCAAAATTAATCAACAGCAGATATTTTAACTTCATCGGGGTTATTTTCATAAACCACAAGTGCGTTTGAAACTGCTATTCCTTCTTTATTTACCGCACCGTTTACAATTTTTCCATCCACATATAAAGCGCTTGATGAACCGCCGTCAAAATTCATTGCATATTCGCAACCTAAATTTTTCATCAAAAGCGCTGTTTCATATAGCGTCATGCCGACAGACGCTTCTTCGCGTCCGTCAATAGTTACGATTATTAAAGTGCCGTCATTTTTGTATCCTATTGCACTTCTCGGGTTTTTACCCTGAATTGCACTTAATTTTTGTGCTTTATAATCAACATAAACTTCACCGTTCTTCACAAGGAAAGGCCCGCCGCCAAGTATATGCTTTGCGTTTGCAATTTCTGAAGGCAATTTAACATCGATATAAATTTCCTTATCTTTAATAACCTGCCTCATTAATTCTTTATTCCCCTGTAAAACTAAATCTCCTTCATCCATTTTTATCGGGTTTGCCGAAATTTTAACCGCTTTATTATCCTTAATCAAAACATTATAACAATGCTTAGGCGCAACGGGCGAATATTCGCCCCAACGGGAATTGTAAATAAGAGTATATGTTGATAACATTCTCGGCTGGTTAATGTTATCTATATTAAACATTTTTGATTTTGTATAAGCTTTAATATCCAGACTTACATTTTGAATTTTAAAATATGTCCTATTTCCTTCTTCAAAAACAGCAAATGCAGATCTGTTATAAATAGGGCCCGTTAATATTTCTCCGTTAATTACAAGTGTTCCTAAAGGAAGTCCTGATTGAGGTTTAAAAAATCCACCGTTAATTGCAATAATTCCTCTATTTGCCTGCGCTAATTTCCTGACCGTTGATTTTGATTTTAAATTTGTTTTCGGGATGGTGGGCTGAATTTTTAAATTTTGATTTACTCTTGTGTTTAATTCTACAATATTAATTTTAATTGGTTTTGATTTGATATACTTTGTCTGTTTAATATGGGCTATGCCGATATCGGGGAAATTTATGTATGAACCTGAGTATTTATTTTTTATATTCTCTTTAAAGTTTTTATCAAGATATATTTCACTACTTTGGGTAACTATTATATTTTCATCGACATCTGCCTTGGCAAACATTGGTTTTGAAAATCCGAACATTAAAAACAAAAGACAGGCAATGAATATTAAAAATACTAATTTAAACTTCCTGTTCCTTGCCGATTCTTTCTTCAGATAGTCAAGGAAGTACTTTTCGCAATTCCCGTAATAAAATTGTTCGTTTCCCGATGTTATCATGTTGTTGCCGTATCTAGTATGCTCTACTATCATTATAGCATAAATACGAAAAGGTTTCAATTGCCCTTAGGGCTTTATTTTTGACCTATTTTTTTAGTGTAAATTTTACATATTTTAACTTTTGCGATAAATAGACAAATTCAGCGATATTAAAGCAAAAAAGTGTATTTTTTAACATTAAGAATTGTAAAAATGAAAATATTAAGGTTATATTTTTTTAACTTAGAGGAATTTAAATACTACGAATATGTATCAAGGAGTTTTGATTTAAATTTTTTTATTGCATTAACAACAACACACACTATACATTTTACACACCTACATTTTTCCTAACCTTTCCTTCCTTTCTATGTACCAAGTAGAAATTCCCTGTTTTGCGCAGGGAATCTTTTTTTGTATAATAAAAATATGTATAAAGCAGATAATGCAATTATTATGGCAGCAGGCTTTGCAAGCAGGTTTGTGCCCTTATCTTACGAAATTCCAAAAGGCTTAATTAAAGTTAGAGGCGAAGTCTTAATTGAGCGCCAGATAAGACAGTTAAAAGAAGCGGGAATTGATGAAATCATCATCGTTACGGGGCATAAAAAAGAATGTTTTGAATATTTAAGAAAAAAAGAAAACGTAATTTTAATTGAAAATAAAGAATATTTAATAAGAAACAATCATTCAAGCATACATGCCGCTAAAGATTATATTAAAAATTCATATATCTGCTCTTGCGACGATTATTTCCCGAAAAACCCCTTTGAAAAATATGTAGCTGAAAGCTATTACTGCGCAATGTATTCAAAAGGAGAAACGCAAGAATGGGGGGTTGAGCTTGATAATAACGATAAAATCCTATCTTCAAAACCCGGAGGGTATAATCAATGGTATATTATAGGGCATGCGTTCTGGGATGAAAATTTTAGCAGAGATTTTTTAAAAGTGCTTGAAAAAGATTACAACAAAAAAGAAATCTATCCTAAATTATGGGATGAAGTTTATCTTGATAATACCGATTGTTTGAGTTTAAAAATAAGAAAATACCCCGATAATTTTCTTTTTGAATTTGATACAATTGATGAATTAAGGCGCTTTGATTCAAGCTATATTGATGATACAAAATCAGAAATAATAAAAAACATATCAAAAAAATTATCAAGTGCGCAAAGAAATATTACTTCTTTTAAAATTGCCAAAAAAGATAATAAAATAACAGGTTTTTATTTTAAATGCGAAAATAAAAATTACCTATACACCTTTGATGACGGAAATATAAAAGATGGATGATATTAAAAAAATTAAAGATTTAGTTAAAAAAGTATTAGGGTCTGATTGCGAAATTATAAAAATCGAGCGCATTGGAGGATTATCCAACAGAAACTATTACACAAAAACCTCAAAAGGCGATTATTCGATTCGCCTTGCAGGATACGGAACAAGCAAAATTACCAACAGGAAAGATGAAAAAATAAGTACACTTTTGGCAAACGAAATAGGAATTGATGCTGAACTTATTTATTTTAATGAAATAAGCGGAGATAAAATTTCAAAATTTATTAATAACGGCACTACAATGTCTCCTTCTAGCTTAAAAGAGGCTTCAAACATAATTCATATTACAAAAATTTATAAAAAACTCCACAATTGTAAAAAAAATACAGGTATAATTTTTAACATCGAAAATATAACCTCTAACTATGAAAATATAATAAACAACAGCGATGTTGATTATTTTGACGATTTTTTCGAAGTTAAAAAATTTGTTAAACCGTTTATTTTAAATCAGGTTAATTCCAAAAATAAAGTTCCCTGTCATAATGACCCTGTTTGCGAAAATTGGATTTTAGAAAAAACTCAAGCGCCTGAAAAAATGTATTTAATCGATTGGGAATACGGAGCAATGAATAACCCAATCTGGGATTTAGCACTTGTTTCTTGCGAAGCGGGGTTTGGGGAAAAAGAAGATAATATTTTGCTTAAAAATTATTACAATGATTTTGATATAGAAAATATAAAAGAATTATTCGAATACAAAATAGTAATTGATTACTATTTAAGCCTCTGGGCAAAAACAAGAATTCCCTACGATAAACAAATTATGATTGATTATTCATGTGAACACTACAAAAGAATGAAAAAAAATATTGAAATATACCTTAAAATATAATTATTCTTCGCTAAGATGTTCCAAAGCCATTTCAAAAACCGTGCTTATATGATTATCATCAAGGGAATAATAAACATTTTTACCCTGTTTTATGCCTTTTACCAGTTTTGCACTTTTTAAAACTTTTAATTGATGAGACACGGCTGATTTTGTCATATTCAATAAAACCGATAAATCCCCGACGCATAGTTCATTTTTATCCAATGCCCACAAAAGCCTTACCCTTGTTAAATCCCCCATAACCTTAAAAAAATCCGACAAACTGTCAAGTTCTGATATATCAGGCATAATTGAACTTAATTTTTGAACAAGTTCAGGATTAATTGCTTTACAATCCGTATTTTTAGTGCGCATAAGTACCTCTGTATTTATTTTATAACAATTGAACAAATTTTCAACTATATTAACTTTTGTAAATAATGGACATATAACAATTGACAATTGAATAGTTATTCAATTATACTAATAATATAGTTGAATAGATTTTCAATTAAGGAGTTAATATGTGTACATCATGTCATAGTCATTCACATCATCATTCAAACCACAATCACTCAAACAATAAAATATTCTTTATAAAGACAATTCTTGCAATTTTATTGCTAATTACAGCAATTCTTTGCCCGCTATCTACAGTTGCAAAAATTGTTCTATATTTAAGCGCATATTTAATAAGCGCTCTGAATATATTAAAAGATGCCTTAAAAAGCATCTTAAAAGGACTTGTGTTTGATGAAAACTTCTTAATGAGCCTAGCTACAATATGTGCTCTTATAATAGGAGAGTATCCCGAAGCTGTTATGGTTGCGCTGTTGTATCAAATCGGAGAATTTTTACAAGAGAAAGCCGTATCAAAATCAAAAAATTCGATAACAAAATTAATTGATTTAAGACAGGATAGCGCAAACATCTTAAAAGACGATAAGATAGAAACGATTGATGCTAAAAAAGTAAAAATAAACGATATAATTGTAGTTAAAAAAGGTGAAAAAATACCCCTTGACGGCGTAATTATCGATGGATGCGCCGATATAGATACATCCTCTCTAACGGGTGAATCAATGCCAAAATATTCAACCAAAGGCGATAGTGTTTTAAGCGGAACAATACTAACGGACGGCTTTTTAAAAATAAAAGTTGAGCGCGAATTTAACAATTCAACCGCATCAAAAGTACTTAGATTAATCGAAGAATCCTCAAACAAAAAAGCTCAAGCAGAAAAATTTATTACAAAATTTGCAAAACTATATACACCCGTGGTTGTTTTGCTTGCAATTTTTCTTGTTATAATTCCTTGTGTATTTTACTCGGGCGATTTTAATTTATGGTTTAAAAGAGCTTTAACCTTTCTTGTAATCTCATGCCCCTGTGCTCTTGTTATATCAATTCCTTTGGGATTTTTTGCAGGTATTGGCAAAGCTTCAAAATCGGGTATATTAATCAAAGGAAGCGAATATATCGAAAAATTAACAAAAATCTCCGCTTTTGTATTTGATAAAACGGGAACTTTAACAAAAGGCTCGTTCAGTATTGAAAAAGTTGTATCGTTAAGCAATAAAAAAGAAGAAGAAATTCTTGAATTAATATCAAAAATTGAAAGCTTTTCAAACCACCCGATAGCAAAAGCATTTAAGGAATTATCCAAAAATTTAAACCTTAATAATGTATCTGATATTAACGAAGTATCAGGAAACGGAATATGCGCAAAAATTGACAATAAAACCTATTTTGTCGGAAGAAAAAGTTTTATTTTATCAAAGAATATAACCCTGCCTGATACAAACGAAGAAGCGAAAACAATTTATCTGGCCGATGATAAATCAATACTTGGTTATATTACACTAAGCGACGAATTAAAAGATAACGCACCGGGCGCAATCAAAAAATTGAAACAATATTGCAACAATATAATAATTCTAAGCGGAGACAACGAAAACGCCGTTAAAAAAACAGCTAAAGAATTAAATATAGATAAATTCTACTACTCGCTTTTACCTCAGGATAAACTTAGTATACTTGAAAATATTATTAAAAATAAGAAAAATAACAATATCGTCTACACGGGAGACGGCATAAATGATGCACCGTCGTTAAAAATAAGCGATATAGGTATTGCAATAGGTAAATATAAAACAGACAGCGCAATTGAAGCATCGGATGTTGTCATTATGAATGATAATCTTCTAAAAATCCCCCAAGCCGTTAAAATATCCAAAGATACAATGAGAATAGTAAAAGAAAATATAATATTTTCAATATTTGTTAAAATATTATTCTTAATCTTAGGTGCAATAGGTTTTATCGGCATTCAAGGAGCAGTTTTTGCCGATGTCGGGGTAACATTAATTGCCGTGTTAAATTCACTTAGAATATTAAAATAATGTTTTTGATATAATATTTCTATGCTTGAATTTATTAAAACAGACAAATTTAACGACATCTTTGAAGATATGTGCCTTCAATTTCCAAAAGAAGAACTAAAAGCAAAAGAGTATTTTTTGAAATTATTTAAAAGCGGTTATAAGGCGTATAAAATAATAAATAACGAACCAATAGGCTATATTTTAGGGCTTGAATATAATGATTTTTTATTTATTGACTACTTTGCAATCTTTAAAAAATTCCACTCAAAAGGCTTTGGAAGTCTTGTTTTAAAGGAACTTAAAAATAAAAACATAAAAGGAATTTTTCTTGAAGTCGAAAAACCAGATAATATAAACCAAAATAAAGAAAAAAGAATAAAGTTCTATGAAAAAAACGGGGCAAAAAGGCTTGATATTAAATATTTATTCCCGACAAACGATAAAAATAAATTTATTGAAATGTTTTTATATTATATCCCGATTAAAATTTCAACTCCGATTAAAGATGATATCTATAGTTTAATAAAATATATTTTTAATACAATACATAAAGACATTCCGCACAAAAACGAAATTCTTGATAAAATAATCAAAAGTTAGCAATTTTTATTTTTTTTTTGATTTTTAATTAATCAGGAAATAAAGGCATTAACAATATGGATAAAATAGCATTTTTAAATAATTTTGATATAGATAAATACTATACAAAAAAAGAAAACAAAAAAAATAAAAGCCCCTTAAATCCATATAAACAGGTATCTTATGATGTATATAAAAATATGGATAGCAAAAATGCAGGCTTTTATACATCAAGCATTATAAATAAAAAAATTGAAAATAATAAACCTGATTCCATCGAAGATACTATCAGGAAAAATAATAAACAAGTACTTGATATTGATACATATTTTATTAAAATGCTCCATTATGCGCAAAATTTAAAATGGGCAAAAGATATTAACAATCTTACATATATAGCATCAACTTCAATTTTAGAAAATGATGATTTTGAAGATATCCTGAATATCATAGAAAATGGTGTAGCGTACGCAAGCAGGGATTTTGGAATGAGTGATTGGTATTCTAAAAAAAGGCAATATCCGCACACATTTCCCTTACTTTGTGGCGCCCGAGGCGAAGAATACCTTAACAGATACAAATTGCACCTTAAAAATAGTGATGAATATAAACCAAAAGCAAACGAAGAATATAAAGATGCAAACATAAATAAAATTACAACAAAATCAAAAAATGCCATAGGAGAAGTTTTTATAATCCATGATGCACCAAGAGAGGACAAAATAAATAATATTGAACTTATTAAAAAAGAATTTGAAAAACTTAGAAGAATCGAAAATCCGACAAGTTATGAAATAAACAGAAGCTGTGCCATAATTAAATGGCTGTTTTCGCAAGAAACACCTTATACCAGAGGAAGCGACGCTATTTCCAATGTTTTAATCAGGGCAATTCAGCATGCATATAATATTAAAATATCACCTTTAAAAGACGGTATAAGCCTTGATTTTGAGGCATTTGATACGGATTTAGATGATTATATAGCAAGATTTCCATACTTTTTTAAGCAACCCCCTCTAAAAATCGACCCGAAATATGAAAACTATGGAGAATTAACTCAAGCAGCAATCAATTATCTTATTGAAAACAAAAAACAATATGTTGGTCCCAATACGTTTCAAATAAGATTAAACGGCTATCAGCGCAACGAATGCAAGCTTGGCGCTATGAATATCTTGCTTTATATTACATCCATGTTGATTTCCCAAGGAGCAGACAGCGAAGATATTTTCCGCGTTATAGAAAAAGAAATAAGAAATATCAATAAAGATTCTAAATATTCAGACTTGTTTTCAAAAAAGAAAACAAGAATTCACTTATTTGAAATTCTGCCCCATACAAGAGGTATGGAATATTACTATAGATATATTATGGAGCTTCCTTTTGATACGGGAGAAAACAAACTAAGACCAAAATCAAACAAAGAATATAAAGATGCAAACACCTGTATCATTACCGAAGCAGACAGTAATGAAGGATATTCAAAAAAAATAAGAATAATAAACAAGCTCCCTCAAGAAGACAGGTTAAGCAATCTTAATTTTGCAAAGCAGGAACTTGATAAATTAAGAAAAATTCAAAATCCGACAGAAGATGAAATAAATAAAGCCTGTGCAACTATTCAATGGCTTATATCTCAAGAAATACCTTATTATAGAGGCTCTGATTCAATTGCAAACATTATAACAAGAGCAATATATCATTGCTACGATATGAAAATATCACCCCAAAAAGAAGGAATAAGCCTTGATTTTGAGGCGTTTGATACGGATTTAGATGATTATATTAAAAAATATCCGACATTTTTCGAAGAATATCCGCACAAATTAAAGTAATTAAGTTTTTAAATGTTTAAAAAAAGCTGATTTATTGGTATCATAAATAAAAACACCAAAAGGATAAACATTAATGAACGAAAAAGAAAAAATGTTAAAAGGACTTTTGTATGATGCAAATTATGATAAATCACTAATTGAAGAAAGGAATAAATGTAAAATTTTATGCTCAAAATACAATAATCTTCCCTATGAAAATTTTAAAGAAAGAAAAGATATCTTAAAAAAAATAATAGGCAAATTCAAAGAAAATTTTACAATAGAGCCTCATTTTTGGTGCGATTACGGGTATAATATCGAAATCGGTGAAAATTTTTACTCAAACCACAACCTTGTTATTTTAGACCCTGCTAAAGTTAAATTTGGAAACAATGTTTTTATAGGACCAAATTGCGGATTTTATACGGCAGGTCATCCGCTTGAAGTTGATATTAGAAACAAAGGGCTTGAATACGCTAAAGAAATTAATGTAGGGGATAATGTATGGTTTGGCGGAAATGTATGCGTTATGCCCGGGGTAAATATAGGCAGCAATTCAACAATAGCAGCAGGAAGCGTAGTTGTAAAAGATATAGCGCCAAATTCTATTGCAGCAGGAGTACCCTGCAGGGTTATAAGGAAAATATGACAGAAATTTTGCAAAATATTATCGATGAATATAAAAAATTTGATGAAACGGTTTCTATTGGAATCGGCGGCTCAAGTGCATCAAATTACAGCGATAATGAATCAGATATCGATATTTATATATTTATTGAAAAAGATATTGATATTAAAAAAAGGAACAAACTGGTTAAAAAATATTCAACAAAATACGAAACAGGATGTGAATATTTTGGCTCGGGTGATGAATTTTTAGTTGATAAATTAAACAAACAGCTTGATATAATGTATTTTAATAAAGATTGGTTTGAAGATATATTTAACAGTGTTTGGATAAAACATACCCCTTCAAACGGATATACTACCTGTTTTTTATATACATTAAGCGTTTTAGATATAGTTTATGATAAAAATAACTGGCTAAATAACCTTAAAAACGCTCTTCATACACAATATCCAAAGGAATTAGAAGAAAATATAATTAAAAGAAATTTAGCACTTTTAAAGGATAAACCCTTTGCGTCATACTACGAACAAATAAATAAAGCCGTAAAAAGAAACGATTTAAACAGTGTAAATCATAGAGTAAGTGCATTTTTAGCAAGTTATTTTGATATAATATTTGCCAAAAATAAACTCCTGCACCCGGGAGAAAAAAGACTTGTTCAATATGCAATTCAAAACTGCAAAATTCTACCCGAGGATTTTGAAAAAAACATAAACAACCTTATTTTATCCAACATCACTCAAAAAATAAAAACCCTTGATGATATGATAGAAAAATTAAGAAAAATAATTGTTTAATCGCTATAAGTTACAAAATATAATATAGCCATGTTTAATATATAACTTAAAAAATATAGTAAATTATTTTAAAAGCTCCCTTCAGGGGAGCTTTTAAAATAGGAGGAAGTGGGATTCGAACCCACGGAACACTCGCATGTTCGACGGTTTTCAAGACCGCTCCGATCAACCACTCCGGCATTCCTCCGAAAAGTTACTTATACATAGTATCTTAAAAAAGAATTTATGTAAAGAACTTTTTATTAATTATTTTGTGTTTAATACTTTTACAACTTTATCCGTTATATCAATACCCCCAAAGAATACAACGGTATGTTCAACAACGGTTGTAATTTTATTTTCCATAGCTACCTGTTTAATTGCAGCTTTAATCGAAGCGTCAATTTCAGCTTCTTTCTTTTCTTTAAGTTTTATGTAAGCTTCTTGTTTTTTTGCAAGCTCTTTTGCAGTTGCATCTTCGAAATTCTTGCGCTCAAGAGGAGTTGATAATTTTTTATATTCTCTTTCTTTATCAAGCGTATATCTTTGAATTTCCGCGTATTTATCGGAAATTTGATCGCTTAAAACTTTAACTTTTGTATAATTATCAACAATTTTATCAAAATCGACAATACCTATAGTTTCGGCATTTGCAACCCCGCCAAAACACAAAAGCGCCATTAGTGAACTCAAACATAATAATTTTTTCATACAATCTCCTTTTATTTACAAAAAAATTATAACATATTTTTCATTTATTAAGTATAATTTTAACATAAGAGGAGGTTTTAAAAACCCGATGAAAAAAAATTATCAAAAACGTTCGTCAAAAGAATACAATTTTTTAAGAGGAATATTTCAAAGAATAACCTGCTCGCTTGTGTATGGCACATATTATCGGCTTGTTTATAATTTAAAAGTCGAAGGAAGGGAAAATGTTCCCAAAAAAGGCTTTTTTATTGTAGCATCAAACCATGTTAGCGCGATTGATCCTTTTTTGGTAATTGACGCCATACAGCGAAACGTTGCATATATGGCTAAAGTTGAACTCTTTCAAAATAAAATTGCAAGATTTTTCCTTGATATTTTGGGAGCTTTTGCAGTCGACAGGGCAAAATTATCAGTCTCTACCATAAAAACAGTAATAGGTTTAAAACAAACAGGCTGGTGCCTTGGCATATTTCCGCAGGGAACAAGAGAAAAAGACGGACATATTGAAAATGTTAATAAGGGCTTTGCAAGCTTTGCAAAAACGCTTAAATGCGATATTTTACCCGTTGCAATTACAGGCATGACAAAAGATGAAAGAAAACCTTTCAGAGGCAAAATGAAAATCATAATCGGGAAACCAATTCCATACAACGATAACCCGGAAGAAATGATGAAACACTGGAGTCAAACAATAGCGGAATTATCAAAGGGGAGAGTATAAATGGCGGATAAAAACGTTAATTACGGCAAAAGAAAGGCAAAAGATTTTAATATACTGACAAGATTGTATCAGTATTATGCTTTGTATGTTTTATTTTTGCCGATTTTTGGGTTTTTATTTTACGATTTCAAGGTTAAAAGGAATAAAAATCTTGAAAATAAACCCTATATAATTGCTCCCAATCATATTTCTTATATGGATGTATTTATTGTTAATTACGGTATTTCGCGCCCTTTGGCTTATATGGCAAAACAGGAATTATTCCAAAGCGGTACTTTTTTAAAAGATTATGTAAGAAAAAATATCTTAAGACTCGGAGCGTTTGCGGTAAACCGCGAAAAAGTCGGATTATCAACAATTAAAACCGCAAAAGAAGTTTTTAAGGCAAATTTTAACCTTTGCATTTTTCCTCAGGGGGGTATAAGGAAAAACAAGGTAATTGAAAATATAAACCCGGGATTTATCTATTTTGCAAAAACAAATAAAATTGATATAGTTCCCGTTGCACTTGACGGACTTGAAACGTACAATTGGAAACCTTTTAAAAAACAGACAGTGCATATTAACGTAGGTAATCCGATTTCTTATACTCTTGATGAAAAAGAAATTGTTAAACAATGGTGCGAACAAATTTCTTCTATGACAGGCTATGAAAATAAAAACGTTTGAAATAGCAAATTTTTAAATTCAGAAGTTTTATAATTTCGTAAATTAATTATTCGCAAAAATTATATGACAGTAGAATTTTCAAAATTAGCCACGCTAATACACACAATTAATAACGACAACAAACCCTGGGGAGCAAGCATAATCGAAGTTCCGACGGATATCGGAAGAACTTGGGCAGGATATAAACGAGGGGGAGTAATTGAAGGTGCCGAAAAATTCAGAAAAGAAGGAATGACGGCAATTGTCTGGCTTTTTGGAATTCCCGCGTTCAGATGGCTGGGGGACAGATTTTGCGAAAAAGTATTTAAAATCCCCATGGATATTGATTTTACAAACGGAGACATTAAAAAAGGTAACAATTCAATAAAAGATACCGTTGAATTTTTAACAAAAAATACAAAAAAAGAAGCTGATGAATTTTTAAAAGAAAAATCCTTAAAAAACGGGCTTGAAGGTTTTTTTGATGTAAGTGATCTGCCAAAACGATATTTTAAAAACGGAGAATCGATTTTTAAAGGCAGAAACGCGCAAAATATGCTAAAAACCGTAAAAAGTGCTAAAATTGCAACTTCAATTGCAGCGTTTTTACTAAATATCGGGATGTTAGGAGTGGTTTTACCTCTTGTGAATCAAGCAATGACAAGAAACAAGATGAAACTTATGAATAAAAATAAAACCAAAGTTTCAACTCTTAAAACTGATAATTTTGAACAATTCAGAAATAAAACAAAAAATAAATCCAAAAAACTTGCCTTCACGGGGCTAAACGGCTTTTTTAGAGAACCGTTTGCAAATTTAACCGATTTAATTGAAAACAGCAATACTTTTAGATTAATCGGGCCTGATGCTCCGATGATAGCAGGAAGAATAAAAACCTCAAGAAATAAATACGAAGCGCTTGAAAATGCCGTCATTGATTTATCGGGAGTATTTTTATACAATTATTGCGCCGGCGTAGTCCAAAAGGCACTTAGAAAACCTTATAATCTCCCTTCAATCGCCCCTACTTTAAGTGAGATAATTGCTTCAAAAGATGAAAACACAATAAAAAATGCCGTTAAAAAACTAAATGAAGCAAATAAAACACTATCTATTGAAGAATTATTTGATTCAGACACCGCAAAAGAAATCTATAAAACCGCAACATACGGGAAATACGGAAAAATAAACAAATATGTAAAAAAAGAAACGCTTGATGGGATAGATAGTGAAGTATGTGAATTTTTGAAAAAATTTGCACAATCAGGCGAAAAAATTGCAAATTATACAAAAAAAGCAAACAACAAAAATGCAATTTTTATGGCTATAGGCTTTTTGGTTGCCATTATAGGGCAAGCATACCTTGTTCCTAAAATTGCTTTTGCAATTACAAAAAAATTAACAGGAAAAGATGAATTCAGCGGAATTGCAGATTATAGCGATATCAAAAAAGAAAAATAATTTATTAAGTTTTGTAACAAAATAAAATAAAAGTGAAATTGTATAATCTTTATATACTTTATATATATGTAAGCAGTTACTAAAGGATGATAAAGATGAATTTACAAATTACAAATGATTTTGATAAAAAACTTAATGAGCTTTATTCTTCTAAGGTTACTGTAAACCTAGATTCTAAATCAACGATGAATGTTAATGAGTTTTGGAATTCGATGGAATTAATTGCTGTTAATCATAAAGCGATGATTAATTTTAGAATTAACAGATAAAAAAGAGTTATGTGATAAATCAAAAAAAATTGATTTATTGATATTATAGAGAGAGAAGAAGTTAAAATTAAATAGCGGAATTGGAGAAGTTTAAATAACCTATGGCACTGACGCATAGGTTATTTTAACGTTTTGATATCAATAAAGTTCTAAGATTGCACAAAATTCACCGTTTTTTCTTGATATTTGAGTGTAATCGTTTTTTAATTCGGTATCTAAAAAAGAATTTGAATTAAGCAAAATGTTGTCTTTTTTGGAATAAACGTATGATGAGAGGTTATTTTGATTATTTTTAATAATTATTGGAATAGTGTGGTATGAATTTAAATAATAATCAATAATAAGCCCTTCATCATGGGCAATTAAGGAATTAATTACTTCATTTTTTGATACATCATAATCGTTTAAAAAATAGTTGTCTATTTTATAAAAAATAACCGCATCTTTTTTTGTCATGGTTATTTTATAATTTTTATATTTGTCTTTCAGTCTTTCTGTTTTTTTATCCAAATCTTTTAAAGCAGTGGATGTTAGAACTATTTTTTTAGGAGACAAAGAATAAATCAAGCCCATGTCGTTTAAAATTTTTGTAACTTTTTTTGTTTCATTTTTTTTAGATAAAATAATAAATTTATCTTTATCTGTTTGTTCAAAAATATCATTTTTGAAATTTTTAACATTATCCATTCTTAAAAAATAAATAGAATTATCTTTAGTTAATTTAGCAGAAATATTTCTTTGCAAGTTTTCAAAATCAATATCGTCATTTAATAAAATTGATATTTTGTTATAATTTTTGACATTTATTAATTTATACGCGCTTACCGAATTTGAAATATTATTTTTAAGATATTGATTTATTCTATATTCATATACAAAATCCGGACAAAGTCTGTTTTTGTAAAGTTTAAAAATTATCGAGTTATTATTTTTATAGATAATTTTTGAATCATTCAAAAATCTCAAATCATTTCTCGCTTTTATAATATCACCGAGCTTGATTGAAAAATCATTTTTTACAAAAGGAATTACGATATTTCTTATATCACTAATTTTATCAATATCCGAAGAAATATTTGCCCCATAAGTTCTATTGGATAATGTTTTATAAAAATAATTAAAATTATTATTATTGGAATCGATAATTTGTCTTAAATTAGTTATATCCAGTTTAAACCTTCTTAATATCTCATAATCAAAATACAAGTAAGTAGAAAAAGGATGAGTCGGATAGATTGAAATTTTAGATGTTGAATAATTGTTCAAAAAATCATTAATAAAAATTTTTTCAAAATCGATAAATTTTTCAAAATCTCCTTCATAGAAAGAAAAAACAAGATAATGGGACGGATTTATATTATATTCATAATCAAAATCTACAAATATATTTTCATTATAAAAATTTATATTATTTATCAAACAGTCAAGTTTTATTTTTAACTCATTAATTGTTTTTGTTTTGTTTATTAAAAAAGGATTTAATTTGATATATATGCTACAACTATCATAAGAAGAAACCGTAAAGACCTCACTGATTCCTTGAATGTTTAAAAATTCTTTGTTAAAATTCTGCGCCCAAATTAAATCAATATCTTTTGAAGACTTATTTTGAAACAAGAGTGAAATTCGAACAGAATAAGGATTGTTTACAAAGCAAGAAATTACAAATAATACAGCAAAAAACAAAATTAAAATCACAAATAGTATTCTATTTTTCATAGCGCAAAAATTTTACCATCTTTTAGTTTATTCAAATTTGTACAAATAATTATTTCATCGCCGATTTTTAAACTATTGTTTATTTGAATTAAATCATTGTTTAAATTTAGAGTTGAGATAATTACCTTTTTAATTTTTACATTATTTTTATCCAATCTTTCGATTTTATAAACAAACTTATCACCGTTATTATCAAATAAAACATATTTTAACGGGATAAAAATACTCGGTGTATCGATATTAAATTCAACATCTACACTCATACCTTCCTTTAGTTCCAAAAAATTATTCTCCAAGAAAATTCTTATTAAATATCCTCCTGTTTTTAAGCTGGACTTTGAAATATGAGCAATTTTGCCTTTATATATTTTATCCTTTCTTTTAACATCAACATTTTGATTAATTTTTAAAAAATTAATCACCGAAGAATCAACCATGGTATCAACTTCGGTTTCTTTTGAAGCTATCATCGATACAACAGGTACTCCAACAGAGGCCAAAGCACCGATATCGGACTTTTTTTCAAAAATATATCCGCTAAAAGGAGCTTTTATTTCATTATATGAAATTTGTTTATTAATATATTTTATTTTTTCGTTTTGAATTTCAATATCCTGCATTGCACTTTTTAAATTAAAATATGCATCATCCCAATCATTATCGGAAATAGCGCCCGCCTTATGAAGCATATCCACTCTTTTAAAATATGCGTCATAGCGATTTTTTCTTATTTTTGCTTCATTTAATCGCGCAATTTCCTGTTGTTTTTGAATTGTATATAAAATTCCGTCCAAACGCGCAATTACAACACCTTTTTTAACAAAATCTCCGGTAGTATAAGGAAAATATATAATATTACCCTGTGTTTGAAAGCTTAAATCAATTATATGCTGCGCTTTTATAAAACCATGAAATATTCTTTTTGTATTGCTGCTAATTTTATAAATCTCGCAGTTGTTATTATTGCTTGAATCACCAATCAAAGCGCAAGAAGCTAAAAATAACGAAATTAATAAAACTAAAACTGTTTTTAAATATTTCATCCAAAAATTTTAAAATAAGTAAAAAAGAATTATAATTAACCTTATTACTAATTTAAAACCTGTTTTAAAAATATACCGTTTGCTGAAATATCAATCTTTTTCATATCTTTCGATATTAAAATCGTTTCGTTTGTTAAAACGTTATAACCCCAGATACCTAAAAAAATCTTTTTATTGTTCTTATCAAGTACATAACAATAAGCTACAATAACGTTATCATCCTTGGCGCTAAAGCCAAGAGGGTAAATATCATATCTGAAATTTACAAGAAGAATGTTATTTATATCAATAAAATAATTTTTTATTGCCCTATCAAAATTATCAAGCTTTACTGCGCTAATTTTACCTTCATCATCAATAAAGCACACATATAAATATGTTTTATAAATACCGTTTAATAAAGAGCCTGTTTTTTCTTTTACAAGAACTTTCTTTGAATCCTTGCTCCAATCAACAAGAGCCAATCCGTTAAATAAATTTTTATATATTTTTTTTGTACCTGATTCAATAACAGGCATTCTCTCCTGTTGATTATGAATATAATTTAAAAGTCTGTTTTTTCTTGTTTTAGAAGTATCAAGTTTTTCAATAAAAAAAGCGCTTGAAATCTGATTGTTTTCAGCATCAAAATAGTATCTGGGGTATGCAACATATTGAAATTTAGAATCAGTAACAATATAAGGAATTGAGTTTAAATCTTTTTTTATATTTTCAATATTTGCTTCTCTTGAGCCTGCGGGACTGTTATACTTTTCAAAAATAAAATGAGGAGTAGGATAGTAAAATTTTTTATCTGATTTATTGGGAGTATAACCTTCAAGCTCTCTTAAATTCAAGGGTATATTTTGTGCTTCAAGTTCCCATTGTTCAACAGTTTCGGGCATTTTTTCTTTCGGTGGTTCAATTTTCTTCTTTCTAAAACTAAATGCAAAAACAGGATTAATTAATAAAAATAATAAAAATATGACAAAAAACAGACATATTTTTTTTGACATTTTTTAAACCAATCCTTCTTTTAAAGCAACAACAGCCGCTTTTGTTCTGTCGGTCAGGTATAATTTTTGCAAAATATTATGAACATGTGCTTTTGTAGTTGAAATTGAAACCACAAGTCTTTCAGAAATTTCCTGATTCGATAACCCATCAACAATCAAAGACAAAACTTCAAGCTCTTTTTTTGTTAAACCGTATTTTTTATTCGATTCCGATTGTTTTGTTTGTTTATCTAAAATTACATCGTTTGTCTGAAGGCTGGATAAAACAACTCTTGCAATGGCACTATCAATCCATGCGGCATGCTCTGAAACGGTTTTTATTGCATTAATTAAATTCTCGGAACTTGACCCTTTCATAATATATCCGTCAGCGCCCGCCTTAAAGGCTTCAAAAATATCATCTTTTGAATCTCTTGAAGTAAACATCAAAACAGCGCTTCCGAGCTTTAAATCTTCTTTAATTTTTCTTGTAGCACTTATACCGTCCATATTTGGCAAACCTATATCCATTAATATTACGTCGGGATTGTATTTAAGAGCCATATTAACCCCTTCAATACCATCCGTTGCTTGAGCAATAAGTTTAAAACCTTTTGTATTTTCTATTTTCATAGCCAAACCCAAACGGGTAAACTCATGATCTTCAACCAATAAAATATTTATATCTTTGTTTCTCATAATACTACCTTACAGTCATTAATTGAATTTTTCAGTACGAATGAAAATTTCGAGCCTTTATTTGGCTTTGATTCTACAAATATCTTGCCGTCATGCGCTTCAACGATTTGTCTTGAAAGATATAAGCCAAGACCGGTTGAAGCAGAGCGTTTTGTATTGGTACCTTGCGAAAATCTGTTAAACAATTTATCGCAATCTTCTTTTGATAACCCTACGCCGTCATCAATTACATCAACTCTTAAGTCTTTATCCTTCTTATTAATATCAATCTTAACAAAAGAACCGTTTTGAGAATGATTTATTGCATTTCCCGCAAGATTAACAAGCACTCTTCTAATTTCATTTTTATCAGCATTTATAAACAGCTCGTTTTCATCACTGTTTACAGTTATATTAATATTTTGTTTTTGAGCAAGCAATTTTAATTCATCCGAACACTCATGCGCTAGCTCGATTATATCGAATTTTGTTTTGCAAAGATAAGTTTTACCCGCTTCATACCTGTAAACTTCCAAAAGCGCATTTACAAGCCCGAGCATGTCTTCGGAACTTTTTTTCATTGCGCAAAAAAGCTTATTTTGAGAAGGATTAATTTCCCCTAAAGACTTGTCTAAAACAAAGTCTAATCCTGAAATTGAAGCAAGCAGAGGCGTTCTTAAATCATGCGTTAGTGTTGCTATAAAATCGTCTCTTAATCTTTCCGATTCTTTTTGATAGGTTACATCACGTATCACGGCAACATAAAAATTGTTAATTTCATCTCTAACCGGCGCAATACTGATTTCAACCGGGGTTTTTATATCTTTTTTGTAATTTATAAGGCTGTAGTTTCTTAAGAAAAATTTATCACCTTTATTTAAATTGATTTTAGAAAACCTTGTTTTTTCAGCCACAACCAGCTCAAATAAATTTTCCCCCAGAAGTTCTTTTTCTTCTCTGCCAAACAAATTTAAGGCAGCTTCGTTAAGCTCTGTTATTTTCAGGTCATTATCAAAAATCACAATCCCGTCCGCACAGCTTTTTATAATTGCGCTTAATTTTGAATTAGCCTGCGAAAGCTCTATTGTCCTTTTATGCACAACATCTTCCAAATTTTTAGAATAAATTTCAAGCTTACTGTTTGCTTCTTCAAGTTCCGATATTTTATTTTGAAGTTCTTTTTTTAATCTTGTTTGAGTAAGCGCATTTTTGATATTTATAATTAAATTTTGATTATCCCAGGGTTTTTCGATATATTTAAATATTCCTATTTCATTAATTGCTCTAATGGCATTTTCTTTATCGGCATAACCTGTGAGCAAAATTGTCGTAACATTTTCTTGCGTTTTTTTTGCATTTTCTAAAAATTCAATACCGTTCATTTCAGGCATGATAAAATCACTTATAATTAAATCAACTTCATTGCCATTTAAATATTCAAGCGCTTCATTAGGATTATTAAATAAAACTACACTACTAAACCCTTCAAGCCCCAAAAGCATTGAAAGAGTTCTTGTAACCATTGTTTCATCGTCAACAATTAATATTTTGCCTGACTTATCCATAATAAAAAGATAAATTATTTTTTGAAATAATACAAATTATTAACAAAAATACAAAAAAATACACATTTGCGCCCGAAATATTATGTCTGTTTTATAATTTAAATTGAGAGAAATAAATTATCAAGACGAAGTATGATTCTCAATATAAATAAAGTTCATAATATGCATGCGCGCGATATAACGCGCGATAATGCCGCCACCAAACGCAAGCCATTAAGTCATGTCAGTTTTCAAAGTTCCGTATTGTCTAACGAAATAGTAAAAAAATTCAACGGCACGGATAAAATAGTAAAAATCATAGATAACGCAATGGGGGTAGCGCAGGATAATCCGACAAGCGGATATTTTAGCAACCTGTTAAACAAAGCGAATAAAAATATTGATGATATTCCAAAATACAAAATAACGGAAGGAATAATTGAATCAATAAAGGAAATACTTCTTGATATCCCCAATGCAATTTCATATAAAGTCACTAAACATAACATCTTTAAAAACCGTGCAATAGAAAAAACCCAAAACAAAGCCATGCGTCAGGCAAGAGAAATACTTGAAGTTTTTGAGAAGTGTGATGCTGAAAAAAGCGATTTTAATACCAAAATTGCAACGGAAATTGCAAATTTTGCAAAAAATTACGAAACAAAAGACGAAAGAACCTTAAATAAAATAGCTACTTCTTTGGTAAGTGCGCAATTTTCGGCAAACGATTTTTATAATATCTCCATGCTTCAAAAAGATGACGATAAAGAAGCAAAAAAAGCAGCCAAAAAAAGAAAAAGCCAAGAGCTTACAAGAATGGCAATTACTGCAAGTTTAACTTATCTTTCTCTTGGTGCTCTTGATAAAATAACAAGAAAAAGCCTTGTTTTAAACGGCTTAACAATTGCAGGAAGCGCACTGGCAGCTGAAATTTTATCAAGATTGTTAAATAAAACACCCCTATATCCTCTAACACCCAAAAAAGCAGCGGAAATTTCATCGAAAAAAGTTAACACAGAAACAAAACAAAATATAAACACAAACACAACACAGTCTTCGTCAACTACACTTTATCAAAATGTTTTTTCAGGGAACAAAACAGGGAATGCATACGATATATTAATTAAAAATATAGCAACGCAAAAAAATATAGCGCAAGCTCCAAAACCAAAAACCAAACCGAAAAAATCAAAAGCAATGAAAATATTATTGGCAGCTTTTGTTGCTGCAAACGCAGCTTTCTGGTATGGGCAAAATAAACCAAACAAAGAATACAGAAAACTTCATAAACACTTAAGCGATACATATAAAAATATAATAAATAAAAGAATAACAATAGATTTAGACGCTTTAGCAAATGATGTAGATAAAATTTCAAAATCAAAAAATTCAAAAACGATTGAAACTATTATTGATGAATACAAACGCCTGATAACGGCATATCCTGAAAAAACAATCACATACAACAAAAAAAGAACAATTTTAACAGGTTTTATTGATGGAATTCTAAAAATCCCGAAAACACTCTATACAATTTTAATAATTCCCTCAAAAGCACTCCACGGCGATTTTAAAAGAAAACCGATTGATACCGATGAAACATTTGCAAATGCCAAAAATAAAGCACTTACAATACTTTATGAAATAATAGAAAAACACAAAAATCCTAACGGCACCTTGGAGGATGCAAAAGTTGATAAAATAATTGATGAAATCATAAAAAATACAAGAAATGTTCAGGCAAACACGCAGGAAACAGGAGATATCGCAAATATTTCAAGAACAATCGTAACTTTTATTACAACATACTTTTTTATTAACGATTACAGAAACAAGGTCTTAATTGAATCCGAAGGAAAAGATATAGAAGGCGCAAACGAAGAAGCACGCGAAAGATTTGCCCACAAAGCCGCAAACTTCACAATAAACGGAACATTAATGAACCTTGGAAATTCAATATTTAAAACTCCGCTTAATTCAAGCCTTATCTGGGCAACAATTATTCCTTTCTGTACGGAAATTTTAAACGAATCGGCAATAAGAAAAATTATCTGCCAGCCTTTAAGAAAAATGAAATCAAGAGAAGATATTATAGATTACGAAACTTCAAGACTTGAAAGAAAAGGTTTATCAGGCACCTGGGCAAGAGTATTTAAGAAACTTACAGGCAAAAAATCTCTGACAGAAAAAGCAGGAATCAATAAAACAAATAATAATTCTTAATAATTAAAAAAGTTTGTGTTAGAATAAACACCGTGAGAAAAAATAGAGAGTAAATATATGAACCTGGAAAAAATGTTACTGGACAGCGTAGAATTAAATACGCCTGATTCAATTAAAAAAGATATTGTTTTTAACTATAGAAATAAAAACGAATTTACATTCAAATTAACAAAAGAAATTGTCGAAAAATTGAATTTAAAAAGCTGGTTTGAAAGCTATAAAAAAGAAGCTCTTGTTTCAACAGCGGGTATTAGAGGCCCGCAGAATATCTTATATCCCCATGATACAAGATTCCCGATAAATACGCTTGGGATAACTCTTGCTACCTTAGCTAAAGCACTTGTTTTAAAAGAAAAATACCCGAACAAAAACCTTGTTAAACTTGTCGGGTGTGAAGTAAGATATAATTCAAAAACATACCTTGATATAATTGCAAGAATACAAGCAGCTCTTAATATAAGAACTCTAACCCCTACAAAAAGACAAACAATACCCATCTGGCTTGCTTCATTTTTGGCGTTCAAACTGGATTTAGTCGGAGCGGAATACATAACAAGCTCCCATGGAATCTCGGTAAAAAATGCAACAAAAGACTTAAATAACCAGGGAAGCCAGTTTTTACCCAATGAAAGTATGGAATTTGTTAATAAAATAGAAGAAATTCTTGATACTGTCGATAAAAAAGGTTTTTACGAAATCAATTTTTCAAATAGCGAAGATTCTTTAATTGACGAAAAAGCAATGGAGCGCTTAAACAACGGGGTTGATTATTATTGCGAATATTTAAAAAACGGTGTAGCAAACACATCAAACATTGAAAAAATCAAAAACGCAAAAAATAAAATCGTAATCGACTGTGTAGGCGGCTGCGCTTATAATACACTATCAAAAATATTAAAAAATCTTGAAATCGAAAACAGTTTTTACTGGTTAAATACAAAAGAAGATCCCTTTTTCCATTCAATCGGAAAAGACGTTAAAAAAGATAAAGAAGGAAAGGATGTTTTTTACGATTGGTCTTTAGATGTTACCGTTTTAGCAAAAGACAAGGAAGGAAGAGAATATTTCCCCGTTGTAAAATCGCTTGATTACGGAAATAAATTAAAAGATTTTCCTCTAAATACGGCAATTTTAATCACCGACCCCGATCATGACAGATTAAACATCGCTCAAATTATCTCAAAAAGCAAAGCGCAACAGGCAAAAGACGCAGGGGTTGATTATGTCGAGTTGGATGATGAGAGAATTTTGTGCGTATTTTCAGCCAATCAGGCATTTTTAATGATTATGGATTTTTGGAATAAATCACTTAACAAAAACCCTGATACGCAATATTTTATAATTAAAACAACCGCAAGTTCGCGCGCTTGGGATGAATGGGCACAAGCCAACAAAATAAAAGTAATAAATACTCCTGTCGGCTTTAAAGAAATTGCAAACGCAATCAAAAAAATCGAAGCACAGTATGAAAAAAATTGTGAAAATATAACAATCTACGATATTTTCAACAAAAAAACAGAACTTAAATCTAACCCCAGAATGATATTCGGAGGCGAAGAATCAGGAGGAATGATAATCGGTGCCGTTGATGTTATAAAATCTCTAAATAACAGACAAGCTCTTGCAATGAGAGAAAAATCAGCAACAGAAGCAATTATTGTTGCAAGTGCATTGATTTCATCAATCGATGATGATTTAGTTAAACAGTTGCAAAAAATATACGATGAAAATAACATAATATCAAAATACGATGTAAGAGTTGATATTGCTTATTATAACGAATCAGAACCCGATATCAACAAACTTAAAGAAGCAAAAATCGAAGGCGAAGCAAAAAGAACCAAAAACGATATTTTCTATCTTGCTTTAGCAATAGCAAAATATGAAAATAAAATTACTCTTGAAAATATCAAAGAAATATTATCGTCAACATTTAAAAACCTTGATTTTTCAACTCTTGAAGACGTTATATTTGTCGGAGACGGAACGTATTTATTATTCAGCGATAAATTTATTGAAATAAGACCATCGGGAACCGACGCCAAAACTAAAGCCTACGCAGGCGGTAATGATAAAGAATTATTATTCAAATACGCCGATACCCTTGGAAATTATTCAGGCGACTTAAATGAAACATATAAAAAATACTTGGATGAAAATTACGTTAATTCATCAAAGGAAAAATCATTCAAAATATATGAAAACTACACAACGCGCGATGAAGACAAGCGCGAATTTCAAGTTCCAAACTATAATTTTTAATTTAAGGAGATAAAATGGAAACAAATAACAGCTCTATTCAAAGCGTTAGAGAAGGAAGAATCCAAAAACTTACCGATTTAATTGATATGGGTGTAAATCCTTATCCTTATACTTTTGATAAAACGGCAAACGCGCAAACTCTTCAAAAAAAATACGAAAACCTTGAAGCAGGAGTTGAAACACAGGATATTTATTCTGTTGCAGGACGCGTTATGGCTATCAGAAACAGCGGAATGTTTATTGATTTAATGGATACAACGGGAAAAATACAAATTTTTTCCCATAAACAAAACCTTAGCGAAGAAAAAATGAAAGTCCTTAAATTAATCGATGTAGGTGATATCGTAGGGTTTAAAGGAACGATAAGAAGAACCCCGAGAGGCGAATTATCCATTAAAACAACCGATTTTAAACTTTTATCAAAATCTTTATTGCCTCTACCTGAAAAATTCCACGGTTTATCCGATGTTGAAATAAGATACCGTCAAAGATATCTTGATATGATTGTAAATTCGCAAGTAAGAGAAACATTTAAAAAAAGAAGTCTTATCATTCAAAAAATTAGAGAATTTTTAACTCGCGACGGATTTTTGGAAGTTGAAACACCAACGCTTCAAACAACGGCATCAGGCGCCAATGCAAGACCCTTTTTTACGCACCACAACGCGCTTGAGATGGATTTAACGCTAAGAATTGCTCTTGAATTATACTTAAAAAGATTAATAGTAGGCGGTGTATCAGAACGCGTCTTTGAAATCGGCAAATGCTTCAGAAATGAAGGAATAGACACGCGCCACAATCCTGAATTTACCATGATTGAACTTTATCAAGCCTATGCTGATTATAATGACATGATGACATTAACCGAAAACATGGTAGCCTATGTCGCCCAAGAAGTCTTAGGAACAACAAAAATTAAATACGGCGAACATGAAATAGACCTAACTCCGCCCTGGGATAGAAAAACAATGCTTGGTTCAATTAAAGATGAAACAGGAGCAGATTTTCTACAAGTGTATGATGCGCATGAAGCAATTGAGCTTGCAAAAAGCATAGGGGTTCATGTTGATGAAAACCTTAACTGGGGGCAGGTTGTCGAAGCGGTATTTGAAGAAAAAATCGAACCGCATTTAATTCAACCCTGCCATATAATAGATTACCCGAGAGAAATCTCCCCCTTAGCCAAAGTTCATCGCGAAAACGACAGATTAACCGAACGTTTTGAAACACGTGTAAACGGTTGGGAAATAGCAAATGCATTCTCGGAACTTTCGGATCCTATTGATCAAAGACACAGATTCGAAGCTCAAGCACAGGCAAAAGCAAACGGGGATGAAGAAGCAATGGAAATCGATGAAGATTTTATAACCGCCCTTGAATACGGTATGCCCCCGACAGGCGGTATGGGAATGGGTATAGACAGACTTGTTATGCTGTTAACCGATTCTCCTTCAATAAGAGACGTTATAGCGTTTCCTACAATGCGTCAGATAAATAAATAGGGGTTGATATGGATAAAAATCAAAGAAATGTAATTTGCATTAAATGGGGTACAAAATTCGATGCTGACTATGTGAATTGTCTTTATAAAATGGTTGAAAAAAACCTAACTCTTCCTCACAGGTTCGTTTGTTTTACTGATAATTCAAACGGGCTTTTGAATGGAATTGAAGTTCGACCGCTGCCTGAACTTAACGATGAGGGAATCCCCGATAAAGCCTGGAAAAAACTCGGTCTTTTTACAAAAGATTTAGCCGATCTTGAAGGCGAGGCACTGTTTTTAGACCTTGATATAGTAATCAGAGACAATATTGATTGCTTTTTTGAACAGGAAGGCGAATTTTACATAATAAAAGACTGGGATTTTCCAAACGACATTATAGGAAACTCGTCCGTATTTAAATTCAAAGTAAAGCAGCATCAGGATATTATTGATAATTTCTATAAAGAAGGAAAAGACATAAGAAAGCGCTACAAAAACGAACAAGCCTTTTTATCTCATCAAATGTACAATAAAGGAATTCTTAAATATTGGGATAAATCATGGTGCGTAAGCTTTAAAAGAAACTGTTTGCAGCCCTTTCCTTTAAATTTCTTTAAAGAACCGAAAGACCCGACAAGCGCCAAAATTATCATCTTCCATGGTCGTCCGACACCCGAGCAGGCATATAACGGCTTTATGGGCAAAGGCGGTCTAAGATACGTCAAACCCACAAAATGGCTTGATAAATACAGAATTAAAAATTAATTCTTGACGGAAAATTTTTGTTATAGTAACATAAAAAAGTACCAAGAAGGGCCTCTGGCGAAATTGGTAGACGCACCAGATTTAGGATCTGGCGCCTTCGGTGTGAGAGTTCGAGTCTCTCGGGGCCCAAACTTTTTAAAAGAGCCATAAAATGGCTCTTTTTTAGTATTCTTTCAAATTTCCATCAAAACCAGCATCAAATAATAAAGAGCGTATATAATCTTATATTTGCAAAGAAAAATGTAAAATTGATATAATAATTCTATGAAAAATAGTATAGGAAAAAATATTATTATAGGCATAATTGTAATTATATTAAGTATAATTATTATTATCTTTTATGGGTATAACCTAAATAAAAAAGATGAAAGCGTTAAAAATGTTTTTGTACCTCAATATGAAACCAATTTATCAGGTTATGAAAAAAATTTATTTAACTACAATTACGATATAAACATCAAAGGAAGCGCTGATTATATTAGTTTTATTTTGCCCTTACCAAAAGATGAAAACCAAAAGCAATATATAAAATCCCTTGAATTATCCCCAAAACCTTCTAAAACCTATAATGACGGTGTGAATAAAATTGCGCATTTTGAATTTTATAATATCAGGGATACTAAGATTAATATTAATTTAAAAGGTATCGCCTACACTAAAACTTATGATTTAAAAAGAGCAAAAAAATTAAATAAAAATATCTCGCCTGAAAACGACTTAAAAAGATACTTAAAAAGTGAAGAATTGATTGAAACTGATGATGAATATATTAAAAATATCGCAAAAAGCATAAAAGGAAAAACGCAGGAAGAAATAATTGAAAATATATACGAATACCTTCAAAAAACAATTAAATACGAACTTATTTCAAAAAACATCGGAGCAAAACAAGCACTTATACTAAAAAAAGGAAAATGCAGCGAATTTGCCGCAGCAATGTGTGCTCTGTGCAGAGCAAAAAATATCCCCACAAGAATCGTATCAGGCAACATTATAAGAAGTTCAAACACACAGCATTGCTGGGTTGAAATATATTTTAAAAATTACGGCTGGGTAGCTTTTGATGCCACACTAAAGCCTGTTGTGGTAAATATCTACAAAAACAATAAACTGATTAAAAAAGAAACAAAACCCGACAGCTCAAATATTTATGTTAATTATATAGAAAGTGTTAAAAATAAATTTGCATCTTGGGAATTATCATACAACTACAAAGATAAACCGCCCTATATCAGCATAGATGAAAATATTCAAATTAAAAAATAATTGAGGCAAAAGCCTCAATTATTAACTATTCACCGTATACATTAACCGTCAACTGACGCCAGAAAATAAAAACTGATTTTTCATTCATATCAATGTAGCTGATTTTGCTTATTCCTGCCTTTTTAACGGCTTCATCAATGCTTGCATCACCAACTTCAACTATGAATAAAATATTATTTGTACTTGAACTTCCTTTTTTCAATTTTGTAATATCCAAAGTTTCAACGCCTGTTGCGCTTATCGGATAAGTTGCATTTGTATAAAACAAGCCCATTGCATCAGCAGCCTGATTTATAAATAGAAATGACATCAAAATAAAAAAGCTGAAAAATAATTTCTTCATAATTTAATCTCCACTATCGCTATTCACCATACACAGTTGTTTTGATTTCCTTTACGTAAATCGGAATAAAAAGCAAAGGTACATAAACTTTGCTTATTTTTGTATCAACATATTTAATTTTTGTGATATCGGCCTTTTTTGCCGCTTCCTCAATGCTTGCATCGCCCACTTCCGCTATTCCAAGTATATTTCTTGCACATGAAGTTCCGCTTCTTAAAGTGGAGCGATCGATATCATTTTTAGTAGCATCCATCGGAAAAGACGTGTTAGTGTATATTATCGCACCATCAGGAGCCTTATTTGCCTGATACAAATAAGGATAAGCGTATACGGGCAAGACTTGCAAAAATTGCAGCAAAAGAATTGCCAAAATAAAATTTAAAAAAATCTTTTTCTTCATACTTTCCTCTCAAAATTAATTCCAAACAAAATCACATTCAAGCTTTTATCACTCTCTTGAACACAAAAATATTACTTCTTCGGCAAAAAAATTATCAGACAAATACTTTTGAAAAAATTTGTTTCTTATTTTTGCCTTTCTTGTGCATATTTTTTTCTCGATTTTAATATTATTTTTCTTTGCAAATTCCAAGAAATCTCTGATTGTTAAAAGGTGAATATTTGGAGTATCGTACCATTCAAAAGGAAGAATATTTGATTTTGGCATTTTCCCTTTAAAAAATAAATAAAACCTAATTCTCCAGTAACCAAAATTAGGGAAGCTCACAAAAATCTTTTTCCCTGTTCTTAACATTTCATTAATTACATAATCGGGTTTTTCTGTTAATTGAAGGGTTTGATTTAAAATTACATAATCATAACTTTTATCACTATACCCCATCAACCCTTCATCAATATCCCCTTGAAAAACACTCAAGCCTTTTTCAAGACACTTTACGATATTACTTTGAGAAATATCAATTCCTCTTGCGCAAATACCTTTATTTTTAAGCATCTTTAAAAGTGTCCCATCGCCGCAGCCTAAATCAAGAACCTGAGCATCTTTTTCAATCATATCCGTTATTATTGAATAATTTAAATGAAGCCCTTTTGATTCAGTGTAGTGTTTATCCATTATTTCCCCCGCAATCATTCAAAAAACTTTTGATTATCTTTGTCTGTGTTTCAAACTCCAGCAAAAATGCATCATGTCCGCAAGGGGATTGAATTTCGCAATATGAAACATCCTTTTTATTTTTCATTAAAGCCCTGCATAATTCTTTTGACTGTTCGGAAGGAAAAAGCCAATCGGATGTAAAAGATATAACCAAAAATTTAGCTAAAACGTTTTTAAAGGCGTTTTCAAGAGAGCCGAATTTTTTTGCAAGGTCAAAATAATCAACGGCTTTTGTAATATAAAGATAGCTGTTTGCATCAAACCTGTCAACAAAAGCTTGCCCCTGATGAGCAAGATAGCTTTCAACTTCAAAATCAATATCAAAAGTAAAATGCGGTGAATCGTTATCTTGAAATCTTCTTGCAAACTTTTCATGCATTGCTTCTTCGCACAAATACGTAATATGACCTATCATTCTTGCAATTGCCAGTCCTTTTTCGGGTTTTTGTGCGTGGTAATAATTACCGTTATTAAAATTAGCATCCGAAAGTATTGCGTTTCTGCCAACAGCGTTAAATGCAATACTTTGTGCGGACAATCTTGAAGTTGAAGCAATAACAATAGCCCGATTTACCATTTCAGGATAACTTATCGCCCATTCAAGCGCCTGCATTCCGCCCATTGAGCCGCCTGCCGTGCATAGTTTTTTAATTCCGAAATAATCAATTAATTTTTTTTGAACTTTCACAACATCCTCAATGGTAAATATCGGAAAAGAAAGCCCGTATTCGACCCCTGTTTTAGGATTAATTGAATTAGGCCCTGTTGTTCCGCTACAGCCGCCAAGCATATTTGAACAAATAATAAAATATTTATCCGTATCAAACGCCTTGCCTTTCCCTACCATATCATCCCACCAGCCCGGTTTTTTATCTCCTTTATGATATCCCGCAGCATGGGCATCACCTGTTAAGGCATGCAGCAATAAAATAGCGTTATCCTTATTTTTGTTTAATTTGCCATAGGTTTCATAAGCAATTTGAACATTTTCAAGCTCTGCACCCGATTGAAGGACTATTTTTTCATTTAATTTTAAAATTTTTGTTTCCGTTATCATTTAACACTTGCCTTTATAGCGCAATCCAGGTCATTAATTAAATCATCAACATCTTCAAGCCCGACTGATAATCTCATAAAATCATCACTTATACCGCAGGCTTTCATTTGTTCTTCGTTTAATTGCCTGTGGGTTGTAATATAAGGATAGGTTATAATACTTCTTGTATCACCGATATTTGTTGTAAATATAGGAATTTTAAGAGATTCAATAAATTTAACCCCCGCTTTAGCGCCTCCTTTTATTCCAAAACCTATTATCGAAGAGGCACCTAAAGGACAGTATTTTTTAGATAATTCAAAATATTTATTATCTTCAAGCTTTGGATAATTTACCCAGGCAATATTTTCATTATCCTGCAGCCATCGTGCTACTTTAAGCGCTGAATCGCTGTGGCGCTGCATTCTAAGGCTCAGAGTCTCAAGCCCTGAAATAGTTAAATATGAGTTAAAAGGGCTGGGGCAAGAACCCATATCTCTTAAAATCTGCGCCCTTGCTTTTACAATATAAGCACATTTTTTGAATTCCTTAGTATAAATTATCCCATGATACGATTCATCGGGCGTTGTTAATTCGCTGAATTTTCCTGCCTCTTCCCAATCAAAATTCCCCGAATCCACTATAACGCCACCCATAGCATTACCATGACCCGATAAGTACTTAGTTGTTGAATGAACAATAATATCGGCACCCCACTCAAAAGGACGGCATAAATAAGGTGTTGGGATGGTGTTATCTACAATCAAAGGAATAGAATATTTATGAGCCAAAGAAGCCAAAGCCTCAATATCGATAATATTTAGTGCAGGATTACTTAAAAGCTCCATAAAAATACATCTTGTTTTTGAGGTTATCTCTTTTTCAAAATCTTTAACATCATCGCCTTTTGCAAATTTTACATTGATTCCGAGTTTTTTAAATGTTGTTGAAAATAAATTACAAGTCCCGCCATATAAAGTTGATGCTGCAACAATTTCATCACCCGATGAAGTTATGTTTAAAATTGCAGCCGTTGTTGCTGCTTGCCCGGAGGAAAAAGAAAGAGCGCCGAGCCCCCCTTCAAGCTCAGAAATTCTGTTTTCAAGAATATTATTTGTCGGGTTTGATAATCTTGTGTAGATATCTCCTGCTGTTTTTAAATCAAATAAGTCAGCCCCTCTTTGAACATCTCCGAAATCAAAAGCCGTTGTCGGATAAATAGGGACATTAATTGACATATTGTGTTCTTTTGGGTTAAAACCCGCATGTAAAAGCTTGGTATCAAAATTCATACAACTCTCCAAAAATATTATTTGTCTTATTAAACCATAAATTCAAATACAGGGCTAATTTTAACAGAAATTTAACATAAGAAAATTAACTAAGGTTGTTGACAACAGATATTTGAATATTATAAACTTCAAATATGCTTGAAAAAATAGATATACATTTAACGGATCACTGCAATTTAAACTGCAAAGGATGTACGCATTTTTCTCCCCTCAGTGAAGAATTCTACCTTGACTATGAAACATTTAAAAAAGACATAGATAGAATGGCACAGCTTTCCAATGGCAGAATTAAATTCATCTTTCTTTTGGGAGGAGAGCCGCTTTTACATCACAACATCACACAGTTTTTCCCTCATACAAGATTTTTATTCCCAAAAACAAGGATTGTTGTTATAACAAACGGAATTTTATTAAATAATCAGGATGAAAACTTTTGGCAATCCTGCAAGGACAATAAAATAGAATTATGGGTTTCAGATTATACTCTTCAAGTTGATTATAAAAAATTTGAAGCAAAAGCAAAAGAATACAGCGTTTTCTTAGGCTATACATCAACCGCCAAAAGCGCTGATAATAAAAAGCTCTGGACAAAATATAAACTTGATATTAAGGGTGAACAATATTATGCAAACTCTTTTAAAAATTGCACCGTTAAAAACTGTGTAACCTTAAAAAAGGGAAAATTATACACTTGTCCGACAATAGCACATATTGAACACTTTAATAAATTCTTTAATCAAAATCTTGAAGTCAGCGAATTTGATTATATTGATATATATAAAATTCAAGACTATGATGCGCTTTGCGCTGCTATGGTTAAGCCTGTTCCTTTTTGCAGATACTGCAAGCCGCTTGAATTTGAGCAGTGTTATTGGGAACCGAGCAAAAAAGATATAAACGAATGGATTTAAATATTTTCATTTTTTGATATAATATTTAAGCGAGGTATAAAAATGTATAATGTTTATATTAAAAAACAAAACGCTTACAATCCTGATTTAGTGGGTGAATATACGACAATTAACGAAGCAATTAAGGTTGCAACTGACTTAAAAGCGAAAGATGATACAATATCATACACAATCGAAGAAACATCAGGACACTTTGACAGTTACGGCGAACCGTTAACAACAATTGTAAGAAGAGGATAAAAAAAATCTCTTAAATAATTTAAGAGATTTGAATCTTTTTTTGTCTTGATTCTCGTGTAAAAGGTTAGTGTGTAGTGTGCATATAAAGTAAATATTACTTACATATATATAAAGTATATATGTAAGTAAAAATTGTCCAATAAATTAATTTTGTTACAAAAATTAATAATTTAAATATTAAAGCAAAAATAATTATTCATACGTTTTATAAATAAGCAATATAGAAGGGCTTACAAAACCAAAATGAAAATATCTTCAATACAAAATAAATATATAACAAATACTTTAAGAAAAAATAATAACCAAAACATAAAAAACACTGTTCTTAAATACGACACATTTCAAAAAAGCCATACCTACAAAGGACTTGATGATGATATATTTGAACAAGACGGCTGGATTAAGTTCGGGTTTGACGGCTATGATTTATCGGATGAAAAAAACAGAATAAGATACAGACTGCTCTCAGGCACAAGAGAAGGCGATATATTAATGAAAGAAGATACAAGTACGGTTATTATACCGATTCAAAACGAACAATATAAGCCTCTTGAAAAAACCTTTTTAAATAAAAAGGGCAATCGTGTAAACCCGTTTACAAACATTGAAGATGCTCCTGATTTAAACGGCATCAGAGGCAAGACGCCCCTTAGTAAGGCAAGCAAAAAAGGGGTTGAAAAAAGACTTGATTGCATAAAAGAATGCGGCATTACATCAATTATTGATTTACGAGATAAAAAAATATGCAAACAGGAAACAATAGACCTGGTGGCACAAAACGGATTAAATTATTTTAACTTGCCAATTGAAAGAATTTCAGGCGGTAAATGTGATATTGGTTTTCTGGATACAATCACTCAATTTTTTGATATAATAAATAAAGGTAATTTTTTTATAGGATGCGCTAATGGTGAATCAAGAACGGATTTAGCCCTTGGAATTAATTATGTATGCAACAAAAATGCGAAAAATGTGCCCGTCTTAAAATGGCTTCACACAGGCAATAACGATATGAATTTAAAAAACAATATAAAAATCATAAACAAAATAATCTCAAAACACCCCGATTATGTAAAAAATTGGGGATGGCAGGATTATGAAGAATATGAAAAAGAAAGTATGGAAAGATTAAAAAACGTATATCGTTTTAACAAAAGAAAAAAATAGTGCAAGGAAAACTTATGGAAAAGATTAGCCAAACATCGATACACAGACCCCATGCAACAAGCAATAAAAACATCAAAATAAAAAAAATAAAGGTTACATACGATTCACCAAAAGAGAAAGCTCTTGTTCGAAAAACAACAGAAAAAGCAACCCATGATATACCTTATACATATACTGTTGCAGTGATAAAAAGACCTGTTGCAAAAAGCAAAGTTGATTCCTTAAACATAACTAATTTGAAATCTATATCAAACAATTCCTTAAGAGGTGAAACTTTATCTTCAAAGAAAAACAGATGGGCAATCAAAAAATTAAGAAGATACGGGATTGAAAGCGTTATTGATTTAAGAGAAAAATATACAAGCGAAAAATATCCGCAAATGTGTAAATCGGAAGGCTTGAAATATTACAATTTTCCTATCGATTCACATTCCATTAGTGATGATGAGATAATCAGAAATTTTCCCGTAATGTTTAAAGTAATGAATGACGGAAGATATTATATTTCTTGCGCTCAAGGGCTGCATAGGACAGATATAGCGCTTGCGCTAAATTACATTTTCAACCCGAAAGTGCAAGATGTGCCAATTATGATTGGGCACTATCACGATAATATGGATATGTCGGATATTGCAAGAAGAATTAACAGTATATCAAAAAAATTAAATCCCGAAAAATTAAAAGCTCTCGGCTGGGAGAAGGATGCCGAGGAAGAAATAACAAAAAGAAAATTAAAATTAGTAAAATCATTTTATGAAAACTATCCCAAAAAATAAAAATACGACCCTTCTTTAAAGGCCGTATTTTTATTTTAAAAGCGAATTAGTTTTCAAAAACGTATGCCAATAAACCTGCTTCTCTTGCTTTTTTAACGGCATTTGAAAGCATTCTTTGATGTTTAGCGCAAGTTCCTGTTATTCTTCTTGGAAGAATTTTGCCTGCTTCAGATAAAAATCTTTTTAATTTAGAAACATCTTTAAAATCTAAATTGTCGATTTTATCATTGCAAAAAGCGCAATTTTTCTTCTTTTTAACATCTTTTAAGTCTTTTGCCATTTTAAATTTTTTCCTTTTCTAGTTTACGACCAATCCCTTTTTAAAACGGGATTTCATCTTCATCGATTAAATCCTGAGCAACCGTATCATCAGGTTCAAAAGAAACAATATTATCACTGTTTGCATCCTGATTTTGCGGCATCGGATTTTGTGAAGCACTTATTTTTTCAATGTTATTTGCATTTATTTCATAAACTCTTTTGTCGTTTCCGTTTGGAAGCTTAAAAGAATTAATTTGTAATTTGCCTTCAACCGCTACCATATCATTTTGAGACAGAGTTGAAGCGGCTTTATCGGCCAATTGTCCGTACGCTACAACGCGAACAAGAGTTTGATTTGCCTGATCTATATCTAAGCTGAAGCCTACGACAGGCATATCATTTTGAGTAAATCTTTTTTCGGGCGCCTTTGTTATAACACCCGTTACAAAAGCTTTTGCTAAAGTCATTTATGCGCATTCCTTTGATGTAAACATAATACGAATGATAGAATCTGTTAATCTTAATTGTCTTTTTAATTCAACAACTTTAGACCCGTCAAGTTCAATAACTTGATCTACCATAAAACCATCGGTAAAACCGCCGATTTCATAGGATAATTTTTTTCTACCCATTTTATCGCATCCGACAACGCTGCCGCCAAGATTTTTGATTATTTCTTCAACTTTTGCAACAACTTTATCGGCTTCTTCAGTGTCCAAATTCGGTTTGATTATTGTAAATAAATCGTATTTTTTCATTTCTTCTCCTTTTGGTGATTATAATATGAAAAAATCGTAACATAAACAATATTTTCAAACAAGAAAAATTTTCATTTGTTAGCAATTGTAAAGAATTTTAAGAATAATATATTCCCGAAAATACATGTTTTGCGCTACCCTGCATATAAACGCAGTTATCTTCTTTATAATCAATGTTTAATACACCACCCGGTAATACAACATCGCATACACTATTAATTAAACCTTTTTTTACCCCCGCAACAACGCTTGCACATGCTCCCGTGCCGCAAGCAAGGGTTATTCCACAGCCTCTTTCCCAGACATTCATTTTTATTCTGTTGTTTGAAATTATATTTACAAATTCAACATTTGTTTTTTCGGGAAAAATCGGATTTAATTCAATATCTGAACCTTTATGCAGTGCTAATTCTTTTGAATCTTCATCGGTATATATAACACAGTGAGGATTTCCCATAGAAACCGCAAAAGCATTATATCCCAATATTTCAAAATCTTGAGGAGTATTACTGTTAATCGGTATTTTTGATGCTTCAAAGACAGGTTCACCCATATTTACAACAACATTACCGTTATCTAAAATTTCAACAAATTTCACCCCTGCAAGAGTTTCGATTGAAAAAGAGTTTTTATCAATTATATTGTGGTTCTTAACGAATTTTGCAAAACACCTGATGCCGTTTCCACACATTTGCGCAATTGAACCGTCAGAATTGAAAAATTTCCATCCGATATCGGCACAATCTGATTCTGTCGGACAAAAAAGACCGTCAGCACCTATGCCAAAATTTCTATCACACATTTTTATTGCAAGATCACTTGAAGCTATATTATCATTTAAGATAATAAAATCATTACCAAGTCCCTGCCATTTTTCAAATTTGATTTCCATAAAACACCTTATTTATTATATTCCAAAAATATTTCCTTAATAAATTCATACCCTTTATTAAGGCTTTCTATTTCCATTCTCTCGTTTGGAGAATGCATGGATTCAATATTTGCAACACCTACCAAAACAGGCATAAATTTAGCATTGTATTTATTTACTTTATTTGCATAAATATGTGTCTCAGCGCCCGCATGGAAGGGTTGAACATTGACTTTTAAATTAATCTTTTTACCGACACTTTTTGCAATATTGCACATTGTCTCATTCAAAGATTTTTCAAAAGGAAGCATGTGAATTTCCGTTTTAAGCGTTGCATTAGCAAATTCACCATATTTTTTATTGAATTTATCTATTCTTTTTTGAAATTTATTTATCAATTCTTCTTCATATTTTCTAACAGAGCTTCTAAGCGAATAATGCGCATAAGCTTTTGTATTTATTACATTATCCGCGCATAGTGAAATTAAAGTTTTGGAATAAGGCTTATCAATTTCCTTTTTATCAAGAAGGCGTTCAATTCCGATATCCGTAGCACCGGCAACAATTGAACCCAGGTTGCAAGAAGTTATCGTAAAACCGTTTTCGACCTTATAAACCCCGTTTGGCAGTTTTGAAACAAGGTCAGCAATTAATTTTGCCGCATTGTAGCGCTTTTTATCCTGAATATCGTTTCCACTGTGTCCGCCTAATTTTGTCGTAACTTCAATATCAAGTTTTGTGTATCCTGCACCTGCAATTTCAAAGTTACCAAGCGAATCAGAATCTAAAACAAGCACATTTTCGCTTTCCAGTTGCGAAAAATCAACATTGTTAATTCCTGACATATCTGTTTCTTCATCACGCGTTAAAACAATTTCAAGCCCGCCATGTTTAATATCCGGGTTATGCGCTAAATACATTGCTAAATACAAAGCAACACTAACCCCTGCCTTATCATCAGCACCAAGCGTACGGGTCTTATCGGTTTCGATATATTTTTTATCGTCGCTATATTTGATATTTACAGGTGAAGAATTACCGACAACATCCATGTGAGCAGACAACAACAAAGGTTTTTTGGAAGTATCGTTTGCGGGAATTTTGATAATTAAATTTTGATAATTATCATAATAAGCGTTAATTCCATTGTTGTAAGTATATTCTTTTATTTTCTCCGATACATTGTATTCTCCAAGGCTTGGAGAAGGAATTTTTGCCAATTCTTCAAATAATTCTATTATTTCCATCATAAACTCCTTTAATGATACATTTTAACGGCTTCTAAAACACCGTTCATTACAATCTGCGCTTCAATTTTAGCCTTTTTAGACCCTTCTATTATAACATCTTTTATGTAATTTGAATCTTTTTGAAGCTCCAATCTTTTTTCTCTTATGGGAGCAAGAGTTTGATTTACTTTATTTGCAAGCATTTTTTTACATTGTGCGCAGCCTATTTTAGCATTTTTACAATCGCAACATATTTGATTTACTTCTTCATTAGAACCAAATATTTTCCAATAATCAAATATTACTTCGCAATTATCAGGGCTTCCCTTATCATCTTTTCTTATTCTATTTCTATCCGTTATACCTGTATTAATTTTCTTTTGCGTAATTTCTTCACTGTCTGAAATTTTAATATCGTTATTAAAAGATTTACCCATTTTATTACCGTCAAGCCCCTTAAGTAAAGGGATTTTGGTTAATTTAGGCGCGGGTTCATTAAAATAATCCGTTTTATAGATATTATTAAATCTTCTTGCAATATCTCTTGTTAATTCAACATGAGCTACCTGATCAATCCCGACCGGAACAAAATCGGCGTTAAATGACAATATATCGGCCGTCATTAAAACAGGATAACCAAATAAACCGTATGAAAGATTAGACATATTTTCTTGCCTGTCCTTCATGATTTTAGCTAAATCTTTAAGCGTCGGATCACGCTCAACCCAGTTTTGAGGAGTAATCATGGATAAATAAATATGTAAACACGCAGTTTGCGGCACCATTGATTGAAGATATATAACCGATTTTTCAGGATCAAGTCCGCATGCAAGCCAATCAAGCGCTACATCTTCAACATTTTGCCCGATATCATTTGTATCGTTATATTTTGTTGTAAGCGCGTGCCAGTCGGCAATAAAATAAAAACAATCAAATTCATCCTGAAGATTAACCCAATTTTTTAATACACCGAAATAATGCCCAAGATGCAGCTTGCCTGTCGGGCGCATACCTGATACAATTCTTTTTTTTAAATCATTAGTCATTGTTGTTAATCTCCTCAACTAAATCAAGCGCTTCCTTATAATCATCAAAAATCATTAAAGCCTGCCTTAGATGCTCAAGCGCCTCTTTCTTTTTATTGCATTTCATCTCGCATCTTGCAAGATTGGTTAACAAAATATGATTATCAGGGTATTTTAGCGCTAATTTGAAAAATATACCCATGGCATTTTCGTATTCATTATCTTTCATATAACAAACACCAAGCATATTCATACTTTCATCATCGCTTGTTGTTTGAATTGCATCAAGCAAAAATTCTTTTGCGGTTGAATATTTACCAAGCGTGAAATACAATTTTGCAATATGCATTTTAGCTAAAAAGTTACTTGAATCAATTGAAAGCGCCTTTTTAAGGTAATCCATAGCAGAATCATAATCCCTCTCAAGCATTAATAAATAACCGTAATATGCTAAACAGTCTGCATTATTGCTATCAAGCTCAAGGCATCTTTTAAAAGCTTCTTTTGCTTCGTCAAGATTAGATAACATCATGTTTGCAACCCCAAGTGAATAATGAAATTCTGCAACATCATCTTCAAGATTGATTGCTTCTTGCATTTCATCAACTGCCCATTCATAACAATTCATTTTTAAATATAAAACACCCAAGTCTTTATGCGCATAAGGGTTGTTGGGTTCTAAGATAATACATTTTTTAAACATCTCTTTTGCATTATCAAAATCTTTCATCTCGAAATAATCATAAGCAAGATTATAATACACTTCAACATCAATTTTGCCCCTGTTTATAAGGGTAGTAAATGTTTCTATTGATTCTTCATAAGAACCTAATTTCCTTAAAAGCGTGCCTCTCTTTTTGGTTAAATCAATATTTTTTTGATCCATATCCAAAAGAAAATTAACGTTTTCAAGGGCTTTTGAATACTCTCCCGTGTTATCAAGCGCTTCGATATATGAAGTGCGGTATTGGATGTTGTTTGGATAAACAAGAACAAGATTTTCATACATATTTTTGGCAAGTTCAAATTCACCCGCGTTCAGTGCGCAATTAGCAAGGGTTGAAAGCATTGTAATTGACGGTTCAAGTTTATATGATTCTTGGAAATAAGATAAAGCTCTTTTAAAATCTTTTTTTGATTGGTACAAAATACCAAGATTATATAAAGTTAAAGAATTTTTTGAATCGATTTCATAAGCAGCATCCAAAACACCGAGCGCATTTGAATAATCGTTTATATTCATATAACAAACAGCTAAACTGTTTGCAATTGAAAGATTTTGAGGATTTAATTCAAAAGCTTTTGATAAATATTCAATGGATTTTTGATTATCCTTTTTAAGCATAAAGCAAGTTGCAAGAATATAATAAAGAGAATAATCAGGCTCAATTTGAGGATTATTAAGCGCACGAAGAGCAATTTCTGCAGCGTTATCGATTTGCGCAAATTCAATATAAATCATTGCCATACTTTTATAAACATCAAGAAAATCGGGTCTTATTTTAAGAACTTCTTCAAATTTTTCAATTGATTTTTCCTTGTTCCCAATTCGATTGTAGCAATTTGCAAGATAGAATAAAGATGTTGCATCGCTTTTATCTAAGTTTATTACATGTTCAAAAGCGACAATAGCCCCGTTTGGATTTTCAAGATTAACTTCGCAAAGCCCCAAGTTTTTCCAGGCTTCAATGTTTTTTTCATCAACGGATAAAATGTTTGATAAAATTTCTTTTGCGCCTGAAAAATCTTCGCTGTTTATTAAATCAAGCGCCTTGTTTATGTTCGACTCCAAATTTTCCATAAGATTATTATAAGTCAAAAATTAATATTTTAACAATTGTAAATATTTTTAATTAAATAAAAATATTTAACAAAAAAAATACTTTATTAAAGTAGATGTTTTAGAATTGGAAAAAGTATAATGAAAGAAAAAACGGAAAAATTTTTTGAGGAAGATTTGTATTCAAATTATGAAATTTTGGAATTTGAATACAATAAACACGCTCTTGAAAATTTAGCAAAAAAAATCAAATTTAAAGACTTGATTAAATCAAGAAATTCAAAGTTTGCTTATGGAAGATATTAATTTTTTTGCAGATTATTTCTATAAGAATACGGAAACAGTGCAATTAAAAATAACACCAAGAAAATCAACAGCGCGTTGAATAACCCGAAAATATCATAAAGATATTTGAATATGAGCAAAAACAAAAACGAAGCAAAATCCCCGAGAAACGAGTTTGTTGAAGATGTTGTTGCGCGGTTTATATTTCTTGTATTTTTATGAATAAGAGAAATAGTATAAATACTAAATACAAGAAAAAATAAAACCGCAAAACAGGAAAACGTAATACTAAAAAAGCTAAACAAGGCATTTTTTAATTTATATGCTTCAAATAATAAAATAAAAGACAAAATAACAAAAATATAACTTATTAAAACAAGATATTTTGAATACAATTTTGAAATTAAATCGGCAACTTTGCCGGCCAAACTTCTCAAAAGCTGATTTATAACATTTGTTAATCCATACAAAAACACAGGAGCAGAACTGATTTTTAACAACGGCTGAAAATTCCACACAAGCACGCTTGTAATACCCGTGAGCATAGCGGAATAATAAGCGTAAAAATTTATTTTTTTATTTCTTAAAATCGATAATATACTTATTTTAATATGATTAAACCAATCTTTATTAACACTTGCACTTTTTTTAAATTCAATTTTTGGCAAAAATAAAATTACAATAATGGAAAATATTTGAGCAATTAATTCAAAAGTAAATAAAACCTTAAAACCGAAATATTTATAAAATACAACCCCCAAAATGCAGCTTATTGCAGAGCCTAAAGAAGTATAAAAAGCAAAATCACCGTATGAAGATATCATTTTATTTTCATTTTTTCTTTGATTAAGCCACTCATAAATATAACTATCCACATTTCCCTTATAGAAGGCTTTTGATAACCCGTATAATATTTCGCCCGCTAAAATTATCCAAAAACCTCTAAAAAACAACCATAAAACAACCCTTAGGGCATATAAAACATAAGAAAAAACTATTATTGATTTTTTTGAAAATAAATCCCCGAAATACCCCATTGGGATTTTAGCTGCTAAACATGCAATATTAAAAATGCTTTGAAATAAGATAAAATCCTTAAAAGTTAACCCGTTTGCAAGATAAAACAAAAAAGAAACAGGCATAATAAATCTTTGATATTGTAAAAAAGAACCTAAATACAATATTTTAAGAGGAAAAATGTCGATGTTTTTAATCTTTTTTATCAAGCTTTAACCTCTTTAAATCAATATCATTCAATACATCATATAATATTTTTGCGCTGAATTGCGCAATATCTTTTTCGTTTGTTTCGTATTTTTTTGCATCGTCCGATAAGCTATCGCAAATAACCCTCAAAACAACGCAGGGAATATTGTTAAAATCAGCCGCCTTTATAACGGCAGCACTTTCCATATCGCAAGCAATTGCACTAAATTGGGAATTTATTTTATTTTTCTCATTTAAAGAAGCAATAAATTTATCCCCCGTTGCAATAATTCCTTTTGAAATATTTACATATTTATATTTTTCTTTAATTTTATTTTCTATAATTTTGCCCAACTCATTATTGCAATAATAAATGCTTGGAATATTTTTATTTTTTTCGCCCGAAACATAACCTTTCAAATAACCAAAAGCTGAAATATCATAATCATATTGCATCGCACCGAGCGCAATAATTAAATCCTTCTGATTTAAGTTTTTTGATAAAGCACCCGAAATTCCAATATTTATCACATAACCGGGTTTATATTTATCAATCAAAAATTGCACGCCAAGAGCGCTTTTAATTTTGCCGACACCGACACTTGCAACAACAACATCATTTTTTGCAATTTTTCCTTTATATATATCAAGACCATTGATTTTATCAATTTTTTTATTTTCAAGCGCATGCACTATATAATCAATCTCGCAATCCATAGCGCCCACAATCAATGCATCAAGCGCATATACCTTTAAATTAACGCCAAAAATAAATAAACAAAATAAAATAAATAACAGTCTTTTCAAAAATTTTCCTCAAAATAAGTCCACACACCATGGTAAAACACAAGTTAATTTGAGTCAAATCCTAACCCTTCTACCCAATCTCACTCATCTTCTCAAGAAAGGATTCGTCAAGGAGTTTGTAGTGTTTTAGGATATCGGGGATGTCTTTTTTGGGGTGGGGTGTGGGGTTGTTTTCAAGTTTTGATATTATGTAGTCTATATTTTCTTTATTTATTTCATATATTTTATTTTTAAATTCTATCTTTATTTTTTCTCTCATACTTATCATTTCTTTTTGTACTTCTTTTAATAATTAGTATCATATACTATATGATAATGCAAGTGTATTTAAAGTTGATAATTGTAGGTAGATAATGTTATATTCTTAAATTCTAAAATCCAAAAGTTCGCTTATCGGGTATTTTTGTTTAAAAATGAGTTTTGTTATTGTTACATAACTTAATAGTTGGTGTGTTGTTTCTTGTTGTTTATTTTTATTATCCCGTTTTTCCGAATTGCATTTCATATAGTGTTTTGTATTTGCCGTTTGGGATGTTCATTAGCTCTTGGTGGGTTCCTTGTTCTATCAGTTTACCTTCATTAATAACAAGAATCTTTGATGCGTTTTTTATTGTTGATAGTCTGTGGGCTATAACGAATACTGTTTTATCTTTCATGAGATTATCTATTGCTTTTTGCACTATGGCTTCCGATTTATTGTCAAGAGCAGATGTAGCTTCATCAAGAATGATTATGGGAGCATTTTTAATAAATGCCCTTGCAATTGCAACTCTTTGTTTTTGTCCTCCGGATAATAATATTCCTCTTTCTCCTATTTGAGTATTTATACCTTCCTTAAGGGTTGATATAAATTCATCAAGATATGCCATACTTATTGCTTTTGTTATTTCTTCATTGCTTGCATTTTGTTTACCTAGGAGTATATTATCTTTTATTGAACCCGAGAATAAGAAGTTATCCTGAAATACTACGGATATATTTTGTCTTAAGGATTCAAGGGTGTAATCTTTAATATTAATACCGTCTATTTTAATGCTTCCTTTTTTAATATCGTAAAATCTCGGTATTAAGTTAACTATTGTTGATTTACCACCGCCCGAGTTACCTACAAGAGCGATTGTTTCTCCTTTGTTTACTTTAAATGATATATCTTTTAAAACAGGTATTCCTTTTTTGTATTCAAACCATACATTATTAAATTCTATTGTTTCTTTTAAGCCTTTTAATTCCATTGCGTTTTCTTTTTGGGATATTGAGGGTTTTGAATCAAGAACTTTAAAAATTCTCTCTATTGCCATAAAAGAAAACTGTACGGCATTAAAATTGTTTCCAAGATTTTTAATCGGAGTATAGAGCATAATTAAGGCGGTAATAAACGAAACAAAATTTCCGCTTGTTATTTTTCCCGTTAAAATTAAATGAGAACCGTATCCTATGGCTAAACCTATTCCTATCGAAACTATAACATGCATCATGGGAGAAAGCCATGAGGTTCTTTGTATCATTTTTATTTTAAGAGAAAATATGTTGGATAAAATATTTTTAAACTTATTCTCCTGTAATTTAGCTAAATTATATGATGTTATCGTTTTATTTCCCGCAAATGTTTCATTATATGCCGTAATAACCGCAGAACCCGCACTTACCGATTTATCCATGACGGATTTGATTCTTTTTCTCATGTTTGCAAGAGGTAAAAAAGCACCTCCCAATATCACAACCGCAATTAAAGCCAATTGCCATGAGTTATAGAATAATACGCATACAAGAGAAACCGATGAAAACAATCTTGAAGTAAAAGTCTTAAGATTTTCCAATAAACCGTTACATGCGCTATCCGCATCATTATTAAAACGATAAATAATATCTCCCGATTTTTTTGTATCAAAATATGCACAATCAAATGTAAGCATCTTTTTATACAAAGTCATCTTTAAATCATTTGTAATCTTACCGCCTGTCCATGTGTTTAAATAAGTTGCAAGATAATTTAACAATCCCTGAATAACGGTAAAAGCAACAATCCCGAACGGAATATACCATGGAGATGCCACGCTTTTTTCCACCATAACCAAATCCATATACGGCTTTAAAGACAATGCAATAACAGCATCCAATGATCCTATCGGAATACATATCAACACAGCCATCAACGCCCGAAACCAATAAGGCCTCACATAAGGCATCATGCGGGAGTAGTTGGTGTAGAATTGGGATTGTTTTATGTATTGGATTGGGTGGTTGATGAGGTTTTTCATGTTTACTTTACTCTTTTTGTATACTGCTGATTTTAGAAATGAATTTATATAAATATTTTATTTCTTCTTGAGAATACGGAAAATGTTTTCTCATGCCGACATCAAGCGGAATCTTCATATAATCCCCATAACATACACAAAGAAAGTCATGGATATTATTGGGAGCCAAATATTCTTCTCCTTTAAAATTTATTTTTGATAATGGGAAAATTGTTGATACATCAAGTATTTTTCTTGCCTTGTTGTATGGTGCTTCAATTCCATATAACAAGTAGTTTCCGTCTTCAAAACAAGAATATTTGTCTATATATTTGTTAAAAATTCCTTCTATTAATTTTGAGTCCTTTTCATTATTGCATGGACAACAGTTATAATATGGCATATTTAAATTCGTAAGCTCTTTTTGAAGAAATTTTTTGTTTTCCAAAAATGTGTCATAGTATTTTTCTTTATCGTTTGTGTTGCAAAAATCATATGCAAAAACATCAATATAACATTTTATATTTGAGTCATTAAAGCAAAATTTTTTTACTTTGCATTTATCGGTTGGATGCTTTAAATGAAGCCATTCCGTAAAAATAAAATCTTTTTCTTTTTTTACTGCTTCTTCAAACAGTTTAATATTTTTTCTCGTCATAGAAACATCTATATCATCATCCCAAGGAATAAAACCGCCATGGCGAACAGCTCCCAACAGCGTGCCCCAATCAAGCCAATATTCAATATTATTGGCTTCACATATTCTTTTAAATGCTTGAAGCAGAATATTATTTGCCTTTTGAACCAACTCAAGGTTAATATCGTTATTTACAATTTCATTTGGTGTATAGAAAGAATTTATAAATTGATAAAAACGTTTATCTATGTGTTTTTCGATAGATTTAATAATTACATCCGTTTTGCTTGGTTTATAATATTTTTTTCTAAAACTTCGTCTTTCTGATTTTGGAAATATAAACCAAGACAAGACTTTTATAAAAAAATTATACATATCAATTTCTCCCAATATTTTCAATTATTGTATTTGCTATATTGTATGCATCAGCTGTACTTTGTTTTATATAAAAATACTCATGTAATCTGTTTTTGTTGCAAAAATTTAATGAATATGCATTTTTAAAAAATGATTTAAAATTTTTCATTCTGTTGTAGCTGGGAAAACAGTAATTGTTATATACAATATATAAATCGATGCCAAAATGTGTATAACCTTGTATACAGTCAAAAAATCCGCTTCTTACTCCAAAAACCGCATTACAACTTGAGACTATTCTATATGTATCATCAAGATTTAAAAATATTTTTGAGACATTTTCGTTTAAAAATGAGTCGTATTGACTATTTTTTGAGTTAATTAGAACTTTTATCCCGTTTGCATTTAATATGTTGCATATATTTTCCAAAAATCGTAAATCTAAATTTCCATTGAAAATACTTTCCGGAAATATTAAAACCGTTTTTGCCGTATTGTTATTTTTAACTATTGCACTGCGGTCCGGTTTTTTAAATTCAAAAGTTTTTTTATCTAACATTTTTGTCAGTAGTGTTGTTATATGACTATCTGTGCTTTTTCCATTAAATGTAAATCCTGTTTCATAATTTGTTTCTATTAATTGAAAATTTTTTTTATTTCTATCCATAAAAAAAACAGCTTGGAATAAATATTGGTATAACTATAAAATGAGTCTCAATCCAGCAGCGCGGTATGTCAAAAATATGCATTATATCTTTTAAATATGCAAATTTTGTTATTATGTTTATATCTTTAAAACTATTAAAATCTTTTTCAAGCAAGCAACATAGATAATAAAATTCGCCTGTATGATATGAAATGTAAATGAAAGGTTTGCCCTCTGAATATTTGGATATACTGTTTATTGTGTCATTATGTTTACTTGAAACTCTGATTCCGCAAATATATTTATTGGTTTGTAAGGCAAATTTTTTAATTTTGTAAAAGCACACGCCAAACAAACTATAAAAAGAAGATGATACGTATTTTTCCTTTTTGTAGAATTCAAAATTAAATATTTTAAGTTTTTTAATATATTTTGTCTTTTCTTTTTTTATAATGTTCATTCAGCTACATCCTTGCATTGCTGTTGCAACTCTTTGATTTTACATATGATTTTTTCCAAAAGTAAGTTGTATTCGATAGCATCGCCATTATATTCAAAAATATTATTTTTATTTACATGGCGAAGCTGCTTTAATGAAAAGCAATTCAATACTTTTTGTGCATCAATTACAGGAAACAGCTTATCTCTTTTTAAAAACGCACTATATATGCAAAATATTTTTGAATTTTCATTTGATATAATATCCATAAGTCCACTTCTTATGCCGATAACAATGTCTGATTTTCTTGCAACATAAGCCGCTTCTTCAAAATTTAAATAGCAACTTTTATAACAGGAATTATACATTTTACATGGTAATGAATTAAAAAATACATCATATCCGTTTCTTTTTAATTCAATAAAAAGCTTATCCCAAAAGTCGTAACACATACTTCCATTTGATTTTGCATCAGGTGAAATATAGACAAACGGTTTTTTTAAATTTAACAATTTCATCTTTTCTTCGGCATAAAATTCGGTTGCCTTGTTAAATTTAGGTTTGTCAGCTAAATCATCAGATATTTTTAATGTTTTTAGTATCTCTTGATAAAATTTTTTATTTTCATTATTCCTCAGGCTTTTTTCAAGATTTACAAAATGCGAATATGGCAATATGGAATAGTATTTAAAATTTTTATCTTTAACATATTCGAAATCAGCAAAATAAAGTTCAAAGAAAACATTAGGTACGACCAAAAAATTGATATCAGGAAAGAACATATGACATATAGAGTTTAAATTTGAATATCTTGAAATAAAAATTGGATTTTTAATGCAGTGTTTATTAAAAAAAGCATTTAGGTGCTGCATCAATAAGTATGTTTCGCCTACATGATTTTGTATTGGAATAATTTCGAACTTTTTAAGACCTGCTTTATATTTTATATATTTCACAAGAATGGGAAATAAAAATTTACAAGTTAAATTTTTTGAAGTTTTAAACTTAAATACTTTAAAAAATTTGTATATAGAAAATCCATAATCAAATGTTTTTGTAAAAATCTTAATTCCTAAAAATTTATATTGCACTACATAAGAAGAAAATATAAACTTAATTTTTATTATGCCAAGCAAGAAATTTCTGCAGTACTTATCTTTTGAAATTTCTTCGTTTGTTATTATTTTTTGAAAATATCCAATTATATTTTTCATTCAATTCCTCATTAATTTTTATATTAAGGATGGTATCTTATCCAACCCGAATCCTCTCATGACGTCTTCTTTGTCCATGTCTCTCAGGATGTGTCTTAGTTTGAATCTTCTGTATATTACTTGCATTTCGACTCCTGTTTGGAGCATGAGTTCGCAAAGGCCACTTCTCAGGGCGATTATTTTTTTGGAGAAGCTGGCGATTGTGAAGACTTCGCTGTATGTCAGAGGGCAGGTTTTATAATTTTTTGCGTTTAATTTTACGCTGTCATCCGCTAAATTCACAAAAACATCCATTCCTTTCGAATGGTATTCATCAATTAAATTATCCCAGTAACTTGGCTCAATCAGCTCGCAGGAGCGGGCTTCGGGAGAAATAAAGATAAAATTATTTAAATTTAAATTAATTTCTTTTGCTTTCTTGAGTGCGTTTTGTTTGTCGGATTCGGGGATTTTGATTTTGCGCATTGTTATTTCATCTTCGGATATATCAAAGCGTTCCAGAATTGATTTAAAATAATTTGCATCGCCTTTCGGTTTTGTTTTAATATCCATTTCGACTTTTATAAAGTGTTCATGCGGAAAAATCATAAAAAAGCGGAAATTTTTGATTTTAAAAACATCGTCTTTGATGTTTTGTTTTAATTTTTTTATAAAAATACAAGGGATATCAGGACAAATTATCTTTGCAAGTTCGCTGTGGTATTGTTTTGTTGCGATTATAAGAGGAGATTTTGAATTATTTTTCTTTATAAGCGCATCCAAAACATAAGTTAAAAAAAGATAAATTTCGCCGCTGTTTGCATTCAGGATATAAATATCATCATATTTTTCATTGATATATTTTAGATAATTTTTTTCAAAAATTTTCTTAAGCGAAATTTTTAAAATCGGAATTCCCGCAAAATAATATATTCTTTTAATACCGTCTTCAAACCTTTTGATTACGGGTATATTAAAAAATTTAATATCTTTTTCAATATGGCAGTTGTAGGGGTTATTTATTCTTCGGGTTTTGATTATTCCGCCAAAAAAGACTTGATTGCGCTCGCCTTTTGAATAATCAATTTCAAGACGATATATTTCAAGCTTTAAGAATTTTGCCGTTCTTGTAGTATTTGTTCTTGTGCACTCGAAAAATTTCATTTACAAATCCTCATTAATTTCATATCGAATATCAAGAGCACAATTTCTTTTTTTATTGATTGCATAAGCGGTTTTCAGCCCCGATGGCTTTTTGTCATTTATTAAAATTCGCTCGCCCGTTGGCATATCAGTTAATAAATAATCGTATCTTATATTGTTTTCTTTTAAGAAATTTTTTAAATCGTTAAGATGTTCTTTTTCTCTTGCAGTTAAAAGAATGATTTTATCTTCTTTCGGCAAATTTTTAAATAAATCAACAACCCCGTCAAGCAGCGTATCAAAGCCATCCGTTAAATATCCGTTATGTTTAACTATGGTTCCATCCACATCAAAAATCCATGTTTTATTGAGCGGTGATAATTCGAGCATCACAAAACCTCCCCGAGTTTTACGATTCCGTTATAGAATGCTCCGCAAATCGAATCATAATCTTCCCAGGCGTATGTTGTTAATGAAAGCCAGATAATTGCATGAAGAAGTTTTATTTTATACTTTTTAACTTCAGGAAGGCATTCAAAGAAAAATTCTTCCATATCCGCCCAATTGTTTGGTTTGATTGCAAATTCGACTTCTTTTTTGCCTATGTCAAGGGTAAATTTTTTGCGGTTGAATTGGTCGTATTCACCTTTTATTGAATAATAAAGCTTAGCCCAATCATAATCCGCATCACCATAGAATTTTGTTTTTCCGAAATATCCTCTCGGATCAATTAAAATCGCTTTCATGTTGAACGTATCAAACATTAAATTTGAAAATGTGCAATCGCCATGGATAAGACGAAATTCGGACGGAAACATTGCTTTTAGTGCCGCGCTCAATTCTTCTTTATTGAAAAATACGTTTTTGTAATATCTGCCGTTTATTTTTATGAATTCTTTATTTGCAAAAGGAACAAGATTTTCGACTTTTGATAATCTTTCAAAAGTTTTATTTAAATAATTATCTTCAACATCCTGAATATTTACTTTTTGCGCGGGTTCTAAATTATGCAAATCTTTGAGCGCATCAATTAATTTTTTTAAAATTTCGCGTTTTTGACTTAACGTCAGGCAATCATATTCCCAGATATTTTTCCCTTGAACTCTTTTCATAACAAGAGGTTCATACCGGTATATCTCGGGGATATTTTGATAACCTAAATTTTTAACATGTTTATACCAATTAACCTCATCAATTGCAATTTTTTTGCCTTGAGCATCAATGCCGCGTTTTGTGATTATGTCGTTTTTAAATTCAATTGAATTAAAAGGGCGGCATCTCGGCGCAGAATCATTATTATCGGAATATGAAAGCAGTGTTCCGATTTCTTTTGTGCCGTTTAAATCAAGTCTTTCGAAATTAATTTTTTGCTTTTCGAGCCAGCCTACAAGAGCTCCTTCTTCTTCGATATTTTCAAGAGCTTTTTTGTTTTCAAAAATAAACAATCCCGCAACCCCGTTTTCTTTTGAAGGCTGCTTTATAAAACGGTTATCAATATATGACCAGCGGCATTCAAAATCTTTTGAAATTCCGATGTAATTGCCTTTTTTGGATGGCATTTTAAAATCTTGCGACAAAATTAAATCACACCACATTATGATAAATTCTTCATCATCTTTAAAATCTTTAATTGCCTCTTTAATTCCTGAAATCGTACCTTTTTTTGTTGCTTTGATTATTTTATAGTTATAATCCTGCGCAAAAGCATTCAAATATTTTTCCAAAACATCCGTTTTGTAATCAGCAATTATAATAAATTCATCATTTTGAAATTTTTTAAAAGCATAAAATAATATCGGTAAATTATTAACAGGAACAAGACACTTTGGCTTGTTTCTCGTCAATCCTTCCAACCTCGTCCCTTTTCCGCCTGCTTGAACAATAATTTTCATTGTAATTTAAATACCTTAATAAACCCTAAGTAACATGACCTCAAGTCGATTAATTTAACATTTTATTCAAAATGTTGAATATCGATTTTTCAGCTTATTTCTATATTATCACAGATATAATTTTATGTATCGCATGTTAAGAATTATTTTTAAATAAATTAAATTACCCAAACAACACCCAATATAGGCAAAAATTTAACATTTTAAATAGTAAGTAAAGAATTTCTTTAACATTTTAAATTAATTGATAAAATCAACGTCAACAACAACCAATTAATTATTAAGTTATGTAACAATAACAAAACCAACTTTTAAACAAAAATACCCAATAAGCGAACTTTTGGATTTTGGGATTTAATAACTTAACTTAATTTAGATATAATTATCAACTTTAAATACACTTGCATTATCATATAGTATATGATACTAATTATTAAAAGAAGTACAAAAAGAAATGATAAGTATGAGAGAAAAAATAAAGATAGAATTTAAAAATAAAATTTATGAAATAGATAAAGAAAACATAGACTACATAATATCAAAACTAGAAAACAACCCCACACCCCACCCCCAAAAAGACATCCCCACCCTCCTAAAACGCTACAAGCTCCTTGATGAATCTTTTCTTGAGAAGATGAGTGAGATGGGGTAGGAATGTAACAAATTATTAAATTCGTATATACAAAAACGCATATTGATTTTTAAAAAATACTTTATATAAACATAAGGTGTTAGTGTTTATAGATTAGTAATTAGTAGGTGCGTATGGGGTTTTTAGACCACATAAACAGAGTTTTACATTCAAAAATTAATTTTACTTCGCTTAAAATAACAAACAGGAATTTACTTAATCCCGAAAATAAGACTCTTCAAAGAACTAATTTAAATAATGATATTTTTCAAAGCGAAAACGAAGTTGAAAAAATAGGTTTAACTCCAAAAAGCTTTGTTAATCCTGCAATTTCTAAACCGGGACTTATTAAGAGTAAGGACTATGAAGAATATCTATCGTTTATTCAAAGATATGCAAATATAATTTCTCTTACAAATGCAATAAATAAAAATCCTAATATTAAGAGGATTTTAGAAGAAAACGGGCTTGAGTGCAATTTGCAAATTGAAAATTTAAATTCAATTATTGACAGCCATTTAATTCCCTGTGCTCAAACCGTTGGGATAATGTATAAAAAACTGGGACACAAAAAAGATGAACAAGACTATCAAAACCTAATTCAGGCAGCACTATTGCATGATATAGGAAAAGTGTTTATTCCAAAAGAAATTTTAAACAAAAAAGGAAGACTGTCAAAAACAGAAAGAGAAATAGTTGAACTTCACAATAAATTAAGTTATGAAATTTTAAAAACGACGGATTTAGATCCAAAAGTTGCGCAATTGGCGCTTGAACACCATGATTACGAAGGAAATATTACAAGAAGTGTTGAAAATCAGCTTCTTACAATAGCTGATTGCTATTGCGCGTTAAGAGAAAACAGGCCCTATAAAAAAGCGATGAACGATATTGCAGCAAAAACAATATTATATGATATGGGAACAAAAGGAAATTTTGACACAAGATACATTAACTACATAAACGCAGCCTAAAATATACTAACAATCTTACAAAAAAAGCCTTGCAAAATTGCAAGGCTTTTTAGTTAATTTTTAAAATCTGTCTTCTATTATTATTTTTATTGTACGAAACATGAACCCATCTATCGTATTCATTTATGAGCTGGTCAAAATCGATATTACAGGTTTTGATTTTTTCGATTATTTGTGTTGGGGCCATACCGTTTATGATAAAATCCGCTGCTTGGCCTTTAAGGTGTTGGCTGTTAGATACGCCTTTAACAAGTTTATTAACCAAGTTTGAGCGAAAGCCTGATGTTATTATCATTGGTTTTTTGATTTTATCTCTTATCGGCTGCAGGCAGTAGAAGATTAAATCCAATAAGTTATCGAGTGAATTTATATCGGGCATATTGCTGATGTTATTTTTGGTGGCTGCGTCTGATTTTATCAGTTCCGAGATTTTAAAATTCAACATTTATTGTTCCTTTTATTTCGTCTATTCTATGATGAGCTGATTTTAAACTGTCCTCAACGCGCGTCATTCTCTCAATTAAATTGTTGTGCTTATCTTGCTTTTTTTCAATTGTTGTTAGTTTTTCTTCAAATTTTCCTATTTTATAAGCAATATAAAGCGCCTGTGCGCTTAAAGTAAAAAGTACCGCCAATAATTCATAATCCATATTTATTACCAATCTTTAAATTTTTGAAAATTATCAACGCAATGAAACATTAAAAACCTTATAAACGCGCATGTTCCGCCCACATAACAACATCTTTCAAATACACGGCTTGCAAAATAACGATCGTTATTAACAAACCCATGGTTTTCGCACAGTACATCATGAATCAAAGAAGCAATTTTAAATCTTACATCCTGTTTAGAACCTATGATTCCTCTTGCAAACTTTGGAATAGAAGCTCCGTCAAAACGGTAAGAAGAATTAATTTCAAAATTATAAACCTCATCTTTTATCTTGTCTTCAAGATAGACTTTAACATCATTATTCAAACAAAAAGGTTTTTTCTTAATGGATTTTATTTCTTCATCCGTCATCACTTCTTTATTTATCACAAGTTCACCTATATCAGGAATTTGCGATAGCGCTATTTTTAATTCTTCATCCTCATACCAGATAAGATATTTAATATCTTTATATATAAATTTATCTAAATCCTCGCTTAATTCAAAATTATTCATTGCTTCCCTCTTTTTTAGGCAATTCGCCTTTTAAAAACAAATTATCGATGTCATCATCACAATATCCTAAAACAGCAAGCATTTTATTTATCAAATGGTTTAACCTCTTTATTTTGTTATTTTTTAATTCAATTTTTAACGATTTTAAATCCGTTTCACTGTTTTCTTTTTTAATAAAGTCAATAACATCGTCAAAATCCATACCGCACGAGTTATAAATTGCCCTCTCAAGTTCCACTGAAGTTAAGGTTATTGTATTTATCAATTTTTTTTGTAATTCTTTTAAATTTTTCTCATAATTAACATCTTCAACAACTTTACCGTCAATTACCGTCTGGTTTTTTTCAATGGCATAAAGTGCATCGTTTGTTTCAAAAATCTTTTTTCCTTCTTGATGAGAATACTTGCTTACAAACTCAATTCTTTGAATGGTTGAATATGGTTTTTTTAAAATATTAGTCATAAAATCCTCCGATAATTAAGCTAAAATCCCGACGCATAAAATGTAATTTGTTTTACTGCTTCATCGTCTGACGATGTTTTCTTTGTGCTCCAGTATACCGAGTCATTCTGAATCGTAACTGTGCATAAATAATCTTCCGTACCCGTAAGGTTTGAAACTTTTGCCAAAAGATTAAATTTATAGTTTGTAAAAGGCACCGGTAGCTCACAAGTATCAGAAAGAAGATCGGGTGAGCTTGAAGGCACCATATCAACGGGCCTGATTGTAAAATATTGTTCTATAAACCCATCACTCCATTTTCTGTAATAAATTTCGCTTGATGTATTTTTATAAGAATCAACTATGTATGGAATTGTGGAATTTGAAAAATCTTTTTTTAAATAATTATTTAAATTCGTATTAATACTTGCTATATCATCCGATAAATCTTCATTGTCGTCTTCAAGAGAGTTTACCCTGCTTGTCAATTGGCGAATGTTATAATTGGATGTTATATCATTATAATAACTTATAATTTGAGGTAAATATCCGTTTATACTTGAAAGAGCATTGTTGCATTGCACGCTTGCTTCATATATTTTATCCAGATATTGCTGCGGGGTTTCTCCTGTTCCTTCTTCTACTTTGACGCATAAATCGATTCTTCTTTGCAAAATCTGTACCAATCTTGTAAGGTAATCAAAAGAATACTCAAGAGACTCAAGATTTAACAGAGAACTGTTATTATATTGAATTTCCTGAACGCATTGGAGCGAAAGCTCTATTGATATTTTTTGATTATCGTTTAAAACATCATATTGAGAGCTTGAAAGAGGAAAGGTTATAAAACTTCCGTTGGGATTTTTGACCTCGTTAATGCTATAGTCAACATTCAAGGTTAATTTGTTTCTCATGTTGTCTTCATTGATTAAATAAACCTCAAGCTGATTTTCGTTTTCAATATAAAAATTAAAATCAAATTGCATACAGCTGTTATTGCCGCTGTATGAATTAACAGGTAAAACGTCGTATATCAAAATCTACTCCTTCTTTTTTGTAATAAAAAAATCTAAAATCATTATTTTTTAAATATTCCTGACAAAACCCCAAAGCTTTAAGCCATAAAAGAATTTTAAAGTTTGATTTATAAATATAATTAAATAAAATATCAAATTCATTTTTAAAGATGTCTAATTTATTTTTTATATATTTAAATAAATAGTGCCTGTGCTTATTGACATCATTTGAACACAAAAGCCAAATTTGCCCTCCTTTTAAACCGTCGAAACAATGAAATACAACACCTCCTATTGCAATCGGATTGTTGCTTTTATCCTGAAGCATCCAGGTTGTATTTTTATTTTTCAGGGTAGTTTTAATAAATTCTTCCCTGTATTTTTTGCCTAAAAAAATTTCAAGCTCAATTTTATCCTTATATCTTATATTTTTTAAAAATTTTATAAGATTTTCTTTATTTATCTTGGCTTCTATCATTGAGATTCAACTTCTTCTATCGATAAATTTGCACAAAAAGAAAGTATATTTAAAGGAAGGGGATATTTTTGAACTATCTTAACGCTGACTTCCTTTGAAACATCCGACAAAGGGCAAAAAGTAACATCTTTATTAAACACCATTTTTGAATCGTTAACGCTTTCATAACTTCTTTGATTTTGAGATAATGTTAAATCGTCATTTTGGATAAAGAAATCTTCTCTTGAATTTAAAATTTTAATACTTATTTCATTAATTACTTTGTTTAATCCGAAAGTTCCGGTTGATTCAAGATTTAAAGACTCGAATTCAAAAGTATAAGGAAGACCGATTATGACATTTTTGGCAGCGTAAGGTAAATCTACATGCCCGTTTGAATCAACATGCAAATTATCAACTACCCCGTAATCTAAAAGAGCATAGACATCCATATTCTTTAAATGTTCAAGCCCCGATATTTCGTCAACTTCTTCATCAAAAGTTTTAGACAACGCACAATCAAGAAAAAATGCCCCTTCCATATCATTCAAAGTTCGCGTGGTAAATCTTTCGATATACCTTACCGTATTTCCGTCAATTTCTCTTTTTATTACAAAATAAGCTATGTCTTCAAAATTTTCCCTTATTGTCGTAACGCTTTCGAATTTCCCGTTTGTCGTATGGGTATGCCAGGCTGAGACCTTTTGTTTCGGGTTATAAGTAAGTGCATTAATTGTGCCGTCATTCATCACGCACCACAAAATCCGATACGGTTCTTTTGAATAAGCCATATCGACAATTTGTTTACCTTCAAATAAATGGTTAGCAAATAATGACAATTCCTCACCGTCATAAGAATCGGAAAGATAACTGTAGCCTAAATCTCTTACAATATTTCCTCCCGATTGCACAAACAATACCATAGAGCCTGATACAACAGGTTTTATTTTGGATGAACCGTAATACGATTGAATATTTGCAACAGGAGAAGGGTTCGCGCAAAATACCCCGTCGCTCCCGTTTGCTGCCCACTCGGCATTGCTTGACATAATTAATAAATCATCAAAAGGAAGCAAAAACTGAATTTGATTCGCAACATTATCATACAAAGACATTGTAACGGCATCCGTTGCATTCAAAGGGCGAGAAACGTTAAAATTGTCGTTTGTCCCTGTCTGGCTTGACCATAAAGTCTGCGGGTTTAAATTTGAACAGGCGTATATTTTTCTCTGTTGAAAATAACAAACACAGGAAGGATTTTGGTCTGAAAACGGATTAACAGAAACAGGAGCGCTTGAAGATAAATCAGGCTCGATATTATCATCAACAAAGCTTGTTGAAGCCGATGTTCCGACATAAGCATATATGCCGTTAACCGAGCGGTAAATATTATACTCGGCAGCATTAGAAACAGCATCCCAGGTTATTGTTATATATTCACTTGTAGTCCAGTTTGCTTCTCTGTGTCCTGTAACCTGTGCAACAGAACTTCTTGCGCTTTCTTCGTTTGATGTTTTATCTACCGCACATACCACATAATAATAAACTTTTGTATTTGACGAGGTAGAACCTTTGTATGTCGCTTTAACATTAGTAGGGGCTGAAATTGACGATTTAAAGTTTATGTTTTTGAATTCCCATTCATTATGCGAAATTCTTGCAAGCTGTGCGGGGGCATAATCTTTATGCACAAAAGTTATTACATCTGCTTGCTGCACATAATCAAATTCAAATAAATCGTCTTCTTCGTATGATGTTGTTATTTCATAAATTTCATCGTCATCATCAAGTATATAACCGCCGTTCATTATAAAGCGCATATACTTATGACCCATCTCAATTACATAATTTTGTTCCAACCCGAAAACAAAAGGGATAAGGCGTGTTTTTCTGTCCGGGTATTTAGTTTCAACCAAAAACTCCAGCCCCGGACGATTTACTATACATCCTTCCTGCAAGACTATTCCGTTGTTTAACTTTTTAACCGCATTTGAATACTGTGCCAAATCCACCCTTCCTTGTAAGGAAGGAGATATAATTCCTTTTGAAAACGAATTTTGACAAACTCTTATACTCATAGTTTACCCCCTGGTATCCAGATATGTATTATCGGAATATATATTATCAGCGCCTTCCTGAGCATTTAGGAGTTTCGCATGGCGAATGAGCTGGGTATATTTTTGATAAGCAAGCTCGCCTTTTTGTATACTTCCGACAACCACATTTGAAGTTAGAGAAGCAAGATAATACGCAAGCGCCATGGAAAATTCGGGACTGTAATAATTTTCGTTACTTATTCTTCTTGTGAATCTTAAAACCGCCTCAGGCGCATTTGTAAATATTACTTTCTCGTTTGATTCAAGACAATGAACGCAAAATTTATTTAATATATAACTTCCTTTAATAAATAAATCTCTTGCACAGATACAATTGTTCGGATATGAATAACAAAATTCATAATTTGAAACATTGGATAGCGTATTATCTTTATCAATTAAAGAAAGGTCTTTGAATGTTGAAGCAAAGTTCCAATCAAAATCTTTTAATACATAATCTCGTGCAAGTTCATAATAATTATTAAGCAAAATATATCGGTTATCCGTACTGTCTGCTTTTTCAATCGGTACCGAAACCCCGAGAATATTAAGCGCAATATTAAATATTTGTGCTTTAGAAGTTACCATTTACACCTCCCGAACCAAAGTTATTGTCATACCATTTCTGTGCCGCTTTTTTGGTATTACCGAGCGAAGTAAAAAAATTACTAGTTTCTTGTAAATCTTTATTCATATTTGAAACATTTAAATTATCCATATATCGCTGTGCTTGTTCATCATACCCCTGCGCCCTTGCATAATAACTATCCAGAATACTTTTAGCATTGCTTTCATACTCATTATCGACATCTTCATAGTTATACATATTTGTTTGCGAATACGTATCAAAGCCGTTTGAGGCATTTTGAGCCTGCAATCTTGATATATTTTTAAGTCCTTCTATACGCTCCTGTCGCGCTTCTTCAATTCCTAACTGCCTTTGCCTTTGTGCTTCATTTTGAGCGCTTTTTACCTGATTCAGCGCAATTTGTGTCTTATATTCTTCGGTTTTTTTCTGCATGGAGCTTGTAACTATTGATGCACCCGCTCCAAGCGCTGCACTTACAAGAGTAAAAACCGCCGTTGACGATGCTGCTACACACATAACCTTCTCCTTATAAAGTTAAATAAAAGTGGGCTCAAAGGCCCACATAAATCAAAATTAATCAAGCTCTGCTCCCGAATCTCCGCCGGCTCCCGGGGTATCAGACGTAATCGGGTCTGAGGGGTCAGGATCAACCTCGGGTAAGTCCCCCGGGTCCTGAGTCGGAGTACTTGTAGGCTCTTCAGTCGGTTCCTCAGTCGGTGTCTGTGTTGGAGCAGTTGTTGGTGCTTCAGTCGGTTCAGGTGCTTCTGTCGGGGTTGTTGTCGGGGTGTCTGTCGGAATAGATGACATTTTACTTACAAACATATCAGGCGATAAATCCAATTCCGATATAATTCCTGCCGTAATTTTTCCTGTCGTTTCGCTTGCACCTTGCGCAACATAGGATAATTTTACATATCCGAGATTACCTTTTGGCATTTGCGCAATAGGAAACCTTTTACCAGCCTTTAAATCTTCAAGAGTAAGCGTTGCACTAACAAGCTCAACGGGTGAATCAAAAGTTTCGGTTGTACTTGTTATAACTTTAACGCTTAATGATTCCAGATTTGAAAAATCTTCAACAACTTGAATCAATAAAGGAAGAAAAGAAATATCTCCTTTCCCGAATTTTACGATATTTTCGCTATCTATTGAAGCAGTTGTAATTTTTTGAGCATCAGAAAATAAATTTTGTGAATCTAATAACATTTCTCCTCCTATACTACGGCACTTTCGGTATTTAATATTTGATCCGCGCATTTAACAGGGATTCCAAGGAAAGTAACCACGGGTTTTCCTGCAATATTATCCATATTTAAATTAACGTTTGATTTATTAATGGCTTGGAAGTGCAAATATGTTTCAATTGTTTCATTGCAATAAATTACAGTGTTTCCTGTTTTTGCAAACCTTTTAATTCTGTGGTATGCGCTAATCATCAATTTAATTAAATCTGCCGCATCATCAGTATCTAACTTGGCAACATCGATATTTGCAATTCTTGCGCTTGATCTGAAATCACGAACGGTCATTCCGATATCCCATTTATAATGATCGCGATAAACTTCATACATTTTGCCGTCTTTATCGAATGCCGTTTGAGCGCCTTTATCTTCATGTAATAAGCCCAGGGTTGAACCTTTCGGGTATAAAAGATGGGTGTGAAGATCGCCCCAGGTTATAAACCATATTGAAGTATTTGTTTTACCCGTACCGCCTGCATCTAATACGCGATAACCAAGTGAAGCAGTGTCATTTGAAATTTTATTATAACGAACGGCTAACCCGTCAAAACCTGCGGGATTAGTCTTTTTAGAACCATAGAAAATATTATATTGAACCGTATTATTCATTGATTCCAAAAAAGCTTGAGCTTCGTTGATTCTAAATTGATTGCAATCTCCTTCAAGATCGGCAAGCGATTTATCAACCTGCGAATAAACTTCAAGCATACCTGTTGAATCGGTAATTTGAGTGTATTCACCTTTTGAAGCGTTTACACCTTGATAAAATTTCCTGAATTCAACATCGGGCAATCCGTTTCTGACTGTGGTTTTATGAGTTGAACCTTCGTTACATTCTCTTACTACCGCATCTTCCAATAAAACATTTGATTGTGATAATAAGTCTATTATCGTTGAGGTAACTCGCCCGTCAATGGTTTGAGCAAGTTTATCTTTTAAGGTTAAATATGTAGTTCCTACTGTAGACATTTTTTCTCCTTTTCTTTATTAGTCTCTTTTGCCGTATAAAATCTGTGCAGGTGTTAATTCTTCAACAGGAGGTCTGTTTGAATAAAAAACATTATCTTCCTGCATTAAACTGCCTATTTTATAAAACATTTTTATCAATTCAGGGTGAAAATTCAGTCCGCTTTCATTGAAAACCTGTTTTAATTTAGGACTTGCAAATTTATTGTATGCATCATCTGCAACAGCCATAAATTGCCTGATTTTTAGCGAATTTTTATCGGGAATTTCATAGTCATTATCAAACATTTTGTTGTATTCTTCTATTAACAGTTTTTGCCTTTGGCATAAGTCATTTTGATATTTTTCATCCTGTTTTTTAGACATTTGATAGGCAATATCCAAAAGAAGTTCGACGGATTCCTGTGATAAGTTTAGTTTTTTAGCTATCGGATGAAATTTAGCTAAAAGTTCTTCATCAAGCGAAAAATCAGACAAATTTGAAAATTTTGAATAATCATAAGGGCAATCCGGTTTGCCGTTGTCATAAAGCGCATAAGTGCTTTGATTTAACTTAAAATTTTGATTTTCTTGCATAATTATCCTTTCTGTGTGATATAATTTAGTATGTGGAGGAGAAAATAAACATGAAAAAATTACTTCTTTTTAGTTTTTTAGCTATACTAACAACACTTATTTACAGCACTGTTAATGCTCAAATATCATTTTCAGATGCCTTAAAAACCTGTGAACCTTATACAAAACAAGGCAGTATTGAAAAAAACGATGAAGTTTTTAATCTTTTAATAACGCTTGAAAAATCCAGAAACAATAAATGCACCTACAAAGAAAAAATATATCAAGACAACAGCTATCAGCTCTTGACATGTAACTTTGAACCAAGCCAGCTTGCATTTATGTCAAAATCCATGAAAAAATTCAGCGAAGTATTTTACAAGCAAATAATAGAAAATCCGATATTTGAAGCTAAGATGACAACTAACGGTGAAGTATTTCAAAAATATTTAGCAAACCCTAAATATTGTGAAATTACTCACTCAAGGAGGTAAGTTTTTTCCTGTAATATTTATAATCCTGCTTTTTGTCGGAATTATCTTTATAAAGTTCCATTCTTCTTTTTACAAGAAGAATTTTGTCATCTTCCGTTATTTTTTTATTTGTTCTATAAAAGTTATCAAAATCCCTTAATAGAAGTTTTATAAATTCATATTTGTTGTTATCTGTTTTTAAATTCAAAAGCGAAATCGCACAATTAATTAAATCAATTTCATCATCTTTTATATTTTTCTCGCTTGAAGAGGATTTTATTTTTAGAGAATTAAAATATGTTAAATCTTCCGTACTTATCCCATCAAGAGTCGTTTGAAAGTCGATTGACATGAAATTATCATAATTTTTGCGATACATATTAAAAAGTTTTAAAAACATTGAAGGGTTTGTTTTATTTGTGCGATTTTTCGGTATAAAATCCGAAAACGAAGAATTAAGAGCGTCTTTAAAATCTTTATTGAAATTTTCAACAAGTAAATTCTTATCTTTATTATCCAGCCCCGAAATACCGCAAAACCAGCCTATTGCACTTAGCGCTCTATTGTATGCCGTATCTAAATTTTTGGAATTATCTTTGTTTAATCCCGCATAAAACAAAACATTTTGAATTAAATCTTCAAATACATCCTGCGCCCAGACTTTTACTTCCTCAAGATAGTGTTTTTTTAATTCTTCAACAAATTCCTGTTTTTTATTATCAATTATTGCACCCAATTGCGCACAATCAATATTTTGGGATATTTTTGATATTTCCGCGTCAAATTTTTCAATATACGAACAAAAATCATTTACCGCATTTTTAGAATGCAGATTTATATAACCGTTTTTAGACGAATATAATAAATCATAAAAAGCACTATCAAGGTTATTGATAAATTCAAGATAACTTATGCTTTTGACGCAATTTTGAATTGTATTATTCATATCAGCTCCTTAAACCACACCGAATCTTGCAAGCAGGTCAGATCCGTAAGAATCTATTCCTCCCATATTTTGAATTATCTGGCTTCCTTCTTTCAAAGTCTGCATTTGAACCTGCTGATTTGTTTGGGTGTTTAGTTCCTGCCTTACTTTATCCATTTCCGTTTTTGAGATCATGTGATTGGGGTTAATATTTGCATAAGATGCATAATCTTCAATTATATTTTCGGTATTTAATTTTGATTTCAAGACAGGATCAATTGAATTAGCAATATTTGAAACAAATGTTGTAAAACGCTCAATGCTTGAAATATTTGCTATTTTTTGAGCTTGCGCCAGACTCGATACAAATTCAATATTTAGGTCTCTGTTTTGATACTGTTTTTTAGGTGCTTCAAGGATTCCTGTTCTTAATTCTTCATCGTAAACCCAGTTTAGAATTTGTCTTAGTGCACTATGGATTTGCTCTAAAAGAGGAGATAATAAGACCATTTTTTCTTCTTTTAATTCATTAACCTCGGTTGCCGTTCTTCCTCTTGTTGCGGTTGATAAAATCATTGCAAATAAATCATTATAAAAATGTTCTTTAATTGCATTTTTTAATTCGTCTTTTTCCTGCTTTAATTCAAGAATTCTAGGGTTAACTTCATAAACAGGACTTATTCCTCTGCCGTTTTCATCTTCTTCAATATAAGCACCCGGGATATCGGCTAATTTTTTATTCTTTAAAGTTGCAGGGCCTTTGTATGTCGGACAGACAATTTTTTTGACCGCTTTTGCATACTCTTTTACCATTGTCATTAGTTGCTTGACATCAGCAAGCGCATTAATCCCAGGGGAATCTTGAGGATAGTCAATATCTGAAGAAAAACCCGATTCAAAAACAACATAAGGAAATTTATCAAAACCTTTAACGGATAAAAATTCGCTTTTATTGTTTAAAATCACAACAGATACATATTTTGCGTATTTTGACAAAAATCTTTTTGGTTTATAGAATTTATTTTCTTCAACAAAATGCATCACTTCATAAAGCTTTTGGGGATTATTTTTAGATGCTTCAAGTATCTCAATATCATCAATATTAGGATAATTTTGCACTAAATTCTTAGCACTTTCCATATATACCCTGCAAAAAGTGTCAATTCTGCCTTTTGAATTTTTTGCATAATAATATGAGCCGATTGGCAAAACCTTAAAATTAACAATATTATCATAATCCGCTTCAAGCCCGACGGCACTAAACCCAAAGACACCGAGCTGTTTATAGACTTCAGGCAGAATCTGATAAAAATTAGAACCATAAAGAATTTGCCTTGTTAATTCTTCCTGTTTATGACACCAGGTTTTTAAATAATAATCATTGGCAAGATTTACATTATCAAATGAAGTTTTAAACCAGCGGTTTGTAGGGCTTGTTGCCCCGCTCATCATCCCTGACGAAAAATTTCGAAGCGCAATTAAAGGTGTTGAATCAATTATTTTTCTGTTTTTAACCAAAGGACGTCTTGCATTCCTTGCAATAAAATTCACACTTCTCGGGGAAAAATAATCCGCAAGCTCCTGCAGGTCAGGTTTAATAATGTTAAAAATCTCCTCCAACTGCTTTTTTCTTTTTTGAAAATAATCAACCGTATAAAATGTCATTTTATTCTCCTAAAAGAGTGTTTTTCTCTGTATTTGCCATATCGGTTAAACCGTACGCCGTTGTTCTTACATTTTGTTGATAGCCTCGGTTAGCGTTTGTATTTATTGAATTTTTAGTAAGACTTGCATCTGCCTGTTTTCTTATAACTTCAGGCTCTTCAACGACCTTCGGGCTTGAACTTTTTACAAAACACATAATTTTCTCCTTTCAGTTAGTCAAACGGCTCAAATTCGCTTTCAACAAAGCCGTTCACATCATTATCACATTCATGTACAACATTTGAACAATAATTTATTGCATATATAGCCATCATTAAGCAATCAGCAAAATCAGGGCTTTCATTGTGCAATCTTCTTATATCTTTCTTATCCTGAATTGCAATTAAACCGTTTGGTTTAAATACTTTTTTAATATATTCCAATTGTCTTATTGTATTTTTATCCGTTAATTTTAAATACTGCTTTTCTAAAAATTCCCTTAAAGCTAAATACCCGTCTGCTCTTGCATTCAGCGCATATTTTGAAATCGGACGTTTTGCCGCCCTAAAACCTATTGCATTATTGATTATTTTTTGAATACTTACCCATATAGGATATCCAAGCCCGTCCGCATCCATAATCAAAACACTCGGTGTCCAATTTGAATAAAGACTTATAATTTTTCCTTGTGTAATATCGGTATCCGATTCAGACCAACAAACCGTACTTTTTTCAAGCCAAACATTTTGATTTTGACGCACCAACAACTTTGCAACACATAAATCTGCCCCCGAAGCAGATAAATCAACACTCATAACCGAAGAAAAATAGTTTGAATCTTTTTCGTATTCAAGATTTATCGAATTATCCAGAATCGAAGACGAAATTAAATATTCATTATTATTAGCCAAAGGATACCCCAGCCATATATGATTATAATCGTTAATGTTGGTCTGTTTTGAAATTTGAGCTTCGTTTAATATTTTTTTATCTACGTAAGGATTATCAAAATAACAGACATTAATATGAAGACAATCGTCTCTTTTAGAACAAAAGTTATAAACCGCATCAAAGCGCGTAAAGCGATTCATGGTAAAAATAATTACCGAGTTTTTCTTTCTTATTGTAGGAACAATTATATCAAGCGTTGTCTTTGTAATTGATTGAGCTTCATCAATCCATAAAATATCGACACCTTCAAGCCCTTTTATATTAACGCTGCCCTGCTCTCTAAAACCTTTAAAGAAAATTTTTGAATCACTGCTTTTATTGGTAAGCGAATCTCTTTTAATATCGTAAACAAGATTATAATCGTTAATTAAATCCAAAAATACCGTTTTAACCGATTCATTAATTGAATTTTGAATTTCGCGCCCGCAACATATTCTCACATGGCGCATTTGAGCAATATAGAGCAAAAACCTTGCAACACTTTGTGTTTTTCCTGAAGCCCTTCCGCCTTCCAAAAGGAAATAACCGTAATCATTAAATTTATAAATAAAAGGGAATAATTTAGGGGGAATATTTAAAATCTCGGGTATCGTTAAAAATTTCATTCTCAATAATCAAAATCTTCTCCGATATTTAGTTTCAACTGTTGACCATCGATTGTAATTTCTCCCATTTTTACAACCGTCCCTATTTCCAAATTGGAATGAGAATATAAATTAGCAATCTTTGCTTTGTTTTCGGCCGCTCTTATGGCAGCCGAAATATTAGGATTTCCGTTTTTATCAAAACAATTAAGAGCAATATTTTTTAATTCATCAAACTCTTTTATGGCATCATCAATCGTATAGGCTAAATTTTTATCTTGCGAAAGTTTTATATTTTCTTTTGTTTTATAGGAAAGTTTTGATTTTACATCAGTCATTTTCTAATTTTTTAACCAGAATTTCATTACCCCAAAAATCGCAGGCATACTGTTCGATTGCAACAATTCTTCCGTTTCTTTTTATTTCTTTATTTTTACCGTACTTAAATCCAAAAGGCATTTTTTGTTTTGTTTTAAATCTCAGCATAGTTGAAGTAATATCTTTTTTAAATTTTTCTTTAATTCTTAAAGCTCCGCCTGAATAGAAATATTGCTCGTAAAAATTACCGCTTTTGATTTCACAGTATGAATACAAGGCCATTTTTTTCCCGCATATCGGGCAATCTGCTATATACAAGCGTCTGTTTTTACATTCATCGGTGTCTAAAAGATACCAGATGTCTTGCGCTGAAAAAACACTGTTGCAATGACGCACAACACTACCTCCATTATTCTCGTCAGCCTCGTTTCTCAATCCAAAAAATTAAAAGGATGATACAAATTTGAATTGTCCGAAAATTACTTTATCAAAATACCATATTTTTTTAAAAAAAGCTCGTTTTTAGGCAAAATTTAAGACACTTGTCCAAAAAATCTCGTTTTTTCTTGCAAAATTTTTTTATTTATTCTATAATGACTAAGCGCATAAAGTCGCTAACATGGCGGGTATCGCCAAGTGGTTAAGGCCCCGGATTGTGGTTCCGGTATTCGTGGGTTCGACCCCCACTACCCGCCCCATTTAAAAAAAGACCCTTTAAGGGTCTTTTTTTAAATCATACCATTCTGATAGTTCTTTTTTGGATGGTTGCCAGGTGGCCAGTTGTTTGCCGTAGTGGCAGTATCTGCAAAAGACTCTGTCTTTTAATAAAAAGTCCACAACTTCACTGTGCTTTTTTACTTTGTGTATATCAAGATAATCATCTTTTGTCAGTTTAAAGGCATAGTTCTTGAAATAATTATTAAAAAATTTAATTCCGCTTATTACGCAGCAAGGGTACAGTATTCCGTTATCAAGCTGTGCGCAGCCTATATTTAAAATACACTTTTTAAAACGATATACATCATTTTTGCTATAGTTTTTATTTAAATTCATTTTTATAAACTTATTTTTTGCATCAAAATCATAAGTTATAATTTTGATATTGTATTTTGCTTTAATATCAGAAATTTCCGAGTCTTTCGGATAATTATCGCTTAATCTGTATTGACTGCATTCAATATAAAAATCATTTTCGATACATGATTTAAAAAAGTTCTGTTTCTTTTCTTTTAACAAAATACCGTTTGTAAGCAATCGTTTTTTAACGGTTGGAAAATATTTATTTGTTATAAACATTAATTTTTCGATATTTTTATGCAAAAGAGGTTCTCCGCCAAGCAAAGTAATTTTTGTAACGGAATCATTTGATATTTTTTTTAATTGCGCTAAATCTCTTTCAAAAACCTCAACGGGCATTTCATACTTCGGTGCAATCGGAGAAAAATGATTACAGTATGCACAATTTAAATTACAATGATAGCAAACAGGTATTGCAATATGCCCTGTTGGCCATTTTTTATCATTTTTATCATCTTTTTGAGTGTAAGAATTTTTGCTGCATGCGCAGCTGAAACAAACACCTGCACTAAATAGATATTTTAAAAAATCGCGTCTTTCCATTATTATTGCCTAAATATCGTACCACTCGGACAATTCGCCTTTTGACAGCCTCCAGGGGGCACTTTCTTTAGCATAGTTACAATATCTGCAAAATTCTTTATCGGTTTTAAAATATTCATTAATTTCATCAACCGATGAAATTTTATGGATATCTAAATAATCACCTTCTTTTATTGGAATTGCATAGTCTTTAAAATGGTTGTTAAAAAACCTGATATTACTCATAACACAGCAGGGATACAAAAGCCCCTGGTCAAGCTGGGCGCATTTTACGTGCATTACACAATTTTTAAGGTTATTCTCACTTCCTTTTTTAGGATTTTGCGTTAAATTTGTCTTGTTAAAATTAAATTTTGCGTATTTTGAAGTTGAAATTTTTACCCCGTATTTATCTTTTAGTGCTTGTACTTCTTCTCTTGTGGGACAATCTTTATGAAGAGAATATAGTGTACATTTTATTCTTACACTGTTATCCCTGCAAACCCTCCAAAAATCATCATCCATATCTTTTAAAAGCAAGCCGTTTGTTGTTATTCTTTTTTCGGAATCGGGAAAATATTTGCTTAAAATTTTAACAAATTCCGTAATTTCTTTATGCATTAAGGGTTCGCCCCCGACAAGCACCATTTCCCTGATACTTCCTTTTGTTAGTTTATGAAGCTGCTTTAAATCTCTTACAAAAATCTCTTTTGGAAGCTCGTATTTAGGAGAAATTGGTGAATAATGGTTACAATATGCACAATTTAGATTGCAGTGATAGCAAATTGGAATGCCTATATGATCGATTTTATAATTTAGAGCAGTATTATTGGAACTTATTTCACTATTTTCAATTGAATTACAAGCACAACATGCGCAAGCTCCCACAGCTAAAAAATATTTTAAAAAATCGCGTCTTTCCATTTATATATCCAAGTTAACTTTATATAATGATAGCATATTAATTTTTAAAAGTACAATTAAACACATTTGACATATAAAAAACGGTATTTTAAAATTTTATTATAAATTTTACTGTTATTAAATATCGGAAAATCAATGCAAAGAAGAAATTTTATAAAATTTTTGCTTGGAGTAAGCGCTTGCGCTTGTGCCGGCTGTTCGTTTAAAAATGAGCACCATAATTTTAAAAATAGTATTGATTTAATTCAAATTAAAATCCCTATCTGTTACCATTGCAATCTAAATTGCGCATATTGCAGCCATTTTTCTCCGATTGCACCGAAGTATGAAATGCCTGTTGAGGTTTTTGAAAGAGATTTAGCGCAATTAAAAAAAATATCAAACAATAAAATCTCAAGAATTTCGCTTCTTGGAGGAGAACCGCTTTTACACAAAAATATAAAAGAACTGATTAAAATTCTAAACCGTTATTTCCCCGAAAATGAAAAAAGAATAACAACAAACGGTCTTCTTTTAAAAGATATGGATGATGATTTTTGGAGGGTTTGCAAGGAAAATAACATAATCTTTAAATACAGCCCCTATGCCGCTGTTAAAAATTATAAAAATCTTGAAAAAGAAATACAAAAATTGAGCAAAAAATACGATATTGAAATTAGAAAATATACAGATGATGTTTATGATTTTGAATTAATGAATTTATCAAAAAAAACATCCAAAAATGACGAAAATAAATATGAAACCTGCGAAAAAAAATATGCCTGCCCGCTTTTGGATAACGGTAAATTGTATCCTTGTGAAGTTATAGGTTCAATCAGGTTTTTTAATAATTATTTTAAAGAATATGCAATCCCGACAACAAAAAATGACTATCTGGATATTTATAAAATTTCATCCATAGATGAAATATATGAATTTTTCAACAAGCCAAAAGACTTTTGCAAATACTGTTCATTCGGACACAATATCAAAAAGGCCCCATGGAAATTGTCAAATAAAGAAGTAGATGAATGGTATGATATAAATAAAAAAGGTTAGCTATGGAAAGACGCGATTTTTTAAAATATATTTTAGCTGCAGGAGCTTGTACATGCTGCGGATGCAATATCAAATCAAAAGATGAAGCCGTTAAAGACGATTCTTTCAGTGAACAAAATATACTTGAAATTGCGAAATTTCCAATCTGTTATCATTGCAACCTAAATTGCGCATATTGCAGCCATTTTTCTCCGATTGCGCCTAAGTATGAGATGCCTGTTGAGGTTTTTGAAAAAGATTTAATACGGCTTGAAAAAATAACAAAAGGAAATATAAGACAAATCGCCTTAATGGGGGGCGAACCATTGCTTCATAAAGATATCAATAAAATAATTACGATACTGTCAAAACATTTTCCTTCTTCAAGAAAAAGAATTTCAACAAACGGAATTTTATTAAAAGATATGGATGAAAAATTCTTTAAATTGTGTACCGAAAATAATATTGAAATAAAATACAGCCCATACACGGGTTATAAAAATTACCCCAAAAAGGAATTTTTTCAAAAGTTAAAAGAAAAATACGGAATAATTATAAATTCCACAGAAGAAAATGTTGAAAAATTTGAATTAATAAATCTTACAAAAGAAAAAAAAGACGAATCAAAAAATTACGATTTATGCAATAAAAAAATAGGCTGTTTGCAAATTAATAACGGCAAATGCGCACCATGTTCGGTTATCAGCAATATTGAAATTTTTAACGATTACTTTAAGGAATACAAAATACCTGTCTATAAAACAGACTATTTAGATATTTATAAAATAAACTCAATAGAAGAAATATTCAAATACTTAAAAACTCCAAAAACAGTATGTAAATATTGTAATTTCGGCTGTAATATCAAAACCAAGCCCTGGAAATTGTCAAATAAAGAAGTAGATGAATGGTATGATATAAATAAAAAAGGCTAGCTATGGAAAGACGTGATTTTTTAAAATATATTTTAGCTGCAGGAGCTTGTGTATGCAGCGGATGCAATATCAAAAACACTAGCAATGCCGAATTAAATATCATTAAATTTTCCCTATGTTACCATTGCAATCTAAATTGCGCTTATTGCAATCACTTTTCTCCGATTGCACCGAAGTATGAACTTCCGTATGACGTTTTTAAAAAAGACATAAAACAACTATATAAACTCACAAAAGGCAAAATTAAATATTTTGAATTTATGGGCGGAGAACCTTTATTAAACAAGGATATTGAAAAAATAATATCAATTGCTTCAGACTATTTTCCAACAACACAAAAAACAATTGTAACAAACGGATTACTGTTGAAAAATATGCCAAAAAGCTTTTATAAAACCTGTATTGACAACGATGTTCAAATAAGTGTCAGCAATTACCCGAAAAGCAAAGAAGAACAAAACGAAATTTTAAAAATAAAATCAAAATACGATAATATAATTTATATTATGGAAGAAGTAAAAGAATTCGCTTTTATAAACCTTTCCAAAAAATCTCCCATTAAACCCTGTGATACATTTGAATGCCCGCATCTGGACAACGGAATTCTTGCCCCTTGCACAATTATATCGAATATAAAATTTTTTAATTCTTATTTTAGGGAATACTCTCTTCCTGTTTATGATAAAGACTATTTAAACATATATAAAATATCTTCAATTGATGAAATAATAAACTTTCTAAACACCCCAAAACTTTTTTGTACTCATTGCGGATATGCCCATAAGCGCAAATACTACCCTTGGAAAATATCCGAGAAAAAAGCCAATGAATGGTATAATATTTAATTTTTTTCGTAAATATAAATAGAGTAATTTCTTTTATCATCTTTATATTTTTTGATAAATTTTAAATTTTCATCCGCTAATTTTTTGGCATCTCTTGAAACCTTTGACATAAATAAATCAAATTTTGAAGCATACTTATAATTTTCAATACCTATATTCCAGCTATCGTCTATTGAGCCTGTATATTTTTCATAAGGAGAAATATAGATAAATCTTTGATTCTTTTTCATATTATTAAAATATTTACTTTTCATATTATTTTCAAAAGACAAAGGAATCTTATTTTCAAAAATATATTCATAAAACACATCTTTTGCGTTATTAGAATTTATTTTTTTATACAATTCATCTCCAAAATAAAATCTAAGAGAATCTTTATCCTTTAAAAGCAGCGCTTCATCAAACGAAAAGGGAATCAGATTGCCTTTGTTAATATACATTTTCAATTTATTTGAAGAAAACGGAATAAATAAAATATCATCATTCTTTATTTCAACTATATTACTTACAACTTTATCTAAATTACCGATTTCAACATTACGGTAATTTAAAATATTATTAGGAGATAAAACCGTATACATAATATTTAAATAAATAAGAATACAAAACAAAACAACGCCAAAAATTTTATTTCTGATTAAAGACAGTCCGAAAGCACACCAGCATACAAAAACAGGAAAAACAAACACAAGATATTTAGTTTGAAAACATATTGCATCGGCACTTGCAAGCAAAATTACATAAACAAACGCAAATAAAGAAGGTAAAATAAACAATACCAATCTCATATTTTTGGATAGACTTCCTTTAATTAAGGCAAATAAAGAAATTAAAACAGGTACAAGAACCAAAAACAAATATTTTAAATTTGATAAATTATCAAATATATCCCTATAAACACCTAAAGTGTGTTCATTTAGCTGATAATTTTCGCTTGAAAAGAAATTTTCCAAAATATCATAAATTGCATAAGGGCTGAACCTGAAAAATTCAGCGCAATAAAGACATATATTTGAATTTAAACTTAAATAATTTTTAATTGTAATAATTATTACAGGTAAAGCAAAAACTAAAGCTATTGCGTAGGCTATAACAAAATCTTTAATATTTCTTTTTTTAATTAATACATAACTAAACCCTACTATCAAATAAAATAAAGATAAAATCGAAACAAGCGAAAAAGTATAAAACAGTAATGTATGTATGATTATAAAAGAAATTACATATTTTTTTTCAAATTTTTCAAGCATTTTAACAAACGCAAAAGAAGCCAAGAGCGAAAACAAAATAACAAGCCCATAAAAACTAACCTCAAGCGAGTAATAAATACAAAAAGTATTTAGCGCAAATAGTACGGATGCATAATATGCAGAGGTTTTATTAAATAAGGATTTCATCAAATAAAACGACAAAGGAATCAATGGAATACTTATAATAAGACTATAAAAATGCATGGATTTTTCACTGTCGCCAAACAATTTAATCCAAAAATGGAGAATAATATAATAAAAAGGCATATTAACATCTTCTTTTAAGAGCGATAAAACCGTATCAAAAACGCTTTTTTTACCTGCAAAATACCAAGAAGCAATTTCATCATACGCCAATTCACCGATATTATTCATTGCAATCAATCGTACAACAAAAGCAATAATTGTAAGAATTGATATAAAATACAATTCTATTTTATTATCATTAAAATATTTTTTTATTTTATCCATTTTCTACCTCATAATTACAGTTTTTCAAAAACATATACCGTATAACCGTCAGGATTTATATGTGTTTTTTCAAGTTTTAAATATTTATTCAATATCAACAAAGAATCCCTTAAAGCCTTTGATATTAAAAATTCGGTCATATTTATTGTTTTATAATTATTATAAGTCAATCTTTTTTCTTTGGCACTTCTCTCTAACCCGGTATAAAATACAAGATATATAACCTTTTGACCTTTTTTCATATTTTTAATATAGGAATTATACAGATTTTTTTCATAAGGAATATGAATTCTATCCTTAATAATTTCATCTATTAAATAATCTTTAACATTATTTCTGTTTAATTTATCAATATCGTCTCCAAAATAAAATCTTAAAGAAGCTTTATCTTTTAAAACACATGCATCATCAATCTTAAAAGGGATAAATTGCCCGTTTTGAATATAATAAAGCAATTTTTCACCCCCGAAAGGAATTAACAACAAATCGTCTTTATTAATATTTAATTCGCTTTGAACAGAAGCAAGGGAGCTCATTTCTGTTTTTTGCATAAAAAATATTGTTTTATCACTAAATAATAAACCCATTAACGATAAATATAAAAACAAAACAAAAAGCCCGAAAGAAAAAGCTTTATTTTTAAATTCCGAAAGTCCGTAACAAAAAACGCAGGCAAAAACAGGATAAATAATCGTAAAATACCTTGTTTGTAAAGCAGCTAAATTTTTAAATCCGAGTATAAATAAAATAATTAAAAAAAGCATTGACGGGACAAAAAATAAAATTAATTTCTTGTTTTTTGTAAAAAACGAATTTAAAATCCCGAAAAGTCCAATCAAAACAGGAATAAAAACAAAAGCAAAATACCTGAAATCATCAAGATTATCAAACATATTGCGAAATGTTATAAAATCCCTGTTGACTATTTGAACATTTTCAAAAGAAAAGAAATTTTCTAAAATATCATAAATTATAAGCGGGTTAAATATATAATTATCTAAAGGATAATATGTAAGCGCATTGCGCATTTGAATAATATTATCAATTGTAAAATAAACAGCAGGTAAACAAACAATAAAAAGCATAAAATAAGCAAAAATAAAGTATTTTATTTTTTGTTTGTTATAGAAAAATAAATATATAATCCCGACCAAAAAATAAATCAAAAGAAGCAAAGGAGTAATTGAAAAGGTATAAAACAACAAAGCGGCAAATATTATAAAACAAGATATTGTTTTTTTGTTAAAATTATCAATCATTTTAACAAAAAAGAATGCGCTCATTAAAGACAAAACAAAAACAAGTCCGTAAAATCTTGCTTCTATTGAATAATAAATACAAAAAGTACTTAAACATGCAAATATTGAAGCAAAATACGCCGTTATTTTATTAAATAAATTCTTTGAAACATAAAACACTAAAGGAATTAAAGGAATAGATAAAAATAAAGTACAAAACCTTAGGCTGTCAGGGGTATCATTAAAAAGCTTCATCCATAAATGCAAAATTCCAAAATAAAATGGCATATGGATATCTTGCTTTATAACATCATGGAGCGTATAAAACAGTGAACTTTTTTGCGCAAAATTCCAAGAATACAGTTCATCATGCCATAAAGCACCCATATTCACAAGGCAAACAACTCTTAAAATCCAAGCAAGAAGAGTTATTAAAACAACAAAAACAACCTCGCTTCTATGAGTTTTTATATAATCATATACTTTTGCCGCAAAACTATTCATTTACAATAATTTTAACAAAAAATCGCACAATAATTTTAAATGTAAAAAATTATTACAAACAAGTTTGTTATTATTAAAATATTTAATTCACAAGTATTATATAATAGCAAAAAAGGAAAAAATAATGAAAATAACAAATATTGATTTTAAATATCCTAAAATAAACTTTAGTTACCCCTCTTTTAAAGCTCATAATAAAATTTCAAATCCTATTGATACAATTGAAATTAAATCAAAAGAACAAAAAAAGATAATTAGTGATAATATAACACAACTTACCGGTATTAAAAAAGATAAAGCCGAAAAAATGGTTGAAAAATACTATAATTCAGATAGCTACAGGCAAATTACCGATGAAAACTTTCATGATTTTGTAAATGATGCGCTAAAAAGACCTCTAGTGCAAGAAGAAGCAATAATATATTTAAAATATAACCTTGAAACATACTATGAAATGTATTTTGATACATATTTAGAAAATGTCTCACCTCTTGAATTACCGAAATATTTAGATAAGGGGTTAAATATAGCTCAAGCTGCAACATTAATTAAATCAGAACTTAATTCAAAACAAATAAAAAAATACACCAAAACAGCAGAGGTTGTAAATAGTGCAAATTATGTCCATGCAAGAGATGAAAGATTTAATAACTTTTTGGTTAATTTATCAAAAAACACTGCACAATACGACACTCTTACATCAAAAAACATCAAAAAATCAGGATTAATAAAACCCTTAACGCCAAAAGAAGCAATCGATTTTTTATATAGAATTGATTGCGATATGGAATATAATGATGAATTTTCATTATCCGACAAAAAAGAAATAATAAACCACTATCTGTGGAAAAAACAAGATAATAAAAATACATATTTTGAAGACAGTATCGAACTTATAAGAGAAAATAAAAACAGTAACGCAAAAAATCCGGAATATATAATTTACTTACTGAATTTCAAACATAATGTAAATATGAAAAGCGCAAAAATGCTTGCTAAAAGTGAAGCTTGCGCCCAAGACTTAAATAAAATCTTATCGCTTATAAAAAAAGATTCCAAAGGAAAATCAAAAGCAGGAACCTATAGGATCCTAAGCCCAAAAGAAGCTCTTCTTGTTGTTCAAAACGGGCTTAATAAAAAACAAACGGAAAAAGTCCTTGAATTTATAGATTACAAAGGACTGGAAATCGAAGAAGCAATAGAGAAAGTTTTAAATTCTTAACAAAATTTAATATTTTTCAAAAGAAGCCAAAGCGAGATTAAAAGCAAAATATAATAGAAATTAATATAAGAAGCTTTAATACAAAAACACCTGTAGAATATCTACAGGTGTTTTAAGTTTAATTGTAAATTTTAGCAACTACTCATTGCTTTTTCGACGGCAACAGCACATGCAACCGTGGCACCTACCATGGGGTTGTTGCCCATACCGATTACGCCCATCATTTCAACGTGAGCGGGGACTGATGAAGAACCTGCAAATTGAGCATCACCGTGCATTCTGCCCATAGTATCGGTCATACCGTATGAAGCAGGGCCTGCTGCAACGTTATCGGGGTGAAGTGTTCTTCCCGTTCCGCCGCCTGAAGCTACAGAGAAATATTTTCTGCCGTTTTCAATTGCCCATTTTTTGTATGTACCTGCAACAGGGTGTTGGAATCTTGTCGGATTTGTTGAGTTACCCGTAATTGAAACATCAACTCCTTCTTTTATCATAATAGCAACACCTTCAGATACATCATCGGCACCGTAGCATTTTACTTTTGCTCTTTCGCCGTCAGAGAATGCTTTTTCCGATAGAATTTTTAATTCGCCTGTTTTATAGTCATATTCTGTTTCAACAGCAGTAAAACCGTTGATTCTTGATATGATATATGCAGCGTCTTTTCCTAAACCGTTTAAAATTACTCTTAAAGGTTCTTTTCTTACTTTGTTAGCGTTTCTTGCAATACCTATAGCGCCTTCTGCCGCAGCAAAAGATTCATGACCCGCTAAAAAGCAAAAACATTTTGTTTCTTCTCTTAAAAGCATAGCGCCAAGATTGCCGTGTCCAAGACCGACTTTTCTTGTATCACCAACGGATCCCGGGACAGCAAAAGCTTGTAAGCCGATTCCTATAGCTTCTGCAGCTTCAGCTGCCGTTGTGATACCTTTTTTAATTGCAATAGCGCATCCTAAAGTATAAGCCCAAGAAGCGTTATCAAATGCAATCGGCTGGATACCTTTAACAATTTCATCAACATTTATACCTTTTGACAGACAAAGCTCATTAGCTTCATCTAAAGATTTAAAACCATACTCTTTTAAAACTTTTGCTAACGATGCCTCGCGTCTGTCTTGTCCTTCAAATTTTGCCATATTATATTTCCTTATAATAATCTTAACTAAACAAAAAATATTACTCTTTTCTCGGATCAATTGTCTTAACCGCGTCTTGGAATCTTCCGTATGTACCGATATTTTTTTCGTAAGCTTCCTTAGCATCAACGCCGTTTTTAATTGCATCCATTACTTTTCCAAGGTTAACGAATTTATATCCTATAACTTCGTCGTTTTTATCCAAACCAAGCTCTAAAATATAACCTTCTGTTAATGAAAGATATCTTACGCCTTTTTGTTTTGTGGAATGTATTGTACCGACCATTGAGCACAAGCCTTTTCCTAAGTCTTCAAGACCGGCACCAACGGGCAAGCCGTTTTCGGAAAATGCGGTTTGAGTTCTTCCGTATACAATTTGTAAGAATAATTCTCTCATAGCAACATTGATAGCATCGCAAACAAGGTCAGTATTCAATGCTTCAAGAATTGTTTTTCCGGGCAAAATTTCGCCTGCCATAGCAGCACTGTGAGTCATACCCGAACATCCGATTGTTTCAACCAATGCTTCTTGGATTATACCGTCTTTAACATTTAGAGTTAATTTGCAAGTGCCTTGTTGAGGTGCGCAGCAGCCACAGCCATGGGTTAGACCTGAAATATCTTTGATTTCTTTACATTTTGTCCATAATCCTTCTTGAGGAATAGGCGCGGGGGAACCTTTTACCCCTCTTCTAACGCAACATTTTTCTTCAATTTCTGAAGTTAGTTGAATATGATTCATTTGACCTCCTTTTATACTGAATATGATTAAATTTCAAATCATCCTTAAAATTATTTTAATATAAACATAATTTAATTACTATTAAAGAAAATTTTTACAATTAATTTTATATAATCTAAATAAAATATACAAACTAAACCGCTTATCAATAACGCAGGCCCGAAAGGCAGCGCGCATAATGAAGTAGAGAGTTCATCGGATATATTATTGTCTAAATTTTGTTTTATTTTATTTTTAATTTCTAAAATTAATATCCAAAGAGCAATCAACATAAAAAACGACACAACTAAAACGCAAAGTGCGTAAAAAGTATCAATCAAATTAAAAAATTGAGCCATATTTAAAACCCCTAAAGTAAAAATCCCAAACACAATGACAATATAAGCCATTGTTAATTTAGGTTTTTTATTCTTAATCGAATTTTTAATAAGCAGAGGAATTGCAAAAACAAACTGCAGAATAAACGAAAGAATTATAATATAAATTAAATTCCTAAACCCGAAAAACGCCCCAAGCCCAAGCGCTATTAAGCTATCTCCTTCGCCAAATATACGATAAGAAGATATTTTTTTAAAAATAAGCGAAATTATTTCAAAAAATAAATACCCAAAAATAGCCCCTGATATTGAGCTTATCAAAGAAAGCCCTGAAAAATCAAAAAAGGAATATACAACACCCAAAAAAGCAAGAATATAAGCATGATAATCCAAAATTACATATTTTTTTATATCCGTAACACTCATTACAATAAAAAGACTTATTGCAATATATATAAATATTAATTTATAACACATCCCGAAAGTTAAAAACGCTGCCACAAACAAAAATGCAGTTATAAATTCAATTAAAGGATACTGAATTGAAATTTTTTCCTTGCAATATGCGCATCTTCCTTTTAAAAAAAGATAAGATAATAAAGGTATATTCATATACCATTTTAATTTATTTGAGCATTTCGGACATTTAGAGCGCGATAAAACTATATCTTCACCCGCCAAACCCCTTAATATTACAACATTTAAAAAAGAACCGACACAAAGCCCGAATAATATTATATATATCAATGAAATTACAAATACGGGATTTGAAAAATCATTCATAAGAGCTTAAACCCTTTTTGGTTATTATTTCAAAAAGCTTTGAAATCGCTTTTTTTAATTTTCTTGAAACCTGCATCTGGCTTATATTTAATTTTTCGGAAATTTCTCTTTGGTTTAACCCTTCATAATAATTCAAAACAATAAGCTGTTGTTCCAAAGGCTCAAGCCTCTTTATTGCATCATCCAGAATTATTCTGTTTTCATAGCTGTTAAATGCCTGTTTTTGAGATTCGTCTTCAATTTTTTCAACAAGAGACATAGAATTTTCATCGCCGCCTATTATTTGATCAATTGAAATTGTTGTTGTTCTTCTGTCTAAATTATTACATTCTTCTATTTTTTCTTGAGGCATTTGAAGCGCTATGGCTAAATCCTTATCGGTCGGGGTTCTTCCCAATTTTTCGGTTAATTCAAGAGTTAATTTATGAACCCGAAACGATAACTCTTTAATTTCCCTTGGAGCGCGAATTATCGTTGTTTTGTCTCGCAAATAGTGTCTTATTTCGCCAGTTATTAAATATGTTGCATAAGATTTAAAATTGCGCGAAATTTCGGGATTATAAAGATCAACTGCCTTAATAAGCCCTAATGATGCTACCTGGGTAATATCTTCAACAGGGTCGGTTGAACGTCTTGCAAGAGACCTTGCAACTTTTTTAACCAGCGGCATGCAAGCAAGCACAACCAACTCTTTAAGCTTGCGCTTGGTTTTTTCGTCGGTTGTTGCTTTATACTCGTCAAGCCACGCATTAATCTCGTCAATAGATAATGCGGTATCATCATTATTGTTGTTGTTTTTATTTACAGCCATGGATAATTATTTTTCGCTCCAGGAATACATTTTTCTCAATTGTTCGCCAACAGCTTCCAATTCATGTTCTGCTTTTAGGCGTCTTGTTGTTTTAAAATGTATTTGATTTGTATTGCATTCGTTAATCCAATTTCTAGCAAAAGTACCGTCTTGAATTTCCGATAATACTTTTTTCATTTCTTTTTTGGTTTCTTCGGTAATTATGCGTTTTCCTGTTTCATAATCGCCATATTCTGCCGTATTTGAAATTGATTGTCTCATAGCCTTAAATCCGCCTTGATAGATTAAATCAACAATTAATTTCATTTCATGGATACATTCAAAATAAGCGTTTTCGGGAGCATAGCCTGCTTCAACAAGAGTTTCAAACCCTGCCTGCATCAAAGCGCAAACACCGCCGCATAATACCGCTTGTTCGCCGAATAAATCGGTTTCTGTTTCGATTTTAAACGTTGTTTCAATGACACCTGCACGCGCACCGCCGATTCCTGCAGCATAAGCTAATCCGTTTGCAAGCGCATTTCCTGTGGCATCTTGTTGTATTGCAATTAAACAAGGTACACCTTTGCCTTCGACATATTCGCTTCTTACGGTATGACCGGGGCCTTTAGGTGCAATCATAATAACATCAACATCTTTTGGAGGAACAATTAAGTTAAAATGGATATTAAAACCGTGCGCAAAAGCAAGGGTTTTGCCTGCCGTTAAATAAGGTTTAATTTCTTTTTCATAAACCGCTGCCTGTAATTCATCAGGCAGTAAAATCATTATTATATCCGCTTTTTTAGCAGCTTGCGCAACCGTTAATACTTCAAGACCTGCATCTTGCGCCTTTTTAGCTGATTTAGAACCTTCATAAAGTCCTACTACTACATCCACGCCTGATTCTTTTAAATTAAGCGCATGGGCGTGCCCTTGAGAGCCGTATCCCATTATTGCAACTGTTTTACCTTCTAATCTGTTTAAATCGCAATCGGCTGCATAATATATTTTAACCATATTTCCCCCTTTATATTAACTCTTATATTTATTAGTTTATTCTCAAGTTAAAATTTGGTCAACAATTTAAATTCGAAATTGGCAAGTATTTTTTATAAAAAAATTGCTAAGTATATACTCATTTTTTTATAAAATTTTTAATGGTTAAATAGCAAAAAACAATAGCAGAAAGGATTTTAGGAATTGTAAAGTTTTGTAACAAAAAAAGAAAAAATTGAAATTCAATACTTTGTATATACTTTATATATATGTAAGAGAAAAAGGTCGAAGCTTACAAGGTAGTACAAAATAAAACGAGGTAAATACAATGGGTTGGATTTCATTATCGTTAAGAAAACAAACTCTTAAAGCAGGTATTGCTCAAGAACAATTGAGAAACTTGCAAATATCTCGTGAAATCAGATCGATTCAAAGACAGTTGTCTTATAGTCAATCTATATATGACCTTGATAAGACTAATGAGTTAAATGCCGCAAAAGATGATTTTAATGCGGTTAAAGCAGACAGACCCGATGATATTAACAGTGATGCATATCAAGAATGGCGTCAAGAATATGATGAAGCCAAAATGGAATATGAAGAAGCTAAAGTTGAAATCAATGATTATTATGATGATATATATAATGAGTTAGAACAAGAAGCTCAAGACAGACAAACGGCTCTTGAACAAGAACAAGCAACGGTAGAAGCTCAAATGGAAGCAATGCAAGCTGAACTTGAAGCAGTTCAAGAACAAATAAGCACTGAAATTCAAAACTCGGCAATATCGTTTGGTAAATAGTTTGAATAATATATAAACAATATATAATCAAAATATAACTTAACGCATTAAAAATTAACAATAAAGGAAATTTTAATATTATTTGAAAGGAAAAAGAACGCAAAGAAAGCCTATAGCCAAAGGGTTATAGGCTTTTGTAAAGTTTTGTAACAAAAAAAGAAAAAATTGAAATTCAATACTTTGTATATACTTTATATATATGTAAGAGAAAAAGGTCGAAGCTTACAAGGTAGTACAAAATAAAACGAGGTAAATACAATGGGTTGGATTTCATTATCGTTAAGAAAACAAACTCTTAAAGCAGGTATTGCTCAAGAACAATTGAGAAACTTGCAAATATCTCGTGAAATCAGATCGATTCAAAGACAGTTGTCTTATAGTCAATCTATATATGACCTTGATAAGACTAATGAGTTAAATGCCGCAAAAGATGATTTTAATGCGGTTAAAGCAGACAGACCCGATGATATTAACAGTGATGCATATCAAGAATGGCGTCAAGAATATGATGAAGCCAAAATGGAATATGAAGAAGCTAAAGTTGAAATCAATGATTATTATGATGATATATATAATGAGTTAGAACAAGAAGCTCAAGACAGACAAACGGCTCTTGAACAAGAACAAGCAACGGTAGAAGCTCAAATGGAAGCAATGCAAGCTGAACTTGAAGCAGTTCAAGAACAAATAAGCACTGAAATTCAAAACTCGGCAATATCGTTTGGTAAATAGTTTAGTTAAATAATTTCTTCAATATGCTTTTGGAATTTTTCCAAAAGCATATTTGCTTCTTTGTTTAAATGCTCTAAATCAGAATTATTATAAACAATAAAATCCCAATTTTTATAATTATCTAAATTTGTCTCGGTATTATCGTTTTCATTTACGATAATTCCTCTTGTTTTTCTTGATTCGATATTTGATTCAATACGCACAAGAAAAGCATTTTTTTCTTTAAAAAAATTAACCTCATCCAAAACCCTGATGTCAGGGACTATTATTTTATCCATTTTTGATAAACTCGACAGCCAGTAATTTTTATCTTTTTCTCTGCCCCAATTACCGAGTTCAATCAGGTCGTTTCTGTATAAATGTTTATTTTTTTCAATTTCTTCAAACGAGAGATTATTTTTCTTTCCGTATTCGATTTTTATGGCATCCCCTATACCCACTCTTTTAAAATCAGGCATTTTTTTTAATAGAATCGAAGCAAGGGTGTCTTTTCCCGAGTATTGTTTTCCCGATATTATTATAATTTTATTCATAGAAAAATTATAATATAAAAATGTTACTTATTCATCATTTCTCTAAGCTTATAAGCAGCAGTCAAAATCGGATCAATAGAGCTTGAATAAGGCGGAGCATAAGGAAGATCAAGATGCAAAAGATCATCAACGCTTGATCTTGTTTCTAATAAAGAAGTAATGGTATTTATTCTCTGCGCTATATTACCGCTCAAACCGATTCCTTGCGCGCCCAATAACTCACCGCTTCTTTTATCCGCTATTAATTTAATCGTTAAATCCCCCGCGTTTGGCATATAGCCTGCTTTATCTTTTTTTGTAATATTTGCAAATATCGGTTCAATATTAATTGAATCTTTTAACTTTAGTGCCTTTTTATACGACATGCCTGTTTTAGATATAGTATAGTCGAAAAATCTTGTAATTGTTGAACCCAATATCCCGTCAAAAGTCTCAAAATTCTCTCCTCCGACAGCATTAATTGCAGCGACCCTGCCTTCTTTATTTGCAATTGTGCCAAGCCCTATATACATAGGCTCCTTTGTAATGGCTGAATATTTTTCGCAGCAATCACCGCAGGCAAAAATATTTTCAATATTCGTTCTCATTCTGTTATCAACCTGAATTGCACCCGTGCGCCCGATTGTAATACCTGCATCTTTTGCTATATCAATATTAGGCGAAGCGCCAGTTGATAAAACACAAAAATCAGCTTCAATTTCTTCGTTTTTATCCGTTATGGCGCTTATAAAATTATTATTTTCATCGGTTTTGATTTTTACAACTTCGCTTGATAATATCAGATTGATATTTGATGAACACTTTGAAACCATCATTTCTTGAATTAATTTTGAAAAATCTTCATCAAAGTCGTTTGCAATGTGTTCGTTTTTTTCTATTATTACAACTTCAAGCCCGTTATTTATAAACGCTTCGCATAATTCTATTGCAATGTAACCCCCTCCTACAATAAGAGCTTTTTTAGAATTCAGCATCTTATTTCTAATCTCAACGCCTGAAATTAATTTATGAAGAGTAAAAATATTATTTGCATTAATATTTTCAATCTTAGGTATATTAACATGTGCTCCTAAAGCTAAAATTAATTCATCGTAAAATATATGATTATTATCAATTAAAACACATTTCTTATCGGGGAAAATTTTTTGAAGTTTTGAATTAAAAAATACTTCAATGCCGTTATTTAAAAAATCTTTCGCTGATCTTACGCGCAATTTATTTATATCATTAACGCACCCGCCTATATAATAAGGCAAGCCGCACAAAGAATACGCAATTTCATCGTCTTCAATATACATTTCAACATAATTATTCGAATTTAACCTTTTTGCTTTTGATGCCGCTTTTGCTCCTGCAGCACCACCGCCTATTACAATTATTTTTTTCATGATAAATTTATCTTAAATAAAGGAGATTATTTTTGAATCTGACAGGCGGGCAATTTAAAGGGTTAAAAATAGACATCCCCCAAAACACAAGACCGACTCTTTCTAAAACAAGACAGGGTGTTTTTAATATTCTCAACCAGTTTGAATATAACTCTTTTTTTGATATGTTCTCAGGTTCGGGTTTGATGGGTCTTGAAGCGTTATCCAGGGGTTATAGCGTTATGGGGCTTGAGATAAATCCTAAAAATTTTGAAATCATTAAAAAAAATTATAAAAAAATCAACAAAAATCCAAACATTCTCCTTAAAAACGCGCTTAATTACAAAACCGATTTAAAATTTGATATTGTCTATCTTGATCCTCCGTGGGATTACGATTATGAACCCGTAATTAAAAAAGCAAAAGAAATACTCTCGATTAATGGTGTCATTGTTGTTGAATACGATAAAGAACGCAATATTGATATTCAAAGAATTATAGATGACAACAATTTAAACTTAAAAATAATAAAATCCAAAAAATACGGAAGAAGTCTTGTAGTTATCCTTTCTTAACATAACGTAATATATTTATTTTAAAGGTTAATAAAAGGAAAAAACGGGTACTTATAAACTACAAGTTGTTCTCTTTTCCACTCCTTCCTCCATATGCAGATTTTATAGCATTAATCCAAGGGTTTCCTTTGGATTTTTTTTATATTTAAAATCTATAAAATATCATCAGAATAATCAAAATCTATATCTTTTAAAAGCTCATCAAGTTTAACTTCAAGCATGGCAGAAATCTGTATTAATGTTGAAAATTTTACATCAACAAGCGCATTTTCAACTCTTGACCAAGTGGCAGAAGTAACATTTCCTTTTGAAAATACGAATTTATTTAACGATTTCGACTTCTGTAGTCTTAGCGTTTTGATTCTCATTGCAGCCTGTGATAACGTCAAGGTTTGCATCTGAGAGTCCTGTGGTGTCGAGGTCGGGGTTGTTGATAACTTCTCAGGATTGTGGGATTAGTTTTGAGAATAGGTATGGGTTAGAGTGTACTTTGTGTTATGGGGAGGAGGCATGTGTAACATGTGGGGGTAGTTGTCCTTTGGGTATGAGGAAGAATGTAGAAAGGTGTGATTGTGAGTAGGTTTAGGATATTTAGAATGTTTAGAATATTTAGAGGCAGGTTGTTTGCTTTTTCTTTGATAGAGGTTATGGTAGCTTTGCTTGTTGTTGCGATTATTGTTGCAGCTTTGGCTCCTGTTATAACAAAGAGGATGCAGAGAGATATTGTTGGAAAAAGTAGGATATCGACAAGTTGTAGTTCTTTGTTTCCTGAGGGGTATTGTGGGATGTGTTATCTTAATCCTAAAAGTTGTATAGTGTGTACTAAGGTATGTAGCAGTGATGAGTTTCAGAATGTAAGTGAGTGTAGTTGTGTTAAGTGCAGTATTCATCATAATGATTCTAATTGTACAAGGTGTAATTCTAAGTATTGTGTTCAGTGTAAACAGGGGTATTATTTAGATAGTAATAACAGATGTACAATATGTCCTAAAGGGTATTATTGTTATCAGGATAATAGCGGTGGAGTTAATGGTGATGGTGGTGTGTCTATTAAAAAACCATGTCCTAAGGGATATGCTGCACCTAATGAGGGGATGAGTGCTTGTGTTGCATGTAGTAAACGAGGTGTTCAGGGGAGTGTTGCAATTAATGAGGGAAGTGTAAATTGTACTTTGTGTACTAATGGGTATTATTCATCAAGTACGGGAAGTACGTCATGTATAAAGTGTTCTGCAGGGTATTATTCTAACTCAGGAGCTAGTAGTTGTTCTAAGTGTTCTGATAAATTTGAGCATTGTGTTGAGTGCAACAACTCTAAGTGTACAAAGTGTGAGGATGGGTATGAACCAAGTGAGGATGGAGCTGAGTGTAAGAAGAAGGGGTGTCCTGATAAGACGGTGAGATAGAGGCAGGAGGGAAGAAGTTGTGTGTTACGCAGTATAACATGGGAGATGATGCGGCGTTTCCGTTGACGGGGGTAGAAGTATCAACGGTAGGGAATTACTGTAGAAATAGCGAGGAAAAATGTTGTTGGAAAGGAGCCACATCCAATAGATGTGATTCTAAAAACGGCAAATATAGCGGATGCAACAGGACGGTATGCACATTGTATGCTGCAAAAGTTTTATGCAGCAATTTAAAATATGATAATCGAAATTGGAGATTACCCACTTCAAACGAATTAAGCTATTTTAACAGTTATTCAATGGGAAAAGGATCAGAAGGTCTTATGCTGTGCGATTACTACTCGTATGACAGATTACACTCGGCAGGTTGTTATAACAATGGTGAAAATGAATGCCTAAGATTGGTAAACGGTTTAACAGGCTGTACGCCATATCAGGTATGGAGCAGCTCATGTGCGTTTCGTCTAAAAAATGATTCATGGAATATAGGAACATGTGCTGACAGTAATGCAGCTTCAATACGATGCGTAAGTGAACTTGATGAGTAATTTAATATTTAATAACAGTTTTTCAAAGGGAGCATTTGCTCCCGTTTTTTTGGTATTTAAACATAGCTTGTAATTATTTTAGAAGTATAATTTAATAAATATATGATAAGTGATGAATTTTTAAAAGAATATGAAGATATTTTATATCAAATAGAGCGTCCTTCAAGGTATATCGGGGATGAGTTTTGGAGTTATGATAAGGATTTTAAAAGCGCAGAAGCTAAGTTTTTATTTGCATTTCCAGATAAATATGAAATCGGAATCAGTAATTTTGGGCATAAGATTATTTATGATTTAATAAATAAAACCTCTGATTGCCTTTGTGATAGGATATATGCGCCTGAAGAAGATTTTATTGATTTATTAAAAAAATACAATAAACCGATTTACGCTCTTGAATCAAAAAGAAAACCTTCCGAATTTGATGTAATCGGGTTTGGGCTTCAATATGAAATGTGTTATACAACGGTTTTAAAAATGCTTGAATTGTTTGATATTCCGATATTATCAAAATCAAGAAACATTAATCATCCTTTAATTATGGCAGGAGGCCCCTGCTCATCAAACCCGAAACCCATGGCTAAATTTATTGATATTTTTATCATAGGAGATGGGGAAGAAGTTAATATTGAGGTTTTAAGAACATTTACAAATTTAAGAAAACAAAACCTTAAAAGAGACGAAATAATTAAAAAATTAAGTGAAATTAAAGGAGTTTATGCGCCTTTGTTTGATAATAAAGCGCAAAAAAGAATAGCACAGATTGATTATAACAATCATCCGACAACTTCTCCAATTCCTCATTTTACTTCAATACAGGATAGAGCCGTTGTTGAATTAAGAAGAGGATGTGCAAGATTATGCCGTTTTTGCCAGGCATCACACATAAATCTTCCAATCAGAGAAAGAAAAAAGGAAGATATTGTAAAATTAACGAAAGAATATGTTAAAAATACAGGCTATGATGAATATTCGCTTCTGTCGCTGTCATCAAACGACCATGGCAAAATCGAAGAAATTTTAAAAGAATTAAACTGCCATTTTAAAGGCAGCGGAATTAACGTTTCTCTGCCGTCTCAAAGAGCGGACAGGTTTTCTTTAGAACTTGCCAACCTTGCGACGGGAGAAAAGAAAGCAACCGTAACAATTGCGCCCGAAGCAGGCACGCAAAAGATGAGAGATGTTATAAATAAGAATTTATCAAGCGAGCAGATAATAAACGCAACTGTTTCCTGCATTAAAAACGGATGGAATAAAATTAAATATTATTTTGTTATCGGACTTCCTTTTGAAGAAAAAGAAGATTTAGAAGGAATTATAAAATTAATCGAAGAAGTAAATTTGAATTGCAGACGCGAAGGGCTAAAATATCCTCAAATAACCTGTTCGATTTCCGTTTTTGTACCAAAACCCCATACACCCTTTCAATGGGCAAGGCAAAATACCCTTGATGAAATCGAGAGTAAAATTAAATATTTAAAAAGTTTAAAAGACAGGGTAAAAAATGCAAAATTGAATTTTCACAATCCTAAAATGTCGCGTCTTGAAGCATTTTTTTCAAGAGGGGATGAAAATATGGGAGATTTTATATATGAGCTATATAAAAACGGAGCTTATTTAGAATCCTGGGATGAAAATTTAGATTTTGAACTGTATGATAAAATTTCAAAAAAATTAAATATTGATATTGAAAAAGAAGCATCAAAGGAATTTAGCGAAGATGAAATTCTTCCCTGGGATAATATCAGCTACGGGGTAAATAAATCCTGGCTTTTAGGGGAATACAATAAAGCAAAATCCGCAATATCAACCATTCCATGCGAAATAAGGTGTAATAATTGCGGAGTTTGTGTAAATCTTAAAACTAAAAAGGTTTTAGATAAATAAATTTAGAATTTTTCATAAACCGAAAGAAACATCTTTCTAAAAAACGAACGCTCGCTTGCAAGTTTATTGGCTTCCATTTCTGTTTTCTTTAGCTCGGCGCCGTGTATTTTCATGAAATCTTCCATAAAATCATCGCTTCTATCGGCTTCTGTTTCGTATTGATTTCTTAATTTTTCAAGCTCGCCGTAATCCAAAAATTTTCCGCCGCAGGTGTAGCAGCAATCAATTTCGATTTCACGTTTTGTGCTTGCAAAATTTTTAACCATATTAGAACCACATGCAGGGCAAATCCTTACATCATTATTTGTTGCGGGTTTAAAGGTTTTACCTTTCAGTGCCTCAAAAATAAAATCCACATTTTCTGATTTTTCGTCAAATTTTTCTAATTCACGATTATCAAAATACATACCCCCGCATCCTTTTGTGCAGATATCAATGTAAAAATCGCTTTTGGGTGCTTTAATTTTTTCCATTTTTTCGCCGCAAGCGGGGCAAATTAAGGTTTCTTTAGTATCTTTCATAAATTTTCCTTTTTATAAATAATTAAAAATGGTAGATTATTTTTATCCTTATGTCAAACACCATTTGAATTATTCGTATTTTATTCCCGCTTCTTTGAATCTTCTAAACATTTCTTCGATTTTTAAAATAGGTTGCACAATAGAAACTCTGAACCTATCGTCGCTTAAGCGTCCAAATGCACTTCCCGGGGTAATTAAAACTCCTGTTTTATCAAGAAGATATTTACAAAAATCCATTGAAGAATTAAATCTTGGAGGAATTTTAATCCAAAAATACATTGTAGCATCGCTTCTTGGAGCATAAAAACCTAAATCATTAAAACCTTTTGCAACAATTTCTCTTCTGGCATCATATTTATCCATAATATCTTTAACGTATTTATCATCCATTGTTAAAGCTTCAATACAGGCATCTTGAACGATTGTTGACATTCCGTAATCAATGTTTGATTTCATAGCGTACAGGTTTGAAATAAATTCTTTTTTACCTATTGCAAAACCACATCTCCAGCCTGCCATGTTAAAAGTTTTTGTAAATGAATGAAATTCCATTGCAATATCTTTTGCACCATCTACGCTGAAAATCGAATAAGGGCGGTAATTTGAAAAACACACTTCTCCGTAAGCTAAATCAGAAACAAGCAATATATTATATTCTTTGCAAAAATTAACAACATCTTGTAAAAAACTTTTAGGCGCAACGGCACCTGTCGGGTTGTTGGGATAGTTTATAAAAAACATTTTTGCTTTTTTTGCAATGTCTGTTGGAATATCGGATAAATCGATTAAAAATCTGTTTTCTTCCTTTAATTTGACAAAATAAGGTTCGCCCCCTGCAATTAAAGTGCCTCTGCATAAAACAGGATAGTGAGGATCGGGGATTATGTTAATGTCCCCCGGGTTTGTATATGCAAGAGCGACATTTGCAAGCCCTTCTTTTTCGCCGATTAAGGTTTGAACTTCATCTTTATAATCGATTTCAACATTATACCTTCTTTTCATCCAGTCTGAAATTGCTTTTCTTAATTCAATTTTGCCTCTAAAATTAGGATATCCGTGGTTTTGAGGGTTTTGAATAGCTTCAAGTGCTACTTTTACAACAGGCTCGGGAGTAGCGCCATCAGGGTTTCCGATAGACATATCAATTACATCAACACCTCTATCAATTGCCTCTTGCTTTAATTCCGCAAGTTGGGCAAAGATATATTTTGGCAACTTTAAAAGGCGCTCAGCAGGTTTTATTTCGGTTTTTTCAAGTATTTGTTGTGTCATTTTCTACTCCTTTTCAATCAGATATAATAAAAGAGCCTCTTTTTTGTTATAAGAGGCTCTTTTATTTTAAAACTTTTAAAAACAAAATTATGCCTCAGCGGAAGTTTCGGCTTCTTGCGCCGCCGCTTCTGCTGCTTGTTGTTCAGCTTCTTTTGCTTTTCTTTCTTCTTCTAATTTAGCTTGAGCTTTTTTAGAAAGTTTTGTTTTTTCTGATTTTTTATAATTTAAACTACCGTCTTCGTTAGCGTTGTTAATTAAATACATAACCGTTTCGGAAGCTTGAGCGCCTTGAGATAGTCTTACGCGTGCTCTTTCAACGTTTAATTTCATTTCTTTTGTTTTCGGATTGTAATAGCCTAATTCTTCAACAGGAGCTCCTTCTCTTTTAGAACGACTGTCGATAGCAATTATTCTGTAGCTGGGGTTCTTTTTATAGCCCAATCTTTTAAGTCTTAATTTAATCACTTTATCAAATTCCTTTTGTTTTAGTACTGTCTTATAATATATCAAACTATAAACACATTATTTTTGCAAGTATAACAAAATAATGATTGTTAAAATTTGTAATATTATGTATTCAATTTGAATACATAAAAAAAACGGCTAATTTGTGAACAAATTAAGCCGTGATGGATAGAATTAGTATTACGGAGTTTATAGAGGAGTTTACATGCTCTATAAGAGCGCTGAAAAATTTTTTTTGCTAAATTTTCTTTAATTTGTCAAATAAATTTACATTTATTTACAATCGCTAAAAAGCGCTTAGTTAAAGAAAAAATCACACTTCTAAAAAATAAAAGTGTGATTTTTTTGAAATTTTTATTTAAATTTTTAGCCAAGTGCTTCAATTATTGCTTTAGCTGCTCTCTTGCCTGCGCCCATTGCGTTAATTGCAGTTGAAGGCCCTAAAGGAGCAACGTCGCCGCCTGCGTAAATATGAGTTACAGAGGTTTCACCTTGTTCATTGATTATAATATAACCTTTATTGTCGGTATTTAAATCAATGTGTTCGTTTTGAGCACTTCTTTGAATTATCGGATTGGGGCCTGTTCCAAGGGATACGATTACGCTATCCAGAGGAATTTCCGTATATTTACCCGTTCCAACAGGTCTTTGGCGACCCGATGCATCAGGTTCACCCAATTCCATTAATTCAAACTTCATGGATTTAACCCAACCATCCTCGCCAAAAATTTCAACGGGAGCGTATAAGAATTTAAATTCAATTCCTTCTTCTTTAGCATGACGAATCTCTTCAAGACGAGCGGGAAGTTCTTTTTCCGTTCTTCTATAGCAGATATAAACTTTTTCATATCCGACACGCACGGCAGTTCTTGCTGCATCCATAGCAACGTTACCGCCTCCTATAATTGCCGCGGTTTTGCCGATTTTTAAAGGTGTCGGGGTATCGGGGCTTTGGGCATGCATTAAATTAACCCTTGTTAAAAATTCGTTTGCGCTGTATACACCGTTTAAATTTTCGCCTTTAATATGCATCATTTTAGGCAGCCCTGCGCCCGAGCAGATAAATATTGCACAGTAGCCTTCATCTTGAAGTTGTTTAATTGTAATTGATTTGCCTACAACAACATTTTTATAAAATTTAACACCCATCTCTTTAAGAGCTTCAATTTCTCTATCCAGAACGGTTCTTGGAAGTCTGAAAGGAGGTATGCCGTATCTTAAAACGCCGCCGAATTCGTGTAATGCTTCAAAAATCGATACTTCAAAACCTGCATTTCTCAAATCAGCCGCAGCAGACATGCCGGCACAACCTGAACCTACAATTGCCACTTTTTTGCCGTTTGGTTTGATTTCTTGTTTTTTTGCTTCGGTGTTATCTCCGACATAGCGCTCAAGCGCACCGATTGCAACGGGTTTATCTTTAATTCCCAAGATACATTTGCCTTCGCATTGTTTTTCCTGAGGACAAACCCTGCCACAGACCGAAGGAAGCATGGACGATTGTCTTATGATGTCTCCTGCTTTATCTAAATTATTTTCTTTAATTTCTTTTATAAAAGAAGGAATGTCGATATTAACGGGACATCCTTGTTTACATCTGGCGTTTTTGCATGACAAACATCTTGAAGCCTCAAGATGAGCTTGTTCGGGTGTAAAATTTTCTTCGACGGCTTCAAAGTTTTTTCTTCTTTCAAATCTGTCTTGTTCTTTTTGTCTTTGACGTTCTATTTTTTCAACCATAATACCAAAAAGCTCCTTTTAAAATCTTAATAATATTTATTGTATAATAAAAATGCTAAGCGAGGTATTATTGTGACAAAAATTAAACTTTGGATAAGCGATATAGACGGAACACTGATAAATTACGATGGCAGCTGTACGCCTTTGATGATGGATGTTATTAAAAAAGTTAACAATTCAAGTGCAAAGTTAATCCTTGCAACGGGAAGAATGTATATGGGCGCTAAATATGCATCAGACAAATTCAATTTAAATAATCCGATTGTATGCTATCAAGGTGCGGTAGTAAGAACAAAAGATGAAATTTTGTGGTGTTCAAACGTAAAAAAAGAGATTGCAAGAGAAGTTATTTCATATTTAAGAAACAAAAAAATCCACACACATGTTTATGATGAAGATATTTTATATACGGAAGACGACAACAAAGAAATTATGGATGCATATTGCAAAGGCAGAGGAACAACTTACAAAGTCATTAACTTTGATGAATTAAAATTAAATTCCGTTGCAAAAATCTTAGCCGTTATTCAAGATAAAAAAATAATGGAAGAAACAAAAAAAGACTTAGCGCAAAAATATAAAGGAATTTTAACTATAGTTCAAAGTTCTAATGAATATCTCGAAATTACGGATAAAAATGCTTCTAAAGGGAATGCACTTAACTTCTTAAAAAAATATTATAACGTTTCAACTTCAGAAGTATTAGCTTCGGGCGATCAGGATAACGATATAGATATGTTAAATAATGCGGGGATTAAAATTGCCGTTGGTAAAAACAGTGAAAAACTGCTTTTATGCGCGGATTATAAATGCGAAAGCGTAAACAGTGATGAATTACCGAAATTAATAGAAAGATTTATTTTATGCGAATAGGCTTAGGTTATGATATTCATAAATTGGTTTTAGATAGGGATTTAATCTTAGGCGGAGTTAAAATTCCTCATAATTTTGGTCTTTTAGGGCACAGTGATGCGGATGTATTGGTTCATAGCATTATTGATGCTATTTTTGGCTCAATTGCCCTTCGTGATATCGGGTATCATTTTCCCGATAATGACGAGAAATACAAAAATGCAAACAGCATGGATTTACTTAAAGAAACCTGCAATATCCTTACTCAAAACGGATATGAGATTGTAAATATTGATTCAAATATCATCTGTCAAAGACCCAAATTGGCGCCATATATAGAAGATATGAGAAAAAATATTGCGCATGTTTGTAATATTGAAATTAATCAGGTTTCGATTAAAGCAAAAACAAATGAAGAAATGGATGCAACGGGAAGCAATCTTGCAATTTCAACCAATGCCGTTGTTTTGGTTGAAAAGATAATGTCTCGTTAAGCTAACCCAAACATTATACGATTGTAACTTCCAAAGGATGACAAGCTGTCCATACCGTCGTTCTTAGCCTTGGCATTCTTTGTTTGAGTGTATCCGGGATAATAATATCCGCTTTGGGCATATAGTTTATCCTCTTTTTCTTCCTCTCTAGATTCAGTCCCGACTTGAGCACTTGCTAATCTGTAGCATGTTTTTGCTTCTTGATATGAAAGCCCGTATTCTCTTATGATTTTATTTAGTGCGCTTGTTTTATCACAAGAATTTAATAGACCCTTTGAAATTATAGCATCTACCACTTCTTCGCAGCTTTCAAATCTGTTATATGAGTCATTATCATTTGATATTGATTTATAATCTTCGTATTGATATATGTTTTGAACTTGACTCATTTTTATCGACCCTTTTTTAACTTACAAATAAATAAAGTATTTTATATACTCGATATTGCAAAAGTATATACTTTTTTTACATTTCTTTACAAAAGGGAGAAAATTTAACTGTTTTTTATAACAAACTCTTTTATGTTGTTTAATTTATCTTTATTGTCTGATTCGATATAAAACCTTAAAAGCGGCTCAGTTCCACTTTTTCTGATTAAAAGCGAGGTTTTTGAATCATCCAAAAAGAGTTTTGTACCGTCTATTGATAATTTTGAACAAATTTTATAGTCTGCAATTTTATTAAACGATAAAAATTTATCAACAAGTGCTAATTTGCTTTCATTATCAACCTTAACATCAACTCTATCGGTATAAAATTCGCAGCTTGCAAATTCTTTAATTTCAAAAACCAATTGATTAAGTGTTTTATTTGTATCAGCAAGCATTTCAAGAATTAATAAACAAGCTAAAATACCGTCTTTTTCAGGAATATGACCGCCGATTGAAAGACCGCCCGAGTCTTCTCCTGCTAATATTGTTTCGTTATTTCTCATAGCTTCACCAAGCCACTTAAACCCGACAGGAGTTGTAATTGTTTCAATATTTAACTTTTTAGCTACAACATCAACAAGAGCGCTGACGCCGACGGTTTTAATCATTTTTCCCTTATGACCTTTTGATGATAAATATTTTAATAAAACCGCAAGGATTATATTGGGGCTTATATAGTTTCCTTTTTCATCTATTACGCCGTATCTGTCAGCATCTCCGTCGTTTGCAAGAGTAATAAAACCATCTTTATAATATTTCATAAATTTTTGCTTGGGTTCAGGCAATCCTCCGCCAAAGTCGCTTGAATGATACATATTATAAGATTCATATTTAATGCCGTTCATATCGAGCAATTTATCAAAATATCCGATAGATGAAGAATAAAGTCCGTCAAAGATAATGTTTGGGGTATTGTTTTTAATAATGTCAAAATTAATTAATTTTTGAATATGTAAAAAATAGTCATCTTCAAGATTTTTTTCAATGATTTCGCCGTTGTGGGATTTTTTTGGGTTTATATTTAAATATTTTAAAATTTCATCCGTTATATCATTCACCGCAGGGCCGCCGTAGTTTGGAATGAATTTAATTCCCTGGTATTCTTTCGGATTATGCGAAGCAGTAAGCATTATCGCACCTATTGAATCAGGATAATATTTTGCACAAAATGCAACAATCGGAGTCGGTACAACTTTAGATGATAAAATAACTCTAAACCCGAAATCCTTCAAGAGATTAGCGCAAAATTTTGCAAAATTAACAGCCATAAACCTCGGGTCATAGCCTATTATGATTGTATTTTTATCTTTGTATAAATTTTTTAAATAACAGGCTATTGCTTTTATGATTTTTTCAACCGTGTTAAACGTAAAATCTCGTGCAATTATGCCTCTAAAACCGTCTGTTCCAAATTTTATTTTTACTTCTTCCATTAAAACCTCAAATTGTATATAAAGATTTTACCATATAAAAATGCCGAAAAGATATCTTTTCGGCATTAAATTATTTATTTTCAAAACTTTAATTACAGTTTTGAAGCAACCATTAATGTAGTTTCAGCTAATCTTGTAGAATAACCCATTTCGTTATCATACCAAGAAATAACTTTAACTTGGTTTCCGCCCATTACACGTGTTAATAAAGCATCAACCGTTGATGATTGGGAAGTTCCGATGTAGTCTGATGATACAAGCGGTTCTTCGCTGTAGCATAGAACATGTCCGTCTGCACCTTCTTTTAGAGCTGCATTAACTTCTTCAACAGTAACGTCTTTTTTAAGTTCAAATACAACGTCAACCAAAGATACGTCAGGAGTAGGAACTCTCATAGCAAAACCGTCCAATTTACCTTTTAATTGAGGTAATACTAAAGCAACAGCTTTTGCAGCACCTGTTTTTGTAGGAACGATATTTAAAGCGCCTGCTCTTGCGCGACGAGGATCTTTGTGTCCTGCATCTAAGATTCTTTGGTCGCCTGTGTATGAGTGAACTGTTGTCATTAAACCTTTAACAATGCCGAATTTTTCATCTATAACTTTAGCAACGGGAGCTAAGCAGTTAGTTGTGCAAGAAGCCATTGAAATTACATTGTGTTTTGCAGGATCGTATTCTTTATCGTTTACGCCTAAAACGATTGTAATATCTTCGTTTGTTGCGGGAGCAGAAATAATAACTTTTTTAGCACCTGCATCAATATGAGCATGAGCTTTTGTAGCGTCTGTGAAGAAACCTGTTGATTCAACAACTACTTCTACACCCATATCTTTCCAAGGTAATTGTGCAGGATCTTTTTCTGCGAAAAATTTAATTTTTTTACCGTTTACAATGATACCTTCTTCATAAGCTTCAACGCTTCCGTCAAATTTACCCATAACAGAGTCATGTTTGAAAAGAAGTGCAGCTTCAGCAGGTTTCAAACCAGGGTCATTGATTGCAACGTAATCAATTTTATCAAAAATACCTTCTCTAATAGCAGCTCTTAAAGTGTTTCTGCCGATTCTTCCGAAACCGTTAATTGCGACTTTTGTCATATTAGTCTCTCCTTCTATTGTAAGTTAATACTACATCTTTTATTATCATACAAAAAAATTGACTTGCAAGAATTTCAATTTTTTAAAAGGCAATAATTTTTAGTGTTAAGTTTTTATTTAATTATATATAATTTTGGAGAAAAAATGGATACGATACAAAAATTAAGCCCTTTGAACCAGTCAATAATTGAAAAAAGGTCAATTCAAAAAAAGCAGCACACGATAAAAGAGCATCAGAAATTGTATTTGATACAGATAAAATATTAAAACTTCCTAATCAAAATTTAACCCAAGAAGATTTATCCGACATCGCCTATTATCAAGGTAGCAGCCTTGGCTCTAATTGTAATCCTGAAGATAGCTGCTTTCTTAATGAAATATTTAAAAAAATTAAACCAACGGATGAGGACTGTATATTATATAGAGGCATTGACAAACATAGAGGTTGGAAACAGGAAATAGCATTTGAAGATGCAGATTTTAAACCGGGAAAAATAATAAACAATCTGGGTATTACTTCAACAAGTTATAATCCAAGAAGCCAAGCATTTAACGAATATGTAATAGGCGATTGCTATGGAGATAATGCAAATCACTATGTATTGCGTATTCATTGCAAAAAAGGAACAAAAGCAATTGTTGGAGGACTAGGAGAAGCAATATTGCCTCCCAATAATAAAATGAAAGTATTATCATTTAATTCCATAACAAAAGTTGCGGATGTTGAATATATTCCGCCTGAAAATTTATAATAAATCCATATCTCAAATTTAACAACCTGCCATGTTTCTTTTTGTATGGTAATATTTTAATATGGTGAGGAAATTAGTTTGTGGTTTTTTGATATTGGCTTTTATTAGTCCTTGTGTTTTAGCGCAGGATGTAATTGAGCTTGAAAAAGTTAAGGATTTTGATATCAAATACAACGAAAAAATTGAAACCTTAAAAGGGTCTTTATTTGTTGATAATACCATGGAAGCCCAAAACCAGATTAATATCCAGCAAAAGGCAGACCTTGAAGATATTGAAAACTTATGGAATGCAACGGTTAACAATAACCCCATGATTGGCTTTTGTTTGAAAAAGCTTGCAATTCCCGCATCCCAAAGAAGAATTCATTCATCCATGCTTGCAAAAACCATGAGTGCCGTTATATCGGGAGCCGCACTTTTGCCGTCGTTTTTGGGGATGAATTACGGGATTCAATCGGGAAGTTATGCTGCAGGAAGGCTTGCAAACAATTTAATCAATAAAAAGAATAATGAAAAACTGCAAAACCCTTCAATAACGGACACTGAAGCAATCGAGCTTGCTTCTTTGATTGAAGATTTACAGGATGAAATCATTGTTGATTATTTTAAATATAAAGGAGCGCTAACAAAATTAAAAAAATGCAGAGAACAAATTCTTCTTCATAATAAAAACTATTCACAAGCGCTAAATGAAAATAATTCTCTTGATATTTCAATAACGCAGGCTCAGTGGGAAGAAGAGTTAATTGAAGAATACAGAATTAAACAGGAAGTTAAAAAATATCAAATAGCACTCACACGCCTTGCAGGGAAAGAGACGGTTAAAAACTTAAATGTTGCTCAATTCGATTTAACGGTACAAAATGTTGATAAAAATGATTTAAATTACGAAAAGAAAGTATTAAATGTTGAAACAAATATAGAAGATAAAAAAGACGGGGATAAGAAATGAAAAAAATAATTTTATCTTCAATAATTTCAATTTTTTTTCTAAATTCCCTCTCTTTTGCGCTAACTCTTGACGAGATTAATAAACCCTTTGGTTTAATGGGCAGGATGGGTAATTCCAACAACCCCGAAAAGCGAAAAATTAAAGACGAAACAAAAAAAGCAGTTAGCGAAGAATTTAAAAAAGCGCAGCTTAAAGACGAAGTAACATCAAACACAAAAACGGAAGAAGTAAAAGCAAGCGCTTCTTATGCGGATTTAAGCTTAAAAAAACTTGCGCAGGATGTAAGTTATGAATTAGAACTTGATGAAGCAAAAACAACTTATGATTTAAGTGTTTTATGGAATGCGGCAACAGAGCGCTCAGAAACCATGAAATATACCATTTATAAACTTTCAAACCCTGATGAAGATAAGCCAAATGATTCCATGATTAAAAAAATTCTAAAGCCTATTGCAAACATTTCAAGTATTGCAGGGGTTAGTGTTGCAGGAGACCCCTTTATGGCAACGGGAGCGCTTATTGGAGGCGGGCTTGTGAATGCTTTTATGAAAGATGATAAAGAAGAAAACTATCAGTTTTCAAAAGTTTCGGATGCTGATATGGTCTTATTAATCAGAAAAATAGACACTCTTCAAAAAAAATTGATTGATTTATATATGGACTATAAAACAAAGCAAGAGCTTTATAAAATGGAAGAAGATAATTTCAAAAAAAGAGAAGAAAACTATAAACTTGCCCAAAATAAATCAAAAGAAGAATTAACAATTGCCGATGTTTATTATAGAAATGCTAAAATTAAAGCTCAAAAAGCGCTTGATGATTATCAAACATCAAGAGCAATTTTAGAAAATCTGGTCGGTAGCGATGCTCTTAAAAAAATCGAAGAAGATTTAAAAGATGAAACCCAATCTACTCTTTTATAACTTCAATCTTATCGTATGAGAATAAATAAGGAAGATGTTCTTCTTTAATTAATTCACCCGGTAATAATATTGAAATCCCCGGAGGACAAAGAGCAATAACTTCGGATGAAATCCTTCCTACGCAGTCATATTTATTTATATATTCTTTAGGAGCAAAATAAGCTTCTCTTAAATTCATAACAATTTCAGGATCAATTAAGGGCATTATTTTGTCATCTGTTTTAAAGTGTTTGAATTCTTTTTTGGAAATGTCCGATAAACATTTTAATAAATAATCAAATTCTTCTTTAGTATTTCCCAAGTTCGATAAAAGCAAAATGCCTTCATCGGACGCTGATTCAACTTCAATTGAATAGTCGTGTTCTAAGATATATTCCAATTGTTTTCCTGAAAGGTTTTCAAATTTTATAAATAATTTTGTTAAATCAAGCGCAATATCCTCGTTTGATAAAACCTGTAATTTATCTATTGATTTTGCGCAGCTTCTAAAGTATTTTGCGTTATCTATCGCATTTTGAAGCATGTTTTGACCGCTTGAAGAAGATAAATTAGCTCTTGCGGCATCTAAACTTGCAAGCAATAACAGGCTCGGGCTTGTTGTATGAAGAAGTTTAAGAGCGTGCGAAACTCGAACTTCATCAAAACCCGAGTCTTTTCCAAGATGAAGCATAGAAGCCTGTGTCATAGCGCCGCCCGTTTTATGTAGCGAATGAACAACAGCATCAGCGCCAAGCCTTAGAGCGCTTTTTGGTAACTCATCATTAAAATTCCACAAACACCCGTGCGCTTCATCAACAATTAAAGATGCTTTATATTTTTTACATATTTGAGAAATTTTTTCAATATCCGAGACAACACCTTCATAAGTAGGGTTTGTAACCCAGACGAGTTTTATGTTTCTGTTTCTTTTTAATTTCTCTTCAATATCATCAGCTTCAATATTTCCAAAAATTGACCACTTATCAAGTTTTTTAGGTATAATCCAGTTTACTTTGGCGCCTGAAATTATAAGCCCTGTTAAAACAGACCTGTGGCAGTTTCTGCTGATTAATACTTCATCATAAGGAGCACTCAGCGCAAACGCTAAAGCTAAATTAGCAATAGTTGAGCCGCCTGTTACAAAAAAAGTTTTTTTAGTATCGTATGCTATTCTTGCAAGCTCCTGCGCTTCTTGAATTGCACCTGATTCAGGATGAAGCGTGCCTAAATTATCAAATTCATCCGTTGTATCAATTTTAATAACGTCATTACCAACCAATTGAACAAACTTAGGATGCATCCCCAAACCCCTGTTATGCCCGGGGATATGAAAACCTGTCATTGGAGAATTTTTATAATTAAGCATTGCATCTAAAAGCGGAGTTGAAGTAATATCCACGCTTTCAGAGATAAAATTATTCGAAAATGAAATTTTATTTTCCAACATTCCTGTCATAGATAACATTATTGCATAAATATTTTATTTTAAAATATTTATAAATCTTTAAACTTAACAAGCTTAACATCTTCTTTTTTAAGTTTTTCAATAAAATTTTTATCCGTAAGAGTTCGATATTCTATATATTTGTCTCTTTTTAAAGGGTCTGTTGTCGGGTGAAGAATGATTTCAGAGTTGTTTTTTACTTTTTTAAGACCCGATATAATTGAATTTTCATCCATATTAAGAGTATATAAGATACCTATAAAATTAGTATTTGTTTTAAGGTCGTAGTTATTTAGAGTGTTTTTATTTACAAGTGTAAAAATTTTTAAAAGAAAATGTTTAATAATATTTATAAAATATAAAATTTTAAAATGATTTTTATCGGGTGCTACATAAAAAATTTCATCCTGGGTTCTGATTGCCTTAATATTATATTTTCTTGCAAGTTCGCAGGTTAATTTAAAAACTTCAGGGATCGCATGGGTATGAACATGGGAATTTATAAAAGAAGGTTTTAAACCGATTTTAAGCAATTTTTCAATTTGAAGCGTGAATTCTTTTTCTACATACTCCATATATTTTTTATTATACGAATTAAGTAAAATTTTTAGATATGAATTATTAAATTTTCCCGATTTATCGCATAAGGGATTTTTTTCTTTTAAAAGGGCGCACCCTTCAATTATATTTAAATGAATTCCTATATCAAGATTAGGACAATTTTTTATAACTTGAAGCGCATCAACAAAGCAATCCATATTTGTCATAATACAAGCAGAAGTTAAAGTGCCTTTTTTATATGCTTCTTCTATTGCTTTATTTGTTTCTTTGTTAATTCCTAAATCGTCTGCGGTTAGTATTATCTTTTTCATATTTTGTTGTATAATTCCTATGAAAATAATTATATAACAAAAAGGCTTTTATATGAGATTGGCAATATTAATACCCGCATACAACGAAGAATTATCAATCAAAAATACAATCAACACTCTAAGTATTTTAATAAAAGATTATACAGATAAAAACCTTATAGATAAAAACAGCTATATTTTAATTGTTGATGATGGAAGTACTGATAACACCTGGAATAAAATACTTGAAAGCAGAAAAGAGAATAAATCAATAAAAGCAATAAAGTTTTCAAAAAATTTCGGAAACCAAAATGCAATCATGGCAGGCTATAAAAAAACCGAAGAAATAGGATGCGATATGGTTGTTACGATTGATGCCGATTTACAGCAGGATGAAAGCAAAATAAAAGATTTTATTGAAAACTATAAAAAAGGGTATGAAATTGTCTGCGGTGTTCGAAAATCATACAATAACAAATACAGCTTAAAAAGCATAACATCAAATTTATTTTATAAATTAATAAATATCCTTGGTGTAAATTTACAACCCGGACATTCAGAATACAGATTAATCGGTAAAAAAGCTCTAAAAATAATTAACGAATACAAAGAAGTCAATATCTTTGTGCGCGGTATGATTTATGATTTAGGACTTAAAACAAAATTTATTCCTTATGACATTAGAGAAAGAAAGTACGGAGAATCCAAGTTTAACTTTTTAAGCCTGTCCAAAATGGCTCTAAGTGCTATTGTTTCATTCAGCACAAGACCTTTAAAATTTGTATTCTGTATAGGCGCTTTTATTTCCGTTATAAGTATGATTTTAGCTTTGATTATGGCAATACAGTTAATTTTTCAAATTAAGCTTCTATCGCCTTCCGTTGCACCTTTTGAAGTTTGGGAAACTTTTGCAACGGGTGTTGAAATTTTATGTATCGGTATAATAGGCGAATACATAAGCCAGACTCTTGCGGAAGCCAAAAAAAGACCCAGATATGTTATTGATGAAGAATTAATCTAATTTTTAATTAAAATATACTTTCTTCCAACATCAATAATTCTAAATTTACCATCAAGATTTTTTAAATCTTTTTTTCTAATTATTATTACATTAAACCTGTTTTTTAAAAGAGATTTTATTTCCTCTTTTTTAATATCAAACCTTGCTTTTTTGCCTGAATAATATAATAAACTGTATTTAGCACCTGTTTCATAGGTAAATATATTAAAATTCTTTGCTTTTGCATATTTTGCATACTTAATTAAATCATACTGACCTAATCTGTAATCCATTTTTAAAAACTTATGAAACCCAAACGCGCTTATACAGGCAATAAACAATAAATAGCTTATAAATAAAAGAAGTCTTTTTTCTTTTTTAATCGCAACAAGACCCGTTGTTAAAAAGACAAATAAACACAACAACGATGGAAATGTAACAAATAATAAATCGTTTTTTAAAGGCTGCGGGATAAAAATCAGAACAATTATATAAATGACGCCTGAAATTAAACCTGCCCAATTAAAAATTTTAGATGAAATTTCAATATATTTTTTATTTTTCCCTTCTTTGATATACGAATACCAGTATTCACCCAAAATTACCGCCAAAAAAGGATAAATCGGAAGGATATATGTTACGAGTTTTGTTTTTGAAGATTCAAAAAACAAGAATATTGCAAAAGCACAAATTGCGCAGAATATTAAAAACTGACCTTTTAAATCCGATTCGTCGTATTTTTTAAAACGAAAATGTTTTGCTTTATCAACAAGCATTGCAATAAAAGAAGCGGCATAAGGCAAGCTGCCCCAGATTAAAACAGGGATATAAAACCAAAAAGGTGCATCGCGGCCTATTACTTCACCCCCCAAAAAGCGCGCAATATGGTGTTTCATAATGTATTCATTAAAAAACAGAGGGTCATGGATTTTAAACATAATAACATGCCAGGGCAAAACCACAATTAAAAAAATTAAAATACCTACAAGAAAATATTGAAGTTTAAAGTATTCTTTTAATTTTTTTGTATAAATACCAATTAAAAACATTGCAAAAAAAGGAATAATAAGTCCGGGCAATCCTTTTGCAAGAACTGCAAGCGCACAAAAAAGATAAAAACCCCACCAGAAAAATTTCTTATTTTTATCAGACACCGCAAAAGTAATAAGACCAAATAAAATTGAAATTGAGACGGTTGAAGCAAGCAATATATCCAATATTGCAATCTTTGATAAAATGATAAACTCGGCAAACGATAATAAAATTAAACTTGAAATCAGCGCTAAAAATTTATCTTTAGTAAACTTAAAAACAGCAATATATAATATTAACCCCGTTAACAACCCTTCCAAGACCCCGGGAATTCTTGCGCTGAATTCATTTATTGAATTAAAAACAAGAAATGAAACATTTTCAAGCCAGAAATATAATGGCGGTTTTTCAAAAAAATAATTTCCGTTTAAGTATAATGTCAAATAATCATGCGAATAAAACATGGTTTTTGACATATCAACATATCTTGTCTCATCGACATCCAACAGTTCATAATTCCATAAATTATGGAAGTATAATAAATAAACCGTTAATAAAATTCCAAAAATTATAAATATTTTTTTGTGTTTTTCAAAAATATTTTTTAAATTCGTAATTAATTTATCCATAAAAAAATTTTACAACAAATTTAAAAATTTATGAACCTGCGGGATTAGGCGGATGTTTTTGTAGTGTTTATAAAATTTATTAAATATTTTTTCAATATCCGTATCTTTATCCATCGGCATTTTAGGTTGCAGGATAATTAAAGAATCGTGTTTTTTTATAATGGATGTTGTTTTTATAATTTCTTCGTCTTTAATATTTTTATCAAAAACAATTTTAATAAAAACTTCTTTTTTAGATGCAATATCTAAAAATTTTTCATTTTCATTAAAATTTTCCATCCCTGAGGCAGATTTTAGCTTTATATCCATTGAGATAATATCAATAAAATCAATAATTTTTTCTAAATTTTTATATAAAACCCCGTTTGTTTCAAGGTATATTTTTTTATTTAATTTATTTTTATATTCTTTTAAAAATTCCTCTAAAAATTCAAGTTCCATCAAGGGTTCGCCGCCTGTGAAACTAATTGTATCAGTATCATTATTTTTTAATAAATCAAAAAGCGCGAATGGTGAATATTTTTTTGAATTTTTAATATCAAAATCGGTATCACAATACTTACAATTTAAATTGCAGCGGCAAAAGCGTACGAAAATATGCTTTTGACCGACATAAGGGCCTTCACCCTGGATTGATGTAAAAATTTCTTTTATGTTTGTATTATGTTGCTGCATTTGTCTTTTTTGAATTTATTTCTTCCAACTTTTCATAAAGATAAAATTCTTCATCCGTTAAATTTTGCGGTGTTTGAATGATGATATTTACGATTTCATCTCCTTTTTTTCTTGTTTTTTCATTGTAAACACCCGCTTCAATCAGTTTAAAACTTTGGTTTGCTTTTGTCAAAGGAGGGATTTTTATAACAGCCTCGCCCCAAAGAGTTAAAACTTTGACATTTCCTCCTAAAACCGCCCTGTATGGGCTTATTTGAGCGCTGTAATAGACAATGCCGTCTTTAATTGTTAAATCTTCATTATTTTCTATTTTTACAATAATATATAAATTACCGTTCTCACCGCCGTTTTGACCGAAATCACCTTCGCCTTTAAGTCTTAATTTTGTATTATTTTTTATTGAAGGCGGGATTTTAACGGTTATTTTTCTTGCTTTTGTAATTTCGCCGCAACCATTGCAATAGCTGCATTTTTGACTGTTTGCAAATTTATGCCCTTTGCATTTAGGGCAAATTGAACTTTGAGCGATATTTATTATTTTACTCACCCCTAAAATCGCCTCTTGAACGGTTATATTTACGTCTAAATAAATATCTTTACCTTTTTTTGGCGTTTCTTTTTTTTCTTTTGTTTTTTTATAATTTTGATATTTTGTATATTTAAATAAATCGGAAAATGAGTAATTGCTTGAATTATTAGAACTCTGTTTAAAATTATTGTTTTGAATATTTCTTAAATTGTCGTAACTTTTTCTTTTTTCATCATCAAGCAAAACTTCCGCTGCTTTATTGATTGATTTAAAAATTTCTTCGGCTTCAACAGACGAATTAACGTCAGGATGATACATTCTGACTAATTTTCTGAATTGTTTTTTAATTTGTGCTTTTGTTGCGTTTTGAGGAACGTTTAAAATTTCATAATAGCTTTTCATTTTAATACCATTAAAATTCTTTTAATAATTTAATGATATTTTTTATAAAATCCAATCACATTGTTTAAAATCATAAGGGTATTATTAAAAACCAATTAAGTTTAAAATAAATCTTTATTTAATCTTAATAAAATAATTTAAACACTTATGATAATATTAAATTAATCAGGGAAAAAGAGGAGAAAAATATGAAGATTCCTATAATTAATTCAAAAAGACAATACGAAACAATAGCAAAAGAAGCCGAAAAAGCAGTTTTAGAAGTTATGAGAAGCGGTTCCTATATTTTAGGAAACAACAATAAAGAATTTGAAAATGAAATCTGCAAATATTTAAACGTTAAACACGCGGTAACTCTAAATTCGGGAACTGACGCCCTGCATTTAGCTCTTAGAGCTTTAGATATCGGTGAAGGCGATGAAGTTATATCGACTGCTTTTACTTTTGTTGCAACATCGGAATCAATCGGAATAGTCGGTGCAAAACCCGTATTTGTCGACATTGACCCTGATACCTTTAATATTGACGCTTCAAAAATTGAAGCTGCAATTACCCCGAAAACAAAAGCCATAATACCCGTACATCTTTACGGTCAGCCTTGCGATATGGATGTAATTATTGATATTGCTAAACGTCATAATTTATATGTAATTGAAGATGCATGCCAGGCAATCGGTGCCGAATATAAAGGCAAAAAAGTAGGAACAATCGGTGATATCGGATGTTTTAGCTTTTATCCGACCAAAAACCTTGGTACAATGGGTGATGGCGGGCTTCTTACAACCAACTCGCAATACATTAAAGATAGAGTAATTGCTCTTAGAAACCATGGCGGTGCAATCAGATATCACCATGACGAAATAGGTGTCAATTCAAGACTTGATGAAATTCAAGCGGCAATTTTAAGAGTTAAATTACCCTATATTGATAAATGGAATAAATTAAGAAGAGAACATGCGGCATATTACAATGAATTATTTTCTAAATGTGATTTAATTCAAACACCGAAAGAACTTGATTCAACATATTGTGTATATCACCAATACACGGTTAAAGTTCCGAACCGCGATAAAGTTCATCAAATGCTTGCAGATAAAGGAATAGGTGCTATGATATATTACCCTATCCCTCTGCATCTTCAAAAAGTCCATGCAAAATATAATTTCAAAGAAGGTATGCTTCCAAACACGGAAAAAGATACAAAACTTGTTTTATCGCTTCCTATGTTTGCTGAAATTACAAAAGAAGAACAAGAAGAAGTTGCAAAGACATTAATTGAAATCGTTGAAAAAACAGCTGCTGCGGCTGCTGTATAAAATAAAAACAACCTGACATTAAATAACTCCCTTTTGTAACTAAAAGGGAGTTTTAATAATTTTCAAATTTTTCAATAAAACCTTCCTTAAGCGCTTCAATAATCTGCCTTGTTGAAAGGCTGGGATTTATTTCATTCAGGGTTATAATTTTATCTTTTTCAACGTTTTGCGAAAATATTTTTTCAATAAGTTCAAAATCAAGAGAATAAGGAATGGAGCCGTGTTGTAAAAGATAACCGTTTTTTCTGTATTGCGCGGAGCCTATAAATTTTAACCCGTTATATGATACATCTGCACCCGATGAGATATTCATACAATATGAGTAATTATGGTATTCGTTTTTTGCGTAACTTAAGTTTATGTTTAATTTTTTAAAACCTAAAATTAAAGCGTCTGAAATATCTTTATAGCTCTCAATTACAGATGGTTTTAATATTTTTGAAACAAAACAATATGTAAGCTCCCTATCATGCAAAAGTGCTCTTCCGCCCGAAGGGCGCTTGACTATATCAAGATTTAAATCGTTATAACAGTCATCTTTTTGATTTCTGCCAAGACTTACGCATTTGGGGTACCATTGATAAAACCTCACAAGCGCATAATCAATTTTATTTTCAATTGCAAAATCAAGCATATTACAATCAAGCTGCATATTGACTTTGCCCGAGTTTACAATGTTACAATTATCATTCAGGAAATTGACTTTCATAAAATTAATCATATCATGTATAGTATGAGGATGATACAAAAACTAAAATTATTTGAGCAAATGGTTGTCTTTATGAGATGGGCAACCGATGCCGAGTTTGGAAAAATTTTATATGTCGGAGATGATTTTGTTGAATTTTTAGCGCTTAATCCCGACACAATGGAATACGGGGATAAAATATTAATCAATTCGCAATTAATACTTGAAGTTATGGTTTCAGGCTATGAAATTTCACGCCTTATAGCGGAAATTTCCGCACGCGCAACCGCACCGCATGAAAACGAAAGTTCGTTTTAGTTAAAATTTATCCTGCAAATTTTTTTATTTCCGTGTTTTATATTTATAAAATATGTAAAATTACTTGCATGCAAACAAGTTAGCATGTAAAATTATTTTATTACCAATGGAGCATGTTATAAATGAAAAAATTATTGTCAAACATCATTACATTAGCTTTTTTTAGCGTTTTATTAATTTCACCCGCAAAAGCGGATTATACGCTTGAACAAGGGCCTGACAGCTACCCTGATTTACCGCAAAATCACTGGGCTTATGAAGCTGTTACATTTTTAACCGATAAAAAAATTGTAGTCGGTTATCCCGATGGTTTATACAGACCAGATCAAAAAGTTACCAGAGCGGAATTTGCAACAATGACCCTTAAAGCTTTGGGGTTGTATGAAAAAGACACCGATCAAATTTTTGATTATGTAGATATTAAAGACCACTGGGCAAACAGAAACATTCAGGTTGCTTCATACTACGGGCTTGTTAAAGGGTACCCTGGCGGTTATTTTTACCCCAATAATGATGTTACAAGAATGGAAGCACTTGCCGTTGTTTTGAGCGCATTGTCTCCTGAAAATATAGATTCGGAACAAGCCAAACACTTTGTTTCAATATATAAAGATTATTCAGACATCCCTAACTGGGCATTAATCAAGGCAGGACAAGCGCAAATGCTTGGTTTGGTTTATAATACCCCCGGGCATGAAACAACTCTTGAACCTATGCGTCCTGCAACAAGAGGTGAATTGGCAAGATTTATATTCAATATGATGGAAGCGGTTAAAACTATTCCGAGCGAAAAAATAAAAGAAGAATTACCTCCGCCTCCAAAACCCGCAGAACCCAAAAAAGCGGACGGATATATATTGGATAACGTATATTATGATGAAGAATATGCTGTTATTCCCGAAGGAACAGTGATTCCGATGGTTGTTGATAAGTGTTTAAACGCTAAAAATGTTAAAGAAGGCGAAACATTTACTGCAAGAACCCCTTTTAACTTCGTAACAAGAGAAAAATACGTTGTAATACCTGTCGGCGTTAAGGTTGAAGGTAAAGTTCATAAAGTTACAAGACCTTTAAGATTCGTTAAAAACGGTTATATGGCACTAACTACAACAAACGTTACCGATTCAAAAGATTTTCCCGAATTAAATATCGTAGCAACTCTTGGTGAGAGAAAAGCGGATATGAGAATTATCAGAAACGATCCTTATTTAACAAGAACAAGATATAACGTTATACGTGGTCAAAACATGTATATACACAAAGGACAAAGAGTAGAGTTTGTTTTATTGGAACCTGTAAGAGTTAAAATATTCAACAGGGAAGAAATATAAACAAATATTTAAAATTTAAAAACCCTTCAAATATTTGAAGGGTTTTTATTTTGCTTTATGAAAGATTGCCATAATTCCCGCTAAAAGAATGCCGATTGATACAATTGCATTAGGTTTTAAACCTTGCTGATAATTGGTATTTGATTTAAATTTATATTTCATCTGCGGATTATCCTGCCTTTTTTTAATAAAAGTATCCGTCAGGGGTGTTTTTGATATATCGGGAACATTTAAAACGCCTACGTTTGGCCTGTTATATTGACGAAGAGGCGCTTTTCTTTTTTGAATATCCTTAGATTCAGACGCTGTATTTTTTGAAGTCGAATTAACAACATTCGGCTCTGGAACTTTAATGTTATTATTTAGCGCAGAAGTTTCCATAATTAAATAAAAACGATTAAGTAAAATTTATTGCCATAAAATTAACGGTTATTTATAATAATTTTATGAATAAAAAAATTAAAACAATAGCACTTATTGCTCCTTGTGGAGATATCAGAGATTTTTGCGACTTAGATAAAAAAATTAAAATTCTTGAAAAAAATTTTAAAGTAAAAAAATATTATAACGAAAATAAGCAAAATAACTATCTTTCAGACACCGACACCAAGAGAATAAAATATCTTGAAAGAGCTTTTTTGGATGATGAAGTTGATTTAGTTTTAAATATCAGAGGCGGATTTGGGGCATTAAGAATAGTTGATAAAATAAATTATGATTTAATTAAAAATTGTAATAAATACTATGCTTCAAGTTCAGATGGCACAATTTTACTTATGGCGCTTTATAAAAAAACAAAAATAAAATGCTTCCATTCCCTTATGATGACAAACGGATTTATTGAAAACCTTCAAGATAATATAAATATAATTGAAAATAATATTTATAATTTAAATTTAGAAAAATTATATAAAAAAGAAAAATCAGCAAAAGGGATTTTGTGGGGAGGAAATTTATCAAGCCTTGTTTCGCTTTTATCAAACATGCAATTTCTTCCGTCAAGCGATATAATTTTATTTTTGGAAGACATAAATGAACCGTTATATAAAATTGATAAAATGCTATATGAAATATATAGACACACTAAATTAAGAAAAAAAATCAAAGGAATGATTTTCGGGGATTTTTATTTAAATAAGAATGAAATTATACCTTTATTAAAAGAATATTCAAAATTATTTGATATAAATACCTATATAACACCCGATATTACGCATAAAATGAATAATATAACCCTACCGTTCGGAAAAAAAATTGAACTATAATAAACTCAAAATGAAATTTTTTATATTCTCGTTATCTATCGATTCAATTACTTCTTTTTTAATTAAATCTTGTTTATTTAAATCTTTTAAAATTTGAGCACTGTATGAAAGCAGGGAGTAATCAAGCGTATTTGAATTTATAAGGTTAGCTATTTTATTACAATAATTTAAAAGTTTAAGCTCTTTAATAACCCCCAGCGCTGTTTTGTATCTTGCTGAATTTATATTATAAGTTTCAAGCTCATCGTTTAAATTTTGCAATTTAAAACTGCACTCTTTTAGAATTTCAACAATATTTTTAAGTTCGTTTTTGTTATCTTTATTTAAATCAAAAGTATAAATTTCATTATCAAAACAATCTTGAAATTTATTTTTTGCAATAACTAAAATATTTTCAATAAATTGATTATAATTTTTATCATTTGTTAAATATTTAATAAAATCAAATATTTCATATTGAATTAAAGTATCAAGTCCAATATTTTCAGGGTAATTTTCAATAAATACGGAAAATATTTTTGATAAATCGTCGCAATTTAATTTATTTTTTAATTCTTCAAGTGAAAAATAATTTTTCAAATCGCCAAGAATCTCGCAAACAAAAGGACTCTTGCAAGCGTTTTGAACTATATAAGGAATTAAATCGGTATCTTTATATTCAATTAAAAATTGAACAGCGTTTAAGATTTTAAATTCATCGTTTGAATTTTCAATGATTTCTTTTGCATCATTAACAATTTTTTTATCCTTAAATTCAAAAAGCGCAAGAGCGCAGTTTGCTCTTAAAGGCTCAAAATCGCACAGTGCATATTTTTGAAGAATATCAAGAGCTGCATAATCGTTAATTTTTGAAAAATATTTAGCGCAATATGCTTTTTGTTCCATAGAACCGTTTTCAAATATTTCAAGAATTTTATCCGTTAAATCTTCACAGGCAAATTTTAACCAGGAATTAACAATTAAATCTTCAAAATCAAAAGAATAAATTTTTGCAAATTCAAAAGTATTATCAAGTTTATCTTTGTTAATTAATTTAACAAAGTTTTTTATAATTTTTTCCCTGATAAAAGGAAAGATGAATTCCGATTTTTCACATAAACACTCAAATAATAACAGTTCTTTAGAATTTATTAGTTCGTATGTTGCGTTTTGTGAAAGCTTGAAATCCTTTGAGGTGATGCTTTTTATGAAATTATTACAGTTCATAATTTAATTATTACACATTCATAAATTCTTGTGTATAATTGATTTATATTAATTTTTATTTTTTAAAAGGGCTTATTTATATGAATAAATTAAAATACAATAAAATTCTTCTAAAAATCTCGGGAGAAGCTCTTTTGGGTTCTCAGGAATTTGGAATTGACCCTGAGCCTGTTCATCGAATCGCTCTTGAAATTAAAAAAGCGCATGCTCTTGGAGTACAGATTGCAGTTGTTGTCGGGGGCGGAAATATTTTTAGAGGCATGAAAAACTCTTCAAAATTAGGCATGGATCAAGCAAGCGGAGATTATGTCGGCATGCTTGCAACCGTAATGAACGCCATAGCACTTCAATCGGAATTAAGAAAAATTAATGTCGAATGCAGGGTTCAAAGTGCAATAGATATGGAAAAAATAGCAGAACCTTATATCAGATTTAAAGCAATACGACATCTTGAAAAAAACAGAGTTGTAATTTTTGCGGCAGGTACGGGGAACCCCTTCTTTACAACAGATACGGCAGCCGCTCTAAGGGCTTCTGAAATCGGAGCTGAAGTTATGCTAATGGCAAAAAACGGGGTTGATGGGATATATTCCGATGATCCCAAAACTAATCCAAATGCCAAAAAATATGATAAAATAAGTTATGATGACATAATAGTAAAAGGCTTAAAAGTCATGGATTTAACGTCATGCGCCCTTTGCAAACAAAATGATATACCTATTTGTGTGTTTGATTTTAATCTTGAAAATTCCATTATAGATATATTGAACAATAAAAAAGTAGGTACAATGGTAGAATAACAATTAAATTAGGAGAATAAAAATGACAATTGAAGACATTAAAAAGCAAGCACAAGAAAAGATGGATAAATGCGTTAACCAATTAAAAAAAGAACTGGCTACAGTCAGAACAGGGCGCGCTAATCCGCTTATTTTAGACAAAGTACTTGTTGATTACTACGGAGCTCCGACGGGACTTCGCCAGCTTGCACAGGTGAGTGTGAGTGAAGGTACTACGCTTGTTATTTCTCCTTTTGATAAATCGATAATTAAAGAAATAGAAAAAGCAATAGTAAAAGCAGAAATAGGAATTACTCCAAACTCAGACGGTGTTGTCGTGCGTCTTGCTTTTCCGCCTTTAACTCAAGACAGAAGAAAAGAGCTTGCAAAACAGGTTAAAGCAATGGGTGAAGAAGCTAAAGTTGCTATAAGAAACGTAAGAAGAGATGCACAGGATGCCGTAAAAAAACTTGAAAAAAGCGATAATTTGCCTGAAGACGCCATAAAAGACGGTCAGGATCAGGTTCAAAAAATAACCGATAAATTTATAAAAACGGTTGATGAAACTGTTGTCGCAAAAGAAAATGAAGTTATGGAGATATAAAATTGAGCGCAGAAACTGCGGAAAAAAACAGGTTATTAAGAATAATAACAGGGGTTATAATTTCAATAATCTCAATACTGGCTATTATTTTAGGTTCTATTCCTTTGTATGTGCTTTTGCTTGTGGTAATTTCGCTATGTTCAAAAGAATTTGTCAAAATTTTAAGACACAAAGGATTTCATCCGAGCCTGTCGATTATATTATTTTCGGCAATAATTTTTGCAACTCTTACTTTTTTTCACAGGTTTGATTTGGTTCCTTCAATGTTAACCTTAACAATTATGGCGTCATTTTTGATTGTTCTTTTTAAAGGGCGTCAGCCTTATATAGTTAACGTTGCAACAACTACTCTCGGCGCGCTTTATTGCGGATGGCTGCCTTGTCATTTACTTTTGATAAGACAAATAGGACTAACAAGAATAGGAGCGTTCCAATTTTCTCCTTCAACAGGTTTATGCCTTTTAATGTTTGTATTTTTGGCGGTTGTTATGACCGATATAGGGGCATATTACTGCGGTGTTAATTTTGGAAAACATAAATTAGCAGAAGTTGTAAGCCCAAAAAAAACAATCGAAGGCGCTGTTGGCGGAGCGCTTTGCGCAATTATAGTATCATGTTTTGGGGTGTTTTATACTAATTTAAGTCTTTTACATGCAATAATAGGCGGTATATTAATTACGGTTTCAGCGCAGCTTGGAGACTTATCAGAATCTTTAATCAAGCGTGATGCGGGGGTTAAAGATTCAAGCGATATTTTACCCGGGCATGGGGGAATGTTAGACAGGTTTGATGGGTATATTTTTGCAATCCCCGTTGCATATTATTATTTTATGCACTTTACGCAAGGAACAAACGTTCTTGTTGAATTTTTTAAATACCTAAAGGGCGCGATAAATGTCTACTTCTAACATTTTATCCAAGAAGCGTAAATTAAAGCTTAAAAGTTTTCAAAAAAAATATAACCTTAATTTTAAAGATATAGAATTATTGAACCGTGCTTTTTGCCACAGTTCCTATGTTTTTGAAAATTCGCTTGATGAAAATTTATCTTATGAAAGACTTGAATTTTTGGGAGATGCCGTTTTAAAGCTTGCAATAAGCGAGATATTATATGAACAATATCCTTCATATCAGGAAGGAAAACTAAGCAAAATCCGAAGCCAAACGGTTTCGGACAGAAATATTTCAAAATATGCAAGATTAATGGATTTTGAAGATTTAATCATTCTTGGAAAAAATGAAAAAAGCCAAGGGGGATCTAAAAAGGAATCCATTCTGGCATGTGCTTTTGAAGCGCTTCTGGGTGCAATTTTTCTTGAATACGATAAAGACGGTTATAAAAAAGCGCTTGAATTTTTAAAGGAAAATTTTTTAGAAGATATTTTATCAATAGAAGAGATGTGCGATTTTTTAAATCCTAAAGCAGTTTTACAAGAATACACCCAAGGGCTTAATTCTAAACTTCCCGAATATATTACAACAAAAGAAGAAGGGCCTGAGCATGATAAAACATTTTATGTTGATGTGAAATACAATAATAAAATAATAGGCACGGGCTGCGCAAAAAGTATTAAAGCAGCGCAGCAAAAAGCAGCACTTGAAGCAATAGAAAAACTAAAAATAAAACCACAGGATAAATAAACATGAAAACAATAATCTCACCTTCCATACTATCGGCCGATTTTGCAAATCTTGAGCGCGACATAAAGAAAGTTGAAAATTACGTCCCCTGGCTTCATATTGATGTTATGGACGGACACTTTGTGCCAAATATAACAATAGGCATTCCTGTTGTAAAATCAATAAGAAAAATAACTAACCTTTTTTTGGATACTCATTTAATGATAGAAAACCCAATTGATTATGTTGACGGTTTTATTGAAGCAGGGAGCGATTTAATAACATTTCATTTTGAAGCATCCAAAGATAAAACCATCGACACTATTAAAAAAATTAAAGACAAAAATAAAATGGCAGGTATTTCAATAAAACCAAAAACAAACCCCAATGAGATTAAAGATTTTATAAACCTTGTTGATTTAGTTTTAATAATGAGCGTAGAACCCGGCTTTGGCGGACAGAAGTTTATTGAAGAAACTATATATAAAATAGAAACAATAAAAAAATATTCAAACAATCCAAACCTAATAATCCAATTTGACGGCGGAATAAACGATAAAACCTGGAAACCATGCAAACAAAAAGGCGCCAACGCCCTTGTTGCAGGAAATTATATATATAGTTCCCCCGATATCAAAAAAGCAATTCAATCACTATTGGATACCTAGCTCTTTTATCATAACAGGAATGGCTGTTTTCCAGAAAATATCATTCGGTCTTGTTTTTGGCAAAATCTCAGAAACAAGCCATTTTGGATCCTTTGTATCAAAATATTTATATATTTCAAACACAATAAATCCATCCTTCTTTAGTTCATCGAACATTTCATCTTCTATTTCATTTTGAGGTTCGAAAAACCTTATAATTATAAATTTAACATCTTTTCCCCAATGAAGCTGCGCAAGCCGCCTTGATTCAAGCAATAACTCTCTGAATAAATCCTTACCAAGCCGATAATATATCTTACTTATCGGATTTTTACAATCAAAGAAAAAAGCATTAATATTTGCAATCAAATAAGATTTTTTATAAAAAGGAATTTTTTCATATCTAATTAATTTGCCTTTATCTAATTTATAAAAAATATCATGCGCACTTTTTGAACATTTTGTGTAAACTTCCATGATATTTGGGGGAACATATAGATTTATTATATATTCAGGTTTTTTATCAACAATTTCATACAATTCTTTACTGCTTAGTTCAAATAAAATATGCTGCGGAACTACATAAGGAGTTGCTTGATTGTATACAGGCCTTTTTGTTAATTGCGCCAGAACATAAGCAAAGGTTTCATTCTCTTTTAAAAATTTTCCTTGTACAATATTTCCGTATAAATATGTATCGCCAAATAATATAATGGATTTTAAATTTGAATCCGTGTTATAAGCATTTTGATATTTATTTTCATATCTTGCATCATCTTTATAAACATAATTTTGAATTAAAATATCATAGGGTTTATTTTTATATACTTGAAAATATTTTGAAAAATTTAAGATATTACCTGTATTTCGGTATGGTTTATGATAATACAAATCAAGAAAAAAGAAACAAAGAGCTAAAACTATAAAAGCTAACACAACAATTGATGTTATAAACAATATCTTTTTCTTATCCATGGTGTCATGTTAGCATTTAGCGGTTTTTATGTCAAATATATCAATTATAAATGCCAGGCTTCTTACATAAAATTCCTGTTGCATGTTTCCACGCTAGCTCATTTGGTCTGGAATAACTTTTTAATGACGGTTATTTGTCATCTTAAAATAGTAAAAAATACCAAAAGAATTAAAAACAAAAATCAGTAATAAAATTGATTATAAGCACTTAAAAAATTTTCATCTTTTTATTTTTCATCAACATCCTTTATAATTTTAATTTATCAACCGTTATTATTGCGGCTTTTTGCCAATATTTTGCATTGGGGCGTGAGGCGTCTTTATGGATTTTATCATTGATATTTATAAATTTATATAAATCAAATATCATAAATCCATTATCGCTTAAGGACTTAAAGGTTTCTTTTTGCAAATCGTCAAAAGAACAATTTATTATAACAAATTTAACATCCTTGCCGTAATGTTTTTGAGCTTCATTTTTTGATTCAATTAAAATCTTTTCAAAAAGTTTATTATTCTTATTGTTTAAAAAATATCTTAAACCATATTTTTGAAATTTGATGATATTTAACTTTGCAATTAAATACGATTTTTTAATAATAGGTATTCTGATAAGCCTTATAAGCTTGTTATTTTTTAATTTATAATAAACATCATGCTGACAAAAATCAAGCTTATTATTCATTAAAACATACTGTTTAGGTACATAAAAATATAAAATATATTCAGGCTTTGGAACTATTTTATAAAAATCATTGTTAGATAATTGATAATACATATGATTCAAGCTTGCTTCGGGTTTTGTTCTGTTATAGACGGGTCTTTTTGTTAATTTAGCAAGATTATACGAAACCGTTTCATTTTCATCTAAATTTAAACCATACACAGATGATGCCCCAAAAATCAAAACAGGTTTCAGGCTTGAATTAATATTTTGAGCGGTTCTGAATTTTCTATCTCTATCGTTATCAAATATATACTTAGCATTAATTTCATTTTGTGTTTTATCCTTGTAGTTTAATACATAATCTCTTAAGGATTTAGCATTTTTATTCGTACCTTTATATGAATAATAAAAAAAGTAATCAAGTGAAATAATAAAGCTTAAAAGCAATAGTATTCCAAGAGATATTAAACAAATAAATTTGCCGAAATTGCAAAATTTTAAATTCATACAAACATTATATTATATTTAAAAAAATAATAAAATTTTTAATTTTTTGTTGCATTTTATTATTGATATTGTAAGATAGTAATGTCAGAAATCCCAACATCCGAACATTTAATACTTGCTTTTAAAAAAGCATATTTTGTGTTCTTTATATTTTAGGGTTAATAATAAAAAGTAATTACAATTAAGAAAGGTAATAAACGTGGAAGAAAACAAAGAAATTCAAGAAGTTGAAGTTTCAAGCGAAGAAACAGTTGAAAAAGAAGCTGTTGTTGAAGCAAACGAAGCTGTCCAAAATCAAGAAGCAGCCGTTGAAACTAAAAGACCGGCTAAAAAAAGCAGAAGAAGAAAAATTGAAACGGTTGAACCCGTTGAATCGGAATGGAAAGAACAAGTTGTTCAAATTCGTCGTGTTACAAAAGTTGTAAAAGGCGGTAAGAAATTATCATTCAGAGCAATCGTTATTGTCGGAAATAAAAAAGGACAAGTTGGTATGGGCGTTGCAAAAGCCGCAGAAGTTATCATTGCTATTCAAAAAGCTGTTGCAGACGCAAGAAAAAATCTTATCAGCGTTCCTTTATTTAATACAACAATTCCTCATATGATTACAGGTCGCTCAGGTGCCGGTTCGGTTGTTTTAAAACCCGCTTCAAAAGGTACCGGTGTAATCGCAGGGGGTGCCGTTCGTGCGGTATTGGAATTATCGGGTGTTGAAAATATTTTATCAAAATCCCTTGGTTCTAAATCGCCTCTAAATGCTGCAAATGCAACTTTAAACGCACTAAAATCTTTAAGAAAATTCTCTGATGTTGCCAAAGTTCGCGGCATTAGCGTAAAAGAAATGTTAGGACAAAAATAAATTTAAAGGATAAATAAAATGGCAGATAAAAAAATAAAAATTAAACAGGTAAAAAGCACAATCGGAGCTTCCGAAAAACAAATTAAGGTTGTTCGTGCTCTTGGCTTGAAAAAGAAAGATCAAGTAGTAGAACACATGCCCAGTGCTACAATTATGGGTATGGTTAACAAAGTTCCTCACATTGTACAAATAATAGATTAATTATAGGAAGGTATAAATAATGTTAAGTTTAGAAGATATCAGACCAAATGAAGGCGCTACACATGCCAAAAAACGTAAAGGCAGAGGTATAGCTTCAGGTCATGGCAAAACATCTTGCCGTGGAAATAACGGTGAAGGTCAAAGATCGGGTAATTCTCACAAACGCGGTTTTGAAGGCGGTCAAATGCCCTCATATCGTCAAATGCCTAAATTAAAAGGTTTTAAAAATAAATTCAGAGAAGTATCTTACGCTATCAATGTATCAAGATTAGCTGAAATTGATGCTGAAGTTATCGATTTAGCTTATCTTCAAGAAAATAAAAAAGCGCCATCCACTGCTGTCGCATTAAGAATATTGGGTAACGGCGAAATATCAAAAGCTGTTGTAGTTAAAGCAAGCTATATTAGCCCGAGCGCAAAAGAAAAAATCGAAAAAGCAGGCGGAAAGGTAGAACTTATATAATGCAACAAAATATCAACTCGGATAAAGTTGTACAAAATCTTGTGGCAAGTTGGCAGGCAAGCGGATTAAAGCAAAAGCTTTTATTCACTTTTGCCATTATTGCCCTGTTTAGATTAGGTGCACAATTGCCGATTTACGGAATAAACAATCAAGTGTTTCAAAATCTGGCAAACGGAAACAATTTAATCGGTTTTTTGGATATGTTTTCAGGGGGTGCTCTGGGTAAGGTTTCAATCTTTGCTCTGGGTGTCGGCCCTTACATTACCGCATCAATCATTATGCAGTTAATGGCGGTTATTATCCCGAGCTTAGAGCGAATGCAAAAAGAAGACGGCGAAGCAGGTAGACGTAAACTTCAACAAATAATCAGAGTGTTTACGGTATTTCTTGCACTATTTCAATCAATCATTTTTGCACTTGCACTCTATAAGCTTCCAAGCGCCATTATGCCGGGCGTCAACCCTGTAATGTTTTTTACGGGTTCCATTGTCGCATTAACGGCAGGTGCTGTTATTGTAATGTGGCTTGGTGAATTAATATCCGAAAAAGGACTTGGAAACGGTCCTTCGATACTGATTTTTATCGGTATTATTGCAGGTATTCCTTTATACTGTAACAGAACCGCAATCCTTGTAAGTCAGGATCCCGTGCTGCAATTGGGATTATTGCTTTTAATTGCAATCTTTCTTGCAACAATAGTATTTATCATAATTCTTCATGAAGCTGAGCGCAGAGTTCCTATAGTTTCAGCAAGAAGACAGGTGGGTAATAAGGTCTACGGCGGTCAAAATACGCATATTCCTTTTAAGCTTAACCCGGGCGGCGTAATGCCTATTATCTTTGCGATTGCAATATTATTATTCCCCGCAACGGTTTTAGGATTTGTTCAAGAAATGCATATTGAAAATGTGATGGTGGCAGGAATTTTTGAAAGGTTGAATTTACTTTTCAGTGCAAATTCTATAAGCTATTACGTTATATATTTTGTACTGATTGTAACTTTAACATTCTTCTATGCTTCAATCATTCCATCAATGCAGCCTAAAGAAATTGCAAACAACTTGAAAAAATACGGCTCTGCAATCCCCGGTGTTAAACCCGGGAAACCCACAAGCGAAAAATTAAACGAAATCTTAACAAGAATTACTTTAATCGGAGCTTTGGCTTTAGGTATAGTTGCTATGGTTCCCACTGTTGCAACAAAAGTTACAAATATCACAACATTCCAAGGTATCGGTGCCACAAGCCTTATAATCCTTGTCGGTGTTGCGCTTGATATTGTTAACAGAATAAAAACCCAAATGCTTGCAAAGAACTATGAGAGTTTCTTACAGCAATAAAGGATAAAATATGAAAAAAGTATTTATATTTTTAGGCCCTCCGGGTTCGGGAAAAGGCACGCAAACTTCAAGACTTGCAGACAAATTATCAATCCCTCATATTGATACAGGCTCGCTTTTGAGAAAAAATATACAAGATGAAACAACTCTTGGTAAAATCGCAAAAGGATACATAGACAAAGGCCAGCTTGTGCCTCTTGAAGTTGTTTCAAGTGTTATAAAAGACAGATTAATGAAGGATGATTGCAACAACGGCTATATCTTAGACGGTTTTCCGCGCTCAATTGAACAGGCGCACGAACTTGAAAAAATAATGTCTGAAATAGGTAAATTTTCCTTAAAAAATGACGCTTTAGCCGTTTATTTTGATATTGACAATGAAATATTGGTTCAAAGATTAATAAACAGACGCTCATGTCCAAAATGCGGCACAATTTATAACCTTATCTCAAACCCTCCAAAGATTATGGATTATTGTGATATCTGCGATTCAAAACTTCAAACAAGAAAAGATGATAACGAAGAAACAGCAAGGTTAAGATTCGAAACCTATGAAAAAGAAACAGCACCACTATACGGTTTCTTTAAAGAAATAGGAATCTTAAAAGAATTAAAGGCAGATAAACCAATAAGTGAAATATGGGAAAATCTGAAAAATATAATATTTGAATAATTAATTTAACCCCTTGTACTATACAAGGGGTTAAATTTAAGGATTAATTATTTATTTTGAATACTCTTATTCATCCATTCATCTGCACGTGCTCCGTTTAAAATCTTTCCATCTGCCCTTATTCCAAAACCGAAAGGAATTTCGCCTTCATTGGGTTCATCAATATCCATACAGAAAATTTTATAGCTCGAATCAAAACCGTTTGAATCCTTAAAATGAGGGTTCATTTCCCCCGGAGGAGCAAAAGCACGTGCTAAATTATCTCTTACCGGTCTTTTTTCATCAGCATCCCAGCCTTCATGGTTTGAACCAAACGTACGCTCAGGCCCTGATTCATAATAATGTATGCCATCAGATGAAATAATTAAATTTCCGAAAGCTTCTTGAACTTCTTCAAGCGCACAGGTTGAATCAAGCTGTTCTTTTTTATCTTTTAAAATATCCGACGTTACCTCTTCGCCATTCTCAGCAAGCCTGATTGAGCCATAATTATTCAACCCGCCCTCTGAGCAATTTACACTTTTTGTACTTATGGTATCTGCAAACGTTTCACAAAAATATGTAAAATCCCCTTCATGGGTTCTATCGATTAATACTCCGTTTGCTCTTGTACCCAAGTCTCCATTTTGATAGTATCTGTCAGATGTTACTAGTTCTTTAATAACCGTATTTAGAGTATTATATCCTTTTTTAAATTTCATGGCTTTTTCATCAGGAGAAGATTGAAATGCCATAGGTAAAAGTATCATGGTTAAAACGCCTATTATAACTAAGACGATTAGAATTTCTGTCAAGGTAAAAGCGTGGTTTTTAATATTTTTAGTCATTCGGCTACTCCTTTAATAAATTAAAATACCATAATTATGATACTTTTATATCATAAAATTAGCAGATTGTCTTGTTTATGTTTTTAAATATACTCCATACAATGGTAGAGAGGTTTATTTATGAACAAAAACAATACTTTCGGTAAAAAATTGCAGCATATAAGAAAATCTAAAGGTTTAACCCAGGCAAAACTCGCCGAACTTGCAGGAGTCCATGAAAAGCATATTTCAAAGCTTGAATTAGGTACATACATGCCAAGCGTTATAACGCTTGAAAAAGTTTTAAAAGCTCTTGATTTAACCATAGAAGATGCAGGATTAAACCTTGAAAAAGTATCAGTTAACGACAACCCTTTTTATATAAAATCCATGCAAATTCTAAATTCCGCAACGGAATCTGAACTTGAATTTTACTATTCTCTTTTAAAAACTGCTCAAAAAGGAGCCGATATATTTAAAGGTGAATAAATAATTATATAAAATTATTTTTGAATTTCTTTTTCTTGCCATTCAAGAGCTCTTTTACCCAACAAAATCTTCCCATCCGCCCTTATTCCATACCCGAAAGGTTCAACTCCTTTATTAATCCCATCTATATCCATGCAAAAAGGTTTATATATCGGGTCAAAACCGTTATTATTCTTAGTCCATTCTGCATCCAGCGCACCAAAGAGTCTTTGATGCGGGTTTTGTATATTTTCATCCTCATCAGGATTCCAATAATCCCACTCAAAACCAAAAGTGTAGTAAGGACTTGTTTGGTAATATATAATACCATCGGCTGAAACTATTTCTTCACCTGCCTGAGTGTATTCAAGGCAATATTCATCTAAATTTTCTTGAACCTCTTGAAGATTATCTCCCTCTTCGTTATTTAGGATATGAACTCTTGCAACATTATTACTGGTTGTATTATCACCGTTTTTAACTTCTGAACAATTTACTTTTTTTGTACTTATGACATCTGCAAATGTTTCACAAAAATAAGTAATATCATCGTCATGTTTACCGTCAATTAAATTACCGTTTGTTTTTATTCCAAGGTCTCCATCTTGATAATATTTATCGGATGACACAAGTTCTCGAATTACAGTAGATAGAGTATTATTCCCTTTTTTAAATTTCATAACTTCTTCATCAGGAGAACTCTGAAATACAATAGGTAAAAGTATCATGGTTAAAACGCCAATTATAACTAAAACTATTAAAATCTCCGCTAAAGTAAAAGCTTTTTTCATACAGTCTCCAAAATAAGTACAAAATTTATAATATTTTATTTATGGATAATTGTCAATATTTTATAAAACTAGGATAATTATCAATTAACATTTACAATCTTTAAAAATATAATTAACTAATGGATTTTAGAAATGAAAAGTTCTTGCTTGGCTTAAAGATTAAAAATTTTAGAAAGAATCAATCATACACACAAGAACAATTAAGCGAAGCTCTCGGGATGGATGTTTCCGCTTTAAGTAAAATAGAAAACGGAAAATGTTTCCCTTCTGTAGAAACTTTATGTAAAATTATGAAAACGCTCAAAATCAAGCCTGATGAATTATTTGACTTTATAAATTATAAAGAACAGTCAAAAATTGAAAACGACATTGTTTTAGAAAAAGTTAAGATGCTTTCTGTTAAAGATAAGAAAAAAGTTCTGACTTTCATTGATTTAATAAAAGATTAACTTTATTATATAATATTTTTGTGAAAGTAAATTCAAACACCAATTCGCCACAATTTAGGGGCAATATTTATAATTCTAAGTATTTTAAAAAAGCGCTTTTGTTTGCATCGGACAATTCAGCGCTGTTTTGCGCTACAACTTCTCTTGTTCTTTCAAGTGTCGCTCGTCCTTTAGCTATTATGGCAACGCCGGGTGCTGATAAAGAAAACAAAAAATATGCAAGCGCAAAATCAATTTCATCAAGCATTGCAGGATATTTATTAATGTTTCTTGTATCAACTCCCTTTGCAAAAGCAATTAAAAACATTGACAACAATCCCGATAAATATTTAAACAAAGAAACAATCAAAAATCTTCAAAATAACGCTCCTGATTTAATTTCATCAAAAAAATATAAATTTATAACCCAACTTTTTAAATTGGGGCTTGGTTTAGCCGTTGCTCTTCCAAAATCATCGATAACATCGTATTTAATTCCAAAAATAACGGATAAATTCTCTAAGAAAGATAAAAAAGACAATGTTTCATTTTCTGGCAATATTTATAAAAAAGGAATTGAAAATTTATCAAAAGGAATTTCTTCCTTAATTAATACAAAGACCTTGCAGGATGTATCATCCAAACTCTATAAAACAAATTTTGAACAGGGAATGATGTATTTAACAGACATCGTTTTAACGGGAGCATTCATTAACAGAACGCAAAAAAACAACAAAATAGAAGAAAAAAGAAAAAAACCCTTAATCTATAATTCAATTTTATCAACAGGTTTTAGCATGGTATCAAGTTTTGTAATAAATAAATTAATAAATAAACCCTATCAAAAATTTATTGAAAAATTAAGTGAAGCAAATAAAAATTCCAAAAATTTAAATAAATATATTGAAGGCGCAAACATTGCTAAACTTGCTTTAATTATGGGTGGTGTGTATTATATTTTAATTCCTGTTTTATCAACATTTTTAGCGGATAAAATAGATAAATATAAGAATAAAGATTGATTGCAAAAATTTATCATTTTATACTTTAGTTATGCTTGATGAAAGTATTGAAAAAGAAATTAAAAAATGTTCAAGGTGTGCGCTTTGTCTTCAAAATTGCCCGATATACGAAATTAAAAAAGACGAAAACAACACCTCAAGAGGGCTTATTTGTAAATTAAACGGCTATCAAAAAAAAATTTTAAATGAGAGCGATATAAAAAAAGATTTAAAAATCTGCCTTAATTGTACAAAATGTGCTTCAAACTGCCCTTCAAAAATCAATACTTCAAAAATTTTTGCCTATAAAAACGCGTATTTCTCTCCTTCTAAAATAAGCCAAAGAATACTGTTGGGCGCTAAATTGCTTCCTTTAAAAATTTTATATTTTATAAATTTATTTAAAAAAATAAAATATAACCCCCAAAAAACCAAAAATTTATACTTTAAAGGATGTGTTGCAAAAGCACAGCACAAAACAACATTTCTTGACAGACTCTACAAAAACGAAAATTTTTTATGCTGCGGACTTCCTTATTTAACAAGCGGCGATTTAAAAAACTATAATAAAGCAAAAGAAATCAATTCAAAAATAATCAAAAATGCAAAAACGGTTGTTTTTGACTGCGCAAGCTGCAAAAGTGCCGTTAGTGATTACGATACTTTGAATGATGAAGATAAAAAGAAACTTGTTTTATTTAGCGATTTAATTAACAATAAAAATACTGAATTAAAAGAAAATTCAAAATACAAAAATAAAACTCTGACTTTTCACAAACCCTGTCATTTGAGCGAAGAAGAATTTTTAAAAATTGAAGAATTTTTAAAATCAATAAAAGGGATAAATTATAAAAGACTTGAAAAATATGACTCCTGCTGCGGTTTTGGAGGAAGTTATTTTGTCTTTCACCCGATTATTTCAACAAAAATTGCCCTTAAAAAAGCAAAAAACATAAAATTAACAAATCCCGATTTAATTTTAACTCTTTGCCCTTCCTGCACAATGGGATTAAGGTATAACCAATTAATTTCCTTTAATTTTAAAAAAACACTTGAGCTTAGAGATTTTATCGAAAACGAAACAAAAATGAATTCTAATTAAAATCAATACATTAATTTAACCATGACATTAAAAAATTAATTTGATAGAATTGATTTATGGAAGATTTTTTAAAAAATAATAAAGTAATTCTTGCCCTGATTTTGCTTTTAGGGCTTGGTTTAAGATTGTGGAACATAAACAGTCCCGAAGGAATATGGCATAGTGAATATATAGCCTGTACATTCAGTGCTTTTGATTTTCCTTTTGATTTTTTTAACGCTCTTAAAACAAATTCCCATGCGCCGCTTCATTGCTATTATATGAAATTATGGAATCTTTTATTTAACAACAGCGCGTTTATGTATAAATTATCTTCCCTGTTACCTAATTTAGGCGCTTGTTTTGTTATGTATTTTGTAGGAAAAAATTATCAATTAAAAGACGGCTCAGCAAAACTCGGCTTAACCTGCGCTTTAATTGCATCAATAAGTTCTTTTTTAATATACTTTTCGCAGGAAGCAAAAATATACTCTCTTATTTTTCTATTAACATCTTGTGTTTTATTGTATTCAATAAAAGTTTACGAATTTCCGTCAAAGAAAAATTACTCACTTTTAACCCTTTTTAGTATTTTATTAATTTTAGAACACACAATCGGAATTATTTTTGTTATATTCAACACTTTTGCATTAATTGCATTCAGACAGAAAAACAAAAAACACAAAAACGACAGCGACTTTTTCATTCCTGTTTTATCGATGTTAATATTATGCTTACCGTTGATTCCTTTTTTATTCAGGATTTTTGCGCATCCTACTTATTTTTCCCAATGGTGGGCTCCTTTTAGTTGGTCTAAAATATTTTTCTTTTTTACGGATTTATTCTCGCCGATTTTAAGAAACATTACCCAATCGCCTTCAGGTTTTTATAATCAAATTATTACAAACAATATAATAAATATCGGTTTTGTAATGTTTGCGCTGATTCCTGCGGGAATTATGCTTTTTGCAATTATAAAATCAAATATCGAATCAAGAAAAATTAATAAATACATGCTATCTTGCGTATTATCAACTTTTCTTACCGTTTTAATTGCTACAATTGCAGGCAAACTGCCCTTTTTAACAAAATATTTTATTGAATTATATCCGATATTGATTTTAATGGCATCATTGGGGCTTGTACAGTTAAATTCAAGAAATACAAGAATCATGCTTTTGACGATTTATGTATTTTTAACTTTGTTTTATATAATCGTCTCGCATATTACATCAATTAACCTTGTGTAAGCTACATTTTTCTAAATTCATCTATAGCATAACAAAAAGCTTGCGTTAATTCAGGGGAATACTTTTTATTGGCATTTGATTTAATTTCTTCAATTGCTTCATCAACCGTATATGCTTTTCTGTAGGGTCTGTATGAAATCATTGCAAAGTAACTGTCTACAATTAAAATAATTTGAGAAGTTATCGGGATTTCTTCGCCTTTTTTGTTGCTCGGGTATCCGCTTCCGTCCCAATTTTCATGGTGATGCTCAATAATCGGTATAATGCTTGAGATTGTGCCGATTGGTTTTAAAATTTCCTGAGCGCCTAAAATCGGATGCTTTTGTATTTCCTGTTTTTCTTTATTATCAAGCGGTGCAGCTTTTTTAAGAATTTCTTTTGGCATCATGGTGTTGCCGATATCATATAAAAGCATGGCGATTTTTAATTTATCTATTTCCGCTTTTGCCAAATTCATTCTTTTAGCAATTAAAACGGCAAGAGTAACTTTGTTTTTGGTACTGCCGTCCTGATATAAAGGAAAATACGATTTTGAAATAGAATCAACTATGCTAAATAACATTTCTTGCGTTGAAGCACCTGATGAATCGTTTTGCTTGATTTGAAGTTTTTCAACAAGATCTTTTGCAATTGTTTTATTAAACGGAATCCTGTGTTTTGTTAGAATATCAACAAACGCATCAATTGCAACATCCTGCCATGAGGTTATATTATCGGCATCTGCAAGAGATACCTGATTTCTTCCTTTTTGTTTTGAAGCATACATTGCTTTATCGCACATTTCAAAAAGTTCATCAATATTTGTCGTCTGCTCAATAAAACAAGCAACGCCCAGGGAAGCTGTTATTCCTTCATTTAAGCCTTCAATTTGCGCTTGTTCAATCGTGCTTCTTAAACGCTCGGCAGCAACAAGACCACCTTTAGCGTCAATCCCGGGTAAAATTATGAAAAATTCTTCTCCGCCATATCTTGAAGGTATATCAACACTTCTTGAAGTTTTTGTCATAATCTGAGCAATGGTTGCAATGGCTTTATCACCCATGGAATGGCCGTATGTGTCATTAATCCGTTTTAAATGGTCTAAATCAAGACCGATTAAACAGAAAGGCTGTTTTGTTCTTAAGGACCTTGTAGCTTCGCGATGCAGCGCATCTTCAAAAAATCTTCTATTGAATAAATTAGTTAAATGGTCGGTTACAGCCTGTTTTTTAACCGTTTCAAAAAGATTTGCGATTGTTACTGCAAGCTCAATTTGTCTTGAAAACAAATTCAAAAAGCTTAATTCGTCATCTTTTAATTCTTTTCTCGGTGAAAATACCGATAAAAAGCCCGTAAATTGATTTTGCACCGTAATGGGGAATATTATTATTGTTTTTACCGTTGTTTCACTCAAAAACTGTTGCAGTCGTTCTTCGTTATAATTAGCTATGTTTTCTCGAATAAAATCTTCAATATTAACATAATAGCTTATTTCTTTTTTTTCTATGGCGTTTTCAATTACACCATCGGGCTTTGGATATAATTTTAAATCAAAGATGCTGTCTGAAGAAAGATCGGTAAATTTTATAGCAAATTCATTTTCTAAATATGTTTTAAGAGAATAATAATAGCCATGCTCGTTATATTCTTTTTGAGCAATAAAGCTGTATACGTAGCCAAATTCACCGTATAAACTTGAAACAATTGTTTCTAAAACGCTTGATAAGGGGCGCGAACTGTTCATCATATCCCAAACCTGCTCAAGCGTAAGTAAGGTCTGGTTTGCAAGGCGAAGCTCTTCGGTACGTTGGGCAATTTCACGCTCCAGTGCTAAATTACGCTGGTAAATTTCATAAACATCATTCTTGTCATTGCCTATCTGGCTTTCAACGTCTTTAAGCTTTTTAGCCGATTGTGATATCCAATCCAATATTCCCATAGAATAATTATACCCTATACATAGAAATAATTACAATATTTTAATAAATTTTAAGGGTTTGCATTGTAATTTTTCTGCATTATTTTTGCTTTTTCATTAGTAATCAGTTTAGAAATTAAATTTTCTTTTTGATTGTTATTCAAAAACTTGATTTTCTCAATATGTTCCACTATTTTTTGTTTTGTAACAGAATTAATTTCAATACCTTCAAGCTCTTCTCTTTTAAACCAGATTGGTTTATCTTCTTTATCATTCAAAGTTTTTGGGGTTGTTGCGCAGAAATTCTTATAGTTAAATATAACATCTTTAATTTCAATTCCTAAAGGCTTTGAATAAGAATTAATTTTAGCTAAGATTTTATTTTTATAAAGACTCAATTCCTGAATAATAACAGGGCTTTTAGCACTTACATAAAGCTTTTGAAGCTTTATTGCATAGGGTTTTGTAATGTTTGCAAATTTAGCGCCTACGATATTATTCCAAAAAGAAAAAACCGTTGAATGTTTAACAATTGAACTCAACTTGTTTTTATTCATTATTTCAAAAAAAGCGTCTGATTTAAGCAATTGAGATAGCGATTGAGTTTTGTTTTCTTTTTTCATTATTGCCTTTTTGAATTTTAAACCTATATATATAATATTAAAGCTGTCTTAAAATTTCAAGACAGCTTTAAGAATTATTTCTTTAATTAAATAATTATTTTGCAAATACGGCACTTGCTTTTTGTGCTAATATATCAGCCATTTGCGTTTCTTCCCAGGGAATATAGAAATCTTCCCTGCCCACATGGCCGTAGGCTGCAAGTTTTTGATAGAATTTGCCGTTGTTTTTTAAAGGCAGATTTCTTAAATCAAATTGTTTAATAATTGCAGCGGGTCTTAAATCGAATGTTTCTGATACAATTTGTGCTAATTCTTCATCGGAAATTCTTCCTGTGTTAAATGTATCAACAAGGATTGAAACGGGTTTGCTTTTGCCGATTGCATAAGCAAGCTCTATTTCGCATTTTTGGGCTAAACCTGCTTTTACTATGTTTTTTGCAACCCATCTTGCTGCATAAGCTGCCGAGCGGTCAACTTTTGTCGGGTCTTTGCCTGAAAAAGCACCGCCGCCGTGGCGCGCATAGCCGCCATAAGTATCAACGATTATTTTTCTTCCCGTTAAACCTGCGTCTCCTTGGGGGCCACCAATTACAAACCTTCCCGAAGGATTAATTAAATATTTCGTATCTGAATCAGGTTTTATGTCATATCCTTCAAAAACGGGTTTTATTACGTATTCAATCATATCTTTTTCAATAATTTTTTGAATTTGCGTATTATCGGATATTCCGTTAATTTCAGGATCATGTTGTGTTGAAATTACAATTGTATCAATTCTTTTCGGTTTATTATCGACATATTCAACAGTAACCTGGCTTTTACCGTCGGGTCTCAGATAGTTAACAACTTTCTCTTTTCTTATTTGAGCCAGCCTTTGAGCTAATTTATGAGCAAGTGAAATCGGCAACGGCATTAATTCTTTTGTTTCATTACATGCATAGCCGAACATAATCCCTTGATCTCCTGCACCTATATCAAGAGTTTCGTCTTTTGAAATTTCCGATGAATCGCTGCGTGATTCAAGCGCTTTATTTACTCCGCTTGCAATATCGCTTGATTGTTCATCAATTGAAGTTAAAACAGCGCACGTTTTATAATCAAAGCCGCCGCCTTCTTCACCGTTATAGCCTATTTCTTTTATTGTATTTCTTACAATCGAAGGAATATCAACATAACAATTTGAAGTAATTTCTCCGCAAACAAGAGCCATACCCGTTGTAACGGTGGTTTCTGCCGCAACTCTTGATTTCGGGTCTTTTGATAAAAATTCATCCAAAATAGCATCGGAAATCTGATCGCATACTTTATCAGGGTGTCCTTCCGTTACTGATTCGGATGTAAATAAAAAATTTTTAGACATTTTGTCATCTCCTTAATTTGTATTTCCCACCGGTAAGGTTTTTAATTCCAACCCGGTATTATCACGATTAGTTAATATTATAGTACAAATAAAATTTTTATGTAGTAACAGTTTTTAAATACTTAAAATAATTCGTAATTAAAAAACAAAAATATACTTCTTACACAATACTTTAAAAAACTTAACAAAAAAACAATTTATTTTATTTTAAAGTTTTTATTACAATATAAGTAAAAAAAGGAAAAAATTATGACAACATCAATAAGCCCGCTTAATCAAGCTTTAATTGAAAAAACAAAACAAAATAACAGTCAAAATGTGCAAAAACAAGCGCCAATTCAAACACCTATCCCAAAAACAGGGCAAGACACCTTTGAATTATCAACTAAATCAACCAAAGCAGAAAAAGCAGGTATTATTGATAAAATAAAAGCAAACAAAAAAACAATTTTAATTGCAGCAATAGGTTTATGTGCTGCAATAGGCGGCGTTGCAATCTGTGCCAAGAAAGGTATATTACCAACTAACATAAGTGCAAAAGCCGATAAAGTTACAAAAAGAGGAAATGAAATTTTAGAACAAGGCGAAAAAATCGCCGTGCAAGGAAGCGAAATTGTTGAAGAAAGCAAAAGACAGCTTGATGAAGTTTTAGAACTTATTAAAAGAGGAAAAAAGAACAATTTCCAAGATATCACAGATAATTCAGGAAAAGTTATAAGAATAAGAAGATTTGTGGATTTAGATGGCACGGAAAAAGCCATGGAGGAACTTGAAGGCGATAAAGTTGTAAGAAGAACAGTATTTAATAATTTTGAAAATATTGAAAAATCTAACATTTCTTCTATTGAAAAAGGCTATGAAAAATTAGCGGATGGAAGCGAGAAATGTAGCGAAGTCTTTAATTTTAAAGATGGCAAATTATCCCAATATTTAAAAGGCGGCGAAGCATCAAAAGACGGAAGTGGGAAATATGCCGAAACGTTTAATTTTAAAGATGGCAAAATATCTGAATATTTAAAAGGCAGCAAAGTGTCAAAAGATGGAAGTGGGAAATATGCCGAAGGCTTTAATTTTGAAGATGGCAAAATATCTGGATATTTAAAAGGCGGCAAAGTGTCAAAAGATGGAAGTGAGAAATTTGCCGAAGGCTTTAATTTTAAAGATGGCAAAATATCTAGATATTTAAAAGGCCGAAAAATATCAGAAGATGGAAGCGAAAAAATTACTGAATCCTTTAAATTTAAAGACGGTAAAGCTTGTTCATACCAAAGAGGCTATGAAGCATCAAAAGATGGAGATGTAAAAATTGCCAAAGAATTTGAATTAAAAGATGATAAATGGAAAAAAATCGATAAATCGGTAAATAATAACGAAAGTCCAAGTGATAAAAAATAAGAATTAAATAAATTTTATTTAAAACCTCTTTTTGTTTTAAAGGAGGTTTTAAATTTTTAATAAAAATTTTCAAAAAAACATGTTTATTCTATAATATAAACACGAAATACTTTAAAATAAGAGGAAGAATATGGAATTAACATACAAAAAACAAAGCTGCTGCGATTTAAATGAAACCTGTATCGGAAAAGAGGCGTTGCTTGCGGGCTGGGCTTCTACGATTCGTGATTTAGGCGGCATAATATTTGTTGAATTAAGAGATAAAACAGGGCTTTTTCAGCTTGTTGCCGATCCTCAAATTAACCCTGAAGTTCATAAAATTTTATCTAAAATTAAACCCGAGTATGTTATTCAAGTTAAAGGAAAAGTTTCAAAAAGACCTGATGATACAATTAATGAAAAATTAAAAACAGGAACAATCGAAATTTATCCCGATGAAGTAAATATTTTATCAAACGCTCAAACTCTTCCTTTTGTTTTGGATGATGATAACGTATCGGAAGATGTTCGTCTTAAATACCGTTATTTGGACTTAAGACGCGAAAAAATGGTTAATAATTTTAAACTTCGCCATAAAATCGTAACCGCTATAAGAAATTATCTGAACAGTCTTGATTTTATGGAAGTTGAAACACCGATTTTGATTAAAGCAACGCCTGAAGGCGCAAGAGATTATCTTGTTCCTTCAAGAATCCATGACGGAAAATTTTATGCCCTTCCTCAATCGCCTCAAATTTTTAAACAACTTTTAATGGTTGCAGGTTTTGAAAAATATTATCAAATTGCAAAATGTTTTAGAGACGAAGACCTAAGAGCCGACAGACAGCCTGAATTTACACAGGTTGATATGGAGATGTCTTTTGTTAATCAGGATGATGTTATTAAAATGACCGAAGGGTTAATTGAAAAAGCTTTTGAAGCGGCAGGAGTTGAAGTTAAAGCGCCATTCAGAAGAATAACATACAAAGAAGCCATGGACAGATTCGGCTCCGATAAACCCGATACACGCTTTGGTTTGGAATTGTTTAATGTTACGGATATTATGGAGCAATCAACCTTTGAAGCTTTTAAATCCGTAATAAAACAAGGCGGCACCGTAAGAGCAATCAAAATCCCGGGTATTGCGGGATATTCAAGAAAAGAAATGGATGATGTAAGAAATCTTGCAATTTCGTATGGCGCCAAAGGGCTTGCATGGATTACTTATATGGAAGACGGCAGTGTTAAATCGCCTGTTTTAAAATTCTTAAACGAAGAACAGATTAAAGAAATTCAAACAAGAGCACAGGCTCAAAACGGCGATATTGTTTTCTTTGTTGCGGATTATCCTCAAATTGTATTTGATGTTTTAGGAAGATTCAGATTGTATTTTGGCGAAAAATTAAATATGATTGATAAATCAAAACATGATTTATTGTGGGTTGTAGATTTTCCTTTGTTTGAATACAGTTTTGAAGATAATTCTTATAAATCCATGCATCACCCCTTCACTATGCCTGCTAAAGAAGATTTAGACAAGCTTGAAAACGATAAAGGAAACGTTAAATCAATCGCTTATGATATTATCTATAACGGAAATGAGCTTGGCGGCGGGTCTATAAGAATCCATGACGCGGAAATTCAAGAAAAAGTATTTAAGGCTCTCGGGTTAACTCCTGAAGATATTAAAGAAAAATTTGAATTTATGATTGATGCTTTTAAATACGGAACTCCTCCCCACGGCGGCCTTGCAATCGGTTTAGACAGACTTGTGGCACTTCTTTTAAGAGCAAATTCAATAAGAGAAGTTATAGCATTTCCAAAAAATTCCCAAGCAAAAGACCTTATGACAAATGCACCGTCATTAGCTTCGGAAGAACAATTAAGAGAGCTTCATCTAAAACTAAGAAATGCTCCAAAAGCATAAAAAATTAAACATTATAAAAACCCCTGCGCAAAACCCGCAGGGGTTTTTATAATTTAAAGTAAAGTTTTGTAAAATCTGATTATAAAAATATCAAAAAAAAAAAAAAAAAAAATTAAATTAATTAAAAAAAAAAAAAAAATAAACAAAAAAAGAAAAAAAAAAATAAGAAATTAAAAAATAAAAAAAAAAATAAAAAAAAAAAAAAAAAAAAAAAAAAAAAAAAAAAAAAAAAAAAGACTTTACTTAATTATAGTATAAATAAAATTAAACAAGAAAGGAACAAAATGAGTATCAAATTAACACAAATGGGTGTAGAACAGTTTGCCAAAGGTTTTAAAAAAGCAGTAAAAGACAGTCCCGAGTTAATGCAAAAAATTACAAAAAGCAACCCTGAACTTTTAAAATCAAACGGCAAAATATCAACAAAAGCCGTACAAAAAGCATTACTAAGCGAAGCAGACGCTTTCACCCCTTCAGGAAAATTAACCAAGGAAGCAAAAAAAGATATACAAGAATTTATACGTGAAGCCAAACTTTCAAACAAAGTATCACCCAAAAAATTTTTTAAAGCAATAATTAAAGCAGAGCAAAACGCCGTAAAATCCGCTTCTGCATCTGAAGAAATAATAAAATCCGCATCGAAATTTGATAATTTATCTGATTTAAAAATTGATACTTTTGCAAAATCCGCTTCGGCGCCTGAAGAAATAATAAAATCCACATCAAAGGCTGATAATTTATCCGATTTAAAAGCTAATTTTGAAAGATATGTATCAAGTCTTGGCGGTCTATCCGAGAAAATAAAATCTAATAAATAAAAAGCTTGGATAAGTCCTTAAATAAAATAATAAAAAATGCCCTGAATTCAGGGCATTTTTTATTATAAATAATTTGATTTCTATCTTTTTGAGAATTGGAATCTTTTTCTTGCTCTTTTTCTGCCGTATTTTTTACGTTCTTTAATACGTGCATCTCTTGTTAGTAATCCTTCTTGTTTAAGAGTTGCTTTATATTCTTCATTCATTTCAAGCAATGCTCTTGAAATTGCCAATTGAATAGCGTCAGCCTGTGCACTAACGCCGCCTCCGATAGCTTTAACTCTGATATCAAGTTTATCTTGATTATCTGTTAATACTAAGGGTCTATAAATTGTCATTTCTAAAGAAGGTCTGTTGCCAAAGTATCCTTTTAAGGTTTTTCCGTTAATAAACACTCTACCTTTGCCTGATACAACTTTTGCAACAGCGATTGAGCATTTTCTTCTTCCTGTTTTTATAATTTCATTTTTGTCTGTATTTTTGGCAGCCATTATTTATCTCCTTTTAATTCGTATACTTCAGGTTTTTGTGCTTCATGAGGATGATTAGCGCCTGCGTACACTTTTAATTTTTGGAATTGAGCATCTCCAAGCGTGTTATGAGGAAGCATACCTTTAACCGCTTTTTCGATAGCTCTTGTCGGGTCTTTTTCCATTAGGGCTTTAAAGCTGATTTCTTTAAAACCGCCCGGGTAACCCGAGTGTGATCTGTATAGTTTGTCTGTTTCTTTTTTACCTGAAACAACAATTTTATCAGCATTTATAACAATTACAAAATCACCTGTATCAACATTGGGTGTATATTGAGGTTTGTTTTTTCCTCTTAGTATGTTAGCTGCTTCAACGGCTAAACGTCCAAGGGTTGCACCGTTTGCATCTATTACATACCATTTGCGTGCCACTTGCAGTGGTTTTGCACTAAATGTTTTCATTATTTACCTTCCTTTTGAATTTATTGTTTATGTATCCTTCAACATCATCATAGCCGACATATTCAAGGGTTAAACCCTTGGCGTCAACTACGCTTGCGGCTTTTGTTCTGTCTTTTGAATTTAATATATCAAGCATTGTTTTGCTTGACAAATTATTTCGCTCGATAAACAAAACTTCGCCTACTATCGTTCTTACCATATTGTATAAGAAACGATTGCCAATGATATCTATAAAGATAAAATCGCATCTTTCAATTTTTTCTTTTTTAGCATGCGCGAAGTAAATATGACAGTCATTGTATGGGTTATCAGACTGTGATTTAAAGGCGCTAAAGTCATGGATGCCCGTTAAATATTGAAGTGATTTATTAATATGTTCAATATTTAAATCAATATAAGGATAAAACAGATAGTCATCACTAAAAACCGAAGCAACATGATTGTTTAGTATTTTATATCTGTAGTGCTTATATTTTGCATCTTTTTGTGCATGGAAGTTACCATGTGTGCTTTTTAATTGAAAAACTTTAACATCATCAGGCAGGATGCAATTAAGACTGTATAAAAATTTATCTTCATCATTTATTGGTTTTTTAGTGTCAAAATGTGCCGTTTGAAATTTGGCACTTACACCTCTATCGGTTCTGCCCGAGAGTGTCATATTGATTTTATCTTTTGTCAATGTGCAAAGTGCTTTTTCTAGTTCCTGCTGGACTGTTCTTTTATCGGGCTGTATTTGGCTTCCGAAAAAATTTCGTCCGAAAAATTCAAAGCAAATGATGTATCTGGTAGAAAATTGCATTAAACTAACTGAATTAATGCCATTTCCGCATTGTCGCCGCGACGGGGAGCTACTCTTAGGATTCTTGTGTAGCCACCGTTACGTGTTGCATATTTTTTACCGATAACGCAAAACAGTTGTCTTAAAACGGATTGCTTGGGCAATTTTTTACCTTCGGGCATTTTGTCAAACAATTCGCCTGTTTCAACATCGATAAATTTTTCTGTTTCGATATCATAGATATCTTTTTTGGCTTCACGTCTTGCCGCTAAATCACCTTTTTTAGCAAAAGTGATGATTGATTCGGCAAAAGGTTTAAGAGCCTTTGCTCTTGCCATTGTGGTTGTTATTTCGCCTTTCAAGAATAACTGCGATGCTAATGAGCGCAACAGAGCTCTTCTTTGATCTGCAGCTTTTGAAAGTTTATGAATTTTACGACCGTGTCTCATTTTTCATTTCCTTATGTTTTAAGTGTTTATATTAATTCTAAATCATCGACGCCTTCGGGATTAGGTTGAAGGTCAAGTCCCATTTGATGAAGTTTTTCAATAACTTCATCTGATGATTTTTTACCGAAATTTTTAATATTTAATAAATCATGTTCTGATTTTTTAAGTAATTCAGCCATTGAATTTATGCTTGCTCTTTTTAAGCAGTTATAAGCACGAACGGAAAGCTCAAGATCTTCGATTGTTAAAGAAGGTGCAACTTCTTCTTCAACTTCTTGAGTTTCAACAACTTCCTGTTTAACCTGTGGAGCAGCACCTGTTATGCCTGCAATTTGACTAAAGTGTTCAATTAACAGAGTTGATGCTTTTGATAAAGCTTGAGAAACTTCAATTGAACCGTTTGACCAAATTTCAAGAGTTAATTTGTCAAAATCCAATGATTCACCTACACGTGCAGGTTCAACATTGTAGCTGACTCTTTTAATAGGCATAAATACTGCATCTATCGGTAATATATCGATAGGAAGTCCGTTCTTTTGTTCTTTTAAAATATCAACAGCAACATAACCTTTTCCTGTTTCAACAGTGATATCCGCATGGATTGAACCACCTTGGGATAATGTACAGATAACACAATCGGGGTTAACGATTTTAACTCCCGCAGGAAGTTCAATGTCTCCCGCTAAAACAGGACCTGCTGTTGTAGCGTCTAATCTTAAGTGTTGAGGTTCAACAGAGTCTGTTTTTACAACAACCGATTTAAGATTTAACATTATATCAATAACATCTTCAACAACACCCGGAATTGAAGTGTATTCGTGAGTTATACCTTCAATACGAACAGAAGTTACGGCTGCACCTTCAAGGCTTGATAACAAAACTCTTCTTAGAGCATTACCGATTGTAGCGCCATAGCCTCTTTCAAGCGGCTCGATAACAAATTTACCGTATTGTGAACCGTCTGAAGAAGTTGTAGTGTTAATATTTTTGATTTTAAGTTCCATAATTCATTCTCTCCTAATTATTTAGAGTAGTATTCAATAACGAGTTGTTCTTTGAACTCAGGGTCAAGTTCTTCTCTTTGCGGGATCCTATCGAAAGTAACTTTTAGTTCATCTCTGTCAACCGTTAACCAAGCATAATTAAGTGCTAAATCGATTGATTCGATAACGTTTTTAACGAATGCTTTCGAATTTTCTCTAACTGTAACAACATCGCCTGCTTTTAATAAATAAGAAGGAATGTCAACTTTTTTACCGTTTACAAGAACGTGTGCATGATTTACTATTTGTCTTGCCTGACGTCTTGTGATGGCAAAACCTGCTCTGTATAGAACATTATCTAGTCTTGATTCAAGCATTTGTAACATGATTGTACCTGTTACGCCTGTTTTTCTTGAAGCAATTTCGTAATATTTGGCAAATTGTTTTTCATTTACCAGATAAGTCATTCTGATTGTTTGTTTTGCTTTTAATTGAAGTGCATAATCAGAACTTTTCTTTCTTGTGGCACCATGTTGACCTGAAGCATGCTGCCTCATTGATGTTGTCAATTTACGATTTGATAAATCTTTAACACCATAATTTCTGAATAATTTATTTGTTGGTCCTGTATATCTAGCCATTTTAGCTCCTATTATTTTTCTTTATTATACTCTGCGTTTCTTTGGAGGTCTGCAACCGTTGTGAGGAATAGGAGTAACGTCTTTAATTAATGTAATTTCCAAACCTGCTCCTTGAATTGCTCTGATTGCTGTTTCTCTGCCCGAACCCGGGCCTTTAACATATACTTCAACTTTTTTCATGCCTTGATCAAGTGATTTTTTGGCAACAATTTCAGCAGCGCTTTGTGCAGCAAACGGAGTGCCTTTTCTTGCACCTTTAAAACCGCATCCGCCTGCAGAAGCCCAGGCAACAGCGTTACCTTGAGTATCTGTTGAAGTAACGATTGTATTATTGAAGGTGGATTGAATATGTACAACACCTTGCAATATATTCTTTCTTTCTTTCTTTTTAGTTTTTGTTGGTTTAGCCATTTTATTTTCCTTTTAGTTGATTATCAAATATTAGATTTATTTTTTCTTACCTGCGATTGGGCCTGTTTTTTTGCCTCTTCTTGTTCTTGCGTTTGTTTTTGTTCTTTGACCGCGAACAGGAAGTTTCTTTCTGTGGCGAATGCCGCGATAAGAATTAATTTCGCCTAAACGTTTGATGTGAAGTGATTCTTCTCTTTTTAAATCACCTTCAATCGTATAGTGTGCGATTTCATTTCTTAATTTTTTAATATCTTCTTCCGTTAAATCATCGGTTCTCAAGTCTTGAGAAATTCCGCATGCAGCTAAGATTTTAGCGCTTCTTGTCGGCCCGATGCCGTAGATGTAGGTTAATGCTATAACCATTCTTTTATTGCGGGGTAAATCAACCCCAACTAATCTTGCCATGTATTTATTTTCTCCTATTTAATAAATTTTGTGTACTTTACCGTTTGTGTTTCCCTTTTTAACCTTGTCTTTGTTTGTGTTTCGGGTGTTTGCATACAACGGTTACTCTGCCGCGTCTTTTAATAATTTGGCAGTCTTTGCATATTTTTTTTACCGATGCTCTTACTTTCATTGTTTTGTCCTTTATTTTAGTCTGTATGTAATTCTTCCTCTGCTAAGATCATAAGGGGTCATTTCGACTTTTACCTTATCGCCCGGCAGGATTCTTATGAAGTTTTTTCTTATTTTTCCCGAAATATGAGCAAGAATTTCATGCCCGTTTTCAAGTTCTACTCGAAACATTGCGTTCGGCAATGATTCAAGTATTGTACCTTCAAGTTCTATTACGTCTTTTGACATATTTATCCTTTAAAATTTATTTGCATATACAATCATACGTGCTGAATTTTTGTTTGCAAGTAAAAAAGGCTTAAAAAATCAACATTTGAGCAAGTTTTTGTAAAATTTAAATAATTATTTTTTTAAATATAAAACACATTAAGTATTTATAATTATCTTAAAACCACAGTTATTTTAAGAATTTTTGGTAATTTTGTAAAGATTTTTTAATATTTATATAATCCATTAGTTTAAAAAAATAATTTTACATAATTTATCTTTGTACACTTTGATAATAACAATTTTAAATATATTATCTTATAATAAGCAAATATTGAGGAGTAAAATTGATGGAAAATATAAAAAACTTTTTCGAATTAACGCGCGCATATTCTCTTCCGATGATTATCGCAACGCTTTGCGTCATTCTTTCTTACGCACATTATTCGCAAAATTTTACGATTTTCAATTTTATTCTCCTTATAATTGCACTTTGCATTCTTCATCTTGGAGCTAATTTGTTTGATGATTATATCGATATTAAAAACAAGCAAAAAGAAGGTTTTGAGTTGAATAACATTAACTTTGCAAACAAAAGAAAGGCAATTTTAATAAGAAACGGTGTTTTTTCGCTTGAAAAAGTTCAATTAATACTTTGTATAATGTTTGCATCTGTCTGCACTATAGGTCTTTATTTTACAATTGTTGCAGGATGGCAGATTTTAATATTTGCGCTTTTGGGTGCGGGTTTAATTTTATTTTATCCGTTTGCAGCTAAATATTATTTATCTGAAATTGTTGTAGGTTTAGCATTTGGGCCTGTTGCAATAATGGGAGGATATTTTGCTTTAACGGGCGGATTTGATTCTAATTTGTTGCTTTTATCAAGCACAATTTTTATTACGACAATAATTTTACTTCATACTCACAGCATTATGGATTGGGAATTTGATATAAAAGAAGGCAAAAATACTCTTGCACTTTTATGTAAAACAAAACCAAGAGCAATAGTTATGCTTAAATGGATGATTATTATATCATACACAATAATTGTTTTTGGCATTTTTAATTTAAATTTTAATCCTAATATGATGTATGTATTTTTAACTTTACCTATTGCAACAAAGTTGCAAAAATCAATAAAAGATTATATAAATATAAAAGATGTTAAATTTATACCCAGATGGTACTACGGACCCTTTGAAAACTGGGATAAAATTAAAGAAAATAAAATCGACTTTTTTATGTATCGGTTTTACTTAGCAAGAAATTTCGCATTATTTTTTGCAATATTCGCTTCAATAGGAGCAGTTTTATAAAAAAAGACAACACTTAAACGGAATTAATTAAAGTATGAAAAAGATAATATTACTGGTTATATGTTTATATCTCGGAGGGATTATTATGTCCAGCGCATTAGACAAAGTTGAAGAAAATATTTTTAAAATTTCAAGCAATGATTTAATAAACAACGAGCTTTTACCTGAAAAACAGGTTTATAAAGGATATGGCTGTAATGGCGGCAATTTATCTCCCGAGCTTCACTGGTCTAATCCGCCGATTAACACAAAAAGCTTTGCGCTTATTTGCCATGACCCAGATGCACCGAAAGAAAACGGCTGGTATCACTGGCTTGTTGTAAATATCCCTCTTTCAACAACTTCAATTAAACAAGGAGAAAAATTCCAAAACGCCCTTGAAACCGTTACGGATTTCGGTTCAACAGGCTACAACGGGGCATGTCCTCCCAAAGGCCATGGTATACATCATTATAACTTTACAATTTATGCTCTTGATGTTGATAAAATCGATGTTAAAAACAATGCAAAACCAAAAGATGTTGAAGCGCAAGTATTAGCTCATACTATTGCAAAATCTACAATAACAGCTCTTTACGAAAGAAAATAATTAAGTTAAAAAATAATCGCAGATTAATTTTTCTTTCTTGTTTGTTTTAAAGATTTCAACAAATCTTTGTTTTAAGGAAGGTTTGTAACAAAGTTTTTTGTAATTGTCAACCAAAATTGCCTTTTGTACAATAATTTTATTGTATTCCTTAGATTTTTCTTCATCTGTTTCGATAAACGGCGCAAGTCTTTTTAATTTTTTCTTGCATAAAAGAATTTCTTCTTCAAGTGTTTGTTTGTTTGTCTTTTTTCTCATCTTTAAACTCTTTAATTGGGGATAAAAACTTGTGTGTTCCTTGTGATTTTATAATACAACATCTGAAAAATTAAAACTCATCCATAATATGTAAAAAACAAAAATTGCATTTATCTGTATGATATTAACATATTTTATTCAATTATTTATAGTATTTTTGTTTATTAAAAAAATACTAAAATTTAATTATGAAAAAAAAGGTATACGCATATTTACACACCCATTGGGACAGAGAATGGTACAGAAACAAAGAAGATTTTAATTTAAGGCTTTTAAAGGTCTTTGATGATGTTTTATATGAATTAAAAAACAACAATGCACCGTATTTTTATTTTGACGGGCAGGTTGTTGCACTTCTTGATTATTTAAAATACCGCAGCGAAAATAAAAATTTAATTAAAAAATTTATTAAAGAAAAAAAATTATCAATAGGCCCTTATTTTGCAAGCATAGATAGCTTTTATGCGGGTTATCCCATATTGCTTAAAAATCTTGATTTAGGTTTAAAAATATCCTCTGAGTTCTATCAAGACGATTTTATAGGATATATGTGCGATATATTCGGCATTTCAAAAAGTGCTTTTTGTGCTCTGAAAGATAAAAAAATAAATAAAGCAATAATCTGGAGAGGGGTTAACCCTGAATTTATTAACAATAACTGCAATTTTAAATACGGAAATATTAAAACCCACTGGCTTGTTCAGGGGTATTTTAACGATTTTTTGCATGCAAAAAATTCACTTTCACAAAAAGCAAGTAATATAAAAAACACTCTCGATAAAATTTCAAAATATGCAAAAAGCCCTTTGCTTTTGCCTATCGGGGGAGATCATCTCGGGATTTTAAAAAACGCAAATTCGTTGATTTGTGAAATTAATAAATATCTTGATGATTATGAAATTATTCTATCAAGCCCTTTTGAATATTTTAAAAAATCCGAATTTAAAAATACTCCTTTGACTGAAGAATTTCTTGATAACTCTCATACATACATTCTTCAAGGATGCGCAAGTTCAAGAATTTATCAAAAAGTTAAAAATAATTATCTTGAAAATAAAATTTCAAGAATAATTGAGCCTCTAAATTACTATTTAAAATTAAATTATCAAAAAAATATCGACTTTGCATACGCAACCTTATTAAAATGCCATGCCCATGACGGTATATACGGCTGTTCGCTGGATAGCGTCCACAGGGCAATTGATGCGCGGTTTGAAAAAGTTGAAAATATTCTTAATTCCCTTGAAGATAATATAACTTCGGATTTTAAAAATAAACACAATATAAAAGGTAAAACAAAAGATAAAATCGGTTTATTTAACCTTGGAAACATTGAAAATTATAACATTGTTAAAATTAAAACCCCTTATAAAATAAAAAATGCGCAAATTATAAAAAAAGAAAAAAATTTCCCAAAAGAACTCTTAAACGATATTTATACAATACCCGTAACCGAACAGATAACAACAATATACACATCCCTTGTTGAAATTGATAATTCAAAAAATTTCTCTTTTTCAACAAAAACTGTAAATAAAGCGAAAATTAAAACCAAAATTACGGATAAATCAATTGAAAATGACTATATCGCCTTATTTATTAAAAATAATAAAATTCAAATTTTAAATAAAAAAACAAATGAAAAAATACATTTTAAATTGACGGATATAAAAGACAAAGGTGATAGTTATAATTTTGCGCCTTTTGGGGAATACAAAACTCTTGAGCTTAAAAAAACAAAAATAATCGAAAAAGGTCCTCTAAGATTTTGTCTGAGGTTATATTTTAAAGATATTTATATTGATATTTATCTTGATGGTTATTCAAAATTTTTAAAATTTAATTCAACAATAAACAACAAAACCAAAAACCATAAACTGCAGGCGGTTTTTGAGATTGGCGAAAATATAGACAAAACAATTTCGCAGGATGCTTTTGGAATTATTAAAAGAAATATCGATTATAGCTATAAAATGCAGGATTTTATGCCCGCAATAAAGCCCGTTGAAATTAAGACAAATTCATATCCTATGAAAAATTTTGTAAATTTTAAAAATAATTCAATTTTAACAAACGGGCTTTGCGAATATGAAATCTATAAAAACGAGCTTAGAATTTGCCTGCTTAGAGCTTTTGGAACAATTTCAAACCCTAAAAATAAAGCCCGTTTTGTCCCTGCAGGGCCTAATCTTGAAACAATTGAATCGCAATGTCTTAAAAAAACAACTCAGGAATTTGCATTTTTGTTTGGTGATTATAAAGAAGCCTTTAATAATCTTGATATATTTTTTGAAAATTATGTTGCAATTGATGGGGATTTTAGCGAAAATTTTGAAATTCAATTTGACAAAATCAAGAAAAATTCATACTTTTACTGCATAAATGATAATAAAAAAGTTATATTTGATTATAGTGATGATATAAATTAATAATTGTCGGGAATAATAAAATAAGTTAAAATAAGTTGAAGGATTAGAAGTGGAGATATATTTATGACTAAAACGCAGTGGGCAGTTGAAATATTTGAAAAATACGGAATTAAAACCCATGTTGATAATAACAATATGATTGTAATTTCTAACTACACTCAGCCAAAAGAAGCTACATTCAAAGAGCTTGGAATTAACGAAGACGAATTAATAGAAAACGTCATAGCATGTGTTGGTACGTTTGACTTAAGAAAATCGGAATTGACAAGTTTTCCTCTTGTTGCATCAAAAGAAATAAGACTTTATAAAGGAAATAAAATCACCGAAATGCCTAATTTAAAGGCAGTCGGGATATTAGTGTGCGATGAAACGCTTAAAAAATTACCGAAATTAAAAACCGCTGCTTCAATTTCTCTTGAAAATTCACCGATAAAAGCACTTCCTAAACTAAAAGAAGCAGGGATTCTAATTGCGCAAAATTCTGCCCTGGCAGACTTATCCTCGCTTGAAACAGTCAATAAACTCTGCATTATTGATTGTAAAATAGAAGATTTAAAAAAACTTCAAGAAGCACAGGATATATTCATCTGCTCAAGCGATGAAAACAACAAACCCCCGCTTAGCGTTTTAAACAGCTTAGAAAGGGTTGATAAATTATTCGGCGCAAATTTAAATTTAAAATCGCTTCCAAAACTTAAAAAAGCAAATAAAATAGCCCTTTACAATACTCAAATAAAAAGCGTTAAATCTTCGGTATGCAATGATATCGAAATCGAAACAAAAATAGACGACGCTCAATTAAGCGAAAAATTTGATACATTTACCGATTGGTACAATTCAGACGTCTTAAATAAATCCATGGATTTATTGGGCAATCTTGTTAATCAAATTCAGGGAAAATAATTAGTTAAAAAGGGTGCCAAAAACGCACCCTTTTTAATTTTCAATCTCGTTATTTAAATAGCAATATAATATATAAGATGCTTTTGCTGCATCATTTTTTATATACTTGATAACAGGATGTACATCATCCGTGATTTCTTCATCCTTGTGTCTTTTGAAATATTCATCAAGCACATTTAGTGCCCCTGCGGAATCATTTATAAGTTGATAAATTTGTTTAATTTTTTCATATTCCAAAGGATGTTTTTTAAACTTTTTACCCATACAGCCCCCGTTAATCTTATGTTAAAAATGAAATATTTAAATTTCTTTTTCTTCGTTTAAATATGGTTCCAAAATAAAAAACGCTCTTCCTATATCGTTTGCAATATAGGTTATAACAGGCAGCGCATTAACGCTTATTTCATCATGTTTGTGTTTAATAAAATATTCATAAAGTACAGTCGTTGCGCCCATTGAATTTTCAAGCAGATGATAAATTTGTTTGATTTTATCATTATCAATAGTAAGTCCGCTACAATTAGAATCTTTCATTCATACCTCGTTTTAGCTATAAATATTCTATAGTCAAATTATAAATCACAACAAATTTATATACTATCCAAGATAGTATATAAATTAAGAAGTATCGTTCATAATTTTTTAATTATTTTTCATCAGGTGCGATTATTGTGATTAGTTTGGGCATGGAGAGTAGTTTTTGTGCCATGTTGCTCACATCCTGCGCGCTTACATGGTTTACATCATCCAAAAATAAATTGTCATAATTTAATCCCAAGCCCATCATAAAATCATAACCTTTTCTTGATGAAATTTGAGAATTGTTTTGAGAAAAATATTTATATCTTCCCGAAATATTTTCCTTAGCGCCCTGAAGCTCTTTTTCATCGGGCGGGTTTGAAGCGAGTTTTTGAAGTTCGATTTCAAAACCTTCAAGAGATTTTTGAATATTTTTTGGAGTCGTTCCGATATACATGCTAAAAATCGCACTGTGAAGCATTGTCTCATAATGGCTTCTAACGGTATATGCAAGCCCTTGTTTATCTCTTAAATTAACGAATAATCTGCTTGATAGGCCTGATGCACCTAAAATATTATTTAAAACAGTGTATTTTGCGCAATATTCGCTTTTAAAAGAATCAACAAGCCAGCCTTGAATAATCTGCGCTTGAGAGGCGTCATTTTTTGAAATTTTAATTATTTCATCTTCTTTTATATCGTTATAGTATAAATCATATATTTCATCCTGTTGATTTTCATTTTTCATAAATGAAAATTCATTTTCAAAATAGTTTATTATTTCGTTTTCATCTTCAAAATCCCCGACAAGAACAATCGCTTTTTGGGAATTGAAAAGATTTTTGTGCGCTTCCGTTATATCTTCTTTTTTTATTTTGTCTAAATCTTCTAAAATTTTTGTATGACAGGATGAATAAGGGTGAAATTTAAATATGCTTTTTGTAAACATATCTGATAATTTAAATCGCGGATTGTCAAGATCGGCTATTATTTCACCTCTAAGTTTAAAGACTTCTTTTTCAAACTCGTCAAAAGTCGAATTAATAAGCAGTTCTTTTAATAATTCCATTGCATATTTAAAATCTTCATTCAAAAATGACAAAGAAGCTTTTATATAGTCTTTTTTGGCTATAATTGAAATATCGATGCAGTTATTTTCAAATTCAAGCGCAAGAGCTTGCGAAGAATACTTTTTTGTTCCCTGAAGCAAGAGTCTTGCTAAAAGCGTTGTTATTCCGAAATATTTCTGCCCTTTGTTAACCTTAAAAAACATATCAACGCTGTATCTTGGGGTTTTGGCTTCTTTTTGAAGCAGGATATTTATATTGTTTTTATTATAAAGCTCCATTATTTTTCTCCATCATTTTCTTCGGGCAAAAGCAAACTGATTGAAACATTTTTAGGGTTTAGATATTTTTTTGCAATATGTTCTAAATATTTACAATCAATTTTTTCTAAAACGTCTAAATATTTATTGGGATATTTGATATTTTCGCAAACCGTCATGTAATATCCTATGGTGTCCGCTATATCTGATACCATTTCGGAATCCTGCGCAAAATTGACTTTTGCTCTTTTTTTGGCTTTTTTAAGTTCTTCGGGGGTAATTTTTTCTAAGCCTTTTAAGTGTTTTAATAATTCATCAACCACAACATCTTTTTTAGAAGCGTCAAAATTTGCTTCAATGAAGAAATTGTCGCCGTCTTTAAATTGATAATGGCAGCTGTCCAGTTGATAATAATACGGATTTTCTATTTTTTCTATTAATTCAAGGTTTAATCTTGAACTTTTGCCATCACCCAGAATTGTTGACAATAAATCAAGAGCTATGGTTTCTTTTAATTTTTTGGCACTTGGGCATAAAGAACCTATCATAATATAGCCTGTGTTTATTTGAGCGTGGGAAATTGTTGTTTTGGGATGTTTAATTTTATATTCCGGGCGTTTTTTATCGGTTTTTGATTTTTTAATATCAGGGTCTTTTTTAAATTTAAAACTTTGTAAAACAAGATTAATAATTTCATCCTCGTCAAATTCACCAACAACAATTGTTGTAATGTTATCGGGCGTGTAGAAAGTTTTATAATAGCTCATTATTTCTTCCTGCGAAATATCGGCTATTATCTTAGCGCTTCCGATAACTTCTCTTTTATAAGGATGAGATTGATACATTATATCGTTTAAATTTTTATAAACTTTTCTCCAGTTGTTATCTTCTCCCATTTTTATTTCTTCAATAACAACATATCTTTCTCTTTTTTCATCAGGTGCAACACCGCAAGGGTCAAACGAAGGCCCTATTTCATCTATCGGAAATAAAGCATCCGTTATCATATCGCCATGCATTTCAAGAGCGATTTTATAGTGTTCTTTCGGGATATTTATATAATAAAACGTGTAATCTTTCCAGGTTGCAGCGTTGATTATTCCGCCTTTTTGCTCCATTGTCGCATCAAACACCCCTGCTTTATATTTTGTTGTTCCTTTAAATAAAAGGTGTTCGACAAAATGAGAAACACCGTTATTTTGAGCATTTTCATTAATTGAACCTGTTTTTACCCAGGAACTTATATTAATCATGGGGCTTTTTTTGTGCGCCATAACAAGCTTGTGTCCGTTATCAAAACTCACAACACACAAAGGTTCTTCTAAATACGGATATTTTTCATAACTTTTATTTTTAACTTTGACCACTCTATAATCCTCTATTTTAAGTCCTGCCTTAATTTTTGAGCTTCTTTTAAGTAAACATGTTTAATTTCAAGCTGGGATTTATTTGTATTAACAACAAGTAAAATCCTTAAGCACTTTTCAATACTTCCTTTGATATCCGCTTCATTGTAGCACATCATCGGAACGTTTGAAAAATTACAGTACAATCTTGCAAATTTAGCGGGAAAATCAACATCAATATCTTTTGTGATTGTAAAAATCGCAAAAGCGATATCTTTTGTATCTATTGAATTTTTATCAATCATTTCATTCAATAATTCTATTGTTGCATCCTTCAATGCTTGGCTTGAATTTTGCTCTACGCTTATTGCGCCTCTTATACCTCTTTGAAACATTATTTAAAACAATCTCCGATTTTTACTCTTGCGCCTCTTATCCAATCTGTAGCATTCATTTCACCTTTGCCTTCGGGTTTCAGTGTTATTATTTTAAGTGCATTATTTTTACATTCAACAATAATCCCGTCTTTTTCAATTTTTACAATTGTTCCGATATTATTTGATTGATAAGGTACAACTTGCGTTTTTAGAATTTTAATAATTTTATTATTGAATGTTGTATGGTTTGTATTTATTTGATACATTGCTCTTATTTTATCGTGGAGCTTTTGAGCATCCATTGACCAATCAATAATTTTTTCTTCTTTTTTAATTTTTTTTGTAAATGTTGCTTTCGAGCTATCTTGCTTAATTGGTTTTAAATTGCCTTCATATAAGCCTTTAAGGGTTTTATCAAGCAAAAGGGGGCTTTCAAGAGAAATGATATTCATTAATTCAATAACATTCATCTCGGGTGTTATATCTATTTCCTTTTGAAGGCAAATGTCTCCTGCATCCAATTCAAGCACTGTTTTCATTGTTGTAATGCCTGTTTTTGAACAACCGTCCATAATTGCCTGGCAAATCGGATTAGCTCCTCTATACAAGGGTAATAAGCTGGCGTGGAGATTTATTGTTGCATATTTAGCTATATCAATTACTTCCTGCGATAAAATCTGTCCGAACGCGAAAGTTATTAAAAAATCAGGATTGTAAGATTTTAATTTTTCGATAATATCTTTTTCTTTTGAAATTTTATCAGGTTCAAAAACGGGAATATTATTTTCTTTTGCTAATTTGGTTATATTTCGCTCGATTATTTTTTTACCTCTGTTTTGAGCTTTTGCTTTTTGGCTTACAAGAGCACATACACAGTAATCGGGAGAATTAATAAAGTATTTAAAACTTTCAAGCGCAATATCGGGAGTTGCAAGAAAGATGATTTTAATTTTGTTGCTCATTTTGTTTTTCTAATTCTTCAATTTCTTTTTGTCTTTCCTCTACCACCTGAGGATTATTTTTTTCAAATTCTTCAATTTCTTTTTCAAGTTCATCTTCTTCAATTAGCCAATCTTGCTCAAGCGGGGGCAGGTTGTACTTTTGAAGAACGTTTGTTGTGTCAAATATGTTTCTACAATGATCAATAAATAATTTACCGTCAAGATGATCAAACTCATGCTGAATTGCTCTTGCAAGAAGCTCGCCGTCTTTTGCTTCTTTGACAAAAGGACGTCCGTTTATATCAAGAGCTTTAATCATGACGTTTTTATATCTTCTGACATTCGTATAAGCTTTCGGAAAACTTAAACACCCTTCATAGCTATTCATGGCACCCGATTTTTTAATTATTTTAGGATTTATAAAGACCAAAGGATTAATCGGGCCTTGAGGGTCTGAAACATCAATAACAAAAATTCTAAGCAATTCACCAACCTGGGGTGCTGCTAAACCTACGCCGTTTGCCTGATACATGGTATCAAGCATATCGGTTATTAAGGTTTTAACTTTTTTTGAAATTTTACTTACTTCTTTTGATTTTTCCCTTAAAATAGGGGAACCATATTCAACTATTTTTAATATAGACATAATTTAATCTTAGCACATTTATTATAATTTTAAAGATATTTTTTGATGTTTGATACAATTGCGCTTTTCGGCATTAAACCAACCATTGTTTCTTTAACGATTCCGTCTTTAAAAACAAGAATCGAAGGAAGAGAAATAACACCGTATTCTTTTGCCGAGTTAATATTTTTATCCGCATCTATTTTATAGACTTTTATGCTGTCTATAAATTCGTTTTGAATTTGTTCCATAACAGGAGCCAATTTACGGCAAGGCCCGCACCATTGCGCCCAAAAATCAACCACAACAAGGGACTTAGAATCTAAAACCAGATGTTGAAAATTTGAATCGTTTATTTCTTCAATATTTGCCACTTTTATTTCTCCTTTTGTTATAATTATACCATGGATATAGATAATATTTATTCTGTTTTACAAAAAGCGTTTGATGAAAACAAGCTTATTCATAGCGAATTTGTGGATTTTATGGAAAATGTAAAAAATCCGTATCTTGTTTTGATATGTTGTATTTTATCTCTTAGAACAAACGATAAAATTACAATAGGTGCGGCTAAAAGAATGCTTGAACTTGCAAAAACTCCTCTTGAGATGACAAAGGTTTCTTGTGAAAAACTTCAAAAAGCAATTTATCCTGTCGGATTTTATCAAAACAAAGCTTCTCAAATTATTGAATTATCAAAAGAAATAACAGAAAAATACAAAGGCGAAGTTCCCGATGAAATTGATGAATTGACTAAATTTAAAGGTGTCGGCAGAAAAACCGCGAATTTAGTTTTAACAAAAGGTTTTAATAAGCCCGCAATTTGTGTTGATGTTCATGTTCATAGAATCTGCAACCGTTTAGGTTACGTTAAAACCAATAAACCGGATGATACCGAAATGGCATTAAGGAAAAAACTTCCAAAAAAATACTGGATTAATTTTAATACCTATCTTGTAACCTTAGGGCAAAACATCTGTAAACCTCAAAATCCTAAATGCAATTTATGTCCTGTAGCGAATTTTTGCCGTTATCAAAAATAATATCAAGACTGTTAATATTAACAGGGACTATATTTGTACTTTTTATTTTGACATTGATTTTTCTTAGAACACTTAAATCTTTCTGGGTTTGGTTTAAGATTTTTGAAATAAATTCAACTGCTGCGATATCGTCTGTTTCTCTTGCTGTTTTATAAAGTTCCAACACACGCTCAAGCAAAAATTCTTCATGCGATAACGCGCTTGAAAATACGTCAGAAACGTTAATCCAATCGATATTCGGTTCTTCGATTTTCATAAATGTCAATTTTTCATCTCTTAAAATTAAATAATCATAAATCATCTGTGCAACAGAGAGTTTTGATGATGCTTTTTTCTTCATAAAAGAACAAAAACCATTCATTACGATTTCATCAAAATACGTTGACATTGCAAAATATAAATATGCGCTGTAAAATTCTAAATTTATCTGCTTGTTAAATTCCTGTATCAATTTTGAATCCATATAACACCTTCTTAATTAATTTCCGTTTTCCATACACCATCACGGTTACAGTATAATCTGACATCAAAGCCGTTTTTACAATTGCATTTAATTGTCATTTCAAGCTCATCATCAAATGAGAAATGTTTTCTTTTGATGTGTTTTAAATCTTTTGAAATAATTTCTACAAATTCAATGTAATGCTCTTGCGTCATGGGATGATTAAATGTTATTTTCTTTTCGATATCGCTTATGTTTTCAATGTTTGCAAAGTGCGCATTATCGGGGTTTGCAATATTTTCCTCTAATTTTTCCATTTTTTCGCCGCAGCAAACTAATTCTCCTGCACCTTCTTTACAAATTTCAACAACATGAAAGCATAAATTACACCTGTATAGCTCCAAAAAATCGCTCATAAATCCTCCTTTTTTATCTGACAATTAAATTTTTACACGTTAAAAATTAAAAAATATTACCCTTCTGTACTAGGAGTACAAGGCAGAAAATATGATATAATAATTTTGTAATTATAAAGGATATGAATTATGGCAAGAATTTTAGTTTCAATGAATGATGCTTTTTTATCCACAATCGATAAAGTTGCAAAAAATGAACAAAGAACACGCTCGGAGTTAATAAGAGAAGCGCTTAGAAGCTATATGCAAAAAGCAAACAGAATTATTCCCAAAAAAGCACAAAACGAAGCTAAGATTCTTGAGGACTTACTTGATTAATCAAATAAACCTGTATTTCAAGAGGTTCTAAATTAACTTCTATTTTATTTTTGATGATTTGCGGTTTTTCCTTTGCAAAAATAATTTGAAATAAATTCTTCTTTTTTAAATATTGAGCATTAGCACAAGCTTTTTGATTGTTGTTTTCATCTAAATTGCCGACAACAACAAGCTCTTTATTTAAATATGTCATTGAATAGGAAAAAACTCTGTCGTTTTTGGTTTTTAAGGTTTTATATTTTCCGTATTTTAATAAATCAATATTTGATAATTTAAAATTTATCGCATTGATGTAATTTTTTTTAAGAGAAATATTTTTTTCTCTAACAGGGCCTGTCGTGTTAAAAATATCAAAGCTTCCGCTGTGAACAAAATAATATTCGTCATCGGTTAAACTATAAGAAGCTTTTTTATTTTCATAATCATAAATAAAATCATCCCCGACGCTAAACCCGTCAAGAAAATATGAATTTAATGGAAGCGTTGTACTAAGCCATAAAATCATATTGTGATAGTTTTTGCCTCTTAAAACGGGCGCCTGCTGGTCATGCGTTGCAAAAGCCGCAATCATGGCTTTTGAATTATGTTTTGATAAAATTTTAAGATTTTTTTCAATTTTTTCATCAAATTCTTTTTTTGTTTTGATGTTTTTAAAATCGCTCCAGGAGCCGTAATAACCATCAAAACCCGCATCTAAAAGTTCATCAATTGTTGTATAGTGCTCAATTATACCATTTGCAGGGTTTGACCAATCAGGACTTGCTTCTGCAATAAAAATAAATTTTTCGTTTTTATTTTTAGCGTAATCTATAATATTTTCCCAGAATTCATAAGGTTTTATTGCGGCAACATCCGCTCTTATTCCGTCAAAACCTAAATTTAGCGCCATATCAATAAAACTTTTAAAATTATTCAGTGTTTCAATATTTAAAGTTTTATTATCATCGTTATAAACTTTAAAAAGCCTTACATCCGTCCAATCAGCTGGAATTTGCGCTTCGTTTTTATTGTCAAATAAAAACCAGGAGGGTTTTTTAAGGCTTAAATCGTATGAACCGCAGCTTGGTAAATCTAAAATTACATTCATATCAAGCTTGTGCGCACTATCAACAAAAAACCTTGCTTCTTCATAAGCAGATATTTCATTTTTATTATCATCCAAATACGGGTTTATTTCATCAAACGCATCCATGGCATACAATGAACCTGCGTTTCCTAATGCTTTTAATTTACCCGTTTTTGTAATCGGCAGAAGATATATTGTATTTATTCCTTCTTTTTTTAAATCTTTTAACTTTTCACTTGCGTTTAAAAAAGTTCCTTTTATATCACCTTTTGATTCATCTATAATTCCGTCTTTGTCTTTATCAACTGAACCAAAGTTTCTAATGTTCAGAGTGTATATAATTGCAGAATTTTGCGCAAATTGTTCGCTTAAATCAGCTCTTGCAAAGACATTTTGATTAAATGTTAAAGATAATAATACTAATCCCGATAAAAATAAATTTCTTTTCATAAAGAAATTATATAACAAAAATAACACTACTAAAAACTATGCTATAGAAGAATATTTATATCAAAATTTAAAACTTTTGATATTTTTGCAATGAGAAAAAATTTAGGATGCTGCAAACCCGATTCAATTAAAGAAATTGTTCTTGTTGAAACACCGACTTTATATGCCAACTCCTCTTGAGACAAGTCGTTTTTAATTCTTTCAATTTTTATTTTTTTCCCGAAAGTTTTTAAATCATACTCCATACAAACATCATGAACGCTTGACAAAAAATATTCTATAAAGTAAAGTTCATGTGTTATGATGTTTAGTTCATAAAATATGTTGTTTAATTTTATTTTAATGTATTAAAGTTATGGAGAAAAAATGAAAAAAGGTTTTACTTTGGCTGAAATTTTAATAGTTCTGGTGATAATAGGTGTTCTAACCATGATTTTGCTTCCTGTGGCGTTTCAAAGTTCTCCCGATGAAAAAGTTATGAAATTTAAAAAAGGATATAATACTCTAAATACGGTAATTCATGAACTTGTCTCATCAGATTGATACTATCAAAATGGAGATTTGGGTACAAGAGCAAACGGAAATACGATTGATGGGGAACATGATGGGGATATTACGTATTTTTGTGAAACGTTTGCAGATACAATAAGCACCAAAAGTGTTGATTGTTCTGAAGCTAAAGCAGGCTCAGAACACGAATCAAGTATAGTATTACAACAGGATATCAACGATCATGCAAAGGATGAAAATTTATGGTATTACGATGATAGCTGTAAATCAAGAGCCAAAGCAGTGGGAGCGGAAATTGTAACGGCTGACGGGATAGTGTTTTATCAAGGCTCGCCTGCAAATACTTTTGGTATTTCGGATGCTGCTGCAAGAAATTTAAATAATGATACAAGATATTGTATTGACGGTAATGATGATGAAGAATGCCTTGAAATCTACAACAACAAAAGATGGTATGCAGCCCCAGGTGCAGTACCGATTTACTCCGATAAAAACGGTTTTGATGCGCAATACAAATTATTTTGCATGGATATAGACGGAATAGATGAAGGAGAAGATCCTTTTGCTTTCGGCATTCGCGCGGACGGGAAGGTGCTTGTGGGCTATAAAGCTAAAGAATGGCTTAAAAAACCCGTTAATGATTGATTAATAAGTGCTTATTTATAAATATTAAAAAGTATATCGAAAGTTAAATTTGGTGTATAATACAATTTAGGTTATTTAGTTTTTAGTTTACTTTTGGATATATATGAAAAAAATTACGAATTTTTTTAAAAACGAAGACATTTTTCAATCTTCAAGCACTTTTGCGCTCGGTGCGTTTTTATCGGTTGCAATAATTTTAACACTTCTTTTATCAATAAGATATTATCTTTATCAAGATATAATCGAAAATGAAATTGCGCAAAAAACACTCATTGCCAAAAATAATTTTGAAGTTATTGATAAACAAAAAACAGAATTAATCAAAAGAGAAGTCTCAAGCAAAATCCGCCCTGTTGTAACTCCTGTTGAAAATGAATATATTATAACGGATTTACAAAAAGTAATTGACAGCATTGAGCAGATTAAAAACGAGAAAAAATCTTACCAGACAAAGCAGAAAGAACTTAGCGAACTGCTTGAAATAAGTGATTTAGAGCGCAAAAATAAAGCAATAACATTTATTTTAACAAACAGCGAAGCAAATTTAAATTCCGCTTTTACAAACACAAGATACATTTTAAATGAAATCCTAAACACAGGAATATACGATACCGATATAACAAACTTTGTTGATGATTCTTATATTAATAAAGTTTTGGCTCATCACACCAAAAGAAGCCAGAACGCACTAATTATAGGGCTATTGGAGCACAGTATCGTTCCTAACTTAATAATTGATGAATATGCAACGGAAATTGCCAAGAAAAATGTCAGAAACGCGGTTAAACCTTCGGTTGTATCCTTTAAAAAAGGCGATATTATAGTTAAAGCTGGAGACAGAGTAACCCAGCTTAAAAAAGACGCACTGAAACAATCGGGCTATAATGCTTTCGAATTAAACAAAGGCGGGGTTTTGGGGATATTTTCCCTTGTGTGCATAATTATGTACAGCCTTGTTTTATATGTTAAAAAATACGAAAAAAAATACTACACTCCGCGCTATATGGCATATATTGCAGCGTCTGCAATAGTTTTAACTTATGCCTGCATATTAATTTCAAATTCGACTGCTATTTCTAATTATCTAATGCCGTTTATTGCTTTTACGATGATTTTAGCTATATTTACAAATCCGATTTTAGCGTTTTTGGTTTCGATTTTAATGCTTGCAATATTATCCGCTACATTATTTCTTGATCCGCAGATAATTTACACGTTTATTTGCGCAATTTTAGCTTCAAGCTATCTTGTATCCAAAATTTCTTATGCAAAAAGATTTGATATTATTTTATGCGGTTTGCAGGTTGGTCTTATAATGTTTTTTGCGATGTTTTCAATTTCTCTTTTTGAAAATCAGTTCCAGGCATTTAGAGAAATTCTTCAATATCAGGTGCAAAATCCGCTTTTAGGAATTCTAAACGGTTTAATTTCATCAATGATAGCAATGTTTTTAATTCCGATTATTGAAAAAGTCTGCAAAATCGTTTCTCCTTATGCTTTAATTGAACTTGCGGATCAAAATCAGGAGCTTTTATCAAAAATGAGAAGTGCTGCACCGGGGACTTTTCATCACTCTCTTATGGTTGCAAACCTTTGCGAGGCTGCAGCAAGTGCAATCGGAGCAAACGCAATTTTAGCCAGAGTCGGCGCTTTTTATCATGATATAGGTAAATTACAACGTCCGTACTTTTTTATTGAAAACCAGTCTTATTTTGGGGTTGAAAACCCGCACACAAGCTTAACTCCAAGGCAAAGTAAGATGATAATTACGCTTCACACTAAAGACGGGGTTGAAATTGCCAAAAAATACGGTCTTCCGCAGGTTGTTATTGATTTTATTCAACAACACCACGGAGAAAGCCTTGCAGGGTATTTTTACAATAAAGCAATTGAAGAAGAAGGAAAAGAAAACGTTCAAGAAGGGCAATTCAGATACCCCGGTCCGAAACCCAAAACCAAAGAAACGGCAATTTTAATGCTTGCAGATGCGCTTGAGAGCGCTGTTCGTTCTTTAAAAAATCCTTCCCAGGAAGAAATTGAATCAATAGTTAATAAAATTTTTACGGAAAGATTAAATGACGGTCAATTATCGGACAGCCCTTTAACTTTAAAAGACATAAAAATAATAGCTATGACATTTAATAAAGTCTTGCGCGGAATGCAGCATGAAAGAATTAAATATCAAACTAAAGTCATGGATGAATTAAAAGATAAAAATAAAATAACCATGCAAACAACAAACGATGAAGAATTTGAAAATAAAATCCGCGAACTTCAATCAAAATCATACAAGAAAGATGATAACAGTGATGAATAGCAGTTTTGAAATTTCAAAAATTGATGAGATTAATCTTAAAAAATACAATTTAACGCTTTCAAAAATCAAAAAAGATACAAAAACAATCGTTGAAAAATTGCTTAATTTAAAAGAATTAAAATCAAGTAAAATTTTTAATAAAAACATAAATAAAATAAGATTTGATATTTCATTGTGCACAAATAAAACAATTCACCTGATTAACAAACAGTATAGAAATATTGATAAAGAAACGGATGTTATAACTTTTTCTTTATTTTGTGATGATGATAATGCGCTTATTTACAGAAAATGCGCTGATTTAGGACAAATTATCGTAAGTGTTGAAAAAGCGGATACTCAAAAAAAAGAAAACAACAACACAATTGAAAAAGAAATTGCATATTTAATCTGTCATGGGATTTTGCATCTTTTCGGATTTGACCATTTAGAAAAAAAAGATTACGATTTTGTTGTCGGAATTCAGAATAAGGTTCTTCAAAGTTATGAATAAATTTCAATCAAGAAGCTTTCAAAAAAGCGTTATGTATGCTCTAAACGGCGTAAGGCTTGCATTTCGCTCGCAGAGAAACTTCAGAAAACATATATTAATTGCTCTTTTAACTTTTTCAATCGCATTTTTTTTACGGGTAGATTTAATTGGATTTTGTATGATAATATTTGCAAACATGTTTGTTTTGGTTGTTGAAATGTTAAATTCGGTTATAGAATTTGTAATTGATGCATATTATAAAAACAAATGGGCAAAACTAGCAAAACTTTCAAAAGATATTGCGGCAGGCGCTGTTTTATTGTCTGCTGTAACGTCTGCTGTTATTTCATTTTTAATTTTTGCAAATAAAATTTACGGACTATATTATATCAAGTAGCAAAGAGGTTTATATGAAAGAAAAATTTATTCAAAACGCAGTTAATAATTTTCTTAACGAAGGCTATTCATGCTCAGAATCCGTTGTTAAAGCGGCGTTTGATTTTGGTATGGTTGACAAAAGCGCAATTTCAATAGCAACAAGTTTCTCGGGCGGTATGTCTTCAAGATGCGCCTGCGGTGCCTTAACTGGAGCGCAAATTGTTATAGGTTTTCTCCACGGTAAACTTAAAGATAACACAGCACGCGCTCTTGCAAAAGAAATGTATGATAAATTTTGCGAAAAACACAAAGTTGCCTGCTGCAAGGTCTTATCTTCGGGGTTTAAAGATTTTCATTCAAAAGAGCGAAAATTGCACTGTGTAAATATGGTAAAAGATTCATGCGATATTTTATATGATATAGTTGAAAGTGCAAAAGTAAGCGCATAAAATGAAATCAAGAAAACAATACACGCAAAAAGAAAAAATGAGAGCATTGTTTGAATTGTCTTTAGGAAACAACGCAAAAGATGCTCTTATTAACGCGGGTTATGATACAAATAATCCCGATATTACCGATAAAAAATACTGTGCTAAATTGATTAACAAATGGAAGCATATAATATATTCAAATAAAGACTACCATAAGGCAATCAATGAATTGTACAATTTTATATACTTTAAAAATAAAACAAACGATGATTTTATTGAAGAAAAGTATATTAAAAAAGACAAAGATGTAAAATAGACACTTAATATTAACTTTTTTTAAGAGTTATATAAAAGGTTTGACAAAGTTTTTTTTTCTGCTTTAATAATAATACAGAGTCGTTCTGAATTGAATTAGAAGGGGTTGCTAAATGCAAGATAATGAATTACCAAAAAACATGGGTAAAAAAATAGTCGATGCTCTAAAGCAACAAGATATTGAAAATATGGCAAATTCGTCCGATGACAATTTAATTGATAATTTTGACGAAAACGAAGACATTTCTCTTGATAATTTAGATGATGATGATTCAAAAGAAACAGGTTCATTCGATTTCGGAGTAAACGCCAAAGATTATCAACCCGTATTTTCAGTCAATAAAGAAAATATAGCAGATGACCCTGATATGAAACTGTCCATTGAAAATGACGAAGATGTTGAAGAATTTGAAATGCCGAATAACATCAATGTCTTAAAAAGATTAATCGCTCAATTGCCGACAGGCGTTCCAAGACAAACAGGCGCTCAAATCATAAGACAAACAATTGAAGCATTAGGCATTCCGATGAAAACAGTTCTTCAAGACGCTCAAAGAGTACGCGATTGCTTGAACAGCTCTATTAAAGACTGTAACTATACAATTCAAGAATACAAAAGCAATATAAGAACTCTTGAAAAACAAACAGCAAGTTATCAAAAACAACTTAACAAATTAAACGACATCATTGGTTTATTTGTATACGGCGATAAAAAATAGATTTCTTGCCCCCATCGTCTAGAGGCCTAGGACAACACCCTTTCACGGTGTAGACAGCGATTCGAATTCGCTTGGGGGTACCATTAAAAAAAGAAGCCACAAAGGCTTCTTTTTTTATGTTTTGTTATAAGTTTTAATTTTAATCCACGGTTCTACAGAACAGCATTTTTCTTTGATTTTGTGCGTATGTACGCTCGGCTACTTGGTTAGATGTGTTACCTTCGATGGTGTGAACCGTGCCGTCTTCATCAACGCCCGTTACAAGTCCGATATGCGAATATCTGCCGTTTGAATCACTGTAGAATAGTACAATGTCGCCTGCTTGAGCTTCATCTTGACTTACGGTTGCACCTGCTTTTTGTGCTGCGTCTGCTACATTTTGGCAGTACCATTTATTGCTTATATTTTTATACCAATCAGAAACATCTTCATAATTGCCTGAATTTTGCAATACGTATTGAACAAAAGCCGCACACCAGGGGGTTGATGATGAGCTTGCTCCGTTTAAGAATTTGTTAGCCGAGCCGTCTGATTCGTTGCATCCGATAAAGCTGGTTGCAAAATCAAGTATATCTTGCGCATTTGTTAAAGAAAAACTATATTCTTTTGCTAAATTTGAAGCATTTTTTTCATCCAGCGTTTTTGATAGTTCACTGACTTTTAATTGAGATGATGTTACTTTATCTTGTGCTTTTTGTTTTTCGTTTTCATAGTCTGATTGAGAAGTTTCAAATTCTTCTTTAGCTTTGCTTGATTCAACTTTTGATAATACTGAATTAAATTCATTTTTAGCGCTATTATATTCATTTTGCGCCTGTTGCTCTTTATTTTTTAATTCTTTATATTCATCGCTTGTTTTGATTTCATTTATTTGATTGTTAAGTTCAAGTTTTTGCTCGTTTAATTCATTTAATTTTTCTTTTATTAATTCTCTTTTTTCTCTAAGCTGTGCTTTTTGTTCGGAATCAAGTTCTGATTCGTCAACTTCATCAAGCTCTGTTTGAGCTTCAAGTAAGGCAGATATTTGAATATTAACCGATTCAATCTCGTTTTCGATTGAATTAATTGCGTTATCATAAGGCAAAAGCTGCGCTTTTATTTCATCAAGCGCTTCTTCTTTTGAATCCATGGTTTCTTTTGAAGCTTGCAATTCTTGCGCAAGGTTTGGATCTGTTTTTGATAATTCATTGTATAATTCGCTAAATTGCGCATCCTTAGCGCTTCTTGCTTCAAATACGGCACCTTTTGTTGAATTGTGATTATAAGCTTCTAAAAGCTCTTCAACGCTTAAATCAAGCTCGTCTTTCGCTTCATCAAGATTTTTTTGCATTTGCTCTTGAGTAACTTCTTTAGCAACCGATGAATTGTTAATTACACCCGAAGCACTGCTTAAGGGTTTTCCTGACGATGTTGTCGGATAGACGTTTGATTGAATATTTTTCGGTTGTTCTTCCAAAGGAAGTGCATTTAATTTTTCCTGTTCTTCCTTAAAGAGTTCCTGCTTTAATTTTGCGATTTGTTCTTCCGTTTTTTTAAGTTCAGCGTCTGCATTTTTAATGCTTTCTTGTATTTTTGAAACAAGTTCTTCTTTAATATCGGCTAAATTTTGTCTTGCGTTTTGAAGGTTTTCAAGCGCAGCATTTATTGTTTCGTCTTGAATTGATTTAATTTGTTCTTCAAGTTCGTTTTGTTTTTCCTTAAAAAGTTCAAGTTTTTCTTCTTCTTTTGGCTTTTGCTCTTCAAGAGATTCAAGTTTTTCCTGAAGAGTTTCAAGAATTGTTTCTTCGTTTGTTTTTCTTGCCTGTGCATTTGCTTTTAAAGATTCAAGGTTAGAAATTCTTGATCTTATTTTTGCTTCCTGTGAATCATTATCGCAAGATGATAACATCGATTGAAGCGAAGAAATTTGAGATTCATAAGAACTAATTTCGCTGTCAAGAGAAGAAATGGCACTTTCCTGTGCGGATATTTGAGACTCTGTATCTGTTATTTGCTGTGTAATATAAGCAATTGTTGCTTCTTGTTCCATTATATTTAAATTATTTTCTTCAATGGAATCATAAAGCGCCATAATCTCAGGGTTATTGGATTCATCAAGCGCTTTTAAATATTCATCCTGTGCATCATTTAAACTGTTTTGCGCAGCTGCAACTTCAGGGTGTTCGCCATTAAATACCGCATTTAAATCTTCTTTATTTTTTGAAATGTCTGAAATTATTTCATTTCTTGTGTTTTCAAGGCTTTCTAAGCGTGTATTGTCGTATGAATAAGTATTATCATATTCATTTATCGTCGCTTTAGTTTGTTTTATTTCATTATCATATTCACTATATAATGTCGACAAATCTTCGATATTTGTCGCGCAAAGCTCATTTTGTGCCTGAGATAGCCCGTTAATTAAATCGGCATCATTCATTAAACCCGATAATGAATTATCTTCATCGTAAGAAAAAAGAAGTTTGTTTTGGGAATCTTCTTCCAATCTGCGCTTAATTTCAGCATTGGGGTCTTTATATGCGTATATACCTTCCGTTATTTTTTTTACGTCTGTCATTACACACCTTTTGATACTACCTACATATTTATTTACGGCAATATTTTAAAAAAATTTAGAATTTTGTTAAGATATGTAAAAAGAAATTTATTTAATTAAATCGAAAATATACGGTTTAATATCAACATTGATTTTATTTAATTTTTCATAGTTTGACGAAATTTTATGTCTGAAATTTGAAGATATTAAAATCAAATTTGTAATGTCATACACGGGTTTTTTTATATTAAAAAATACTTCATAATATATTTTATTTGAGGTTTCGCCATTATAAATATCAATAAAATCAAACATTTTTTTATAATTATCAATTGTTTTTAGGATTAATTTATTTTTTTTATTAAAAATATCCCTGCTTGAAGGGAGATTTGAAACAAAAATTCCTTTCTTTTTTAATTTTGATTTAATTAAATTTAAATATTCAACTTCAAAAATTCTATTATCAACTCCATAGTTATTCGCAATATCAACAACAATTAAATCGTATTTTTTCTTTGTTGTTTTAAGATAAATTATGGCATCTTGAAGATAAAAGTTTGTTTTACTGTTTAATTGAAAATCAAAATATTCTATTGCTAAAGGATAAATATTTTCATCAATATCAACTATATCAACACGATTTATTTTATCGAACAATTGAAAATACTGTTTAATTATAATCCCTGAACCTAAACCTATTAATAAAATATCTTTGATATTTTTATTCATCAAATAAGGAATTAAAAAATAATTAATATAAGGAAGATTGCCGCGGTAATGTTTTGAATTAATACAGCCTGCCTGATAGGTGTCTGAAAATTTTATAAATCTTCCGAAATTGTTTTCAACAACATAAATATCATGAAAAATCGACTCCTTTTTAAAAAGAATTTTTTCCTTAATTTTTATTTTGTTGATTTTATTGCATAGTGTTTTGTCGGGTTCGTGAAGTTGTAAATCCTGCGGGTTTATGGTCATAAAATAATTTTATCACGGATATTAAAAATAATCTTTTTGTGATAAAATTTTAACCATAGTAACTATTTTAAGGAGTATGAAATGAAAAAATACAGAGTCGGGATTGATGTAGGCGGAACAAATATTAAAATCGCACTTGTGGATTTGGACGGAAAAATTGTATATAATGCAACAACCCCGACAAGAGCCGAAATGGGATATGAAGCAGGTATTAATAATATCAAACAGGCAATAAAAGATTTGATGCAGGAAACCAAAGAAACCCCGCAAACAATTGAAGCAATAGGCTTTGGTTTACCGGGACAGATTGATTATAAAGAAGGTATAGTAAAAAATCTTCCAAATATCCCCGGTTGGGTTAACGTTCCTTTAGCTAAAATAATAGAAGACGAATTTCAAATTAAAACAAAACTTGATAACGATGTAAGATGTGCGGCATTAGGAGAGCTAAACTTTGGCGCAGGTAAAGGATGTGAAAATTTAATTTGTATTACAATCGGAACAGGTATAGGTTCGGGTATTGTCTTAAATCATAAACTTGTAAGAGGTTCTTCAAACGCAGCAGGTGAAATCGGACATATTAAAATGCAAATGCAAAACGGACCTTTGTGCGGATGTGGAGACTATGGCTGTCTTGAAGCTTTTGCATCAGGTCCTGCAATCGTTACAATGGCAAGAGAATACATAAGCGGCGGAAAATCCGCAAAATTTAAAGAAATGGCGCCCGATGGCGTTATAACTCCTTATATAGTTGCTCAAGCCGCTCTTCAGGGAGATGCCGTTTCAATTCAAATATTTAAACAAATGGGTAAAATCATAGGTACAGCTCTTGCCTCGGTTGTCAATCTGCTAAACCCCGAAAAAATCATTATCGGAGGCGGTGTTGCAGATGCGGGTGAAATCTTACTTGAGCCCATAAGAAAAACAATTTTAGACAGAGCCATGCCGATTCAAGCGCAAAGTGTTAAAATTGTACCTGCGCAGCTTGCAAATACAGCAGGCGTAATCGGCGCAAGTCTGTTAATCAACAGTTAAATAAAGGTTTAAAATGCCTATAGAATTTTTCTGGGGTGATGAAGATTACCTAATTGAAAAAGAAACAGATAAAATAAAAAACAATGTTTTAAAAGGGGATATCAACGAACTTAACTTTAGAGTTGTTGATAATCCTTCTTTTTCTTTGTTTTCCGAAGTCTTAAGAACAAACGCAATGATGTTCGGGGATGTTGTTATTGTAATTAAATGCGCAAAATATTTCCTTGAATCAAAACAAAAAGAAAAGCTTGACGAAAAACAAACAAAAGAATTAATTGACGCCTTTAACTCAATTTCAGACAGGGTTCATATAATTTTAATTTGCCCTACTCCAAAAGGCGAAAAGAAAAAACCCGACAGCAGAAAAAAACTCTACAAAGAATTGATAAAAATTACAAAACCAAAGGAGTTTCCTTCATTTAAAAGTTATGAAGAATATAAAATTATTCCTTATGTAAAATCAATGGCAAAAGAATTAGATCTTACAATAAATAACGAAGAATGTGTTTTATTAATTCAAACAATAGGAACATCTTTAAGAGATATTTCAATTCAACTTGAAAAATTAAAACTGTATGCGCATCCTGAAAAAATAATCACAAAAGAAATGATAAAAGAAGTTGTTTCATCAAACAGTGATATTTTTAATATTGTTGATTTAATTTTAAATAAAAGGTATGTGGATGGCTTAAATATGCTGTCGCAAATTTTACAAAAAGAACATTATTTACCAATACTTGCTTTTATTCAAACAACTTTTTCAAACCTTGTTAAATTAAAAGTTTATTCAAAAAAAATGAAAAGCTGGGATTTAGCTGCTAAATTAAACCAAAATGAATTTGTCGTAAAGAAAAATCTTGAAAAAATATCAAAAATTCCTCTTGAAGAATTAATAAGATTAAAAATCAATTTAACAAAAGCAGAGTACAATTTAAAATCAGGCACAATTAAAGACCCTATCTGTGCGCTTGAACTTGCATTTGTTGAAGGAGGGAATGATGATTAATAAAAATTTCGAAAAAAGATTCCCTTTTGCTTATAAATATTTTTCAAACCTTTTAAATCTGTCTAAAGAAAATAAAAAATCTTTTCCGCAGGCATTGATTTTTGAAGGAGAAGATACAATAGGTCAATACCTTTTTGCTCTTGAACTTGCAAGAAATTTAAACTGTTTATTGAATCAAGATAATGATTGCACCTGCACAAATTGTAAATGGATTAAAAATCATACCCATCCTGCAATTAATAATGTTTCTCAACTCCACTTTAAGCCGGAAGGAGACGAAACAAAAACGGTAATATCCGTCAAACAGGCTCTTGAAATAGAAAAAAGTCTTTTATTATCAAGCGATTATCATAGATTTTTTATTTTTTTCTCGTCTCAAAATAAACCCCTAACACAAGAGGAATGTTTGGAATTTGATAGTTTTAACTACAGCAATAATATTGATTACAGTATTGAACCACTGAATTTAAAAACTTTTCACCCGACAACGCCAAATGCGCTTTTAAAATCAATCGAAGAACCTCCCAAAAACACGACTTTTGTTTTTTTAACAAAATCAAAAGAAAATATTCTTCAAACAATTGTTTCAAGATGTCTAGCTTTTAAATTATCAGGTACAAGAAAAAAGATTGATTATAGCAATATTTTTGAATTTATTAAAATTTATCCCGATATAAATTACGATAATGCTTTTGATATTTCGTCAAATTTATACGATTTTCTATCGGACTGCGAAAAAGAGCTTGATGATATATTAAATGAATTTTTGGAATTTTTAAAAGATATGTTAAAAAATAATTTATCAAACCAATCTTTAATTTTAAAAATTAAAAACGATATTAATCTTATAAACAATGCGCTTAAAATGAAAGAAGCAAGCATTCAGGATAAAATAATCCTTGAAACACTGTTTCTTCAAATAGCAAGAGGATATTAACTTATGCAAAAACCAATTACAGCTATTTCAATCCCGACAGGAATCGGAGCGGATATTGGAGGATACGCAGGAGATTTTGGCTATATTGCAAGAGAGTTTTCAAAATACTTTCATTTAATAATAAATCCAAACGCGGTAAACGGCGGAATATTGAGCGCTATAAATTACGATATGAGCTATCTTGAAGGATATTTATTTGATGAATTTTTTAAAGGAAATATCGGTATAATCCCAAAAAAACCTTACGAAACCAATAAAATCGGGGTTATTTTCGATTGCGAAATACCGAAAAATATTCTAAACGTTCATCTAAATACCATAAACGCTCTAAAAATTGTTCAGGGGATGAATATTTGCGATATTGAATATACAAAACATCCCGTTGGGGTTGAAATAAAAATTGAAAATAATATTTCATCAGGTTCAATTAAAAATCCTGATGCTTTAATTGATGCGGCAAACAGACTTTTAAACAAAGGATGCGAAGCAATTGCAGTTGTATGCTATTTCGGATGCGATTGCGAAGATGAAAACTATTCAAACGCTCAAGGAATTGACCCTATAGGGGGAATCGAAGCGGTTATTTCTCATTTAATTACAAAAAAATATAAAATCCCTTGTGCACATTCTCCCGCATTTTTTGATATTGATATATCTCAAAAGCTTGAGCATCCAAAAGTTTCATCAGAGCTTATAAGTTCTACTTATCTGCCTTGCGTTATTCAGGGGTTAAGTATAGCGCCATATATTGTTGATTTTAATCATAAAGATGCAATTACATACAAAAATGTTGATTATTTAATAATTCCGTATGATGCAACAGGAAGCATTGCCGTGCTATCATCAATAGAAAATAGCGTTAAAATAGCAGCAGTAAAAAATAAAACAGTGCTTGACGTTACTTTTGAAAAATTAAATTATAAACCCTGTTTTATTTTTGAAAATTATTTTGATTGTTTAGATAAACTAAAAGGAATATTAAATGAAAAATAAAAGAGCTTTTACATTAACCGAAATAGTAGTCGCAATGATTATTGTAATGATTATTTCAGCAATTATCGTACCTAATTTTAAACCGAAAATTCAAAAATTAAGATTCTATGCTTATGCAACAATAATGAATATCCAAAAAGGCAACTCAGCAGTTATGGAAAGGTATTTAACTCTTTTAACACCGACCACAAATTCTTCTTCATGTGCAGCCTCAAAATATAGTGTCGGCTGTAAATCTTGCAGCGGAGATAACTGTACTGCATGTTATCCAGATTATGAACTTGATGATTATACGGCAGGCGGCACAACAAGAAAAGTATGTTCATATAAAGAAACAGGAACTGTTTCATTTATAGCAATTGCAGCAGGATATGACGGTTATTGCTTAAGGTTAGCAGATAACTTTACCCTAAAACAAGCAGCAGAATGCAAACAAAAATCAGCCGGAGATGAAACGGTTAATATGGTATTTGCAAACGGTTCAACCCTTCAAGGTTTATCAACTCCCTGGATTAAACCATACACAGACTCGGAAGTTCAGTTTAAAAATATAGTTCTTGATATTGACGGCGAAAAAGGTGCAAATAAAGTCTGGGTTGATAGAGTTCCTTTAAGAATATATGCAGGAGACATATCAAACGGCACGGTTATGCCTGTAAGCTGTAAACAGGGTGAAGATGTTTTTTATAACGGAGATACAAAAGTTACCCTTACAACTTCGCAAATGAACCCTTATTGTAAACAAAAATTTGACGCATCGGGTGCATGGGCAAATAAAAATTTCATGCTTGACGATCAGGTTGTTTCATTTGACGTATACAGATTGGAATCAACCGATGAAAATGCCGTAGGAAAATTAGTTTTCGGCCCCACATCCCTGATGCGCGCAAATTGTTCAGGATATGGCGATACGGGAATGTTCCACAAAAAAATCTGCGCATCATACACGGATGACTCTAATGAAGATGCAACAAACAAAAAAGGCTACAGAATAGATAAAAAATGCATTACAAAAAGACAATGTAATGACTGTTGGAAAGATTCAGGAAATAATATCTGTCCAAGAAACGATGATGGCGGCGATGTATCGAATTATGAAGACTGCATGAAAATAAGAGATGCATACAATCCTGAAGATATAAGCTGTTTTATGCTTCCGCATAAACCCTCAGTCGGCGCAAGCTTCATGGTAGATGGTATAATGGATAGTATAGATATGTAGCTTGCAAAAAATAAGATAAACATATAAAATAAATAAGATAAAATATAGGAAAAATAAAATGAGTATAGCGTTATTATATTTGTTGATTATGTTATTTATGATTTCATCATGGGCGTTTGTATTTTTAGCGGTTTATTTTATTCCCGTTATTGTGGCATATGTAAGAAAACACAATAACACTTTAGCAATTACAATTATGACCGTGTTTTTAGGATGGACGTTCTTTGGCTGGCTTGCAGCTCTTTTATGGGCACTGAATTCAGATATTCAAGGAAACGACGAAGAAGATTAAAACACTGGCGGCGTTTGAATATAATTTGCTTTAACATTTAAATAATTAAATTCATCTTTGTCTTTAGAATTTAAAAATTTTTCTTTTGCTAATTCTATCATTGAAATTGTTATATTTTTATCAATTTCTTCAAAGCATAGTGCGTTTTTAAATTTATCTTTTGAATTTATATCACAGACAACTTTTTTATCATTCAGCTGTTCATATGGAAAATTTTCTTTTTTTATAAGCTTAATTTCATCCTTTGTTCCTAAAAAATACATGTCTCTTCGGGCATCTGAAACGTAATAATCGCAATCGAATGCTTTTAATAAAATATTTGCGCAATCAAGAGAAACCAAAGGAATATTTAATTCTCCCGCTATTACTTTTGCAACAGTCAATGCCACTCTTATACCCGTAAAACTTCCGGGGCCTGAATTTACGCAGATAAAATCCAATTTATTTAAAGAAAAATTATTCTCTTTTATTATTTTTTTAATTTCCGAAATCAAATAAAGGCTGTGATAATTTTTATCTGACTTGATAATTTTATGAATTTTTTTATCATCAAATTCAAAACCAAGATATGTGTTATTTAACGCGCAACATATAGCTAAGATATTCATTTGCTTATCCTTTTTGAAAAATTATTTAAAAACTCGGCATTTTTATTATTTATATCACTAAACTCAAACCATCTTATATCAATATCATCTTTATCGTATTCAACATTTATTCTAAGAGAAGTTACAGGAATTTCATCATATGCAAATTCAGCCCATTCAATAAATGTCAGCATATTTTCTTTAGAGTATTCGCGAAGCTCGGGGATAATTGAACTTAATCCTTTTTGTTCCAATCGATAAAGGTCAAAATGATAAACAGGAAATAAATCGCATTTATATTCGTTTAAAATAACAAAACTCGGGCTTGTAACTTTTTTATCTACTTTTAAATATTCTAAAACATATCTTATAAATTGTGTTTTACCTGCTCCGATATCGCCTGTTAACGTTACAAAAAGCCCTCTTTTGGTGAGACACTTTGCAAAATTATAAGCTAAATTTTTGGTTTCATTTAATGATTTTGTTTTGATTTTCATAATAATTATTCTACCTCAAACAAAACTTTATTTTTAAATGATATAATTTAATAATGAACAATATAGATTCTCTTACTTTAAAATATTTTTATGATGAAAATAAGGATTTTATTGATGGTGCAATCGTTCAAAAAATCCAGCTTCCGTCAAGATATGAGGTAATTTTTAATTTAAGAAATTTATCTTATAATAAAGCACAAAATAAAAAATTATATATTAATATTAACCCGAAATACCCTCATATTTGTTTTATTAACGATAACACAGCCTTAAAAAGAGATATTAAAATTCCCAAAAAACCGCCCATGTTTTGTATGCAATTAAGAAAATATCTAAACGGCTCTAAAATCAAAGATTTTAAACTTGTAAAATATGAAAGGATATTTGAATTTTATTTTGATTATTTTGATGAAATAGGCTCCCTGACGCGCGTTTGCCTGGCTGTTGAATTGATGGGAAAACATTCAAATATTATTTTATATAATACTTCAAATAAAATAATTATAGGTTCAATACACAATATCTCGCAGGATAAAAGCTCAATAAGAGAAATATATGGCGGTATAAAATACATCTATCCGCCCGCAAAAAATAAACTTGATATTTTAAATATAAGTTATTCAACATTCTTTGAAACAGCAAAAGATAGAAATATTAACGAAATTTCAGATAATATTTATTATTTTTATAAACCTCTTTTGGAAAAAATATTTAATAAATATAATGATACTCTTGAAATTTTTAATTTTATGCAGAGCCTTGAAAAAGGATTAGAAAAAAATTTCATAATAAATTTGTGGGACGGTAAAGATAATATCAATGATTCAATCGATAATTATTTTGCGGGTTTTATATTTAGCGAATTAATGAATCAATATAAAGCTAAATTTTTAAAAACATTTCAAAAAGATTATAAAAAATTATCAAACATATTAAATTCTAAACCAAGTGATTTACAAGCTCAAAAATACAAACAATTTGCGGATTATATTATGGCTTATTCGTATAAAATAAACAAGAATGATGAATTTTTATTTATTGATAATTTAAAAATTGAACTTGATACAAAATTAACTCCTGCAAAAAATGCTCAAAAATATTATGAACGCTATAAAAAAGCAAAAACCGCATTTGAATTTGACAAAAAAAGATACAATGAAGCAAAAGAAAGATTTGAATACTTAAATTCAATTAAATTTAATATTGAAAACGCAGCTTCGTTTGATGATCTTGAAGGAACAAAAGAAGAGCTTATAAAACTAGGTTATATTTCAAACGATGAAAAAATCAATAAAACGCAAACTCCAATCACAAAAGTTAACTACAAAGGTTTTGATATCTACATTGGTAAAAACAACAAACAAAATGATTACCTTATATCAAAAATTGCATCAAGCGAAGATTTATGGTTCCATGGACAAGGTTTTACAAGTTCCCATGTGATTCTTAAAATTTTAAACAATAAAAAAGAACCTGACAGGGAAGTATTGGAATATTGCGCAAAATTAACAAAAGAAAATTCTAAAGCAAAATTTTCAGGCAAAACCCCAATAATTATGACAAAAAGAAAATTTCTCAAAAAACCGCCCGATTCTTACCCGGGCTATGTTACATATAAAAACGAAACAGAAATTATTATAGATTAAATGAGGCTGAGATCCAGCCTCATTTAATTATTTTTCAAGAATTTTTATTATATCTTCAACAATTAATTCTTTTGTTAGATGATACTTATTATATAATTCATCAAGCGCGATTCTATCGGTAAATATTTTATCTGCTCCAAAATTTAAGACTTTCATATCTGATGAAGAATAAAATCTTGAAATTTTTTCACCAAACCCGCCCGATATTACGCCATCCTCAAGAGTAATTACCAGTTTATGATTTAATTTTAATTTATTCAACATATCGCAATCAACTCCCGATAAAAAGCAGGGATTGATTAAAGTTGGATGAATATCGTATTTTTCTTCAAGAAGTTTTGAAACCTCTTCACCTAACGCATAAAAGTTACCCGCAGCAATTATTGCAACAGCAGAGCCTTTTTTATTCATTTTAAATTTATTCAATATTGAATAATCTGTTTTGTCTTTAATTCCTGTTGCTCTTAAAGTTCCGAAAGGAACACGTATTACGGTGGGGTGAGATTCTTGATTTATTGAATATTCAAGCATTGCGAGATATTCTTCTTTGTTTGTCGGGGAAAGATAAACAATATTCGGTATATTTGAAATTAAAGGTATATCAAACACGCCTAAATGCGTACAATCCGCATTGCTTATTGCACCCCAGTACACTAAAATTGTCGCGGGGGAATTATTTAAAGCTAAATCCTGCGATAGTTGATCATAAGTTCTTTGAACAAATGAACTTAAAATTGCAAGAACAGGTTTTGCTCCTCCCCGCGCAAGAGCTGAAGTATACGCTATTGCATGTTCTTCTGCTATACCCACATCCGTATAATTATCACCCATGGCTTTTCTGAATTCTTCGCTAAATCCGACAGCACCAGGGGTTGCCGGGTTAATTACAGCTATATGTTCACCTTCCATTTTCTTTCTTAAAAGAAAATCAGTTGTAATTGATTCATAAGTCTGATTAAAATCAATCTGTTTATTTTGTTTTTTATCCATAAACCCGGGAAGCTGCCAGTGGTAATTTTCTTTATATTTCTCGGCAGGTTTATAGCCTTTTCCTTTAAGGGTATGGATATGTACAACAATCGGTCTTTTAATATCTTTTATTTTTTTAAATTCATTAATTAAAACTTCAATATTATTGCCTTCTTCAATATAAATATAATCAAAGCCTAAAGTTTTAAAGAAATTATTTTGAGCTTCGCCTTTTGTTTTTCTCAATTCTTCAAGATTTTTGTATAAACCTCCCTGATTTTTTGCAATTGACATTTCATTATCATTTACAATTGCAATAAAGTTACTTTTAAGTACTGCTGCATTATTAAAACCTTCATAAGCCTCACCGCCCGATAAGGAACCGTCTCCGATAAGAGCTATTACGTTAAATTTTTCCTTTCTTAAGTCTCTTGCTTTAGCTAATCCGCACGCAAGAGAAATTGATGTTGATGTGTGTCCGATAATAAAAGGATCGCATGGGGATTCAATCGGTGCAAAGTAGCCGGAATAATCCGCTAATTTTTCATTATTTATAAAAGCGTCTTTTCTTCCCGTTAACATTTTGTGAGGGTAGCATTGATGCGAAACATCAAACACAAACTGATCATAAGGGCAGTCAAAAACATAGTGAAGTGCTATTGTAACTTCAACAATTCCTAAATCAGGCCCCAAGTGCCCTCCGATTTTATTTACTCTGTTTAAAATTCCTTTTCTTATATCTGATGCCAATTCATTCATCTCATCAAGCGATAAATCTTTAACATCCTTACATGAATTAATTCTCTCCAGTACACTCATAAATGCTCCGTTTCTTTTATAATAATAAATTATATACTAAAAACGTGTTTAATTACACATTAAAACACGTTTTTAGCAATACTTATTTTGCATTATAAATTATGCTTAAAAGACATTTAAACTATTTGTCTGCTTTGTTAAATATTGAAGATACTTTTTCTTTTGCCATTATTGCGTAATCAGCAACTGTTTTAGCTAAAGAACCGTATCCTAATTGTAATCTTTTAGATAATTTTAGCTTTTCGCCTTCTTTTAAAAATTCATCAGCTCCGATTCCGCCTCTTTTATATGCAGCAATTAAAGAACCAACTACTGCAACAGTTGCAACTGCAGCCGCTACTTTTTTCTTTGTTGACATGTTTTTAAAACCGTTAACGGCATTTGATGCGCTTCCTTTGATACCTTGGATTGGACTTGTCATATTAACACCTTACTTTCTTTATATTCTTACCCTAACAAAACACCTGAATTTTTTTTGTTGCGTTTTACAAGACTAATTGCTTAATATTATTTAATATTATATAAAAAAATTAAATCAAATACAAGATTTTATAAAGAAATATTTTCAATAAAATCTATTTTACAATTGCCGTCTTTACTTATTAAAATCCCTATTGCATCAATTTGTATTTTTGAATATTTTTTATCCGTTTTAGAAAGATAATAATTCGACGCAAGATATATCGATTTTAGCTTTTGATGCGTTATTGCATCAAACGGAGTTCCGAAAGTTTCCTGCGTTCTTGTTTTAACTTCAATAAAATGCAGGGTATTTTTAAAAGATGCAATAATATCAATTTCAGCCATTTTTGAATAACGGAAATTTGTTTCAAGAATTTTATAGCCTTTTTTGGTTAAGAATTTTTGTGCCTTCTCTTCACCGTATTTACCAATTGATTTATTTGTCATAAAATAATTTTAAGATAAAAATATTTTTGGAGTAAAAATTAATGGAATTATTGAAAAAAACAGCAACACAACAGCACGAAGCTTTAATCAATAAAGAAGTAAGCGCAAAAGAATTGGTTCAAGCCTCAATAGAAAGAATTGAAAAGCTTGATAATACTCTTGGTGCGTTTAATTCAACAACGTTCGATTTTGCACTTGAAACAGCAAAAAAAGTTGATGAAAAAATTGCAAAAAATGAAAAAATTCCTCCCCTGGCAGGTATACCCCTTGCGCTTAAAGATAACATGAATTTAAAAGGTGCAAAAACAACATGCTCCTCTAAAATTTTAGAAAATTTTATATCACCTTATGATGCCACTATTACGACAAAATTAAAACAAAACCTTGTTCCGATTTTGGGAAAAACAAACCTTGACGAGTTTGCAATGGGTTCAAGTAATGAAAACTCAGCTTTTAAACCCGTTAAAAATCCTTATAACTTATCAAAAGTCCCCGGAGGCTCCTCGGGCGGTTCCGCAGCTTGTGTTGCATCAAGCGAAGTTACGTTGTCATTAGGATCTGACACCGGAGGCTCAATAAGATTACCCGCTTCTTTTTGCGGTATAACAGGTTTTAAGCCTACTTATGGCAGAGTTTCAAGATACGGTCTTGTAGCATTTGCCTCTTCTCTTGATCAAATAGGGCCTTTTGCAAGAAGCATTGAAGATACCGCTTATTTATATGAAGCCATAGCAGGATACGACGAAAAAGATTCAACATCATTAAAACTTGAAGTAGGTGATGTATCGGGCAATATCAAAAAAGATATTAAAGGACTTAAAGTCGGCGTAATTAAAGAATTGATGACAGAAGGCGTAAGTGATGATGTTAAAACGTCAATCGAAAACGCAATTAAAACTTTTGAAAAATTAGGTGCAACAATAAAAGAAATTTCACTGCCTCTTTTAAAACATTCAATAGGGGTATACTACATCGTTGCAACAGCGGAAGCAAGCTCGAATTTAGCACGTTTTGACGGTGTAAGATACGGTTACAGAGCTCAAAACTGCGAAAATTTGCTTGATATGTACTGTAAAACACGCGCTCAAGGCTTTGGCCCCGAAGTAAAAAGAAGAATAATGCTTGGTACATACGCACTATCAAGCGGATATTATGATGCATATTATAAAAAAGCGCAGCAATTAAGAAGACTTATTGCAAACGATTTTATTGAGGCATTCAAAGAAGTCGATATTCTTGTTTCGCCAACTTGCCCCACAACGGCATTTGACCTTAATTCCAAAGCGGATAATCCTTTAGAAATGTATTTAACGGATATTGCAACAATCTCATCAAACCTTGTAGGAGCGCCCGCGCTTTCAATGCCTGTCGGTTTTGATAAAGACTCAATGCCTGTCGGTTTACAGGTTATTGCAAAACCGCTTGATGAAATTACCCTTTTAAAAAGCGCATATAACCTGGAACAAGAACTTCAAGTTTACAATTCAAGACCGAATATTTAACAAAATTAAATAACAAAACTAAAATTTACATTTGAAACTCTCTTCAAATGTAAATTTTTGTATCATTATTTAAAGTTTTAAGATTGAAATGTCGAAAATAAAAATGTAATATTTTTTTACAAAATGTCAATTTTTACACACAGTTTGTTTTTATTAAGACAAGGGCTCCTAATAAAAACAAAAAAGGAGATCCGAAATTGCAACAAGCACTAAAAGCAAATTTAAAAAGATTAAAGACCTTTTTGAATTATACAAAAAATTATTTAAAAAGGAACAATCCCATAAAACTTTTTAAAAGAGAGCTTGTGGCGGGCTTAAAAGATGCACTTTCCATAAATAAAAAAAGGAAAATGGTTAAATACAAACTAAAATACCAATTGCATCAATTAAGTCAAATGGAAAAGTTGATCGCCGAAAATAACGAGCATACTTTTCTAAGGGGTAACAAATTTAACGAAATGAGATAACAATGGGCATCTTGATTGCACAAATGCGATTAGCACAAATAAATTCTTTCAGATCGGATCTGAATTACAACATTCAGCTAATCTCTGCAACAAGAATGGATTTGTTAAATCAAATAAATGAGCTTGTAAATCTCGGTTCCGAAATGGATTCTGAAAGCCCCGAGATGAAAGCTTTAGAAAAGAAGAAGGAAAGATTAAACCAGGCTGAAAAAATGCTTGATATGCAATTGCAAAGATATCAAACACAGCTTGATATGTTAAATGCCGAAGAACAAAGCGTTAAAGAGGATCTTCAAGAATCCATTCAAAGGTGTTTCGCTTAAATAAAGGGCTAAAATATATAAACGGCAATGAGGGCGGCTATTATTAGCGCGCTGTTGTAATGTATAAATGTCGGAATACATGTATCTTTTATGTGGTCATGTTGACCATCCGCATTTAATCCTGCGCTCGGGCCAAGAGTTGTATCCGACGCAGGAGATCCTGCATCCCCAAGAGCTGCTGCGGCACACATTAGAATGATTGTTGCAGGAGTTGATATGCCTAATTTTATACATAACGGTACAAATAAAACGGCTAAAATCGGTATTGTACCAAAAGATGAACCTATCCCTATTGTTATAATAAGACCGATTAAAAGCATTGCGAATGCCGCTAAAAATTTTGAATGAATTATAAAAGGCATAAGAGAATTAACAAGGCTTTCCACCCCGCCGCTTTCTTTTAAAACAAGTGCATAACCCGCACAAACAAGCATAACAAAAGCAATATAACCCATAAGCCCGACACCTTCATTAATTAAAAAGTCCATTTTATGATGCGATACCGCTCTTAAACCAAATATAACTATAAGTCCTACAAGCGCTCCTAAAGGAAGCGAACCGCTTATAAGCTGAATAATTAATGTTACTATTGCTCCTAAAAGCGTTATATAGTGTTTTTTTTCAAATTTCGGATTTAAATTTTTTTCTTCGTTAACGGAACTTGTCTCTTTATAAATTCTTGGCTTTCGATAGCTTATAAATATTGCAATCAAAAGCGCTATAAACATTGCAAAACCTAATATCCAGCTATATTTCCATATATCAAGCTTTAAAACACTCATTCCGTTTTGAGTCATATTGTCCGCAATTAAGCCTTGAAATATTAACCCGAAACCCGCAGGAATAGCAATATATGGTGCTTTTAGACCAAAAGCAAGGGTGCATGCTATTGCTCTTCTGTCTATTTTTAATTTATTCATCAACCCTAAAAGCGGCGGGATTAATATTGGAATAAAAGCAATATGAACGGGAATTAAATTTTGCGAAGAAACCGAAATCAAAACAAGAATCCCGATTAGAAGATATTTGTTATTTTTAATGAATTTTGAAATTTTAAGCGCCAATACCTCTGCAAGCCCCGTGTGCGTCATTGCGGCAGCAAGAGTGCCTAATAAAATATAACTTAGAGCGGTTTCCGAGTTTTGACCCATGCCTGATATGAAAAGATTCATAATTTTATCAATAGGCATGTGTGCAAGTAAACCCGCAACAATTGAGCTTATCATTAAAGAAAATAAAACATTAATTTTAAATAAGCATAAAATGCAAAGAATTATAACGGATGTTAAAATAGGGTTTAATTCCATAAAAAAATTTTACCAAAAAATTACCAAAAAATTAAATTTCTTGTAAATAATTTGCACATAGCCATTTTAAAACATCATTCAATGCCCTTGAACGATGCGAAACATGTGCTTTTTCATCAGGACTTAGCTGCGCCATTGAACAGTTTTTTTCATCAACATAAAAAATAGGGTCATATCCAAAACCGTTTTCACCCTTTTGTTTTTTTAAAATATGTCCGAAACAGTATTTTTCCGTTTGAAATAAAATTTTTGCGTTTTTATCAACAACTACCATAGCGCAGGTAAAATGCGCACTTCTTTTATTTATATCATCAACATTTTCAAGTTTTTTTAAAACTTTTTCTATTCTTTTTTGAGGGGTTGATTCATATCTTGCACTTTTTATACCCGGTGCACCGTCTAAATAATCAACACAAAGCCCCGAGTCATCCGCAAGATATAAATCGGTATCTCCTTGTTGACAGGCGCATTTTGCTTTACAATATGCATTTTCCAAAAAAGTAGAGCCGTCTTCAACAGGGTTAAATTCACCTTTAGGTAAAACAAACTCAATATTAAAATCTTTTGCAATTAAATTAATTTCATCAACCTTGTGTTTGTTTCCCGTTGCAAGAGTAATTTTTAACATACTATTTTCCCCATCTTCTCTGGCGCTTTAAAAAGTCAATAACAGCGTCTTTTAGCGCTTCTTTATCAAACTCGGGCCAGAATATATTTGTTATATAGATTTCACTGTATGCAATCTGCCATAATAAGTAATTACTTATTCTTTTTTCTCCCGAGGTGCGAATTAATAAGTCAGGATCAGGAAGTGTGTTTGTATAGAGATATTTTGAAACGAGTTGTTCGTTTATGTCTTCTTTTTTAATTCCGTCGTTAATTATATTTTTTATTGCATTAACAATTTCATCCCTTGCTCCGTAATTAATTGCAACCGTTAAAACAACACCTGTGTTATTTTTTGTTTTTTCTTTTGAAAAATTAATAATTTCCCTTAAAGACGGATTTAGCCTTGCAAGATTTCCTATGTAATTCATCTTTACGTTATTTTGATTTAATTCATCAAGTTCGTTTTTAAGCGTTGTTGCAAGTAAATCCATTAAAAAATCAACTTCTTCTTTTTTCCTGTTCCAATTTTCCGTTGAAAAAGCGTAAAGTGTTAAATATTTAATTCCTAAATCGTTACATGCTTTTGTTGTTTTTTTAAGAGCATCTACACCCTTTTTGTGTCCCATAACGGATGGAAGCATGTATTTTTTTGCCCATCGCCTGTTACCATCCATTATTATTGCAATATGCCTTAAATTTGCTTCTTTTATCTTCTTTTTTAACTCTAGCTCAACTTCGTTTGTTAATTCCATATTTTAATTTTTTCCATTATTCTATAAGCCTAAATTTGCCAACTCCTTTTGAAAAGGTGATATTTCAGCTAATTTTTTAATCACTTTTACAACATTTTCAATTGCATAATCAATTTCTTCTTCTTTGGTAAATCTTGATAAAGAAAAACGAATTGAACCATGAAGGGAAGTAAATGGAGTGTTTTGCGCTCTTAGAACATGAGACGGGTCTAGGCTTCCCGATGTACAGGCACTGCCTGATGAAGCGTAGATACCTGCATCGTTTAAATAAAGAAGAATTAATTCTCCTTCTATATATTCAAAACCTATGTTTGTTGTATTGACCACTCTTTGAGCCGCCTTAGAGTTCAATTTTGCATTTGGTAATTGAGATAATATACCATTTTCAAGCTTATCTCTTAATCTTTTTACTTCGCTTAATTCGAAGCTCAAGTTTTCTTTTGCCAAGCGAGCCGCTTCCCCTATTGCAACAATATAAGGAGTGTTCATTGTACCCGCTCTTAAGGAATTTTCCTGATGACCGCCATGGAGCAAGGGTTCAAATAAATTTCCTTTTTTAACATACATTGCTCCAACCCCTTTCGGCGCATGGAACTTATGACCCGAAATAGAATAAAAATCAATATCCGTATCATCAAGACAAATATCAAACTTACCTGCCGCTTGAACACCGTCAACGAAAAATTTAACATCCTTATTTATCTTTTTTGCTTCACGCGCAATATCATAAACGGGATATATCGCCCCTGTTTCATTATTTGCATGCATTACGGATATTAAAATTGTTTGAGGAGTAATTTTAGATAAAAGCGAATCAATATCAAGGTTTCCGTTTTCATCAACCGAAATATAATCAGCCTTGTATCCTTTTCTTTCAAGAAATTCATAAGTTGATAAAACACAAGGGTGTTCTACTTTTGTTGTAATTATATGATTTTTATCGGATGTTGAATATTTTTCAACCGCACCTTTAATAATACAATTGGCGCTTTCTGTTGCACAGGATGTAAAAATAATCTGCTTTTCATTTTTAACACCCAACAAAGAAGCAACCTGTTTTCTTGCTTCTTCAATTGCATTTGCACATATTCTTGCGCTATCATACATGCTTGAAGGGTTTGCATAATTTTCTTTAAAATAAGGAAGCATTTTTTCCAAAACTAAAGGATCAACGCACGTTGTTGCATTACTGTCTAAGTATACTTTATTCATTTTAATACCTATTTTTCAAATACATTTAAAGAATTGTCCACAAGTTCTCTTAATTTAAATTCAACAAAGTTTTTAAGAGTCCTTTTAGCATTAACACAAGAAGAACACTGTCCTTGTAATTTTACATAAACATTATTCCCATCAACATCAACAAGCTCAATTCCGCCTCTGTCAAGAGCAAGTTCTGGAGCTATCGTGTTTTCTATTACGTTGTTTATTTTAATAATTTTTTGAATGGGGCTTAGGGAATCAAATTCTTTTTTATCTTCTTTTAAATTTTGTTTTATGATGTTTAAAATTGCATCCTTGCATCTTCCGCATGCAAGCCCTGCCGAGGTAATTTTTGAAACATCATCAAAAGTTTTAGCACCATTATTAACTGCATCAATAATTTCTTTTTCGCTTATTGAAAAACAATGACAGATAATAGGCGAGCCTTCTTTTTTTTCTTCTTCAAGTTCACTATAGTAATCTTCTTCACTGAAATAATTTTTTAGCGCATCTTCAAGAGCTTCTCTGCCCATAACGGAACAATGCATCTTTTCGGGCGGAAGCCCATCAAGCGCATCGGCTATTTGTTTATTTGTGATTTTCTTTGCTTCATCAAGAGATTTACCTATTATCATCTCTGTTAGTATACTGCTTGCCGCAACCGCAGAGCCGCAACCAAACGTCTGAAATTTAGCATCCGTAATGATATTATTATCAATTTTTAAATATAATTTTAATTTATCTCCGCAAGATAATGCTCCAGCTTGCCCGATAGCATCAGCATTTTCAATAGAGCCTACGTTTCTCGGGTTTTTAAAATGGTCTTTGACTTTATCCGAATAGTCCCACATAATTTTATTGTCCTATAAACTACAAAAATATTATATCACCTAAAAATCCTACTTGTATATGGCAAAAAATTTAATATTTAAGTGCATAATATTATTATGGAAAATTCAAAATATAACTCACTAACAGACAGATTAATCCAAAACGGTATAATTCAAACTACAAATGAGCAGGATGTCATAAATAAAAATGAAAACTTTTTTGAAAAAATGCATTCCGAAATTATAACGGACGATATCACATCCTCGCCCTTTGAAGAAACTAAAGAAGAAAATATAAAAAAAGAAGAAAGATTGCCTCAAAGAAGAATAAACGAATACGACCTTGATTTAATCAAAAATCTCGGAAATGCAACAAAACCAAACAACCTAAAGGGCAATATAAATACCTTAAAAAGATTTTTAAACTTTAAACAATTCAGTTTAAATAAAGGTAATTCAAGCTTTTTTGAATATATATTATACAAATTTTTTCCCAAAGTATACAAAGCTAAGCTTATCAAAAAAGCAATCAATAAAATGCTTGAACTTAATATTGATACAAAAACTCTCTTAGATAAAACCATACCTTACGGGGAAGGGGAATCACGATACGAAGACTTAATTAAATATTTAAATTGTGCTAACGAACTACAGACTAAATTGAAAAAAGAATTTTAACTAAACCGTTTCGTCTAAATGTTTTCCCTGGCTGCCTTGAACCATTTTTCTTAAATTTCTTCGGCTGTTATACAAATTTTTACTTGAAATTGCCTGTTCGTATAACATATTCAATTTAGATGTTATAAACATCTCTGAATTGTCGGAGCAAGTACGCTTCGTGTAAAGATTTAAGTTGTTGTTTGCTAAGTTGTAATTTAAACCGTTTATTCTAGTCATTTTATTCCTATCTGAATTTTTGGCGCATTCTCCATTATACAGAAGGAACCTGAAAAGTCAAGATTGCCAATCGGGTAATATTTCCTTAACAAAAATTTACAATTTTTAAATAAAATCTTAAAAAATACAGGCACGACACAATATTCCTAAATTCAAAATACTGTAATTATTCATTAATTTCAACACCCATGAATGTTCATTCCTCATTTTCTGTGCAAAAAACAAAATTAAAAATATTTAAACAAAAAAACGGGAACGAATGCTCCCTTTAAAAAACTGTTATTAAATTAAAATTTATTTACAAATCGGTTATGCATACCGAATATAAAGTAT